>JAEWBF010000033.1 GCA_023391285.1 Verrucomicrobiota bacterium
GACGATTTCCGCGCCGTGGATTTCCACCACCGCTCCGTCCATGGACGGTGAATAGAACGAGAAGACGAGCGACACGGGCCGGTTCTCCGCGAAGCGCCACGGCAAGTTCGCGCGGGACTGAAACATCCTCCACAGACACCTCCGGCTGCAAGGAAGCAGCAGACGAATCGGTAGAAGCCGGAGAGCTCATCAGGATAAGCCCGATGGGGATGTAGGGTTATCGCCCCATGTTCAATCAGAATTGAACAGATAAGTGCAACCCTCTCGCGCACAGGATCGTGCGCCGAAATACCCGGACACGCCCCTCCCGTCCGCTCTTGAGGCCGCGCTGCCCCCAATCAGAGCTGAAGATTCTTCACCTCGATCAGCCCGTTCAACATCAGCACCACCGATTGAACCATCGGGCACGGCGGACACGAGTAACGCACGCGATCGCGGATATAAGCGATCTCGTCCACCGGCAGCTTCTTCATCTCGTCGTTGATCTCTTTCAGCAGCGCTTCGTCGCGCATATCCTGCGGCCCTGCCGCCAACCGGCGCAGCGCCGCGCGAACGCGAGGAGTGAGTGAACGACGATTCATGATGAACTCGCCACGGTGCACACTCCGACCCGGATCGCGAGTGCAAGCACGCGCCGCCGGCGCAGGTCATTGCAACAGCGATGCCACCGCTACTCGACCACCGGCCACTTGAACGTCGACGTGAGCTCCATCCGCCGTCCCGTGCGATGCGATTCGCGCGCCGCCGTGATGATTTCCAACACATGCAACGCATGCTCCGGCGTCGCGAGAAGCTCCTTGCCGGTCACCAGACATTCCGCCGCCAGCGCCGCTCCCTGCTGCCAAAGATAACCTTTCGCCTCCGTCGCATATCGCTGCGGACGCGGTCGATCGTGCGTGGCCAACTCCACCGCCTGCGGCGCCCAGTCGTAACCGACCAATCTCATCGTGCCGTGCGTTCCAACAATCGAAAGCGTGTGCCGCTGCTCCTGGCTTCCGTCGTGACCGTGCGGATTGAAATAGTTGAATCCCGACTGGAGGTGCGAAATCACGCCGCCTCCGTGATCGAGTAACACCATCGCGTTATCTTCCTCCGTCACCGCGATCCTGCCCTTGTCGGTGATCGTCCGTTCGGGCGAGACGATGCTGAGCATCGCCGTCACGCGTTTCGCCGGTCCCAACAACCCCGTGAGCGACGTGAGGCTGTAAACCATCAGATCCGGCATGCTGCCGCCGCCCTCTTCGTAGAAAAACGACGCCCAATTCGGTCCTTCATGACCATACGTCGCGTGCGCCGCCGCGATCTTGCCGGGTGTGCCGCGCGCGAGCGTCTGCGCCATGAATGCGAATTGCGGACTTTGCACCGTGATCGGCGCGCCCCACAGCCGCAGGCTCTTTTCCCGCGCCATCGCGAGCAGGCGTTGTCCACCAGCCAGAGAGTTCGCGAGCGGTTTTTCGCTCCAGACATGCTTCCCCGCCGCAAGCGCTTGCCGATTCAGATCTTCATGCGCCTGCATGTCGGTGAGATTGACGAGGAAATCGAAGCGCTCCCCCGCCAGCATCGCGTCGACATGCGGATAATGATGCGCGATTCCGAAACGCGCCGCCTGATCGCGAGCGCGCTCCGGCCGAATGTCGCAAAGGCTCACGACCTCAACAAACGGCGACTCCACCAGCACCGGCAAATACGAGCCGGAAACACTGCCGCAACCGATCACTCCCGTGCGAACGCGGCGGCGCTCCGCGGCGATGCCTCGCAAGGGCAGCGCGCCCGCCGCGATGGCCGTCCCCGCGACGATGGCGGAGCGAGTGAACTGCCGCCGGTTCAACGACGAAAAAGACGAAGACGTGCTCATGATAACCTCCGGTCGAAAAGCCTTTGCGTCGTCCGAGGGGCTGCCTCGTGCGGCCGGCTAAATAGACCGCTCCCGTTCGCCAGCGTTGCGTGTCGCCGCCGGTCTTATCGCACGATCCGAGAAAATCACGGACGCCCGCGCGCGGAGGACTGAACCGTCAACGTCGTTTCATAAACATCCGGCATGCCGCTCTCTTGCTCGACCTCCACAATCGTGCTCACCCAGTAACGCGTATCTTTGGGATGCTGCGACTGCGCCAGATGCAACGTGAACGCATGCTCTTTCCGTTCGCCCGGCTCGACTCGAAGCTTCACCGGCAATCCCTCCGCGCGCGCATAAAGGGGGCCGCTGTGATACGCCATCGCGACCGTCATTGGCGTTTCGAACGGATTGTGGAGTTGGATGACGGTGGCGTAGTCGGTCGTCTCGGCCGTTTCGTGCACCATGCGTCCGGAAGCGATGCCCGAAGGCAAAATGTAGCGCGAGCGGATGGTGCTGTAGAGCGCCTCCGCCTCCGCGGCTCCCGGAGTGTCGGCGGGATAAACATCGAACATCCGCCCCTGCCGATCGATCGCACGATAAACGAGTCCGTTCCGATCCACGTCCACCACCCAGAAATGGAGCATCTGCGCAGCCTTCTTGAGATACCAACGCCCGCCCTTCGTCACCGGACGCTGCTCGCGGCCCCACGCGCCGTCCCCAAGGTAAAGGGTGCCGCCTTCCGTCACGACTTCGTTGTTTCGCAGCAGGTGACTGCGCTTGAAGGTGTGCTCGTGGTTTTCGAACGCCACCGTCAGCTCGTAACGATCGAACAACGGCAGCCAGTGTTTGCGTCCGAGCGCAGCCCACCGGTCGTCGAAACTCCGCGTCGAGGGATAAAGCGGCACGTGATACTGCGCCGCTCGAAAAGGAACATCTTTGAACCGCTCCAACGTTTCCTCGAGCCACTGCGTCTGCGCGCCCTCGTGCGGCGCGATGTGCCCGGTATCGAGCGTGATCACCGCCAGGTTGGCGCCAAAGCGATGCGCGAAATAGCTGCGCGATTCCGGATGCTGGCCGAGAAACGAAAAGTAGAACGGCGCATCTTCGATCTTACCGGCGTAGCCGCCGCGCACTTCATGATTGCCGATCGCGGCGACGAACGGGATCGCAAAACCGTCGGGCGTGATCATTTCGTCCGCCCAGTAACTCAGCAACGAATCCCACATCCCGAGATTGCTGAGCTTGCCGTCGTCATACGCGATGTCGCCGCCAATCAGCACAAAGTCCGGCGAAAAGGTCGCCGCCAGACGCAACAGCTCACGCGTGTCGTGTTTCGCATCCAAGTCTCCGCCCGCGATGAAACGCAGCGGACGGTCGTCGTGCGGGATCGTGCGAACTTTGATCTCTCGCGAGGTTCCGAGCGCCGGATCGCCCGCCGTGAGATAGACCGTGCTGCCCGGCGTGAGGCCGGTGAGTTCCACACGATGAATCCAACGATCCTCGATCCCGGGGATTTGGAACGATCGGCCTTCGGCGCGATGCCGATACTCGTCCAATCGACCGCCGCGCGGATGCGTGTCGTAGAACACCTGCGGCGTCACCTTGCGGTCGCCCAGCGTCTGATAATTGACCGTGAGCGTGGTGCCCGTGTCGCCCTGCCACGTAAACACGACGTGCTGCGGGGAGAACGCCAGCAGCCGCGCGGGCCCACCGACCGCGCATGCGATCAGCAGCAAAACGCGCAACGTCACAGCAAGAACGGCACACGCCCCGTCCAACCGACTCCCCTCTAAAAAGAGGGGTGGCGCCAAGCGCCGGGGTGTGTCGATTGGGCCATCGATCCCATTGCTCACGCCCCTGTCGCGCGCGAACAAAACCCCGAGCGGATCGCGATACGGAAACCAATTACGAATTCGCATAAGCAACAACGTGGACGAGCTCGTGTTCTAGTTCGACCGCAGGGCCAATCGCAATCCGCGGCGCCGTCAATTCACCGGTGCAACCAATCTCCCGGCTTCGTAAGCTGCGCCTCCAGTTCGGCGCATCGGCTTCGTCAAATTCCCGACCCTTGCATCTCCGCCGATGCCACCGCGCCCGGCGTTGCGGTTTGCGTATAAAAGCGATCGAACGCCTGCCGCTTGAGATGGTGCACCGCCAGGCTCAAATCCGCATACTTCGCCTTCGCCGTCGCATCCGCGTTCGTCGACTCCATGCGTTCGGAGGTGCGATGAAAGCGTTCCCCCAACGCGCGGTGCTCGTCGTTATCGCCTAGTTCGCGCAGCAACCGGCGGATGTTATCCGCTCGCCGGCGCGCCTGTTTCACGATCCGCAGCGCCGACGCGAACGTGATCCGGCGCGCCTTCGCGTCCTTGAATGTGCGGCATTCGAAAACGCGACACTGCCAGGGCCGATCCGTGTAGAGCCGGCACGTGCGATCCGCGCACAACGCCGCGCAGGGTTGCGGAAACCGGGCGATCGGCACCTTGCCGCGCGAAACCTTCACCGGCAGCCCCAGCGCTTTCACCTTCGCCGCATCGTCGCTCGCCTCGAGTTTCACGAGATCGAAGAGCGTGCCGTCGCAGCAGAGCCCACACGCAAGGCAAAGTTGTTCGCCTGATTCCACGCCGCACTGTCTGGCCACCCTCGTCTCCATGCAAGACGAGCCGCAGCAACCTGCCGGAACACTCGGTATTTTCGCATGAATTTGCCGAGCAGCCCGACTGATCCGACAGTTTTGCGAAACTATTTTCTCAGGATCTTCTCCATCGTTTTTCCCTTCGCGAGTTCGTCGATGAGCTTATCGAGATAGCGGATTTCTCGCATCAAGGGTTCCTCGATCTCCTCCACGCGAATTCCACAGATCACTCCGGTGATCAAGGAGCGGGACGGATTCAACCGCGGCGCCTTGCCGAAGAACGTTTCAAAATCCGTCTGCTTCGCGATCTGCGTCTCGAGTTGCTTCTGCGTGTAACCGGTCAACCAGCAGATGATCTCATCCACCTCCGCCTTCGTCCGCCCCTTCCGCTCCGCCTTCGTAACATACAGCGGATACACACGCGCGACGCTCATGGTGTAAATGCGATGCGGGGTCATGCGGCGCCTTCTGGTTACCGGCCGAATCGACCGTGCTCGCCGCGATCCGCAAACCTTTTTTCGGCATACTTTCAAGGGAGTCCAGGAGCGTTGACTGGCAGCCGGACTGAGAAGCAGCAGTCACCCCAAACACCCGTTTGACGCGCCCTGAAGCGAGCACCACGCCCGTCAGCGCACTCCTTAGGTCCAGTGCTTGCCCCGCAGGCGAACGGTCGTCACAAACCGAGCGCGATGCGGATCGCATTCGTTCTTGTCGCGCTGCTGTTGGCTTCGCTTCTCGCCATCGGGCTGTATTGGCAGCACCGCCTCGCCCCAATCTTGGAGGCGAAGGGCGTCGACGTCTTTCCGACGGCACTCACCTTATCCCCTCCCCCAGCGGTGCGCCACGTCGATCTAGGATTTGTATCGTTCGCCATTCCTGAGCGAATCAAGGGCGAGCTTGTGCAGCATGAGGAAAGCTTGTTCGTCACCGTAGCTGAGGCCAACAGCAGTGAATCCGGATTAACGATTTGCCCTCTCGTATCGGAGGACGACCCGGAGTTCGCGCAGGTGCTGAGACATTTCGAAGAGCTAACGGGTGAACCCGTGAGCACTTATTGGGAACTGAGGAAACGCATGCTGCACACGCAGCCATTCTCGGTCTGGTCCATGCCGATCCGGGGGTTTCGTCGGACAGTCGCCGACCTAGCGCTCCTTGTCTTGAAGGCATTGGACTGCGGCGGCGCTGATGAAATTTGGATCCATGAAGACGCCGATGTCGCCATTACACTCACGCAGCGGGATGGAATGAATTTCATTCAGCTGCACGAAAAGCGCTCCCGTTCGGGCCAGCAATTCATGCTCCGAACCGGCCTCGTCGATCCGCGCGACATAGTCGCCGCTCTTGCGGCTTCTTATCGCGTCAACACCACAGAGTTCGATGAGGAAACATTGCGCACGAAGCTCCGCGCCACAGGTATCCGGCAATTTTTCAGCTCTTCTGGCGACACGACCTCGGCCACTACTCCGCTCGACGAAGCCGAACGTCTCTCGCGAATTGCTGACGAGATTCGGGCGCGACGCGAGCGGCGCGACACCAAAGCAGGCAGCACTCCCATGCGATGACACGAACCAGCCGCCGAAGCTCCATTAGCCATGTCCCGAACAACGATGCTCGCAGAGAACTTGGCCCCGGCAGGGTCCTGCTCGGAGCGAATGTTGCCCAACCCGCTGCTTCAACTCACCTTCGCCTCCCCCTTGTTGCCCCGATGAAACAATCGCTTCTCACCTTCCTCCTGCGGAAAACCCTCCTCGCCTCCGGCTCTTGCCTCGCGGCGCTTGTCTACGGCTCCGCCGGCGAACCGAACTTCGCGCCGCTGTTCGACGGCAAGGATCTCTCGCACTTCAACGCCGAAGCCTCGCAGGGATTCTGGCGCATCGAGGACGGCGTCCTGATCGGCGAAAACGACGCCGCTCTCAAAGGTAACTACCTCGCCACCCAGAAAGCGTTCCGCGACTTCGTCATCGAATTCGACGTCCGATGGAAGTCGACGACGCCCCGCAGCATCGATACGGGTCTCGAGATGCGAAGCCCGCCCATTCAATTGCAGCTCGGCGTGTCCGGTAGTTTGCGCGTGGATATGTCCGGTTCGTTTTATACCGGAGGAAAACCAGCCTATCCGGAGGAAGGTCAGGCGAAGGACGCTCAGAAACTGATGAAGCCCGAAGGCGCGTGGAATACCATTCGCGTTCAAGCGAAGGGCGACACCTTCACCTGTTGGATCAACGGGGTGAAAGCTTCGGAATACACCGACGCCAAGTTCGCCGGCGCTGCGCCGCTGCGATTCCAAGTTCATCCCGACGTCCCGATGAGATGCGAGTATCGGAACATCAGGATCGCCGAATTGTAAGCGAGCGCCGCGGTGCCGCCGGTGTTACCTAAGCTCGCAAAACAGAGAGCACGTTCCGCCACGCGTCACGCGTGCCGAGTTCAAATTCAGCGCGCCGTCCGAACCCGATGCGGTTCAGCGCGAGGGCAAATCCCACGCACGCCCAAACCGTGAGCGCCATCAAGTGAAGGAAATGCCACGGCTTCGGCAGCGATGGATTCCTGGCATGGAGTTCCGGCCAGCCAAACGACAACGCAGCGTAGAACGCCGAGCCGAAAACGATCGTCGCGATCACCGCGCGCGCGTCGACGTTGCGAAAGAGCAGCCCGGTGATGAACGCGGCCAGGATCGGCATGCTGAAAAGCCCGAGCAGCTGCTGAATGAGTTGAATGATGCTTTCCGCATTCATGTAGAGCGGAACCATCGCCACCGACAGGATCGCAAACCCCACCTGCAGCCACACGCTCAACCGGCGAATGCTGCCGCTCGGATTGATGTATTTTTGGTGCAGGTCGCAGACGTAGAGCGACGCGGCCGAATTCAGCGTCGCGTTGTAGCTCGTCATCACCGCCGCGAACATCGCCGCGCCGAACGCACCCAGGAGCCACGAAGGCAGCACGGCGGAAACGATTCGACCATACGTCGCATCGCCGAGCGGACCGAAAAGCTGATACGCGGCGAGTCCCGGCAGCACGACCATCGGCGGCACGATCAGCAATCGCACCACGGCGGCGCCATACGCACCTTTCTGCGCTTCGCGGATCGATGGCGCCGCCAGCACGCGCTGCGTGATCGTCTGGTTGGTGCTCCAGTAATAAAGCTGGGTGAAAATCATCCCGGTCAGCAGCGTCTGCCACGGCAGCACGGAGTCCGGACCACCGATCAACGTGAGCCGCTCCGGCGGAACGCCGGACAAATCCCAGTTCACCGCTTGCATCGAAAAGAAGGCCACGAGCAACGCCATGCCCAGCACGATCACGCCGCTGTAGGTGTCCGAGATCGCCACCGCCCGCAGCCCGCCGCCGATCGCATACGCCGCTCCCACGACCGCCGTGCAACTCGCGATCGCGATCAGCGGAAGATCGAGATCGAACATCGTTCGGAGCAACAGCGAACTCGTATAGAGCATCACCGGAAGAAAGATGAAAATGTCGCCCAACAAGAAAATCGACCCGACCGTCGCGCGGACATGTTTGTTGTTGTAGCGACGCTCGAGCAGCTCCGTGACCGTCGTGCACTTGTAGCGGTAGTAAAGCGGCACGAAGACCTTCGCGAGCAGGATGAGACCCGGCACACCGGCCAGTTCCCAGCACACGACGAGCAGCATCTGATTGCCGTTCCAGCCGACGAGCGTGTCGGTGTTGATGTTCGTCAACGTGAGCGAACCGGCGATGAAGACCCAGTTGAGCGAACCGCTCGCGAGGAAGTATTCGCGCGCCTCCGATCCCCGCGGCTTGGCGCGGCGGCAATGCCACCACGTCAGAATCGCGACGATCAGATTGAGTCCGAGAAAAACGCCAACGTGAAGCAGGGCCGGGGCGGTCATGGGGCCCGCGCAGGAGAGCCGGACGCCTTGCGCGATTCAAAGATTTCTCATCCGGACACTCCGCATCAGAGACCGGCACGTCTCGACGTCACTTCAGCCCAAACAACGCGCGGGCGTTCTCGTAGCGAATTTTAGCCTTTTCGCTCTCGTCGAGCGGCAAGCGCTCCAGCGCCTCCAAGTTCTGCTTCAGCGAATACTGCGGAAAGTCCGAACCGAGCAGCACGTGCTCGATTCCAACGTTGCGCATCGTCCACACGAACTCGTCCTCCACTGGCGAATCGGCGAACACCGCGACGACGGCAGAGATATCGAAGTGGATGTTCTCCGCGAACAAACCCTGGGCCGTGCGCGCCGCTTTGAGGATGTTCCAAAAGCGGAAATTCATCCCGCCAAGATGGGCGAAGACGAACTTCGTTTCGTGAGCCTTGAGCGCGAGGTTGAACAACTTCTCGCTGTCACCCGGAAGAATGTTCGCGTTGTCGATCATCGCGATCACACCGAGCTCGCCCGCTCGGCGGACGAGCGTCAGCACCCGCGGATCGTCCGGGTCGAACTGCTGCGTGTGCGGGTGCAGCTTGAGAACCCTCACTCCCTTGGCGGCGACGCGTTCCAGCTCTGCCAACGCAACTGCGCCGTCATACGGATGAACCGTTGCGATCGGCACGAGCTTGGGATGCTCAGCGGCCAGCGCGATGATCGAGTCGTTGCCCGCCTGAATCTGTGCAGTGCGGCCCGCCAGCGCCTGATTCATTCCGCCAAACCACATCGCGCCAAGGCCCGCTACTTCGAGTCCATGCTGCTTCAGCTGCTCCTCGTAAGCCTGCAGCGACGCCTCTCCATGCCACAAATGCACATGCGAATCGAAGACCGCTGTCTGCGCGGCTGCAGGTGGTGCGACCTGCGTGAGCCCTAAAGCCAACACCGCGTAACAGCAGACGCGTCGCAGACCGCCAACGTGATTTCCTCGGACGCCGGAGCGTTGCAGCGTGAAGAGCATGCGCTTTCTCAAGCAGAGCTGAACGCGCGACACAATCCTCCACCCGCGGTCGTCGCTCGCCAGCCTCGACGATCGGTCGCGAAATCCTCATTCGGGTGTAAGAAAAGGGCCGTTTCGCGCTACTAACGCGTCAAACACCCATGCACGACAGCGAGCGCGATCTTATCTTTGGCGGTTGGCTGGCGGAACACAGAGGCATCCTCTTCAAAGTGGTCCATGCTTATGCGTTCGAGCATGCGGACCGGCAGGATCTTTTTCAGGAGATTGCGCTGCAGGTCTGGCGATCGGTGGACGCGTTCCGCGGAGAATCGGCTGTGCGCACGTGGCTGTTTCGCATCGCGCTCAACACGGCGATTGCGTGGACGCGCAAGGAAATCAGACATCGGCGCGGCCAACAGCCGTTCGAATCGTGGGAAGGCGTGTTGACCACGTCGTCCTCGGACGGACGCGATCCGCGCATCGAATGGCTGTATCAACAGATCGCGCAGTTGAAGGAAGTCGATCGCTCCGTGGCCCTGCTGCTGCTCGAAGGATTCAGCTACAAGGAAATCGCCGGAATTGTCGGCATCACGGAGAGCAACGTGGGAGTGAAGATCAACCGGATCAAGACGGCGTTGGCCGTCAAACGGACGGAGGCAAACGAATCATGAATCTCAACGATCTGATGGAAGTCTGGCGCTCTCAGGACGCGACGCCGTTGCACGGGGTGAACGAAACGCTGCTCCGCCTGGCGTTGCGGCGCGACGAGGCGAAGCTGCAAGCGCAGCGCCGCTGCGAGCGACGAGTCGTCTACGGGGTGAGCGGATTCTTCGTGGCCGCGTTGTTGGTGGTCGCCGGGCTCATGATTTATCCTCGCGAGGAGAATGTGCTCACGGGTTGGGATCTCGGCATTCCTATCCTCGGCGCGGCCGCGGTGCTGCTCTGGCCAGGGTTCCTGCGCCGGAGTCACCGGGCGCAAGCGCGGCGCGAACAAGAATTCGGTGAGTCGCTTCGAGAACAACTCGAACGTCACCTCGCCCAGCTCGACTACAACGCGAGGCGCGTCGCGAGCCCGATGCACCACGTGTTCACCAATCTTCCGGCCATTGTTTGGTCCATCGCTTTCTTCTTCGCGATCGTGCGGCTCAACCAGAAACCGGGCAGCGAGGTTTGGACCGATCCACGGATCTGGGCCGTATTCGGCGGCTCGCTCGTTTTAGCCGCCGTTCTCGTATCGGCGAGCATCCGACAGCAACGCCGCTGGATACAGAACGAGCTCACGCCTCACAAGCGCCGGCTGGAAGCGTTGCTTCGGGAGATCGCGGAGTAGCAACACCGGATGCGATCGCCATTCTGTCGGCGTCGCGATGACCTAAACCCTTCGCCTAACGCCACGGTGATGCTCTCGACCCTCGGAGGTAGCGAGCCGTATCGCCTCTTCGTTCCGCACCACTTCCGTCGACCAACTCGCACCGCCAGCGAACACGCGCGCAAGCTTCTCGCTCATCCGCTGCGTGTGACTTCAGGTCAGCACTTCGGCACCCGCTTCCACGAGGAACTTATATGTTTCATCGAGTTCACTCAGAAACTCCGGCAAGCAAATGATCGCGCCTTCACGCCCCCGCGTGAGCAAGACACGGTAGGCATTTCTCCGAAGTTGTAAGGCGTCCTGCACACCCGAGGATTTCCGATAGGTCCTGGCTGCGGCATTGCTCCACCGGCCGTCCTTCCGCACGAAATCCGTGCCCCAAATCAACAAAGTGTGATCGAGCTCGAGCCCTTGCGCCGCAAACTCAGTGATCGCTTCCTGTAATTGCCTGCACGAACGTGGCGACGCTCCTGGGTCCGCATACCAGGGGCCGGCGCGAAAGAACTTCGCGCGTTCCGGCTCTTCGATCACATCGCCGATGCGCTTATTACGGCTGGAGGTCATCATCCCAAACCGCGCTTCGGGCAGATCTTCGTATTTCTTCCACAAGAATTCCTTAGCGTTCCCCAACCGGCGCGTGATCCGCAGTTGATAGCCCTGCTGGGCGAGTTGGCGAGCGATCGCCGCAAGTCGAGCGGGCTCCTCCTCGTCTTCGATAATACCCGCGGCCCATTCGCTCAGCCCCGCCGCAAAATGAAACCGGACCGAGCGCGCGAGATGGAGGTCATCCCTACTGGTGTAACCGACGCCCGCGGCAGCAAAGGTCTCGCGGAATTGCTCGGGTCCAACCACCTCCCAACGCTCAGGACTCATTGCGATCGCCGCCGCCCACAGTGCCATGCCTCCTTCTTCTCCGGAATGGATTTCTTGGCCGTTCCCAATGAGGCCCATCACCACGCACCAGCCCGGCACGCGCTCGGCGAAGTTCACGAACGCTGCAGGCTCTGAAACGGCCGCAGGATCATTGTGCTTCGCCTGGACTTTGGCGGCATCCCACGCGCGCTGCGCCTCGTCGAAGATCAATACATGATGGGGCGGCGCCCCGGATCGCTTCTTCGAATACTTCGCCACGAAGTCTTTTACGCCGCGCACGAACACGCGCCCGTCTCCACCTGCATTCTTCAACTCGTATTGTAGCACCTCAACGAGCGGACCGTTGCCGGACAGAAACACCGCGGGCGCGGTGGGTTTCTCTCCTGAAGCGATGGGTTCGGCGAGATCGTCGAGAAATCGATCATGCGCGATCTGCAGTCCGACATACGTTTTGCCCGCTCCCGGAACGCCACTCACGAGCACCAACTTCCGCTTCCGTGTGGCATGCGTCGCGTGGATCTCCGCTACTACGCGCTGCACGGTTTTCTGCGTGATCTCGTCAATGCGTTTGATGCGCGGTAGTGCATGTTGCGAGAAATAGCTGCGCACCGCCTGGACGAGTGAAGGCGATGGTTGGCATGCGTCTGGAGATAGAAACTTCTCCAACGGCAGCGGCTGCCTGTTTTCAGGCCGGTCGAAGCGCTTGATCACGTCTGCCAATCGCTCGATGCGCGTGGTCGTCAGGAACTCACGCTCTTCCGCGTTTTCACCGTAGCCGTAGTTGACGAGCAACGTGTGAACTCGGACGCCGTCCTCGCCGCAATGACGATGAAACCAGAACAAGCGGCGGGCATAGTCAGCCGCCTGCTCGCGGTATTCCGGTTGCCAGTTCCCATCGCCTTTCATCTCCACCACCAACACAGCGCCCGCCAGGAGGAGCACGGCATCGACGCGCTTCGCGCCATCGGGCATGCGATACTCCAAAATCGCGCAGTAACGCTGTGCCGTGGTTCGCTGGTCCAGGACAAATCCGCACTGTTGCTGGAGTGGCGCAACGGACGCCTTCCACGCCTGGATCTGCTCCGGCGTAGAGTCCCGAACAAAACTCGTCAGGACGTTAACGATCTCGTCGAGATTGGCAGCGCGAAACGATGGGAAGTCACTGGCCCATCCGCACACGTCGGGCGGAAAATTCCCTGATGGCTGGATCACGATCCGATCACATCTTTACCAAGCACATTGTCCAGGCGACAGCTTGGGCCCGAACTGCTGCTCCTCGTCCGCGTGCGAATTCGGCTGCGAGAAACTAGGCTCTCTGTGCGCCCGGGCGCGGATGACGACCGCTATCGGGAGGAACAGGATGCGGGGGACTGGCCAGGCTCCGATTGAGCGCGTCCTCGCGGTCGACTATCTTGGAGCGTCATGAAGCCCCTTCGTGCTTTCTTCTCGATTCTCGTTCTCGGCGGAGCGCTCCTCGGCTCCGCGCATGCGCAGCTGGTGCATATTTCGGCGACCAACCCCTCGGAGGGCGTCAGTGATCTGATCTTCCGGGCTAACAGCGCTTTGATCCCATGGAACCATACGAGCGGCTACATCTCGCGGCTTGATCTTTATTACGACGTCAACGACGCCGCGGGCAGCGAGGGGTATTACTCCTTCTCCAACCCGGACCGCAATGTGTGGCGAATCAAGGTCCATGCCTATGGGCTGGGGGACTTTGAGATTATTCGGCCTCTGCAATCCATGGCGGCGTGGGAAGGGGGCATGACGTTCGAGTATGCGGGAGAAGTGTTCGAAGAATTCGACCTCACCTTCACGTTTGCTGAGCCGTTTACAGGGCTCGGGCTGCCCGTTCCACCGCTCGAATTCAGCGACGCATCCTATTACCTCGCGGGAGGCAGAACGTTCTTCGACGTGCCTAATCTCAACGAGGGCTATGGCGGTGGCGGGTTCGAAAGCGTGAACGCCCGGCTGGCCCAGTCGGTCGACTTCACGCCCGTGCCGGAACCGAGCACCTACGCCGCCGGGGCTGTGCTTCTGCTGGGACTCGCGCTATGGCATCGCCGCCGCCGCGCGAATGCGGCCGCGCTCCCGGCAACGGCGTGATTCGAAACCCAAAAGAAGAAACCACGAATGGACACGAATGAACACGAAGCCCGAGCAGCCGAGAGGCTGGCCGCCTACTCGGTCATTCGTGTGAATTCGTGTGCTTCGTGGTTCGACTGATTTGGCCTCTCCGCGTCAGGGCGTGACGAGCGTGGGATGCCACAACCCGCCCTCTCGCACCGCGGGCCGCTTCCCGTCGGGCGGGAACGTTGCACCGACCGCGGCGCGCAGTTGGGCGGAAAGCTCGTCGATCGTTTTCGAGTGTGCAGCGCTGGACGCGAGATTGGTGAGTTCCTTCGGGTCGGTGTCGTGGTCGTAAAGCTCGCGACCTTCACCTTCGTTCCACTCGGTGTAGCGCCAGCGCGGAGTGCGCAAGCTGTAGCCGGAAACACCATTGTGCGCCGTCTGCGTGATCGCCCAGCCGCGTCCGATCACACGAGGATCGCGCAGCATCGGCACGAGGCTCTGCCCTTGCAGATTCGCGGGCGCAGCAAGCCCGCACAGCTCGGTGAGCGTGGGGAACAGATCGATCAAGCTCACCGGCGCGGCCGCCGTCGTATTCGCTTTCGACACGCCGGGAGCAACGATCAGCAGCGGCACGCGCGCACTTTCCTCGAACAGACTGCGTTTCTGCCAAAGCCCGTGTTCTCCCAGATGATAGCCATGGTCGCTGGTGAAAACGATCACGGTGCTGTCCGCGAGCCCCAGCCGGTCGAGCGCATCCAGCACTCGTCCCACTTGTGCATCCATGAAACTGATACTCGCGTAATACGCCTGCACGGCTTGGCGCCTTTGCGCGTCGCTCATCGCCGCCTCCTCGCGTTTCGCGCTGGCGAGCGCGGGTGCGGGAATATCGGCCCGGTCGCCCTCCGCGCCTTGGACGATCGGCATTTCCGCCTCCGGGTAATAGTCGAAATACGGCGTCTTCGGCGCGACGAACGGCGTGTGCGGTCGGAAAAAGCCCACCGCCAGAAAAAAGGGCCGCTCGCGTTGTCGTGCCATTCGCTCGAGCACCCACTCGGCGTCGCGCGCGATCAAGCCGTCGGTGTGTCGTTCATCCGACTCGCGCGAGGCGTGCCAGCTTAGCGTGGCCCCGAACTGGCCTTGCACCAGCGAAGTGATCATCGGCTGCTCCTCTAGTCGATCGACGCCGGCAGGGTTGAGTTCCAACTCCCACGAGGCCGGATCGTCGTGACCATCGGTGCCGATCGATGCGGGCACGTTGTAATGATAGAGCTTGCCAATCCGGCCGGCGAAATAGCCCTGCTGCCGAAACACCTGCGGCAAACTCAGCTGAGCGGGAATCGTCTGGCGGAAAATCTGGCCGTTGGCCAACACGCCATTGGCGTTGGGATACAAGCCAGTGAGCAGCGCGTTGCGGCTCGGTCCGCACAAGGGAAAGGCGCAATAGGCGCGTTCGAACCGGACGCCGCGCCGCGCGAGTCGATCGAGATGAGGCGTCTTCGCCCGCGGGTCGCCGTAGCAGCGGAGCAGCGTATTCAGGTCGTCGGCGATGAGGAACAGCACGTTGCGGGGCGCGGGTTTTTCGCTGCCGGGTTGTGCCGCGACCGCCAGCGCCAATCCGGCGATGCACGCGATGCCCGCAGCGGTCCGCCGCACGATGTTAACCCAGTTCCAGCGATGTTTCTTCATGCTCCGCCGCAGCCGCCTTTCGGTCCGCATCGAATCCCCTCGCGGCGCTTCGCCAATCTTTTTCGCGGTTCGCGCCCGACCTTCGCCACGATCTGACGGGCGACACCCAGGCCCGCCCCCGCACCCTCGCGTCGAGCGGAACACGCCGGAAGTTCGCCGGTCCGGCCTGCTCCGAGGCGCTCAACATGAATGCACCTGAAATCCCTGCGGACGATTCAGCGCGGCAACTTAAGGTGGTTCATCCGGATCAGCCAAATGTGCCGCATCTCAGTTTGGTGGGCGACACCTACACCGTGCTGCTATCCGGCGAAGACACGCGCGGTGCATACTGTCTGATCGACATGCATATTCCACCCGGTGGTGGGCCGCCGCCTCACCGCCACGATTTCGAGGAGTCCTTCACCGTCCTCGCCGGCGAAGTGGAGTTCACCTTCCGTGAGGCGAGTCAGATCGTGCGCGCAGGCGAAACCGTTCACATTCCCGCCAACGCCCCGCATCGTTTTCGAAACAACGGGAAAAACGCCTGCCGGCTTCTTTGCATTTGCGCACCCGCCGGGCAGGACCGGTTTTTCGCGGAAGTAGGCGCAGCGGTTTCGGAACGAACAAGTGCGCCGCCGCAACTCGATGCGTCGGCGTTGCAGGCCAGCAAGGCGAAAGCCGCCCAACTGGCGCCGCAATTCCGAACAGAACTCATCAAGCCGCCCGCGTGAGACCACGCGTCAATCTGGTTTCGATCGTTCAACCCGGCCCAATGACGAATGCGTTCAGTTCGGCCATGCGGCCGTTCTCGAAGCGCCAGACATCGCAGTAGGACGACTCGGCGTCTCGACCATTCCGATCCTCGAGCGTGATCTTCCCGACCGCCGCGAGGAACGCGCCGTCTTCGATCAGCTGACGAACGCTGAACTTCGGCGGCTCCCGATAGGTTTCCGCCATCCACCGGCGCACTTCCTCTTTCCCTCGAAGCGTGCGGTCGCCGACGAAATTCCAAACCGTGTCTTCAGTGCAGTGAATCAGGAAACCTTCGAAATCCCCGCGGGAAATCGCAGCGTTGGCCTCCGTCAAAATCTCCTTGTGCGTCTTCGACATTTCAGAGCGTAACATCGAAGCCTGCCGCGGCAACTCGCGCGCGGACACCTCCAATCGCGGACTGTCGGAGACGTCGATCGTTGCCTCCCGGTTGGGTTTCGCATTCTAAGCGCGTCTCCCCCGCCCCTCTTGAAAACCCCCTCCGTGTCCTCCCCTTCCACGGCAGTGCCGGCGCTCTCCGAAGACGCTCGCCTCCTGCGCTCGATCGCCGACGAACCGCTGCAAAAGCGACTGCCGGTCTATTTCAAACTCTCCGGCCCAGGTTGGTTACAGAGCGCCATCACACTCGGCGGAGCTTCGCTCTCCGGCAGCCTCTATCTCGGCGTGATCGGCGGCTTCGGCCTGCTCTGGCTGCAACCACTCGCAATGATCATGGGGATCGTGATGCTTTGCGCGGTCGGCTATGTCACCATGGCCACGGGACGGCGTCCCCTCGAAGCGATCAACGAGTTCGTGAATCCGGTTCTCGGATACGCGTGGGCGGGCGCGTCGCTCCTCGCGAGCATCGTCTGGGCAATGCCGCAGTATTCGCTCTCCATCGCCGTGCTGCGCCAAAACCTCCTGCCGGATCTTCTCGGCGACAGCGGACCTTTCGGCGCCTTCGGCGGGAAACTCGTGCCCACGCTCGTCATCCTCGCCCTCTCCACTTTCGTGACGTGGAACTACGGCAAAGGCGGCCGCGGCGTGAAGCTCTACGAGAACACGCTCAAGGCCGTCGTTTTCATTATCGTGCTCTGTTTCGCCGGCGTCGTGGTGGCGCTTTCGCTTTCGCCCGCAGGCCTGGACTGGAGCGGCGTCGCGCGCGGGTTCATCCCCGATTTTTCGTATCTGACGCGCCCGGCTGACGTGTTCCTCCCTCTCATCGCTCAGACCGCATCCGAGCATCACGCTTTCTGGACCCGCCTCATCGTAGAAAACCAACGCGATGTGATCGTCGCCGGCGCCGCCGCCGCCGTCGGCATCAACATGACTTTTCTTTTTCCGTATTCGATCCTCCGGCGCGGCTGGGGCCGCGAGTTCAGCGGCCTGCAGAAGTTCGATCTCGCGACGGGCATGCTGATTCCTTTCACGCTCGCGACGAGCTGCGTGGTGATGGCCGCAGCGACTCAGTTTCACGGCGTGCCGCAAGGCGGTCTCCCGGGAACCGACGCCGTGGCGCTCACCGCCAAAGCCTCGCCGATGCAACTGCGCGAGTTCGACGGGCTGCTCAAAGCGCTCGAAGCGGACCGCGTCGGCGTCGGCGCAACCGCGACGATTTCCTCCGCGGACCAACGGCTCGCCGCGGTGCTGGTCAATCGAGACGCCAATCACCTCGCTGCCGCGCTCGAGCCACTGACGGGATATTTCTTTGCTCACATCATCTTCGGCTTCGGCGTGCTCGGCATGGCGCTTTCAACGAGCACGCTGATGATGTTGATCACCGGACAGGTGGTCTGCGCGGTGTTCAAACGCGAGGAAAGCGGGTGGCTGTTTCGAGTGGGAAGTCTCGCTGCCGCTGTCGGCGCCCTCGGACCGTTTTTCTGGAGCAAAGCCGCCTTCTATCTCGCGATTCCCGCCTCGGTCTTCGGCTTCATTCTGCTGCCGATCGCGTATCTCGCGTTCTCCTTGCTGATGAACCAGGAGCGCCTGCTCGGCGATGCCATGCCTCGCGGAAGTCGTCGCGTAACGTGGAATGTTTTGATGGGCACCACGCTGGTGGTGGTCGGCGCCGCGAGCACCTTCATGATTTACAGCAAGGCCGGTCTGGTGGGAATCGCCGCCGCCGTCGGATTGATCGTTGCCGCGATCGTCGCGCACTTCGTTCGTCGGCGCGTGCCCCGGTGAAAAATCAATGTTCGGCGCCTCATCGTTGCCCCGGCCGGAAAACGATCAGTCCTCGGAATCGATCTCCGGCGCTTTGATCGGCATGAGCAAGCGGTCGAGTTCCGCTTGGGTGGGATTGCGAATTGAAACCACGGTGAGGAGCGACTCGCCCGCGGGGAGCCGCACCTGATTCTGCTCGTCTGCAGCGAGGCCGAGAATCGCGGTGGCGAGTGGCGAGTTGTGCGGCAGGCATTCGATGCCGGAATCCGGATCGCTCGCCGTCTCGCCGTAGGTCGTGACCAGAAACGTGAAGCGGTGCTTCCGTTTCGTCGCCAGGTCTTCTTTCTCGATCCGCGTCACGTGCCCGAGTTGCAGCGTATCGGTCGGTTTCGTCAGCCACGTCGCGGGATCGACTTCGATGAAGGTGTTGCGCGCGACGAAACGGTCGAGCGCGGTCATCTTTCGATCGACGGCGCGAATGGCGTCTTTCGCGGCCTTGAAACCGAAATTTTCCCGCAGGTCGCCCTGGCTGTGCGCTTCGACTTTGTCGGCGACGAGCGCAACGCGCTTCACTTTCAGCGCTTCAAACTCCTCCGCGAGGACGCGATTGTAGCCCGGCCGAACGTAGATCGTCGTGGGGGCGGGCGGCGGCGGGCGAAAGATGTGTTTTCGACGGAGCGGCATTGCGGCGCGGAATCAGCATGCCATCCGGGGAAAGGCAATCCGCGCGGGATACAAACGTGTGCGTCGTCGGGCAGGCCGATTCTGCTCGGCAAATGCGGCGCCAGTCCCGGATTCCAATGCGCGCATCGATTGATCAGAAATGGCGCGACGAGCTAAAAAAACTGAGAGCAATCGCTTCTTGAGTTCCGGCGCACGCTGCTAGGCCCATCGGAAAACGAGCGGAAACACGATGACGACCAACGCCGCCCAAATCCCATACACCGGCAGGAAGCCGGTCTGCCAGCGCTCGAGCGCGCGGAACGTTCCGCGTCCAAGCATGAAGCGCAGGTAGAGCACGGCGGATACCGCCAGATTCGTGAGCAGAACGATGTTTTCGCCGAGGGCGGCGACTCGGTTGGGACTGAGCCCAAACTCTCCGATTCGCGCCGCGATCGCCGCCAGCGCAACCGCATCCGCCAGCAGCGCACTCACCACCAGCACAATCTGCAAAACGTCGAAAGCGCTGGGTGGAGCTCGAGGGTCACGCGCCGAGATCGAGTAGAGCAGCAATCCCAACACGACCACGAGCAACAGGTCGAAACCGATGAGCAAGTCGCGGTCGATCGCCACGACGCGGCCGGACCACACTAACGCCGCCAGAAAAGCGACCAGCATCGCAGCGAACAGCGGCGTAAAGATCCGCGTCAGCATCGGCGCGATGTTTCCCAAAGCGCTTTGTTTCGCCTCCACCAACCACGATGCCACCACCACCGCGCTCACCGCCCCGCAGGGCAGCAGCCACGATTCGAAGAACCGTTCGATATCGATGCCAATCGTGTGAAACGTCAGCGCCATGAACCCACAGAGGACGGCACCACCGAGCGCAATCAGCACGTAATAGATAAACAGCTCACCGGAGAATCGGATGAAATCCATGCGGCCCGCAACATCGCGCCAGCGCTCGCCGGCGTAAGCGATGCCCGTCACCAGGAAGAGCACGATCGGCAGGTGCAACGCCGTGAGCGCTTCGAATCCGGAAGCGCGCCCGAATCCCGGAAGATTGGCCAAGAGCGCGCCAATGACGAATGCGCCGACCAGCCATGCCATCACGGTTACTGACAATCGCCGCTTCCAAACAAAATAGGCGCTTAAACACGGCAGCGCGAAGAGGCTGACGTTACGAAAATAGAAGCCTCCGGCTTGCTGCACGCTCATGCCGAAAAGCGCGGGCAGCTTGATTGCAAGCGCGGCGAAAACGGCGCAGCCCAACGCGATCGCGGCATCCTTGGATGCCCAGAGACCGTGTTCGCCAGATGGGATCGGTGCATCCGCCGGCTGCTTCCAAATCCGCCCGCCATGGTTCGCCGCAAACTCAGCCGCGATGACGTCGCGACTAGCCATTCGTTTCACCGCGACCCAGAACGCCTCGTCGCCCGCCAGCCCGGCGCGCGTAAGCTGCGCGATTTCGTCCCGCAGCTGAACCTCCAGCTTTCCATCGACCACGGGATCGCCGCGTCGGCGGCGCAGGAAACTGCGCCACGCTTCCACCTGATCTTCAATCCACCGCGAATGAAATGGTTCTGCCATGTCCAAGACTTAACGCAGTCGCGTGAAGTCACGGTGAAACGCGGAAGAAACCTCGGTGAAAAGTTCGGCTTCCAGCTGACGCGACGGCAAAGCCGATGCAGTGTGCTGACAAAATGGATATGTCCGCACAGGTGGAAAAGACCTGACTGCCGCCCGACCGCCTTCCTTGTTCGGGACATATCCGCGCTCTTTTCCCGGTGAACGAATCCATTGTTATTTGCGGCCCCGACGGCACCCTGACCAGCTCCTGGAATCTCGCGCTGGTGGCTTTGTCGTGCGTCGTCGCGGTCGGCGGCTCGTTCGCCGCGCTCGACTGTGCCGGTCGCATGCGATCCGCCGCCGAACCCAATCATCGGAGGCGCTATTTTCTCGCCGGCGCTGCGCTCATGGGAGTCGCCATTTGGACGATGCATTTCGTAGGCATGCTCGCGCTGCACCTCGATGTGCCGGTGCGCTACGACCCGTTGTTGAGCGTCGTCTCGATGGCGGCTGCGGCTTTGGGCGCAGGCCTCGCCTTCTTGATTGTAAACCGGCACACGGTCACCCGTTTCCACGTCGCCATCGGGGGTGTGGCGATGGGACTTGCGATCGCTTCGATGCACTACCTCGGCATGGCGTCGATGTGGCTCCCCGCCACCATTCGCTACGATTCCGTTCTCTTCTCGGCTTCGATCGCGATCGCGATCGCGGCGTCCGCGGGCGCTCTGGTCTTGGCCCGCCATCATGTGCTGAACGGAGCCGGGCGTTATTGGGCGAAATCCCTGAGCGCCGTGGTCATGGGAACGGCCATTGCGGGCATGCACTACGTTGGCATGGCCGCCGCGGATTACATTCCCAGCGGAGCAGCCATGGCGGCTGAAGCGTCGACCGTGGGTCCGTGGCCTTTCCAGTCGGTTCTCATTTCAACGGGCTTGATCATCGCCGTCGCCCTGCTCGCGCTGGCCGGCAAAAACGCGGCGGAGCGGCAACTCGCGCTCGAATCTCTCGAGCAAAAGAGCGCGGAAGCCGAAGCGGCTTCGCGCGCGAAGGACGTCTTTCTCGCATCGTTGTCGCACGAATTGCGCACGCCGCTGAACCCCGCGCTGCTCATCGCCAGCGAAGGCGCGGCCAATCCGGAATTTCCGCCCGCCGCGAGGAGCGCGTTCACTGCGATTGCCCGCAGCATCGGAGTGGAGGCTCGCATCATCGACGACCTCCTCGATCTCACTCGCATTTCGCGGGGATTGCTGGAGCTCCAGGCTCGCGTCGTGAACGTCCATGTGATCGTCGAAGAGGCGATTGCGGTGGTTCGTCCGGCATTGAACGCACGGAACATCGTCGTCGAACTGGATCTGTCGGCGCGCGCTTCACACACCCGCGGCGATCCCGAACGGCTGCTCCAGGTATTCTGGAATCTGCTGCAGAATGCCGCGAAGTTCAGCAGCGACGGCGGTCGCGTGAAGGTGAGCTCGCAGAACGACGGGGAGTTCGTGGAGGTGCGGATTGTTGACCACGGTTTTGGCATGACAGCCACCGAACTCGGGCGCTGTTTCGAAGCCTTCAGTCAAGGCGAGCACAAGCGCGGCGGTCTGGGCCTGGGCTTGTCGATCAGCCGACAAATCGTGGAGCTCCATGGCGGCACCTTGGTCGCAAGCAGTCCGGGTCGCGGACACGGAGCGACCTTTACCACCAAACTCAAAACGGTCGCCGCGCCGGCGGAAAACACCTCCGCACCGCAAAACCCACCGGGAATCTCTGCACCACAGAAATGGTCCGTCCTGGTCGTCGAAGACCACGAACCGAGTCGCACCGCACTGGCCTCGCTGCTCGAACGGCGAGGACATAAGGTCGCCGCCGCTGCCACCGTGCAGGAGGCCCTCGCGCTCGGCGACTCGCGGCGATTCGAGCTTCTGCTCTCCGACATCAGCCTCCCGGACGGTGACGGATATGAACTGATGAAAACGATGCGAGCCCGCGCACCAATCGTAGGTATCGCCATCACCGGCTACGGGTCGCAGGAGGACGTCGCGCGCGCCCGTGCAGCGGGATTTTCGAGCCACGTTACGAAACCCGTGACGATCACCAGCCTCGACGGAGCCCTTGCACACGTGGCCGATTTGATCAGGAACCGAAAACCGCTCGCGTGACCGGGTGGCCCTGACTCTCGCATGTCCGAATCCGAAATTGATTTCCGCGCCCAGCTCGAAGCGATCTACCGCGCGGAGCGTGGACGCGTTCTCGCAACCCTGATCCGGCTGTTGGGAGATTTCGACCGCGCGGAAGACGCGATGCAGGACGCCTTCAACGCCGCGCTGAAACGCTGGCCGGTAGAAGGCCTTCCCCAAAACCCGCGCGCATGGCTGATCTCTGCCGGACGTTTCAAAGCGATCGATACGATGCGGCGGCGAGTGCGGTTCGATGCGGTGCAGGAAGACATCGCGCAAAGCGTGCATGGCCACGAGGCGCCTCCGGCCGTTGACGCGAATGACGAACTTCCGGACGACCGGCTCAAACTCGTCTTCACGTGTTGCCATCCCGCGCTCGCTCCGGACGCCAGCGCGGCACTGACGTTGCGCGAGGTGTGCGGTCTGACGACCGAGGAAATCGCGCGCGCATTTCTCACGTCGGCGCCGACGATCGCGCAGCGTATCGTGCGGGCGAAAGCGAAGATCCGCGACGAGCGGATTCCCTATCAAGTGCCCTCGGGCACGGAATTGCCGGTGCGGATGAATGCGGTGCTCGCGGTGATTTATCTCCTCTTCAACGAAGGCTACGCCGCCTCATCGGGCGCATCGCTCACGCGCGCGGAGCTTTCGGACGAAGCGATTCGGTTGGGCCGCATCATCGTTGAACTACAACCCGAGCCGGAAGCGCTCGGCTTGCTCGGGCTGATGCTGCTGCATGAATCGCGTCGCGCCACGCGGGTGGACGCCGCTGGCGAGTTGGTGTTGCTCGAGCAACAAGATCGATCGCGTTGGAATCAGACGCTGATTCGCGAAGGGATCACTCTGGCGGAACGCGCGCTCGCGACGCGTCGATTCGGGCCTTTCACACTGCAGGCCGCGATCGCCGCCGTGCATGCCGAAGCGCGCACGGCAGATGCGACGGACTGGAAGCAAATCTGCGCGTTGTATGCCGCACTGCTCTCGATGCAGCCGTCCCCCGTCATCGAGCTCAATCGTGCCGCTGCGGTGGCGATGCACGAAGGTCCGTCCGCCGGATTGGCCCTTATCGATGCACTCCTCGCCCGCGGAGAGTTGCGCCGCTACCATCTGGCGCATGCGGCACGCGCCGACCTTTGTCGCCGGCTCGGACGCTCCGAAGATGCGCGCGCAGCGTATGAAGAAGCGCTGACGTTAACGAGTTCCGAACCGGAGCGCCGCTATCTGGAGAAGCGGCTGCGCGAGCTCGGATGATTTCCCCCCCGTGCTGTCGAAATCTGCGTCGGCCGTTCGATCAGTTAGGAAACAATGAACCACAAAGGCACGAAGACACAGAGGTCGGCAATGTCACCAAATGTCTTCTCTGCGTCCCCGCGCCTCTGTGGTGAACAAAAGCATCCATCATGAAATACATCTGCCTCGGATACATTGATCCCAACGCCTTCGCTGCCATGTCGGAAGCCGAGCAACACGCCATGATCGACGCCTGTTGCGCCTACGATGACGAACTCCGCGCCAACGGGCATTTCATCGGCGGCGAAGGACTGCAGCCACCGAACACCGCGATAACGCTGCGCTACGCAAACGGGAAGGTCGTCGTCACGGACGGACCGTTCGCGGAAACGAAAGAGCAGCTCGGCGGGATCATGATCCTCGAAGCCCGCGATTTGAATCACGCGGTCGATCTGATTTCGAAACATCCCGGTGCCCAATACGGCCCATGGGAAATTCGTCCGGCCGCGGATCTCGGCCAGATGGTGCGCGAAAGCGCGGCGCGGCGCGCGGCGAAGGGCGGGCGTTAAGCGGCGCGAGGCAAGTTGAACGCGGGAGCGGTTGCGGTTGGGTCCGTGAGTTTCTGATGCAGCCCAGCGTCGATATTCCGTCCGGTGATGGGCAGCGCGACTCGCGTCGCCCCGCGCACCTTGCCGCTCAACCACGCCGCCACCGCGGTTGCTCCCGCGCCTTCCGCCACGATTCCGCGTTCGCGCGCGAGATGGCGGATGGCGGTGGCGATTTCGTCTTCGGTCACCGTCACCACATCGTCGATACGCGTAGCGGCGAGCGCGAACGCGTTTTCGCCCACCCGCGCCACCGCGAGTCCATCCGCTACGGTCGGCAACGTTTCCGCCCTGCCGGGCGCTCCGCGCAAGCACGCGGCAAGGAACCCCGCGGCGTTTTGCGGTTCGACCGCGACCACACGCACGCTGGGACGAAGCGCTTTCACCACGGTCGCAACACCCGCCAGCAAACCGCCGCCGCCCACGGGCACCACCACCGTATCCAAATCCGGCACTTGCTCGAGCAACTCCAAGGCCAGCGTCCCCTGCCCCGCGATCACGCGCAGATCGTCGAACGGATGCACATACGTCGCACCGTGTTCTCGGGCGAAGGCGCGCGCGAATTGTTCGGCTCGATCGAAATTCTCTCCGTGCAACACGACGTCCGCGCCCAGATCGCGGCACCGCGCGACTTTCACGGACGATGCGTTCACCGGCATCACCACCGTGACTTTCACGCCAAGAGCAGCGCCGTGAAACGCGAGCCCCGCAGCATGGTTGCCAGCGGATGCCGCGACGACGCCGCGCGCGCGCCGGGCGGGCGTCAGGCTGAGCAACGCGTGACGCGCCCCGCGCTCTTTGAAGGAGCCGGTGCGCTGCAGATCCTCGCGCTTCAGCCAGACGCGCGCACCGACGGCCTGCGAAAGCGAAGGCGATTCCTGCACGGGCGTGCGGCACACTCCGCCTGCCAGCCGGGATTGGGCGGCAAGGACGTCGTTGAGGTTCAGGGAAGGCGTTTTCATCGGAAAATAAAAAAGCCCTGAGCGGAGAGCTCAGGGCTTCGGGAGAGAGTGGTTGATCGATTCGAAATTACACAGCCACACGCCGCCGCCCTGAGAAGGGGCGCATAATGATCGCGGCGATGATGATCGAGCGGTGGCTCATGTGAGGCTGCCAAGAGAATCGGCCGCGGCGGTTTTGTCGAGTCTCGAGTTTCCGGATACGTGCGAACAACCTCCGTAGGTTGCGCGCTCGCGCGCAACCTAGCACGACCAACGCACCACCTAGGCGGGGATTTCGCGAAGCGTCGGCCGAAAAACTCGCGGAAACGTCAAGGCGATCGCGACCGCTCCAACGCCCAGCGTGGCCGAGCCAAGATACAGCCAGCGATAACTTTGCAGCGTATCGAAGATCCATCCGCCCACCACGGGGCCCAGCGCCATGCCGAGCGCCGACAGCATTGTCGCCGCCCCGAAAACGGAGCCCATGATGCGCTGCCCGAAGTATTCGCGCGCGAGCACGGCATAGAGCGGCATGACGCCACCGTAAGCCGCACCGAAGAAAATCGCCAAAAGGTAGAACTCACCGGTGCGACGAATCGCGATAAACGTGGCGATCGCGATCGCTTGCGCGAGGAGACCCGCGACAAGCACGCGTTTCGCGCCCAGTCGATCGGCGGCCACGCCGAACAGCAAACGGCCGCCCAGCCCGGCGAGACCTTCGACGCTGTAAACGCTTACGGCCGTCATCGTCGAAAGCCCGCAGAGCTGCGCATAGCTCATCATGTGAAAGATTGGCCCGGAGTGCGCCGCGCAGCAGAGGAAGTAAACGCCGCCGAGCGCCAGGAACTGCGGCGAAAGCAGCGCGCGCCGCAATCCACCTTCGGCCGGTGATGTATCCTGGGAAATCGGCGCCGCGTTTTCACGCGCCCGTCCCGGAGGATTCCTGACGAACAGCGCGGCGGGAATCAGCAACACCCACGCGGCGATGCCGATGGTTCCCATCGCGGTGCGCCAGTCGTAGTGCGAAACCAGCCACCCGGCGAACGGCGATACGGTGAGCGGCGCCATGCCCATTCCTGCCGAAACGAGCGACACCGCGAGTCCGCGTTGGGTGTGAAACCACCCCGTCACCGCGGCAATCATCGGCGCGAAAAACGCCCCGGCAGAAAGTCCGATCAGGACTCCGTAGCCGATTTGGAAACCGAGCAACGAGGTGGCGCGGCTCGCGATCACCAGTCCGGCGCCCAACAAAACCGCTCCTGCCAGCACGACGATGCGCACGCCGAATCGATCGCTGATCGCGCCCCAGGCGAATCCCGCGATTCCCATTGTGATAAAGTCGATCGTCATCGCCCCCGAGATTGCCGCGCGGCTCCAGCCGGTCGCCGATGAGATCGGCCCGAGGAACACGGCCAGAGAAAACATCGATCCGATCGCGACGCATCCCATCAGTCCTCCGAGCGCGACAATCACCCAGCGATAGGAACTCGCTTCCGGCGTCGATTCGCGCGACACCGCGGCAGCCGCGGGCGAAGGAGGCAAAGGTCGAGATGACATTGAGGGGAGCGCTTCCTTCTACGACGAACGAACGTCCGCGCAACGGACATCCTCTCCCCCGCTCCCATCTTCGGAGCGCAAGACGCGCCAGTCCTGCGCCGTGCGGCAATGGGGCCTTACAAATAGAACATGCCTTTCGCCAACAGCACGATCGCGAGCATCAAGCCCGCCACAATCCGATGCGTGTAGCGGAAGCGACAGAGGTCCATCGTGCCCTTGATCGAAGCGCGGATCGCCGTCACGAACACCCCGAGCACCGTAAACGCCAACACCATCTTGACCGTGAGCAGGATGCCGAACCGCGATTGAAAGAAATCCGGACGCGCCGAGTAGTGCACCCAGAACATCGCGAGACCGGTGAGAAACAGCAGCGCGACCACCACCGGCATGAATTTCCGCACGCGCCGCGGAATCTCTTCCGCGATCTTCTCCGCCGTTCCTGGCGGCAATGCCTTTTCCATCGGCTCGATGACAAGCACTTCGAAAAACACCGCGCCCACAAAGGTGATCGCACAGAGCAGATGGATCGTGAGAAGGATGCCGTAATAGGAGCCCATGCGATCAGTCTAGCGCACGGGAAGACGCGTGCCTTGATTTGGATCAAGGTGAAGACGCTTCGCTCGGTGCAAGGGGGTGCGCGTTGCCCAAAGAAAAGCCGGCCGCGTCAGCAGCCGGCTTTGAAGAATCGGGATCGGGACCGCGCCAAATCAGAACTTGTAGTTCGCGGTGAAGCGGAAATTCCGCGGCGTCCCCGTGTAAACCATCGAACGATTGATCGACGCCATATGGTAGTATTCGTCGAACAGATTATCGATGTTCAGCTGCACGCCCCAGTTGTGCTTCGATTGATACGAAAGAATCAGCTGCGTGAGGGTGCGCGCTCCCAGATAGAACGTGGGCTGGTTCGGAATCACATTGTTCGGCGTGCTCGCCGCCGTCAGTCCGGACGGCGCGTCGCCAGGGCGGTTGCCCATATAATCGACGCCCACGGCGATGCGGAAGCCGTCGAGCGCAGGCGTGTCGGCATCGAAGCTGTAACTCACGAGCACGGCGCCGGATTTTTCGGCCACGCCGCGAAACTCCACGTTGTTCGGATCGCGATTCTTGAAGTCGGTGTAGTTCGCGATGATCGAGATGTTCTTCGTCGGGTTGGCGCGCAGCTCGTATTCCCAACCCTTCGCCGTGCGGTCCGAGAACAGCGCCGGCAGCAGCGGGTTCGGCGGCGGCGTGGTGAGGTTGGCCGGATTCGGCACCGAGAAATTGTCCTGGATGATGTCGAAGTGCGAAATCGTGAAGTAGAGTTTGTTGTCCCAGAGCTTCGTGCGCAGCCCGAACTCTTCCTGCTCCGAACTGGTGAGCGGCGGGACCGTGTTGACGGCGCTGTTGATCGAAGGGCCGTTGGAGGTCGATTGCTCCGAGTAGGAATAGTAGAGCGAGAAGATGTCCTTGTAGGGTTTGATCACGATGCCGTAGGACGGCAGCTCGGCCTCCGGCGCGACGCCGTGGAAGATGTTCGTGATCGTGCTGCGCGCGCGCTGGCGATAATAGTTTTTCGAGAGAGCGCCGTTGAGAATCACGCGATCGTCGAGGAGCGACAGGGACTGCGAGAGGTAGCCCTGCATGAAGCGGTTGCTCACGCGATTCCGGAAGTTGAGCGTGCCGCGCGTCCAGTGCACGTGCTGGTAGTTGTCGATGTCGAAGTTCGGCGCGGAGATGTTGTAAGCCTCCTGGCCGTAATCGAGCGTTTGCGTGTAGGCGAAGCCGAGCAGCGTGGTCGACTTCACCGCATCGTTCTCGAAAAAGTAGGCGTAATCGTTCTGGAGAAACAACTGGCGCGGATCCGCTCGCGGATCGGTGCCCGAGCGCACGAAGGTGCGCGTGGGCTGCGTCGCAATCGGAGAACCCGTGTAGGGAGGCGTCTGCAAGTATTGCATGCCTGGCACGTGATTGCCGGTGAGCGGATCACGATTGCCGCCCACGCCGCCGGTGCTGTTGCCCGTGTTGAGCTGCGGCGCGTATTGCGAGGTTTTGTGATACAACGCCGAGAAGCGCATATCGATGCCCTTCCAGAGCTTCGTCGTGAACAGCAGTTTCCAATCGTGCTGCTGGTCCGTGCGGAAGATGTCGTCGGCGTAAACGCTCAGGTCTTTCGGCACGCCGGCGAGGATGTGGGCTTTGGTTTTCGTGCCCGCGGAAGGATCGACCGGCAGGCCGAGGTAGAGCGACGAACGCCACTGCGTGAAGATGTATTGGAAGGTGAGTTGCGTGGTATCGGAGATCCGCCACGTGACGCCCGGCATGAGCGTCATCGAGCGAATCGAGGAATCGCGCCACCAGTTGTCCCAATCGCGGAAAGAGGCCACCGCGCGCACCGCGAAGTCGTCGTTCAACTTGCGGTTCACATCGATGAAGCCGGAGTTCGCGTCGAACTCTCCGACCTGAACATTGACCATGCCGAAATCGCGGAACTGCGGCTTCTTCGTGGCGTTGTTGACGGTGCCGCCGGGCGAGGTCGGCTGCGGTGCGAGGATGGAGTTCGGGCCTTTCACGACCTCGATGCGGTCGATGATCGCCGGGTCCATGCTCATGAAACCGCCGTAGGTGAAACCGTCGACGGTGCGGCCGTCGGCTTGGAAGCCGCGGACATTCGTGCGGTCCTGCGCGTTGGGCAGCGTGGATTCGGTGATGCCGGCGATGTATTTCGTCGCATCGAGAATACGGCCCGCTCCGACGTCGGTGAGCATCTCGCTCGTGATGACGGACACGTTTTGGGACGAGTCCATGATGTTGACGCGCACACGGCCGGCGGACGTCGATTCCAGCGACGTGTAGCGCCCGATGTCGGTGCCACTCGCGCTCACGAGGAAGGGCGAAAGTTTAACGACCTCGTCGTCGGTCGGTGCGGCTTGCTGCGAAGCGGTCGGCGGAGTCTGCGCCGACAGCGAACCAACGCTGGCGAGCAACGCGAGCGCGGTGAGGTGCTTGGTGATGTTATTCATGTAGGGGTTGTGTGTTTTCGTCCGCCCACGCCGCAGTCCGGAACGATCCGGGAGCCCGCGCGAACGGGTAGAAAGGGGTGATTCAAAGAAGCCGCGTTGCTCCGACCGGAAGTCGGTCGGAGCGACATGGGGGGCGGGGCAACGGAGCGCGAAGGGCGCAACACTCAGACGGGCGGCCCGAAAAAAACGGCTATGCCGGAAATCGAAATAATATCGGCAGGCCATCAAGGGAGGCGCATCCAGACCGATGGCGAAGCTTTGCCTCCGCGGCCGAAGTGCGGCATGGGACGCGAGATACCATGAGCACGACGATCCCGGGACCCGACGGAAAACCTCGCTGCCGCTGGTGCGCAGCCGCACCGGAGTTTTTGGAGTATCACGACAACGAGTGGGGTTTTCCCGTAGGCGACGATCATCGCCTCTTCGAAAAACTAAGCCTCGAAGGATTTCAGTCCGGCCTGAGCTGGCGCACGATTCTCGCGAAGCGGGAGAACTTCCGCGCCGCCTTTCATGGCTTCGATTTCGACCGCATCGCGCGTTTCACCGAGCGCGACGTCACCCGCCTCCTCGTGAACGAAGGTATCATCCGGCATCGCGGCAAAATCGAAGCGGTCATCAACAACGCGCGCCGCGCCCGCGAGCTGGTGAAAAGCGAGGGCTCGCTCGCGGCGTTTCTCTGGCGTTACGAGCCGGATCCTAAGCGGCTGCCCGAGCCGCAGACCGCCTCGACGTCTTCCGAGTCGATCGCGCTATCGAAGGATTTGAAGAAACTCGGCTGGAAGTTCGTCGGACCGACCACGATGTATGCCTTCATGCAGGCCCACGGGCTCATCAACGATCACGTCCATGATTGCGCGATCCGGGCTCGCGTCGAACGCGCCCGCCGCTCCTTCCGACGGCCTGTCTCGCAAACGAAGCAGATTGAATAGCCAAGAAGCAGGGCGGAACTAAACCGCCCCACTCTCTCGAAACCGCCGTCTCAGCTCATGCTATGCAGGCCGACGTTGTTGCCTTCGGTGTCCTGGAAGAAGGCGATGAAACCATGCGGCGGAATGGGCATCCGGCCCCGGACGATCTTTCCGCCGGCTCCAGGAATGCGCTCCAGCACGGCATCGAGTTTTCCGTCGGCGTTGAGGTAAACAATCGTGCCGCCCGAGCCGCCCGGTGTGCAGCCCTCCATCACCGTGACGGCGCCGCCGATTCCGTTTTCCTGATCGAAGGGAAACATCGCCATCTTTCCACCCGGCATGTCACTGAGCGTCAGAGGCTCGTGGAGGATTGTTTCATAGAATCGGCGCGCGCGATCGAAGTCGGCGGCGTAAATTTCAAACCAGCTGAGGGCATTCGTCTTTGTCTGTGTAGCCATGATCGTGGGGTTATTATTTCAAAGTGCCGCGCGACGCGCAGCAAACGGGGCCACTCTACCTACGCCCACGACAACAGTGTGTCAGGAGAGATCAGGCGGATGTGCGCTTCGACGCCACGATCCTCTGATATTGCTCGCGCTGTTCCTAAACGTCAGAGTCCGGTCGTTCCCTTTAACGCGTGCGATCCCCGATTTCTCGATTTCTCCGCATCGCGATAGTCACGGGTCTATGCTTGGCAGTTTCGCTGGCGGCATATGTCACGATCCGAAATGTTCAGCTGGAAAACTCGCGGCACGAGCAGCGCATCGCGCGTGCTTTGGGTCAGTCCGGTCTCAGTCCGGCGGAGTGCTACGAGTATGTGCGCAAGTCCACCAGCAATCCCGAATCCGTTCTCAAGCTGCTTCGCCACCCGGATCCAACAGTCAAGGATTACGGCGCGGTCTGGGCGCGCGGAAGGCTCAGATTCGACGACGCTCAGCTGCACGAGATCACAACGCTCATCCCATCGTCACCCACCCCCCGCAAGGCCAACCTTCTTGAAGCTCTCGCCTGGAACGAAGACAAAGGTGCCGAACATCTGGCGAACTTGATTGATGAATCTCCGGCTCTACTTGATTTCCTAAACACCCAACGGGTTTCAGTGCCTCATCAGCCTCGCCTTTGCGACCACCTCGCCCGTATCGCGGCAGACGGTTCGCTCCCAATCGATATTAGAACGGCCGCTGTCGAAACGTGGGGACTAGGACAGGTGCATCCTTCCTCATGCCGCCAGAATTTTCAGGAGCTGGCGCAACGCCAGCCAGAGCTGCTTGGCAGAAGCGTTCGCATCGCCTTCGCACGACAGGATCATGATAGCTCGAACATAGAACTGCTGAGTCAGGTTCTGGACGAACCCGCCGAATTCGGCACTTCCTACGCGATTGTTGATGCGCTGCGTGAAGCTGCCGCGCTGGGTGACAAAGCTCGCACTCTCGGCCCGAAGATCTTGCCGCATCTACGTCCGTTGACCTCCGACGTCGGAACATACGCCGCCGTAACGCTGGGAGCTATCGGCTATCAAGACGCCGTTCCACACCTCGTTTCGGCTCTACGTATCCAAAACGATTGGAGATTGGCCGGTGCCGCTGCGGAAGGGTTGGGACGATTGCAGGCCGAACAGGCCAAAGACGCACTGGTAGAAACTTCTGTCACGCACTGGAACTCAGTGGTCCGGCGCCAAGCAAAGGAAGCGCTGGAAGCCATCGTGGGCCAACGTGAATACCCTGCATCCCGCGGTCCATGGGCACCCGACGTCATGAAGATCGGATTCGCAACTCCAGAGTGGCAACCGGCCGATCGCACCAAATGGGACAGATTTCGAGAGGAGCAAGTCGCGCCAATCCTTCAATGGATGGCAATGCGGTGGACTAGAGCCGTTGCTCCTAAAACAGATGTCGTGGAGTTTCGGGGAGAACTGGCCGGATGGAACCTTTTGCCACGGTCTCACCTGTTTTTCGAAAGAGGACTATTGCTCGGTTACGACGAAGGCGAGTTCGGCGCGGGCGTTGTATTCGTGCGGCGAGGACAAACAGCGCGACTCTACCCAGTCCCAAATGTGACCAAGCTGCTACGATGGAGCGACCGGGCAGCGATATTTACCAACATGTGGTCACACGATGGCATACTCTTTGTCGCCAGCCGGACCTCCAATGACGAGATAGACGTCACTCCTTTCTTTCAACTGCCCCATGGTATGTCCGACGGCTACGTTGATCCCGAGGGAGCTCTCGTGATCGACGATCACGTGCGCATTTGGCCCGACGGTCGCGTCGAAGCACTCCATCCCACGACTTGAACGAAGCACCATCCCAGGTAACCACTCTTGGATGAATGCCTCCAAAGGGCACCGCGCCTTCGCATCAGCACGAACCGACCGCGCCGACTATCTTGCACGCACGTTGACGGCCCGTCTCGTGCACCTGCACCAACGTTTTGCCGAAGATCGACGCGGCGAGCCCGATCGGCGGCAGCGCATCGAGACTATCGAGAAGGTGCTCGCAACGGAGCTCGGCGTCACGAACAGCGCGACGCTGGCGCTCATCGAAGCGGCCGCGCCTTCCGTGCGTTCCGAAGTTCACCGCACGCAGCGCGACGTCGAAGCGTTTGCCGATTTCCTGCGCCAACGTCTGGCAACGGAACTCGCGGGAGAAGCCTAACGGCGGCTCTAATGCTGCTAGGCTTCGTTCCCGTTCGAAAGAATCTCCTGCAGACGCCGCTTCGCTTCGGCGGTTCGCCCGGCTGACAGCGCGATCAACGCTTTGCGCACCTCTCGTTTCACGGGATCCGCGTCGGTGATGAACTCCGCGTCGGGCTCAGGTTCGCGCTTGGGTTCGGCCTGCCTCTTTGGCCTCTCGCGAACCGAGCGCGTGCTGCGTTGCGAACGAGGTTTCGGGCTTTCGCTTTTTCGCTTCTCGCGCGCAGCGGAGGACGACGGTTTCTCCGCCGGCGGATCCTGCAGCATCTCATACTTGATCCCGATCACCTTTCGTCCGGCGAACGCGCGCAGCGATTCCGGAAACACCAGGAACTGCGCATCGCGTCCGGGTTCAAAACCGACCACCCCAAAATCGCGCGGCCCGCGCGCGTGTTGGTGCAATGTCACCAACCGATGCTGCTTCAACGCTCGCTGCAGTTCAGGATCCTTTGCCGGCGCCATCCACGAAAGATGCACCTCCGGCTTGCCACCCTTCTTCACGAGATCCGCGAATCGCACCGTGGACGCCACGCGAATGACAGTGGGCGGGAGCGAAGGCTTCGCAACCACCCGATGGCTCCCACGCGCAGCGGCCGTCAGTTTGGAATATCCGGCTCGACCAATTTCGCGAGCTGCTCGAGCGACTCCTGCCATCCCAGATAGCACATCTCCGCGGGGATGACGGCCGGCACGCCGGCCTGCTCGATGTGCAGCTCCGTGCCACACGCAACCTTCTTCAAATTCACTGTGACCGTCATCTCGCCGGGGAGATTCGGATCATCGAACTTGTCGGTGTAACGCAGGCGTTCGGGCGGCACGAGTTCGAGGTAGCTGCCGCCGAAGGAATGGGTGTGGCCGGTCGTGAAGTTGGTGAAAGACATCCGGAAAGTGCCGCCCACGTTGACGTCGGCATGATGCATTTTCGCAGTGAAGCCATAAGGCGGCAGCCATTTGGCCATCGCGTCCGCGTCGGTGAAAGCGCGGTAGATTTTCTCCGGAGCGGCGCGGAGGACGCGGTGAAGGCGAATGGTATTGGACGACATGGCGATATCCTTGTTCGGGGTTTCGACTTTGATCAGGAGGTTACATCTCAGCAACGAACGAACCGGCCCGTTCCGGACATCACCTGAATCTTCGAACGGACACCGACAACGCATTCGCACGTTTGCGCCGGGCGATCTTCGCTGCGCCGGTTGCCTGTTACGCTTCCACCAACATCGTGCGCCGCATGTCGACCGCTGCTCCGGAGCCCAGACCAGCCGTGCACCTGCGTATCACTCCGCCCGTCTATCTCCTCCTCCTATGACCCGATCGATCCTTTGCCTGCTGACATTTGCCTTCATGTCTCCCGATTCGTTCGCCGTCGCTGACGCCGCGCTGAATTTGCGCGTGATGACGTTCAACCTCCGCTTCGCCAGCCCGCAGCCGCCCAACGCGTGGCCCGACCGGCGTCCGATTGTGCGCCAACTGATCGAGCGCGAGGCGCCAGACGTCATCGGCACGCAGGAAGGCGTGTATTCACAACTTCGCGACATCGCGGCCGACCTTCCCGACTATGAATGGATCGGACTCGGACGCGAAGGCGGAAGCCGCGGCGAATTCATGGCGGTCTTCTTCCGGCGCGATCGTTTCGAGCCGATCGCGTTCGACCACTTCTGGCTGTCCGACACACCCGACGTCATCGGATCGATGACATGGGGCAACCGCTACCGGCGCATGGTCACCTGGGTCCGATTGCGCGAACGGAGTTCCGGCCGCGAATTCTACTTCTGGAACACGCATTTCGATCACGAAGTAGAAGTCGCGCGCCAAAAGGCCGCCACGCTCCTTCGCGAGCGGCTCGCCGCGCTCGAACCGACGATGCCACTGGTGCTCGTCGGGGACTTCAACTGCTCCGCGGGCCACAGCGCGGCATTCGATACGCTGACCCGCGGAACCGGCCTGGTGGACACCTGGACAGCGGCCAAGAAGCGAACGAACGAATCGCTCAACACCTTCCACGGCTACGAGCCGCCGCGGCACGACGCCGTTCGCATCGACTGGATTCTCACCCGCGATTCCGCCGTGGTCGAAGAAGCGGCGATCGTCGATTACCGCGAGGGCTCGCAGTATCCGAGCGATCACTTCCCCGTCACCGCACTCGTGCGTTTCGAATAAGGCCGATCCGCCGTCCCCGCCGCCGCGCGAAGATCTTCTTCATTCGTCCGCGCGCGCGAACTTGCGCGACGTCTCCACGAGCGACGTCGCCAGCGTTTTCACCGACTTCAACGCCCGCGCCTCGGTCAATTTTCCGTCGGCGTCGAAGGCTTTGTCCGCATGCGCAAGGACCGTCTGGCCCGGCACGACGATGCAGCCGAGATGATGCAGGAGCTGTTGCGCCATCTTCAGGGATCGCACCGCGCCGAACGCCCCCCGCGAAGCCGCCACAACCGCCGCCACTTTGCCCGTAAAGGGATTGTCGTCGCCGCGGGTGCACCAATCGATGGTGTTTTTCAACAGGGGCGTGAGCATCGAGTTGTATTCGGGCGAGGCGACGAGCAACCCGGTGTGTTCCTGAATCAACGCGATCAATTTCGACGCATTTTCCGGCAGCCCTTGTTCGTCCTCGAGATCGCCGTGATACAACGGCAGCACGTAATCGTTGAGGTCGAGAAGCGTCACCTCGCCACCCGCGGCGCGGACCGCGTCAACGGCCGCAGCGAGAAATTTTCGATTGAGCGATTCGCGACGAGCGCTGCCGGAGAAGGCAAGAATGCGAGGTGAAAGAGGCATGAAAAAACAAATCCAACCTCCGCACGGCAGCAAGCGCCGCCCGATCAGCCGCCCACGACCAACTCCAGCATGCGCAGCGGCGTGTCGTTGAACTCGTCGTAGAGATACCGCGCGATCAATGCTCCGGCAGAGCTAAGCAACGTCAGGCCCGCGATGATCTTCAGCGAGAAGCTCAGGATGAAGGGATTCAGTTTCTGCACGACGCGCCCGAGCGCCGAAAACGACAGCACCACCAGAAAGTTCATCGCAATGAAAGGCGCCGCGATGCGCATCCCGATCTCGATCAGGTTTGCCGTCGCGCGAATCATCGCCTCGCTCGCTCCCGGCGCGAATCCCGGGTTCCCCGCATGCACGATCGAAAAGCTGCGGGTGAGCGCCGAGAGCATCATGAGATGCCCGCCGAACAGAAAGAATAGCACCACCGCAAAGGTCGCCAGCAGCGCGGCCAGCGGCTCGGAGCTCGGCTCCGGCACACCGATGCCGGGCGTCGCAGTGAGACCCACTTCGGTTGAAATGATGCGGCCAGCCATTTCCACGGCCGCAAACGTCATTCTCCCGACGAAGCCCAGCGCGAGCCCAAGCAAAACTTCGCCGAGCGCCGCCACGAACAACGACCACAACGTCACCGGCACTTCCGACACCGGCACAATCCCCGCCAGCAGCGACGCGATGCACATGCAGATCCCGACCTTGGCCATCGCAGGAATCGGCCGGTTCGCCACCAACGGAAGCTGCAAAATGATCCCCGAGGTGCGCAGCAACACCATCATCCAGGTGACAAGGTATTCCAGCGACATGCGGTTTCCGGGCGGCTGAGCGTTTTACAAAGTGTCATACATTCTATGACACTTTCGAGAATGCTCAGTGGGCGATGGTGCCCATGCGGGTGATGATCGTGACGGTGAATTCGGATAACGTCCGAAGCAGCCATGGCGTGAGCAGGAGAAGCAGCGCCGACAATCCGAGTAGTTTCGGCACGAACGTCAGCGTCTGCTCCTGCAGGCTGGTCACCGACTGCAACAAGCTCATCAACAACCCGAGCACGAGCGTGAGAATCAGAAACGGCGCGACCACGTAGAGCGCAAACACCACGCTGGTTTTGAAGATATCGATCGCGAGTTCGGGATTCATGAAGTGACCGGTTGAGAGTTGAGGGCAGAGCGTGGGTGGCGTGCTGCGCGATGAAGGGCGGTTCGGTCCTCTCGACTCTCAGCTCTCAACTCTCATCTTTGCTTTTTACGCCACGAAACTCTGCACCAGCGACTTCACGACGAGGTGCCATCCGTCGACGAGAACGAACAACAGCAGTTTGAGCGGGAGCGCGACCGTGACGGGAGGCATCATCATCATGCCGAGCGCCATCAACGTCGACGCCACGAGAAAATCGATCACGAGGAACGGCAGAAAAAGCAGGAAGCCCATCTGAAACGCCGTCTGCAGTTCGCTGAGCACGAAGGCGGGAATCACCACCCGCATCGGCAAATCTTTCACGGCCGTCGGACCGAAGCCGCCGAGTTGAAGGAAATACTCGAGGTCGCGCGTGCGCGTTTGCTTCAACATGAAATCCTTCAGCGGAATCGTTGCCTGATCGAGTGCCTGCGAGGCGGTGATTTGCTTGTCCAGATACGGCGCGAGCGCCTCCGTCTGAATCCGCTCGAAGACCGGCCCCATCAGGAAAAATGTCAGAAAGAGCGAGAGCCCGATCACGATTTGGTTCGAGGGCGCGGAGGGTGTGCCGAGCGCCGTGCGCACAAATCCGAGCACGATCACGAGTCGCGTGAACGTCGTCATCAGCAACACAAGCGATGGCGCCACTGACAGCAGCGTCATCACGAGCACGATCTGCACAGCCACGCTCACCTGCCCGCCCTCGCCCGTTCCTTCGAGTCCGATGTTCAGGCGAAAAGGATCGGCGTTCACCGTCTGCGCCGACGAGGGAGCGGACGGGTCGGCAGCGTCGGCCGGCTGCGCGCGCAGGTCGGGCGACGTCAGCACGCCGAGCAGCAGCAGAATCAATCCGATCGCGATCGCGCGCAGGAACAACGTGCTCCGACGAGTAGGAAAGGAAACGTTCATTCGCGCGTTTTCTCGAAGACCAGTTCGTCGTCGTGGAGCGGCGAAAGCAGGTCGATGCGGCCCGGACAAACACCGAGCAAAAATTTCCGGTCGCGATAGGAAGCGACGACCAGGAACTGGCGGTTGCCCAGCGACCGCGTTTCATCGATCACGAGTTGGCGGCCGTCGCGTTTGAGCGAGGCGAGTCCGCCGTTGCGGCCGCGCCACAGAATCCACGCCCCTGCGCCACCGAGCAGCAGCACGGCGACGAACGTCAACGCCCCCGCGCCGGGTCCCGACTCGGCGGGCGGCGTGCCGCGTTCCGCAGAGCCGTTCGGCACGATGACTTCGTCGCCGTTCGTCGGTGCCGCGAAGGTCAACGTCGCGAACGAAAACGCGAACACCATGAAGGCAACACGACCCGTTTGCCCGCGAAGCCTACGACTCGAGCTTACCGGCAGGTTGGAACCGATCATGGTTTCGCAGCGCCGACGAGTTCGGTGATCTTGATGCCGAAGTTGTCCTCCACGACGACGACTTCGCCATAGGCGACGAGTTGATCGTTGACGAAGAGTCCGACCGGGTCGCTGGCATGTTGCGTGAGCTGCACGACCGAGCCGGGCGCAAGCTCGAGCACTTCACGCATCGGCAGCTGGATCGAACCGAGCTGAACGGTGACCTTCACCTTTACGTCGAGAACGATATCAAGAGTTTTTTCTTCCATCGGTTTTGGGCGCGACCGGAGTCGCAGGAGGGAGTTTACGAGTGAGTTGCACGGCCACGCGGTCGCCATCGAGTCCGACGGTGCCGACGAACTTCGGCGCGCCGTTCAACAGCACGCGGGTCTCATGAAAAATCGAAGCAGGCAGCTCGAGCACGTCACCGACGCGCAGGCTCGTGACTTCCCGAAGGTTGACTTCCAGCGCGGCCCACTCGGCGCGCACGGGGATGTTGATGCGTTCGTAGGCCGAGTGCCACTCGGCCTTCTTCTCCGACGAGGAAACGGCGGTGTCCTTCTGCCGGCGAGCCTGCATCTTTTTCACGAGCGGCTCGATCGTGTAGTAGGGAACGCCGATCTGAAGCTGCTCGGAGCAATCGCCGAAATTGGCCTCGAGTGTGAGCACGAGCACGATCGCATCCTTCGGCGACGTTTGCAGGAAGCGGCCATTGTTCTCGTGGCCGATGATGATGGGGTGGAGCTCCTGTTCGGTTTTCCACTGCCCGCACCATTCCTCGAGGACGATGTTGATCACGTCCTCGAGCAGCGCGATTTCAATTTCGGTGAGATACCGTTCCGCTTTGACCGAATGACCACGGCCGCCCAGGAGCCGGTCGGCGATCGTGAGCGCGAGGCGCGGGTTGACGTCTAATATGCCGACGCCGACGAGTGGATCGACTTTGAAGAGACATAGATGCGTGGGGTTGGGAAGCGAGTCGGTGAACTTCGCGTAAGTGGCGGTGGTGAGTCGGGCCATCTTGAGCCCGAGCTCCATGCGAAGATAAAGCGAGAGCCGTGCGGCGAGGTAACGAATGAAGTCCTCGTGTAGCAGCCGCAGCCGGCGCAGCTCGATTTCGGAAAGGAAGACCGGATTGCGGAAATCGTAGGCTTCGACTTTGAGCGCTGCCGCCGCGCCGGCTTTCGTCCCATCCGGCCGGATGAGAAACTGCTTCGGCGGCGCTGCGGCGATCTCCTGCGCGAGCAGCTTGTCGATCTCGGATTGATCGAGCGTGTTGCCGCCATTGTTGAGATCGTCAGCCATGGTGATCGAAAAACGCGTCGGAAAAGTCGGAGATCAGGTCGTCTCGAACGATCACTGCACCACGAAATCAGAGAAATACACCTGCTCCGCGACCTTGCGGCCGAGCGCCTGATTGTAGGCGGCGACGAGTTTTTCGCGCAGGACGTTTTTCGCGCCGGGTTCTTCGAGATCGGCGAGCGAGAGCGAAGAGAGGACGTTCAACGTGACGTCGGTGAGCCGCGGTTTGTTGGAGTCGAAGACCGACTTGATGTCGGCTTCCGCGCCGGTCACGAGGAAGCTCGTTTTCAGATACCGCGTGCCCATCGTGCCGGCGAGGTTCACGACGACATTTTGAAATTCGTAAGTCGCTCCACTTTCGGCCGACTTCGCGCCGGCCGTGCCGTGCGCTCCCGCCGCTTCCGCATGCGCTTCCGTGGGAGCCGCGGCGAGCTTCTTCTGTAGTTGAGGAATCAGGACGAAGTGGCCGACCGCCCACGTGCAAACCGGCGCGAGCAGGATGACGGAGATCGCTGGCAACCAGGCTTTCAACCCGCCGGACGCGGAGGCTGCGGCAGCTTTTTCCGCCGATGCCATCGGAGGAGTGCTGCCCCCGGGAGAGGCGGTCGCAGAAGCGGGTGCGGCTTTGGCCATGACGAAGAAAAGTTCGGAGAAAGCGGAGAGGAGGATGACGAGCGGCGAGAACTCGCGCTCGCGCCACCCTCGGGTCTGAACGTCCGATTAGGTTAGCGCTTCAGGTTGACGATGTCTTCGAGCACCGAGTCGGAAACGGTGATCAGTCGCGAGCCGGCCTGGAAGCTGCGCTGCGTGGTGATCAGTTCGGAGAACTGCTCGGTGAGGTCGACATTGGACATTTCGAGCCGCCCCGTCTGGATCGTGCCAACGCCGTCCGAGCCCGGAGCGACCATGGCGGTCGCGACGTTTGCGCCGGTGCTGCTGAAATCGAAGAGATTGTTGCCGCTCTTCATCAGCTTGCCCTGATCGCTGAACCGCAAAAGTCCCACCGTCTGGCCCGCCGCCGACGTGCCGTCGGACTCGAACACCGTGATGACACCATTGCTGCCAATGGTCACGGAAGCCTTCTGGGAATAGTCGGTGACCTGAACCGCCGCACCCGCGTTATCGAGCACGCGATAGCCAAGCCCGTTGATCAGGTAACCGTCGTTATCGAACTTGAACGCGCCGTCGCGGGTCGCGTAGTTGCGGCCGCTCGGATCCCGCACAATGAAATAGCCTTCGCCGGAAACCGCGAGATCGGTGCCGCTGCCGGTGCTCGCGAGCGAACCTTGCGTGTAGTTGGTCGAAATCCCCGTGATCTGAACGCCGGTGCCCACTTGAATCGCGGAATCGCCCGACGCCGACGTCGCGGCGCGGAGGGTATTGCTGAACGTGTCGCCGTAACTCGCGGCCGAGCTCTTGTAGGCGGTGGTGTTCACGTTCGAGATGTTGTTGCCGATGACTTCGAGACCTTTGCTGAAGGTGCGAAGTGCGCTGACGCCAGAGGTGAGGGTGCCGATGAGTGCCATGTTGGAGCTGGATTTAAGTTTGTGGTTTTGGGGAGGGTTAAGGTGCGGGCGGAGCGGGAACCGGTTCGACGAGGAGCACCGATGAAATGGGATACGTGTAGTCGCCGACGATGAGCCGCGCGGTGCCGTCGCTGAGATCGACGCCCGTCACTTCACCGCTGACGAGTTGGTCGTCGCCCGCGTCGAGCGTGACTTGACGGCCGATGTAACTGTTGGCCGTCGCGATGTCCTGATTGGCGCGCAGCTGGGTCATCTGCTGCACCAGCGTGCTCGACTGGTCGAGCGCACTGAACTGCGCCATCTGCGCGATGAACGCCGTATCTTCCATCGGCTTCATCGGGTCCTGCGATTGAAACTGAACCGCGAGCAGCTTCAGGAAATCTTCCTGACCGAGAACCTGCTTTTTGTTGGCGAGCGGGGCTTGCTCGTCTGCCGCAGTGTTCGCAGCGCGGTGGGTGGAGGTGACGGAGTTGACTTGCATGATCAGGCGAAAGTGCGGAGGCGGCTGGACGAACCGGAAACCGTTGCGCGATCAACCGGCGCCGTGATCGCGGTCGTTGTAGAACTGGCGTTTGGCGTGCGTGACGCGGCGCGGGAACGCGCCCACTCCGAGGCGGCCGCGTGCTCCTGGCGCTGCTGGAAATTGCGTTGGTCCGCTGAGCCGAAATCCGAATGCGACGAACCGTTCGAATGCGACGACGTGGAAGCCGGTGCGTGGTTCGAAGTGAAAACGGGCTCCGCCAAACGCGACGCGCGATCGCCCGCCTGCGCGGCGGCGACTTGATTCCATTCCTGAGCAAGCGCCGCGCGCAGCTCAGGCGAATCGGTGCGGAAGGTCGTGTGAACGTGCTCGCCGCGAAGCTCGACGCGCACGCCAAGATCCACCCCCGACACCGTGAACTTGAGCGTCACCGCCGGCTGGCGATCGGCGGCTTGTTGCTCCGTCGCGGCAACCGCCGCGTTCACCGCGCGACGGGTGGCTTGCGCGAGTTCGGCCGGTTCGGCGTGTTCCTCTCCGGGGCTGAATTCAAAGGACACAGGCGCCACCGCATGCGACAAACGCTCCACAGCGTGGGGCGCAGGCAAAGAAGGTGACGCAGCGACGGACATGTGAGCCTCTGGGTTAGCAACGTTGGTGCCAACGGAAGACGAGTCATCCGCAAGTGTCGTAGGTTGAGCGGCTTGCGTAGTTTTTTCCGCGGATTTGTAGACGGTGAGCGGCGATTGGGATGCACGCGACGGAGCAGGGGCAAATTTTGCCTCGCGCACGCGAGAACCGATGATCGAAGCCGGCGACGTTCCCACGGCATTCGCGTTGGTTGCCGTCCCCACCTTTTCGATACGAGCAACCGATTCCTCGGCTGCCGTCCCTGCAGCGGACAAAGTAGGTGCTTTAGTCGTCTCGATCGTGGCTGGCGATGAACGCGATTCCGCCGCAGCCGGGTTCGTCGACGCGAGAGCGTGGCGCTGATGATCGACCGCGGGAACGGGCGCGGACCCGTCCGCAATGCTCGCTTTCATTCGCATCGGCACGCGCGGCGCGTGGTCGGGAGAGCTTGGCGCGGGCGCTACGAGATTCTCCGAATCGCTCTGGAGAAAGGAATTCGAAGCGGATCGGATCTCGGGCGTCGCCTTGCCATGCGGTTCGACGGCACGAGCGGATTTCCCTTCGAAGCCGACGGCGTTCGGATTTGCAGCGGAGACGCGTGTGGCTTCGACCGGTGTCGCTTCGCGGTTGGACGCTGCATCGCGATGGGAGAGCGAAGCGGCAGTGTCGACGGAGCCCGCGTTGAACTTAGGAGCGTCCGCCTCACCGGGAGAACTCGGTGGCTGCGAAACGCGATTGTTGCCCGCTGCGTTTGCCGGCGCCCCACCCTTCGCGGCCTCAACGTCGGCGGCGATTCGACGCTGCTGACCAACGGTATGTCCGTGGGACGCGTTTGCCGTCACCGGCACGCTGAACGCCTCCTCGGCTTCCACGGCGTGCTCGGCTGATGCGTTCGATTCCAAATTGGATACCGCCCTGTCACGCGAACGATTGAGCTCCGGCTCGTTGGCAAGGACGGTGACGGGCGAAACCGGTTCAGCGGTTGAATCCGCCGCCGCTTCAGGCATCACGACCGGCGCGTCGTCTTCGGGTTGCTCTTGTTGTGGCCGCTCTTCCGCCAGCGTGAAATCGTTCGGATTTTCGAGAGCAGCAGGCGTGGGCGACGCAAGGATTGCATCGGATGGCTGCGGCGAGTTCGCCAACGGCGGCGACTCCGCCTCGAGCAGCGCGCCGAAATCAACAGGCGCGCCGACTAGCGTTGATGTCGAGGCGCCGGCGGGAACGCCGCCGGTGTTGGCGACAGGTAAGTCGAGAGGAAGAAGGGACGTAGAGAGTTGCATGCATGGGCTTGCCCTCCTTGGTGCGGAACCGCGCCATCCTTGGCACGGGGTGGTTGAAGTGATCAGCTCGACTGCTTCGCGGATTTCATCAGCCGAAGTTTCTCGGAAAGGACCGCGGCGCGGCGGGCGAGCGGCGTGCCGTCGCTCCCGTTCGTGCGGCTCATTTCCTCGAAGATCGGGCCGACGATGTCGGGCTTCATGAGAAAAAGAATTTTGACGGCGGTGACGTCGTCCAATTCGCGAAGAATCGCCACGGCGGCGCGGGGCGTCAGGTTGGCGTAACTTTGAGCGAGCGAGCGGATGTTCTTCGCCTCGTCGGCGCGGATCTCGATCACCTTCTCCGCGATTTCCTGACGCAGGCCTTCGATCTCGCGGCGCATCGCGGCGAGTTCCTGTTGTTCGGCGGCGATCCGGGCTTCGCGCTGTTCGAACAATTCCGCCTGCTTCCGGAGCCGCGCGCGCTCCTCCTTTAGTTCGTTGGAAAGATTTTCGATCTCGATCGTCCAGAAATCCCAGCCTTTTTCCTTCTTCGGAATCGCCGCCGCAGCTTCCGCGCGCAACGCCGCGATGCCCGCGACGATCGGTTCGGCGGCGCTCCAAAAAGTGAATACACCGACGGCGACGGACACGATGAGCCCGGCGGTTGAAGTGACGATCGGGTTGCGCAGGACGGCGGTCATGGCGAAGCGAAAAAGGGCTTGAGACGCCGGCGTCCGGCGAAGTCGTCGAACTCGGCCTGCTCTTCGCGATCGAGCTCCCGACGATGCGTCGCCCGAGCTTTGCCTTCGAGGCGGTGCACGACCTCGAGTTTGCGGTGAGCCTCCACGTAGTCGGTGCGCCGCTGCTGCATCTGCTCCCGCGCGGCGATCATCTGACGCTCGACCTCGGCCTCACTGGCGCACTCGCGGCGATAGTCGGAGAGCAGCAGGGCCGCCTGGCCGGCGCTGAACTTTTTCTCCCGACCGGAAAACAATTCCGCTTCGAGCGCCCGCATGCGCACGCGGGTGCGGGCGAGTTCCTCTTCGGACTGGACGTAACGGTGAACCGCGGAAGCGAACGCTTCGCGAGCTCGGGTTTCCTGGTGGGCACGCAGAACGGCCACCGGACGGAGGGGGAATCGGAAGCGCTTCATGCGAGGATTTGTTTGAGGTTGAGAAAGCTCTGCGCTCTCGGGGTGTGTTCATGCACCGATTGGCGCAGGAAATTGCGCAGCGGTTCGTGGAGCGCGATGGCTCGATCCAGCGCGGGATTCCCGCCTTTCTGATAGGCTCCGATCGAAACCAGGTCCTCGTTTTTCCGATACAGCGCGAGTTGTTCGCGGGCCTTCCCAGCGAGCGCGACTTCGTCGGATGTGCAGACGTCGCGCGTCAAGCGGCTCACACTCTCCAGCACGTCGATCGCGGGGTAATGATTGAAATGCGCGAGGTGCCGCGACAGCACGATATGGCCGTCCAGAATACCGCGCACGGCGTCAGCCACCGGCTCGTTCATGTCGTCACCCTCAACGAGCACTGTATAGAGCGCGGTGATGGCCCCCTGCTCCCCCGCCCCGGCCCGCTCGAGCAATCGCGGCAGCATCGCAAACACCGACGGCGTATAGCCGCGCGTCGCGGGCGGTTCGCCGATCGCCAGACCGATCTCGCGTTGCGCCATCGCAAAGCGCGTCACCGAGTCCATCATCAGGAGCACATTTTTTCCGGCGTCGCGCCACGCTTCCGCAATGGCCGTGGCGGTAAACGCAGCGCGCAGACGCAGCGGCGCGGGAGTGTCGGAAGTCGCCACCACCACGATCGCCCGCTTCATGCCGTCAGGGCCGAGATCCTTCTCGATGAATTCGCGCACTTCGCGACCGCGTTCGCCGACGAGTGCGACGACCACCACGTCGGCCTCCGAACCGCGGGCAATCATGCCCATGAGCGTCGACTTGCCCACGCCGGAGCCCGCAAAAAGTCCGAGACGTTGCCCACGACCGAAGGGCGTGAACGCATCCAGTGCCCGCACGCCCGTCTGAAATACATTCTTGATGCGCTGCCGCCGCAGTGGATGCGGCGGGGTTGTATTCTGGCCGACCGTGCGATCGACGGGCATAAGGCCGAGCCCATCAAAAGGCCGTCCGAGCGCGTCGACCACGCGGCCCAGCATTTCAGGTCCAGGACGCGGCAACGCGGGACGATCGCACGCCGCCACCTCACATCCGACGTGCAGACCGGCCGTGTCCCCAAGTGGCATCAGCAGCACCCGATGCTCGCGGAAGCCGACGACTTCGGCACGGACGCTGAAATCGAAACGCGTCGAGCGAACCACACACAACTCACCGAGCCCGACGTTCGGGCCTTCGGATTCGATCACGAGCCCCGCGACGCCCGTGACCGTGCCCACGCGCTGCACCGACGGCAGATGACGTATCTGCGTGCGGAGCGTTTCGACGAGTGGCGCGACGGCGGACATCGTTAGTTCACCTCAAGCCGCATCCGGCGGCAGACCATCATCCCCACAATCGCACGCGTTACCGAATGAGCATGCCGGGCACTCGTTTCCATTCCGCGGCGCCATCCGATCCGTGAGATATGGCGTCAGCCCTGCGGGTTTGTAATACAACAGGTCACACTCCGCTTCGCCCGCTCGGCGAGGGAAAGCCGGCGCTGAAAGCGCGTTGGCCCAGCGCATCAGCGCCGCAGAAAGCAAAGCACGGTCGGCCTCGTCTTTGTGATACAAGGGATGGCTGACCAGCTTGGTATCGCTCGGCGGGAGAAGAGAGATCATGCGGGGGTGAGGCTATGCGACAGCGCCGCGAGTTTGGTGGCCTGGCGGGCGTCCGTGAGGCCGAAGCGGCTGCGAACCTGGCAGTCGCCGGGACCGAGCGTGTTTTCAATTTGGATACGGAGGCCGGGATAACGCCCCTTCCATTCGGGATTCAGCTGCTCGAGAAACGCGGCATCGCGGGGGCCGACGACGAGCTCGAGGTTTTCCCGCTCCGGGAACAGCTCCGCGAGCGCTTCCTCACAGAGACGCGACACAATTTCGGGTGGCGGTTCGTAGCCGGCCAGAAGCCGGCGGGCGATTTCCAAGGCGAGCTCGGGCAGCGCATCGCGCAGTTGCGCGAGCAAGGCACCTTCGACTCCGGAAAGTTTCTTCAACACGCCATCGCGCAGCTGTTCGACGTCGGCGCGAAACTCCACCATTTGCTGATCGGCGGCGCCGCGCGCGTCGTCGATGCCGCGTTGATACGCGTCCTGCGTGGCCTTCGCAACCTGCGCCTCCGTGTAGGTGCGACCGAGCTGTCCCGGCGCGGAGATGCCGATCAGCGGTCGGTCGAAAGCGATCAGTTTTGCGAAAGCCATTTTGGGAATCGACGGTGCGGCAGGAAGGGTTTCGTCAGGCGACGAGGCTCTGGTTCGCATCCGCCTCGAGCGTAATCTGGCCTTCCTCTTCGAGTCGGCGAACAACCTGGATGATCGAGTCCTGGGCGGCTTCGACGTCCTTGAGGCGGACCGGGCCGAGCATTTCGATTTCTTCGCGAAGGCTTTCGGCGGCGCGTTTCGAGATCGCGGCGTAGAACTTTTCGCGGAGCGACTCGCTGGCCGATTTCATCGAGATCGCGAGGCTCGACGAATCGACTTCGCGCAGCACGCGCTGCAGATCGCCCGGCTGCAAACGGCCGAGATCTTCGAAGCTGAAGAGCTTCTTGCGAATAGCCGCGCCGAGCTGGGCGTTCCGCTCCTCGAGCCGCGCCAGGAGGTTCTTGCTCATATCCTTCTCGAGCTGGTTGAGCAGGTCGGCAACGGCACGGACGCCGCCGCTGCGGTGGAAGGCAGGGCGGACCTTGCTGTCGAAATGTTTGCCGAGGCTGCGCGCGATTTTCCCGACCAGTTCGAGCGAGGTGGACTCGATCGTGCCGAGCCGCTCGATCACTTCTTCGCGCAGATCGGGACCAAGCAGGCCGAAGACCTCTGCGGCCTTCGCGCCGTCGAGATACGACAACACGAACGAGATCGTCTGCGGTTGCTCGTGCTTGATGAGATTGAAGATCTGCCGGCCCTCCATCTCGGAGATTTCCTTGATGACCTCGACCGACGTGCCCACCGGACCGACGCGACCGATGATCGCCGACGCCTTGTAGTCGCCCTTGGCGATCTCGAGCGTGCGCTGTGCGTAGGCGATGCCGCCCAGCGCGGAGTTGGCGCTTTGCGCCACGACACCGGCGAACTCCTCGATCGCCTGCTTCTGCACCGATTCGGAAACGATGCTGATGTTGGACATCTCACGGCAGAGCAGCTCGACCTCCGTCTCGTCGAATTGCTTCAGCACGCTCGCCGCCGCCTCGGGGCCGATCACCACGAGAAACGTCGCGAGCTTCTGCTGGCGCGTCAGCTTGGGGAAATCGATTTCGGTCATGGGACTTCGGATACGCGCTTAGTTCTTGCTCGCGCCGGCGGAGACCCAGTCGCGGAGAGCGACGCCGATGTTGGCCGGTTTTTGGCGGATCAGTTCATTCAGCAGATCCGGAGTGACCGTGCTCGACGGCAAGGCTCGCGCCGCCGCGTCGGGCGTCATCGAAAGCACCTCGACCGGCACCGGCTCCGGTTTCTGGCGGGCCAGCATGCGCAGGAAGATCATCAGGACAATCGCGGCGCCCGCGACGGCCGCCCAGCGGCTCGCCGCTTCCACCCAGCCTTGCCAGCGGCTTTCGTTTTCGATCGCGGCGATTTGCTCGGGAATGCGATCGACCGATTGGAACGGCATTTCCTGAAGCGAAACGTAGGCGTCGAGCGGCCGGCCGGCGGGAATCTTGAGACCGAGCGCATTGACCACGATTTGGCGCAGCGCATCGAGCTCCTGCGGCGTGCGCCGCGGCGCTTCGACGGGCGTCGGCGTGCCATCGGCCGCAACCACCGGCGCGGGCGCAGGTGGAGGAGCGATGAACACCGCCGCCGTGAGGTTCTTAACTGCGCCCGGATTACGCGTGGTGTTGAGTGTCGTGCGGTTGATTTCGTAGGTGGTCGTGCGGTTTTTGCGCGTTTGCTCGCTGTTCGACATCGGACGCGACGTATCCGTGCCAGGCTGACGTTCGGGGACATTTGCACTCACCCCCACGACGCCGCCCGACGAGCGGGACTCCGCGCTCGAGGACGAATCTTCGACGACCGTCTGCGAACGCACGACCTGGCCTTCAGGATCGAAACGCTCTTCCGAGAGCGTGGTCGCTTCGGTTTCGATTTCAGCGGAAACGCGCACGACCGCGTTGCCCGGGCCGATCACGGCGGCGAGCATCGACTCCACCTTCTTGGCGAAATAATCTTCGACCTGCTGGCGATAGCGCATCTGCGACGAGGCGGTGCCGAGCGTCGGATCCTGCTTGAGATCTTCGGAGAGAACGCGGCCACGATTGTCGACGACGGCGACTTGGTCGGGGGCGAGACCTTGGACGGCGTTGGCAACGAGATGACGGATCGAGTTGACCTGATCGAGATCGAGCCGCCCGCCGCCAACGTCGATGAACACCGAAGCGGTGGACTTCACGCCCTGGTCGGTGAGGAGCAGGCGGTTTTCCGGTTGAACGATCATTACCCGCGCGGCGCGGACGCCTTGGAGCTGCATGATCGTGCGCGCGAGTTCACCCTGGATCGCGCGAAGATAATTGGTGCGTTGAACGAAATCGGAGAGACCGAACTGGCCCTTGTCGAAGATCTCGAAACCCACGCCGTCGCCGCTCGGCAGGCCTTTCGAAGCGAGGTCCATGCGGAGCTTGTAGACTTGGTCGGACGGCACCTGCACGGCGGTGCCGCCGGCGGTTACGACGTGTGGGATATTTTGCGTCTGAAGTTGTCCGATGATCGCAGCGGCGTCCTTCTCGCTCAGTCGCGCATACAGCAGCTGGTAATCGGGACGTTGCGACCAGATCGCGACGCCGATCAGACCACCGACAACGGCCAGCGCGGCGACGACCAGCGAGACGCGCTGGTTGAGGCCAAGTTGTTTCCAGAGATCGAGCAGGGACTGCGTGAAGTTTTTCATCTAGCGGACGTAGAGAGTGGTAAAATCGGTTGCGGTGAACTCACACCTGCATGCGCATCAGCTCCTGATAGGATTCAACGAGCTTGTTGCGCACTTCGACCATGAGGGAAAACGCGACCGAGGCCTCCTGCATCGCGATCACGCTTTGATGCAGCTGATCCGACTCGCCGAGGAGGACCTTGCGGGTGAGTTCCTGCGCGTTGGCCTGCTTCTCGGTTACGGTCGACACGATGCCGTCGAGCATCTGGTCGAAACCCTGCGTCGGCGTGCTGGTGAGCGGACCTGACGGCGTGAGCGGCGTCTGCGGGAGCGGAGCGTCGATGCGCGTCAGCGCGCCGGATGCGAGAGGAGAGACGAGGCTGACGGGTGACATGGCAGGCGGATGAAGCGGAAGGCGCGCGGTGCGTTTACTTCATCATTCCGATGGTGCGCAGCGCCATCTGGCGGGAGTTTTTCGCCACCGCGAGGTTGGCCTCGTAAGCGCGCGATGCGGTGATGAGGTCGACCATCTCGTAGGAGAGATTGACGTTGGGCATCGTCACGAGTCCGTCCGCTCCCGCGTCGGGATGCTGCGGGTTGTAAACCTGCTGGCCCGGGGTGCGGTCGGTCGCTATCTGCGCAATCTTCACACTTTGCAACGAAGCGCCGGCGGCGGCCGTGCGACGGACGAGTTCCGTTTCGAAGGTAACGATCTGACGCTGATAAGGTCCGCCGCCCGGCGTGCGCGTGGTTTGAGCGTTGGCGATGTTTTGGGCGACGATGTCGAGACGGCTCTTCTGCGCGTTCAGCGCGCCGCCGATGATGTCGATGCCGGAGATGATGTTCATGGGGATTACAACGTCTTGCCGGTGATCGCGACCTTCAGCTGCTTGAGATTGCCGGAGACGACCTCGGTCAGGAACTCGTGCTGCACGGCGTTGTGATTCATCGCGAGAAGCTCGCGCTCGATTTCGACCGTGTTGCCGTCAGGGCGCAGGCTGCGCGCGGTGAGGTCGGCGGTGAGCTGGGGCCGAATGCGGTCGGCGTTGGCGGCAAAATCTCCCGACGCGATCTGCGCCTTCAATTGCGTGGCGAAATCCGTCGCCACATCGAGCCGCTGATAGCCCGGCGTTTCGGCGTTCGCGATATTCGAGGCAATAGCCTCTTCGCGCAGGACCGTTGCATCGAGCAGCTTCCGAGCGAGCTGGTAGTTATCGGAATTGAAGATCGGCGCGATCATCGTGCGCGGCTTAAGCACAGCAGGTGCCAGCAAAATGGATACACGCGCAAGTATCTGCCCCCACGTTAAATATATTTCGACAATCGCCCTTGCGGCCCGAGTCCCGCGTTTCACGAACGCCTCCCCGGAAAATTTTGCCGCGGCGTTGTCCGCAAGATTCCACGAACACCGCTTCATTCGCGTGCGGCCGCGTCGATATAGGGCTAAGTCCTCATGAGGGAAAGTGAGTTCGATTTCATCCGCAGCCTCGTTTACGAGCGCAGCCGCATCAGCCTGAGCCCGGACAAGCGGGAGCTTGTCTCCGCGCGTCTGGGCAAGCGCTTGCGCGCGACGAATCTGCCGACCGTCGGCGACTACTGCCGGCTGTTGCAGTCGCCAGGCTCGGAAGCGGAGTTGTCCAACCTCATCGACGCGATCTCCACGAATCACACGTTCTTCTTCCGCGAGAACGCGCACTTCGATTTCCTCCGGCAAACCGTCATCCCGGAAATGCGCGCGCGTTCTGCCAAAGAGAAGTGGTCGCGTTTGCACGTGTGGAGCGCGGCTTGTTCCTCCGGCGAGGAACCCTACTCCATCGCGATGACACTCGCCGATGCGCTCAACGGCTGGCCGTGGCACATCGAAGCGACCGACATCTCTCACCGCGTGTTGGATAAAGCCCGCGCGGCGATCTATCGCGACGAGTGCGTGAACCGTCTGCCGAAAGCCACGATCCAGACCTATTTTCAGCGCGGATTCGGTCCGCAGGATGGCAACTTCCGCGTGAAAGCCGGGCTGCGTGAACGCGTAACGTTTCACCAGCTCAACCTGCTCGAAGGCGAACCGCCCTTCCGCGAGCCCTTTCAGGTCATTTTCTGCCGCAACGTCATGATCTACTTCGACCGGCCCACGCAGGAAGAGTTGGTCAACAAACTCGCGCGGCATCTCGTGCCCGGCGGGTATCTATTTGTTGGACACGCCGAGAGCCTCACGGCCATTCGTCATCCGCTTCAATCCGTCCGCCCCGCGGTCTACCGCCGGCCGCACTCCGACCCATGAAACGCATCCGCGTGCTGATCGTCGACGACTCCGCCGTCGTCCGCAAACTGGCGTCGGACGCCTTGAGCGCCGATCCCGAAATCGAGGTCGTCGGCACCGCCGGCGATCCTTATGTCGCGCGCGACAGGATCAAGCAGCTCAAGCCCGACGTTCTCACGCTGGATCTCGAAATGCCGCGCATGGACGGCCTCACGTTTCTGCGCATCCTGATGGAGCAACATCCGATGCCGGTCGTCATCATGAGTTCGCTCTCGCAACGCGGCTCGGACTACGCGCTCGAGGCATTGCGACTCGGCGCATGCGACGTGCTCGGAAAACCCGCGGGATCATACTCCTTCGGCGATCTGGGCGCGCAACTGATCTCTCGGGTGAAAGCGGCCGCCGGCGCGCGGCTCGGTTCGCGGCCGGCGACGCGAGGCGTCGCTGAATCGGCTGTCGCCTCGCTCGCCCGCACCGCGTCCCGCCGCGTCGCGCCCAGCTCGCGGCAAGTCATTCTCCTCGGTGCATCGACCGGCGGCACGGAGGCGCTGCGCGCGGTGCTCACGCGTCTACCGGCCGGCCTGCCGCCCATCGCGATCGTGCAACACATCCCGCCGGTATTCTCGAAAGCCTTCGCCGACCGTTTGAGCGAGCAATGTGCCTTCGAGGTTCGCGAAGCCGCGGACGGGGACCGCCTCCAACCTGGCGTCGCGTTGATCGCACCCGGCAATTTTCACCTGATGCTGCAGTGGCAGGGCGATCATTACCGCGCGCGCGTCACCGGCGGCCCGCAAGTGTGGCATCAGCGGCCCGCCGTCGACGTGTTGTTCAAGTCCGCCGCGGATTGCGGCGCCGCGCCCCACGCCGTCGCCGGCGTGCTCACCGGCATGGGCAAGGACGGCGCCGAAGGCTTGCTGCGTCTGCGCGAACTCGGCGCAATCACGTTCGCCCAGGACGAAGCCAGCTGCATCGTTTACGGAATGCCGCGTGCTGCCTGGGAAAATGGCGCGGCGGAGCGGCAAATTCCGCTCGATCGCATCGCTGACTTTATCGTCCATCCGCATCATCTCGCTCACGACTCTCCCGCTCTCGCGTCCGCTTAATCATGTCCGAGTCACCATCGCATCCTCCGCCGTCCACCATCTTGATCGTCGATGACGAGCCAGTGGTGCTTGCCGCGCTTCAGCAAACACTCGAACGCGAACGGTTCCACGTCGTCGCCTGCTCCAGCCCCACCAAGGCGCTCGCGATCCTTCAGGAACGCGATTTCGCGGTCATCATTTCGGATCAAAAAATGCCCGAGATGCTCGGGCTCGACTTCCTGATCGAGAGCCGCCGATTCCGGCCGCACGCCTCTCGCATTCTCATCACGGCGGTCCTGTCACTGCCGACGATCGTCGACGCGATCAACAAGGGCGAAATTTTCCGCTTCGTCGCCAAGCCCTGGCTGCGCGAGGAGCTCATCGCCACCGTGCGCAATGCCGTCCACCGGCACGAGCTCGTGACGCACAATTCGATTCTCCAGGCCGAAACCCAGAGCCTCAACGCCCAGCTCACGCAGGCGAACGCCGCGCTCGCGCAACAGGTCGACGATCTCGAGCAGCAGCGGCAGCGACTCGACGCAGCCAATCGCGAGCTTGCCGCCAGCTACGAACACTCGCTCGAACTTTGCCGGCGCATTCTCACGACCTACGATCCGATCTTGGGCGGTCAGGCCAAGACCCTCGTGGAGCTCGCCAGCCACATGGCCACCAGCGATCTGCTCGACGAGGAACAACGTCACGCACTGCGCACCGCGGCGTGGTTGTGCGACATGGGACTCATCGGTGTGCCGCGCGAGATGCTGCGCGCGTTTCGTTCGAAACCCGAAGACCTCAGCGAACGGGAGCGCTCGATGCTCCACAATCATCCCGTTTACTCGCAAACGCTCGCTGCACTCGTCGATGACAGCGGCGGCGTGGGCGAGGTGATCCGTGCGCACCACGAACGGTTCGACGGACGCGGCTATCCCGACGGCCTGGCCGGCGATGCGATCCCATGGCCCGCGCGCTGTCTGGCCGTCGCCGTCGGTTACGTCGAATCCGGCCTGCCGAAATCGGCCGCGATCGATCTCATTCTCTCGCAATCCGGCGCGGCTTACGATCCGGAGGCCGTGCGGCTTTTCCTGAAGGTTACCAACCTCGCCCAGCTCCCGCGCCAGGTGCGCGAGATCACGCTGCACGAACTCGAACCCGGCATGATCCTCGCCAACGGGATCTACAGCCCACACGGGCTCCTCCTGATCGGCGAAGGTCAGGAATTGAGCCCCGGCACCATCGCGAAGATCCGCAGCCACAACCAGGTCACGCCGATCAGCCAGCGACTGCTCGTGCGGATCTGAGTCGTTACGTTTCCACCCGCTCCGGAATCATGGAAGCGCGGTGCCCCACCGCGCTATCTGCCGGCTCACGCGGCCAGCGAAATACCTTCGTTCGCCTCCGGCGACTTCAAGGTCATGTTGCCGGTCGCAATCTCCAAGTGCACGGTGCGGTTGGTGGTTCCGCCCGTTACTTGTTGACGAACCCGGTAGCCGTTCGCCGCGAGATAATCGAGCGTGGCCTTCGTGTTGCGTTCGCCGATCTTGAAATTGTCATGGCTCGCCAGCACGCACGCGCCGCCGGTGACAAAGATTCGGATACGGCTCCGTTCCGCCTTCAGGCCCGCCAGCGAACGGAAAAACAACGGCAATCCCGTATCCGCAAACATCGCCGGTTGCGTTACCGCTTTCTCCGGCGAAATAGATGACTCCGGCAGCATCATATGCAGGATGCCGCCCACCTTGACGACCGGATCGTAAGCCACGACGCCGACGCACGAACCGAGCGCGTAGGTGCTGAGTGTCACCAGATTGTTGTTCGACACAGCCATGTCGCCCACGCCGATAACGACGCGCTGCGCAAAAATGGAGGCGATGGTCGGGGAGCCCATGCGTTACAGCGCGGAGGCGTCGGTCGCGCGTCCGCGAAGAGGTTGGAGAGTGAGAAACATGGGCGAGGCCAGGAGCGGCTTCGACATGCGCTGAATCATACGGACGAGAGCCAGCGAACTTGAGCCGCTAAGCCGAGAATCGATGAACGATCGCGTCAACATCGTCAGAACGACACGGTGCCTTGCGAGAGCTTGTCCCTCAAACGCGCCACCGCGCGCTCGTGCACGACCGGCATCGATTCCTGCAACAGCTCGGGCGTGAAGCCCCATTCCAGCAGGAACGATTCGTTCAGCGAAAACAGAAATCCATCTTCGCCTACACCAGGCCCGAAGGAGGTCGCGATGTATTTCGCCGCGTGCAAATGCGCGATCAACGGCAACGCGTCGGCCGGCGCTTGGGTAGGACGCAGATAATGCTCCGCCACCGCGACGAGCACGGCGGGAAAATTCCACGCCCGCAGCAACCGCGCGCCGACTTGAATGTGGTGGAACCCGAGCACGGCCGCCTCGGCGTCCGTCCACGCACATTGCTGCGCCGCGCAGTGCGCCCGAATCGCCGGAAAAAATGCGTCGCACGCATGCGTGAGCGCCAGCTTCCCGAGATCGCACACCAGACCGGCCGTGTAAGCGGTTTCCGGCGCCACCCGCTCCGTGGTTTCCGCCAGCACTTCTGCCGCGATCGCCGTGCACAACGCGTGCCGGCAAAAATCTCCGGCTTCACCATGGCCCACCCCGGACTCCCAGCGGCTCACGAGCGCGAGTGCCGCCAGGCGATAAAGCTCCTGCTGCCCAAGGCGCATCACCGCTTCGCTCACGCTCTCCACCGGCGCCGAACCGGCGAAAAACGCCGAGTTCGCAAGACGAAGCGTCGACGAAGCGAGGCCCGGATCGACGGTGATGATGCCCGCAATGTCGTCGGCGCTGCTGTTGGGCGATTGGAGCGCAGAGATCAGACGCGGCAAGAGCGCCGGCGAACACGGCAAACGCAACGCGCGTTCGCAAACCTGCTCGATGGATGGGGGGTTAAAAGCGTTCACGTGCGAAAGAGAAGCGGACGCGCAGGCCGCGGTCAGGCTGCCTGCAAAAGCGTCGCGGGGTCGAGAATGAGCGCGATGTTGCCGTCTCCGAGGATCGCGCCACCGGCGACCCCGGGCAGGCTCTGCATGAACGCACCCAGGTTTTTGATCACGACCTCCTGCTTGCTCACCATTTCGTCGACCAGCAGCGCGGAAATTTTTCCGGAGTGTTCAACGATGACCACGATGCCGTCCCATGGGTTTTCCGCGTTGTGCGGAATGCCGAATCGACGATGCAACCGGTGGATCGGAACCAGCCGTCCGCGCAGATCGAGCACCTCGCCCTGGCCGTGCACCGTTGAAATATGTTCGCGGCTGGGCCGCAGCGCCCGCTGCACCGACGTGCTCGGCAGAATGAAACGATCGTCGCCGACACGCACCACCAGCCCGTCGATAATCGCCATCGTCAGCGGCAGCTTGATCTTGAACGTCGAGCCCTTCCCCACCTCGGACGTGATCTCGATCTTGCCGCGCAGCTTCTCGATGTTGCGCTTCACCACGTCCATGCCGACGCCGCGCCCGGACACGGCGGTGACTTTTTCCGCCGTCGAAAAACCCGGCGCAAAAATCAACGCCAGCGTTTCTTCTCGGCTCAATTCCTCACCAGGTGAAACGATTCCCTTTTCGAGCGCTTTCTTGAAGATCTTCTCGGGATCGATGCCGCGGCCGTCATCCTGCAGTTCGATCACGATATTGCTGCCTTGATGATACGCCTTCAGGTGCAACGTTCCCGATTCGGGCTTGCCGGCCGCAATGCGAACAGACGTTGGCTCGAGGCCGTGATCGAGCGCGTTGCGCACCATGTGCACGAGCGGATCGCCAATTTCTTCGACGACGGTGCGATCGAGCTCGGTGTCCTCACCGCTGGTGACGAAATGCACTTTCTTTCCGAAATCCCGTGCCAGATCTCGCGCCAGCCGCTCCATCTTTTGGAAGCTTTGTTTGATCGGAATCATCCGCAGCGACATCGCCGTGTGCTGCAGCTCCTTCGTGATGCGCGAGAGTTGCGCGACATTGCGCTGCAGCGGCGAGCCGTTGTTTTCACCGTGCTGCCGCGCCGTTTCGAGCAGCTGGCTTTGCACGATCACCAGCTCGCCCACGACGTCCATCAACGAGTCGAGCTTCTCGGTGTTCACGCGGACGGTTCCACCCGACGAAACTTTCACCGGAGCAGCGGAAGACTTGCCGCTCGCTGCCGAAGAAACAGGCGTCTGGGTCTGCGCCGCGGCGGCGATAGGAGCCTGCGTTTCGACCGGCGGTTCTGACGTCGGCAGCGGAACATCGACCGGAGTCTGCTCAACGCGCGGAGCCGCCGCCGCCGTTTTCTCCACCGAGTCGAATGCCGCTGCCGCCGGGTTCGCCGCGAGGCGTTTGACCGCCCGAATCAGATGCCCCACCGGAATGATCTGATCGGGCAACTGTCCCTTCTCCAATGCGAGCGCAACCTGCTGCGTAAGCGCCACGAGCGCGTCGCGGCTGCGCAGAATTTCCGTGATGATCGCCGCGTTCAGACGGAGCTGACGATTTCGCGCGAGATCGAGCAGCGACTCGACTTCGTGCGCGAGCGTATGCATCGGCATCAGCCCGAGAAAACCGGCATTCCCCTTGATGGTGTGGAACGAGCGAAAGATCGAGTTGAGCGCCTCGGGATTATCCGGCTCTTGATCGAGCGCCAACAGCGCCGCTTCGATCTGCTGTAGATGATCCACCGCCTCGTTGTAGAACTCGCCGAGAAGCTCGTGGTTCTCCTCGAGGTGCAGCGTCATCAGCACGTCAGGCGATTCGCTTTCTTCACCCACTCCGGCGGCTCCGACCGGTTTCGCCGCAGAGGTGCTCGTGGACGCGTCGCCAAACGCCGCCGGCTCGGCTCCCGACTCCACTGCATCGATCGCACCCGGCAACCATTCGACCAGCTGCCGGAGTTTGCCCAGCGTTGCGTCGTCGAACGGCTTCGCGTTGTCGAGCAACTGCTCGAGGACCGCATGCGTCGCCACAATCGGTCCATGCAGCGCAGGCTCGCTCGCCGCGAGGTCTCGCAAGTCGCTCAGGAGACTATACGCGGGCACCAATCCATCATCGCGTCCGGTTTGCGCGAGGATGGATTCAGCGGCGAGACGATTGGCGGCGTCGTCCAGCGCCTTGAAGGACTCCGGGGAAATGGGCATGGAGCAGAAACAGCTGTCCGCCCTTCTTCGGCGCACGCCTGCCAATCTTGAATGCAAAGCCTGGGTTCCTTGCTCAATGCGGACAAAGACAAGAAATGCGCAGAATTTTCAGCAAACGGCATGCTATTTCGGTCAAGTCCGAGCCCTCGCGAGCCGCTGGATTTCGCGATGACAAACTGGACGATCCGCAAGCTGCTCGCTGCAGGCTTTGCCACCCCTCTCGTATTAATTGGCGCGCTCGCCACCTCCTTCTTCGTGTCGCTCGCGAGCATAGATCGTAACATCGACACCATCCTCACCGATAACCTACCAGGCGTCACCTACACCAACCAAGCCCTTCAGCAGACGCTGACGTTCCGCGTTCTCACGATGCAGCACATTGCCGCGGAAACCCTCGAGGAGATGAAGGCCCTCGATGAAAAGCGAAACGCCCTCGCGCGCGAAATCGACCAGACGCTCGAACGTTACAAAAGCTCGATCACCCAGGAGACTGAACGTCCTCTCGCCGCACGAGTCGATCCCGCGCTCGCCCGCTACCGCGAGATCGCCACTCAGATCAGCGCCCTGAGCCTGGCGGGGCGACCAGAAGAAGCGGAAAATCTGTTCAAGACCGCCGGCGCCGCCGCCTACAGCGACTACGAAAAAACGCTCATGGATTGCGTCGAATACAACCAGAACGCCGCCGCCTCCTCCGGCGTCGCAATCAATGCCACCATGGGCTCCGCGCGAATGATGGCCGTCGCCTTCTCGGCCGGCGCCATCGTCCTTGCTCTCGGCGCCGCCTTTCTGATTACCCGACAGGTCAATCGCACCATCCAACGCGTCAGCAACGCGCTCGACGACACCTCGGCCCAAGTCACCTCCGCCGCCACCCAGGTCTCCGGCGCCAGCCAATCGCTCGCGCAGGGTGCCAGCGAACAGGCCGCCAGCCTCGAGGAGACCAGTGCCTCGATCGAAGAACTCGCGAGCATGACCAAGCGGAACGCCGACAACGCCCAACAAACGAAAGATCTCTCGAATCAAACCCGCATCGCAGCCGACACCTGCGCCGCCGATATGCAGGCCATGAACGTCGCGATGGACGAAATCAAAAACTCCTCCTCCGACATTTCGAAAATCATCAAGACAATCGACGAGATCGCGTTCCAAACCAACATCCTCGCGCTCAACGCCGCCGTCGAAGCCGCCCGCGCGGGCGAAGCCGGCATGGGCTTCGCCGTCGTCGCCGAAGAGGTCCGAAGCCTCGCCCAGCGTTCCGCCCAGTCCGCCAAGGAAACCGCCGCCAAGATCGAGGTCGCGATCAGCAAGAGCGAACACGGCGTTCGCATCTCCGGCAAAGTCGCCGAATCACTCAGCCAGATCCTCGAAAAAGCACGCAAGGTCGACACCCTCGTCGGCGAAATCGCCACTGCATCGCACGAGCAAAATCAAGGCATCGGCCAGGTGAATACGACGGTGGGACAAATGGACAAAGTCACCCAGTCCAACGCCGGCAACGCGGAGGAAACCGCCGCCGCCGCCGAGGAACTCAGCGCCCAAGCCGCGGCTATGCAGGAGGTCGTCGCCGATCTCCGCCGACTGGTCAACGGAGTCGAACCGCAGATCGCAGCCACCGCGGAGGCGCGTTCGTCACGCGACGCCAAACCGATCGCGACCACCGCTCCGTCGATCAAAGAAAGCACGCTTCGTCGGCCGAAGTTGAATGTCCGCAAGGCCGGCGAGAAGCCCGCCGGTGACGACCTGCATTTTGCCGACATCGAGCCCGGTTTGAACGGCCACGCCCGCACCCGCTAACCGATTTCGCTAAACCTCTCACCCGTTCGACCGAAAACTAAACTGCGCCAGTCGCGCTTCGCGCCCGCTGGCCCCTTCTCAACCATGTCCAACGCGCCCGCTCCCGCCGTCTCCAAGCTCGCCGGCAAATATCTGACCGTCGTTCTCGAGAACGAAGCCTACGGCATCGCCGTCCTGAAGGTCCGCGAAATCATCCGCATGCAGAAGATCACGCCCGTGCCGCAAATGCCGGCGTTCGTGAAAGGCGTGATCAACCTGCGCGGCCGCGTCATCCCCGTCGTCGATCTTCGCGTCAAATTCGGCCTCAAGGCCGAATTCGCCGAGCGCACGTGCATCGTCGTCGTCCAAGTCACCCTTCCTTCCGAACAAATCGTTCAGATGGGGCTCATCGTCGACAGCGTGGAAGAGGTCGTGACGCTCACCGACCAAGAGATCGAACCGACACCCGATTTCGGCACGAAGATCGACACGACCTACCTCCTCGGCATGGCCAAGGTGAAAGGCCAGGTGAAGACGCTGCTCGACATCGATCGCGTCGTCGCTCCCGAAACCGTCCAGGTCATCGCCCAAGCCGCGAACTGAGCCCCCTCCGCCCCCCGCAAAGTGTAACCTAATAGGTTACACTTTCGCGCTGCTTTCCCGCGGGAACCCCGGCGCCGTGTAACCTAATAGGTTACACGATCCTCCCCCCCCGCCGCGGTCGCTGACATCGCCCGGGACGCGCGTTCCCGCGACAACCAAGCTCGCCTCCGCCTACTCCGTGAAATAAAACGGATTCGGCAGCTTGAAGATTCGCTCCGCGAAACCACCCGCGAGATCGCTCTCCTGATCGCCGATGTTGGCGACGATCACATAACCCTCTTCGACGAGGCGTTTTCGTTCGGCCGTCTTGTAATCGGCATTTGTGCCGCTCGCCTCCGGCGCACGGCAGATGAGCGCCTCGTAATCCGCGCATTCGATCGCGCGCAAATTCTTCTCCGTTCCTGCCCGGTCGCGCGCGGTTCGCCCAGTGAGAAAGATGACCGCAACCCCCGCCTGGCGCGCCGCGCGGTAAACGTCTCGCACGGCTTCGATCGCCGGCGCCTCGCCGCGATCCACCCACGCCTCCCAGACGGCCGGCACGTAACCGAAATCCGCCTCGTTCATCGAGGGCCAGTTCGACAGCAGCGTTTCATCGAGATCCATCACCACGGCGAGTTTCTGCCGCCCCGCTACGCCGCGCGCATCGAGCGCGGCGCGTTCCTCGATCCAGTCCCGCGCCTCGCTCGCCACGCGGACCACCTCCCGCTCGTAGTCTCCAGAATTTACATACGCGCGGATTTCGCGCTTCAGGACGTCCAGATTGCGCGGCTCGGCCACGCTCACGTTCGCCGCGAGCGCGAACGCCAAAGCCGCGGCGACGAAGCTCATCCCGGCCCAAACGCCACCACGCAGGCGCATCATGATTTTGCTCAGCGCAGCGCCAGGTCGACGCGTTTCACGTCCTTCACCGGCCACTTGGTCACCGTGAGGCCTTTCGCACTGCGCGCGCTGACCGGCACGGCGCTGAGATCGAACTCGAACTCGCGCACCCGCGCTCCGCTGCGGCCGTCGATGAAGATCTGCAATTTCTTCGGCATGTCCTTCTCCGACTTGCTGACGTCGAAATACACGATCTTCGACCCTTCCGATTTCACCAACGGATACAACTTGTCGCGCGAAAGCCCGCCGATCTGGAACCGCTTCGCGAACGCCTTCCCGCTCTCCTTGTCCTGATACACCATCGTGTAGAAGTTCGTGTCGCCGTCTTTGGGAAAGATCGCGATGTGAATGATGTCGCGGCCCATGAAGACCTTGTCCGCCACTTTCGCGACCTTGAGCGAACCGTCGCGCATGATCGTGAGCACGCTGTCCAGGATCGTGCACTCCTGCACAAATTCGTGCTGCCGCCAATTCAGCCCGATGAAGCCGTCCTCGCGGTTCACGTAAAGTCGTTGATTCGCGGATACGACCTCCGCCGCATTGATCTGCTCGATCTCGTCGTAACTCGTCCGCCGCTTCAGGCCTTTGCCGTATTTCTCCTGCAGCATCTCGAACCACGCCACCGCATAGGCGGTGAGGTTCTTGAGGTTATTCTTCGTCTCTTTGATCCCCGCCTCGATCTTCGCGATCGCTTCGTCCGCTTGGAAGCGATTGTAGGCGGAGATGCGTTTGATCCGAATTTCGGTCAGCCGCGTGATGTCATCGTCCGTCACCGCTCGGCGCAGGTTCTTCACGAACGGCTTCAAGCCTTCCCGAATTTCCTCCAGCACGCTCTCCCACGTCTTCGATTTTTCGATCCGGCGATAGATCCGCTCCTCGATGAAGATCCGCTCGAGCGAATCCCAATGCCATTGCTGCTCCAGTTCCTCGAGTTTGATTTCGAGCTCCTGCTTTAGCAGGGCCTTCGTTCTTTCGACCGTGCGCTTCAGGATTTCGCGCACGCCGAGAAACTCCGGCCGATCCTGCCCCGTCGCTTCATCGGTCCCGATCACGCACGCCGCCGGCGACAAATTCGCCTGGCAGCCCGTAAACACGTAAAGCTGCTGGATCACCTTCTCCGGCTCGCTGCCCTGCGGCAGGTGAACCAGGATCTCGACCGAATCCGCCGTGTTGTCGTCGACGTGCCGGATCTTGATCTTCCCTTTGGCGTTCGCCGCCAGAATCGACTCGATCAGCGACTCCGTTGTCGAGCCATACGGCAACTCGGTGATCGCCAGCAGATACTTGCTCCGAATCTCGATCTTCGCGCGAACCTTCACCTTCCCGCCGCGCTCGCCGTCGTTGTATTCCGAAAAATCCGCCACGCCGCCCGTCGGGAAATCCGGAAAAATCCGGAACGACTTTCCTTGCAGGTGATTGATCGCCGCCCGGCACAGGTCGTTGAAATTGTGCGGCAGGATCTTCGTCGCGAGACCGACCGCGATGCCTTCCGCTCCTTCGAGCAGCACGATTGGAAACTTTGCCGGCAGCGTCACCGGCTCCTTCGCGCGTCCGTCGTAGCTCAGCTGCCACGTCGTGGTCTTCGGGTTGAAAAGAACGTCCTTCGCGAAATTCGTGAGCCGCGCCTCGATGTAACGCGGCGCCGCCGCGTCGTCGCCCGTCAACAGATTGCCGAAATTCCCCTGCGGCTCGACGAGAAACGCCCGCTGCCCAATCGCCACCAACGCCGCGCCAATCGAGGCATCGCCGTGCGGATGCAACGACATCGTGCGACCAACGATGTTGGCGACTTTGTGAAAGCGGCCGTCGTCCATGTCCCACAACGTGTGCAAGATCCGGCGCTGAACCGGCTTCAGGCCGTCATCGATGTGCGGCACCGCCCGGTCGAGGATGACATAGCTCGCGTAATCGAGAAACCAATTGCGGTAACTCAACGCCAGCGGCGAATCCTCGTCCTGCACCTTCGCTCCACCACGACGCGGCGGCGGCGGAATCGGCGCAGCCGGCACCGTCACCACTTGATCGCCTTTCGGCTCGTCGGGAAGCGAATCCGCCCCTGCGCCCGAGCGTTGATTCATCTCCGGCGCAGTCGCCTTAGCCTCCGCCTTCCCGCCTTTTTTGTCGGGCGCGCCATTCTCGACGCTGGCGTCGAGCGGGAGTTCAGGCTGATCGGAGTTTTTCGAAGATTTCTTTCGGGCCATCGAGAGCGAAACAGCGCGCAGGTTTGGGGTGCGCCGCCGCGCGCGTCAAGCGGCAGTCGTGCGATCTCCCCCGTGGACTAACGGCGGGCCTCTTCCGCCAGAATCTCCAACGCCTTCGCCATCTCCAAATCGCGCACCGCCCGCCGATCCTCGAGCGTGGGCATCGGCAATTCAACATCCGGCGAAACTCCGCGCCGCTCCAATCGCTGGCCGTCCAAGCCGATGTAATCGCTCACCGGCACCTGCAACTCTCCACCGCCCGGCAACCGATACGATCGCGAATAAATCACCGCGCCCGCCGTTTTCCGTCCAACGATCGTCGCGCGTCCGTGGTGCTGCAGCACATGCGAAAATATCTCCGCGGCGCTTCCCGTGCCCGGCCCGATCAACACGATCACGCGCCCGTCATACCGCGTCGCCCCCCAGCCGAAGCTCCGCGACTCCTTGGTTTTCCCGCCCCGATTCACGATCCGGCCTTCCGCCACTTGCTCCGCAAAAAAATCCGCTAGCGCGACCCGCAGCGCAAACGTGTCGCCGCCGCGATTCTCTCGCAGATCCAAGATCACCGCCGGCGCGTCGCGATGCGCCCGCAACTGTCGCCGCATCCAGAACACCGTCTCGCCCGCAAAATGATCGAAGCGCAGATACAGCGCTCCATTTTCGAGCGTCAGCACTTCCATGCGTTCAAAGTTCACGAGCCCCGGCAACATCGACAGCCGCCGCATTTCACCATCGCGATCCAGAAACTCGAACACCACCGGCTGCCCGAGCCGCATCACGAAACGATCGTCCACGCGCAACGGTCCGCCATTGCGGGACACGATCCGCCAGCCGCGTTCCACCCCCGCCATCGCCGCCGGCCCGTTCGGCAAGACGTCGGTCACTACCTGCGCGCCTTCCACTTCTGTCCATCTCAAACCGATCGCCGGCCGGTGCTCCACCCGCTTCTCGTGCGTGCGACGGGGCGTCAGCGCCACCAGATGCGACTCCTTCAACTCCGCGCACATCCGATTGATGACATCATACAAGTCTTCCTCGTCCTTCGCCTCGCGCGCCAGCGGACGATAACGCTCCCGCATCGCCTTCCAATCCATCCCGCGGAAGCTCGCATCGAAATACTTCTCGTTCACCAGCTCCCATGCGCGGTCGAACACCCGCAGATTGTGCGCCGTCCGCTCCTCCGCCGCCAACGGGGGAGGCTCGCGGTATTCGGAAGGTGGAGACACGCACCCCGCCAGCAGCAACGCCGCGAGCAGGGCACAGAACAGTCCCAGCTTCTCGTAGCGGTACGCCTGGGCGTTTCGCGAAACGCTCACGCGTTCCGCCCCCCGCCCCCCGCCCGCCATGTTCGCCCCTC
>JAEWBF010000060.1 GCA_023391285.1 Verrucomicrobiota bacterium
GCCCGGGGGCGCGCCCGCGCGGGTCGGGCGCGCCCCCCGACCGCGCCGCTCCGACAACCCAAAACCCAGAACCCTCGGCGCTACGCGCCGAGCACCCACGCAAAAATCAACGGCGCCACAATCGTCGCGTCGCTTTCGACAATATACTTCGGCGTGCTCGCCTGCAGCTTGCCCCACGTGATCTTCTCGTTCGGCACCGCGCCCGAATACGAGCCATAGCTCGTCGTCGAATCGCTGATCTGACAGAAGTATCCCCACAGCGGCACGCCCGTCCGCTCCAGATCTTGGTGCAACATCGGCACCACGCAGATCGGGAAATCGCCCGCGATACCGCCGCCGATCTGGAAGAAGCCGATCGAGCCTTCCTTGTTCCGCAGCAGCTTCGCGTTCTTCGTGTAGTAGTCCGCGAGCCACGTCATGTATTCGATGCCCGTGCGCACCGTGTGCACGTTCTTCACGTCGCCGCGAATCACCGCCGCCGCATACATGTTGCCCAGCGTCGCGTCTTCCCAACCCGGCACCACGATCGGCAGGTTCTTCTCGCAGGCCGCCAGCATCCACGAGTTCTTCGGATCGATCTGATAGCTCTTCTTCAGCTTACCGCTGCGAAGAATCTTATACATGAACTCGTGCGGGAAATACCTTTCGCCGGCCTGATCCGCCGCAACCCACTCCTCCAACACCGCGGCTTCGATCCGGCGCATCGCTTCCATCTCGGGAATGCACGTATCCGTCACGCGGTTCATGTGACGGCTCAACAACTCCTCTTCGTCATCGCCCGTGAGATGACGATAATTCGGCACGCGCTCGTAGTAGTCGTGCGCCACGAGATTGAAGATATCCTCTTCGAGATTCGCCCCCGTGCACACAATCATGTGCACCTTGTCCTTGCGGATCATCTCCGCGAGCGAGATGCCCAACTCCGCCGTCGACATCGCGCCCGCCAGCGTCACGAGCATCTTCCCACCCGCCGCGAGATGCGTCTCGTAACCCTTCGCCGCATCGAGCAACGACGCCGCGTTGAAGTGCCGGTAGTTGCGGGCGATGAACTTCGACACCGCCCCCTTCGACTTCGCGAGATCGGCGTTGATGTCTTCCGGACGTTTCTTGGCGCGTTTGGCTTTCATGATTAGCGCGAAACTACGCTCATGTTTCGTCCACAAAAAAGCCCAAAATGAACAAATCCCACTCCTACCTGTAGGAGCGGCTTTACGCCGCGACTCGTCGGCCCGCCTAACCTGCTTGCGCCTCCTGCGCCTTTTTGCGGCCAATCGTTCTCCGCCATCCTCCCACCGCGATGCTCGGCGCCTTCCTCACCACGATCCTCTTCTCGCTTTCAGCGATCTTCGCGAACCGCAGCATCCGCGCCGTCGGCCTCACCCGCGCCAATCTGGGTCGCTTGATCTTCGCGCTCCTGATCCTCGGCCTCTACGCCCATACGTTCGGCCAAGGCTTTTCCGGCGCCGGCCTAAACTGGTTTCTCCTCAGCGGCATCGTCGGCATGGGCCTCGGTGATCTCGCCTTCTTCTACGCGCTCCCACTTCTCGGTTCGCGTCTTTCGATCCTCCTCACCCAATGCCTCGCCGCCCCCATCGCGATGCTCGCGGAACGCCTCTGGCTCGGCACCACCCTCACCGCCCCGCAACTCGCTTTCGGCTTCATCATCCTCGCCGGCGTCGCCCTCGCGCTCATGCCTTCACGCGCCCACCCGCCGCGCGTTCCGATTCGCGCCGCGGGTTTTATCTTCGGACTTCTCAGCGCCTTGGGCCAGGGCCTCGGCGCCGTCCTCACGCGCAAAGCCAACGCCCTCGCGACCCTCGCCGGCGAACCCATCGACGGCATCACCGCCGCCTACCAACGCATCGCCGGCGGCCTCCTCATCACTCTGCTCTACTTCGCTCTGCGCGCCTTCTTCCGCCGCAACTCCGCTCCCGAAGTCTCTCACCCGATTCCACTTCGCGCCTGGCTCTGGATTCCCGCCAATGCCTTCTGCGGCGCCATCCTCGGTGTCAGCGCCTACCAATGGGCGCTCGCCACCACTCCGAGCGGCATCGTTCTCCCCATCGTCGCCTGCACCCCGCTCGTCGTTATCCCTCTCAGCTACTGGATCGAAAACGAACGCCCCACCCCTCGCTCCCTCCTCGGCGGCATCATCGCCGTCGCCGGCTGCATCGCCCTCACCCTCGCGCGCTAACACTCCCTATGGAGGCGCGGTGCCCCCACCGCGCATTTCCCGCATCGAATCCCATCATTGACGCGCCCCATGCCCGTCGGTGTGTTAACCGATTCCCATGCTGACGATCGCCGACGTCTCCAAGTCCTACGGCACACGCGAGCTCTTCTCCGACGTGTCACTTTTCATTGCCCGCACCGACCGCCTCGGTCTCATCGGCCCCAACGGAGCAGGCAAATCGACCCTGTTCTCGCTCATCCTTGGCGAGGAACGCCCCGACACCGGCACGATCGAATGGGAGCGCGGCGCCGACTTCGGCTTCCTCCCGCAAGAAAGCGCCCCCGCCGGAGACGAAACCATTCTCTCCATCGCCACCTCCGGCAAAAAGCTCGAGCCCGACGAAGACGATTGGGACATCGACTACACGCTCGAACCGCGCGCCCGCAAAATCCTCGCCGGCCTCGGCTTCAAAGAAGGCGACGCCGAAAAACTCGCGAAAACCTTCTCCGGCGGCTGGGTCATGCGCGCCCACCTCGCCCGCCTTCTCGTCGCCGAGCCCGCGCTCCTCCTCCTCGACGAGCCCACCAACCATCTCGATCTCGAAGCGCTCCTCTGGTTTCAGGATTACCTCACGCGCTACCCCGGCGGCCTCGTCGTCATCTCCCACGACCGCGCCTTCCTCAACGCCCTCTGCACCGGCATGCTCGAACTTCGCGCCGGCACGCTGCATTACTACCACGGCAACTACGACAACTTCCTCCAGGAGAAAGAGGCTCGCAAACAACAACAAGCCGCGCTCTTCAAAAACCAGCAGCGCGAAATCGCCCATCTCCAAAAATTCGTCGATCGCTTCGGCGCCAAAGCCTCGATGGCTTCGCGCGCCAAATCCAAGGAAAAGCAGATCGAGCGCCTCCAGGAGGTCGCCGTCGAAGAACCGCAGGAGGAACTGAAGCGCATCAACTTCAAGTTCCCGCAACCGCCTCGCTCCGGTCTCAAGGTCATCGAACTCGAGCACGTCCAACAAGCCTACGGCGACCACGTCGTGTATCGGGATCTCAACTTCACCGCCGAACGCGGCCAGCGCATCGTTCTCGTCGGCCCCAACGGCGCCGGCAAATCCACGCTGCTCAAAATCCTCGCCGGCACGATTCCCATCCAAGGCGGCACGCGCGAACTCGGGAGCAACGTTCACGTCGGCTACTTCGCCCAAAACCGACTCGATAACCTCAAGCCCGAGCTGAGCGTTTTCGAAAACGTCATGGAGCTGCGCACCAACGAAAACCAGCTCACCGAACAACAAGCCCGCGCCATTCTTGGCGCCTTTCTTTTCCGCAAAGACGACGTCCATAAACCCATCGGCGTCCTCTCCGGCGGAGAAAAATCCCGCCTCGCCCTCGCCCGTCTTCTCGTGAAGCCGCCGAATCTCCTGCTGATGGACGAGCCCACGACGCACCTCGACATCGCGTCCATCGACGCCCTCGTCAACGCCCTGAAAAACTACGAGGGCACGCTGATCTTCATCAGCCACGACGTTCACTTCATCCGCTCGCTCGCCGAAAACGTCCTCCACGTCCACAGCGGCCGCCTCACGCCTTACGCCGGCAACTACGATTACTACCTCGAGAAATCGAAAGCTTCCGACGCCCGCGCCGCCCTCACCGCCGGCTTCACCGACGCCCGCCCGAAGCAGGCTTCGCCTGCCAATCTCAAATCTCAAATTTCAGATTCCAAATCTTCCGCGCCGAAAAAACCCTCTGCCTCCGAGGTCCGGAAATTCCGCGAACACGTCGGCCAACTCGAAAAAACCGTCGTCGAACTCGAAACCAAACAAGCGGAAATCACCGCCCAACTCGAGGCGCCGGAAACCTACGCCGACAAAGGAAAATTCCATCACCTCAACCGCGAGTTGAGCGCCATCGTCGACCAGATCACCGCCGCCACCGCCGCCTGGGAGCAAGCCGCCACCCAGCTCTCCGAAATGGAGAGGTAGGGCGCGTTGTCCCAACGCGCCGCTGCGCTACCCGATCACTTCATCGATCAGCGTCGGCGCCGCTCCGTCCTTCACCGCCTCCCCCACCAGAATCGCCTTCGCCAGCATCTCCTTCGCCTCCTCCAACGCTCGCGCATCATTCGCGTGCACCACGCACAACGGCGCTCCTTGCGCCACGCGTTCTCCTACCTTCACCAATCCACTCACCCCCACCGCGTGATCCACGCGGTCCTCCGCGCGCTTTCTTCCCGCGCCTAAAGCCAACGCCGCCAGCGCCACCCCTCTCGCATCGACGTCCGCCACCACCCCGCCCCGCACCGCGACAAACGGCTCGCTGATCTTCGCCCGCGGCAAACGCCCCACCTCGTCCACCACCCGCGAATCTCCTCCCTGCGCCTCGATCATCTTCCCAAACAGCTCCAACGCCGCTCCGCTCCGCACCCTCTCCTCCAACATCCGTCTCGCCTCCTTTTCCTCCTTCGCCGCCTTCGCGAGCACCAGCATCTGCTCCCCCAGCGCATACGTCACCTCCATCGTATCCGCCGGCCCATTACCGCGCAAACACTCGATCGACTCGATCACCTCCAGCGCGTTTCCCACCGCGCGCCCGAGCGGCTGCTCCATCGCCGTCATCACCGCGCGCGTCGGTTTCCCCATTGCATTCGCCACCGACACCATCGCCTCCGCCAGCTCACGCGCCTTCGCCTTTTCCTTCATGAACGCGCCTCGCCCGAACTTCACATCGAGCACGAGAACATCGATCCCTTCCGCGAGCTTCTTCGCCAAAATACTCCCGCAAATCAGCGGAATGCTCTCCACCGTCCCCGTCACATCGCGCAACGCATAAAGCTTCTTGTCCGCCGGCGCCAACTCCGCCGTCTGTCCAATCAAACACAGTCCGAGTTCATCCACCTGCGCGCGATACGCGTCCAAACTCATTCCCACGCGAAACCCCGGAATCGCTTCCAACTTGTCCAACGTCCCGCCCGTGTGCCCTAGCCCGCGCCCCGAAATCATCGGCACCGCCACCCCGCACGCCGCCACCATTGGCGCCAGGTGCAGCGACACTTTATCGCCCACCCCGCCCGTCGAATGCTTGTCCGCCTTTGGTCGCTTCACATTCGAAAGATCCGCGACCACGCCCGACCGCATCATCGCCTCCGTGTAAGCGACGACTTCCTCCCGATTCATCCCGCGCAGCACAATCGCCATCAACAAGGCCGACAGCTGATAATCCGCCCACGAGCCATCGACCGCGCCGCGCACAAACGCCTCGATTTCCTCGCGCCTCAACGCCTCCCCATCGCGCTTGCGCGCAATCACGTGCTGCGGAAATAGCGATGAGCTCATGCGTGCGATTGAAGCCCGCGCGCGCCTCGAAGCAAGGTGCAGCGAAGCCCGTGCGCCCGCTCACTCCTGCAAAAACTTCCTCACATCCGGAATCACCTTCACGCGCTGCCCGCCCGCCCGCCGCTCGAAATAAGGATCCTCCGCCGGCTTCGCCTCCACCTCCTCGTCACCTTCCGTCTCCTCGTCCTCCTCCACCTCCTCGCCTTCCGCGTTCGTGAAGACCCAATCCTGCTCCTCGTCGAATACATGCGACATCCGCCGCGCCTGCGGATCGAGCACCAGCCCCGGATTCTTCACCCGCCCGTCCTTCACCAGCTCGAACAGCGCCGGAATGAACTGCTTTTTGAAGTGGTTCTGGAAATCGCTCATCCACTTGTTTTCCACCCCTTCGCGCCGGTTGAGCAGCACCACATCCGAAAAATGGATACAGGCATCATACCACGCCAGCAACGCGCCGTTTTTCTCCGCCAGCCGACAATTCACCACGCAGATCACCCGCGCCACTTCACCGCCCTGCGCCTCCACCCACGCCTTGAACACTTCGATTTGATCCACCGGGTTCACGCGCCCGTCCGTCACGAAAAACACGTGAGTCGCGTCCTCCGGCAGCGCGCCTTCGATGAACTCCCCCGTCCACTTCCAATAGTCCACCCCCGGCAGCGTCGACGCCACTGTCTCCGCCTGCTCCGCATCCGAAACCAACACCGCCGCGCGATCCGTTTCGCCCAACCCGCCTTCGATCAAATCCGCAATCACCGCGCGCCGCCCCGAGCCGGACGCACCGAGAATCAGATAAACCAAGGTTTTTTCGCCGCTATTCATTTAGCCGCAAAAAGGCGCAGAAGCCGCAAAAAGACCAATCCCTTTCTTTGCGCCTTCTGCATCTTCTCGCGCCAAACCCTCAGCACCCGCCCTCCTTCTCTTTTCGCGCCCTTCCGCGTGTTCAGCGCGCGCTCATTCTTTGCGCCTTTTGCGCCTCTCCTCAAATCCCAAACGTCCGATTCTGCGCCGCATTCCGCATCCAGTGATCCACGATCACCAGCGCCGCCATCGCCTCCACAATCGGCACCGCTCGCGGCAACACACACGGATCATGCCTTCCCCGCGCCGCCAGCTCCGTCTCTCCGCCGCGCACGTCCACCGTCCGCTGCGGCTGCAAAATCGTCGCCGTCGGCTTAAACGCCACGCGAAACACAATCTCCTCGCCATTGCTGATCCCACCCTGCACCCCGCCCGAACGATTCGTCGCCGTCCGCACCGCGCCTTCGCGCGACACAAACGCATCATTGTGCTCCGACCCTTTCAGCCGCGTCCCCGCAAAACCACTTCCAATCTCAAATCCCTTCGTCGCCGGCAGCGACAACATCGCCTTCCCCAAATCCGCCTCCAGCCGATCGAACACCGGCTCGCCCAACCCCGCCGGCACCCCCCGCACGCGGCACTCGATCACGCCGCCCACCGAGTCGCCCACACTCCGCACTTCTTTGATCCGCTCGATCATCTTCGCCGCCGCCTCCGCATGCGGACACCGCACCGCATTCGCCTCCACCGCCTCCAAACTCGGAAACTCCGCCAACGTCTCCGCCGGCGCCACGATATCATGGATCTGCGTCACAAACGCCCGCACCTCCCCCCCGTTTCCCCCCGCCCCGCCCGCGCCAAAATCTTCTTCGCCACCGCCCCCGCCGCCACGCGCCCAATCGTCTCGCGCGCCGAACTCCGCCCGCCGCCCCGATGATCGCGCAGCCCAAACTTCGCCGTATACGTATAATCCGCGTGCGAGGGCCGGAACTTCTCCCGCATCTCCTCATACGCCCCCGGCCGCTGATCCGCATTCCTCACCAACATCGAAATCGGCGTGCCCGTCGTTTTCCCTTCGAAAATTCCCGACAAAATTTCCACGCGATCTTCCTCTTTCCGCGGCGTCACAATGTCGCTCTGCCCCGGCCGACGACGATCCAGCTCCGCCTGAATCTCCTCCACCGTGATCGGGAGATTCGGCGGACACCCATCAATCGTCACGCCCACCGCCGCACCATGGCTCTCGCCCCAAGTTGTAATCGTGAAGAGTTTTCCGAAGCTGTTCGGCATCGCAGCCGCGCAGCGTTGGCCCCGCTTTCTTCCCCCGCAAGCGGCAAAATCCCCCGCAGCCCCTTTCCGCTCTCACAGGGGCCGCTTTAAACGGAACCGCGAAGAAGGCGAAGACACGCGAAGTCCAGAACAGCGCATCCGACCACCAGAGCATGCCGCCGCTTCCGCCCGCCCCATTCTCCTTCGCGCTTTTTCGCGTCCCTCGCGGTTCCATCCGCCAAATTGCTTCGGCATAAGTTCCGGCAACAATCCCCGCACTTTGCCGTCACAGCACATCACGGTTTACAATACCTCCTCTTTCCTCATCTCATTTGCTCCTTCCCGCCACGGCTGTCCCTTTCGCCTTTCTCGCATGAGCCTGCGTCTCCTCCGCCCTGCCTTCGCCGCCCTTTTGGTCCTCTCGTCGCTCCGCGCCCAAACGCCGACCGTCGAAGCCACCACCGCCGCGTCTCCCGCCGACGAACTCGTCGGCCCGATCAAGCTGCCCGACGCCGACATCGATACCGTCCTCGGTCTCCTCGAAATCTACACCGGCCGCAGCATCCTCCGCCCGCAACAACTCCCCACCGCCACCTACCGGCTGGTCATCGATAAACAAATCCCGAAATCCGAAGCCGTCCTCGCCCTCGAAACCGTCCTCGCTCTCAACCAGGTCGGCGTCGCACCCCTCGGCGATAAATTCCTCAAAGTCGTCGCCCTCTCCCAAGTCAAAACCGAGGCGCCCGAGATGATCTCCGGCTCCACCTTCGACTACCCGCCCAGCGGCCGCATCGCCACGAAGCTCTTCCAGCTCAATTTTCTCCGCGTTAACGAATTCATCCCGCAAATGACGCCGCTCCTCTCCCCCGGCGTCGCCAACGGCGTGGTCCCCCTCGACAAAGCCAACGCCGCCCTCATCACCGACTCGATCTCCAATCTCCAGCGCGTCGAGCTCCTCATCAACGAACTCGACAAGCCGATAATGACCGGCCTCACGCCGAAGTTCTACACCCTCCGCAACGGCGCCAAAGCGAGCGATGTCGTGAACAAAATCCGCGCGATGTTCGTCGGCCCGCTCCAAAACCAGCTCGGCACGTCGCTTTCCTACAGCGCCGACGACCGCACCAACCAAGTCATCCTCCTCGCCGACGAACGCCAGATCCCGCTCTTCGACGAACTCATCGCCAAACTCGACACTCGCTCCGACCCCAACACCCGCAACGAGGTCATCTATCTCAAGCACGCTTCCGCGAAAGAAGTCGCGCCGCTTCTCAGCCAGCTCGTCTCCGGCCAGACCAGCGCCGCGCAAAAAGCCGGCGGCGGCCCCCGCCCCCTCGTCCCCGGCCAGCCTCCCACTCCTGATGCTCCTGCCGTCGAAGCCGTCCTGACCGAGAACACCAACGAATTCAGCACCCTCGTCACCATCATCGCCGATGAACGCAGCAACGCCGTCGTCGTCTCCGGCACCCTCGACGACATCCGCCTCATCCGCGACCTCGTCGATAAGGTCGACATCCTCCTCGCCCAGGTTCGCATCGAAGTCATCATCGCCGAGGTCACGCTCGACGAATCCCAACGCAGCGGCATCAGCGCGCTCAACCTTTCCGTCGAAACCAATCAGGAAGGCCGCACCAGTATCACCAAGTTCGCGGCCGATGGCGGCAACTCCGGTGCCGGCGGCATCGCGGGCTGGAACATCACCAGCGGCGTCGTCAACCCGCTCGCGTTCAACGCAGTTCTGCAAAACACCGGTTCGCGCGGCAACGTGAAGATCCTCTCCGCTCCCACGATCGTCACCACGCACAACAAAGAAGCGCAGATCCTCGTCGGCCAATCGCAGCCGATCATCACGTCCAGCACCCGCTCGCCTCTCACCGCCACCACGCCCGGCATCAGTGATCCTTTCGCCAGCACGTCCCAAGTTACTTACAAAGACATCGCCATCGACCTGAAGGTCACGCCGCTCATCGGCGAAGACGGCAACATCCAGCTCAAGATCTCTCAAAAGGTCGACGACATCCTCAGCAACATCACGATCGACGGAAACCAACAGCCGATCATCGGCCGTCGCGAAGCCACGTCGTTCGTCAATGTTCGCGATATGGAAATGGTCGTCCTCGGCGGTTTGCAGCGCACCAAGAACACGCGCAGTCGCTCCAAGCTCGGCTTCTTCTTCGAGATTCCGATTCTCAGTCACATCCTCGGTGGCCGTAATAACGAACTCCAGCGCACCGAACTTCTCCTCTTCATCCGTCCGGTGATTCTCCACACGGAGAACAGCACCGCCGACACCACGAGCTCCATCAACTCGCTCTCCAATCGCGACCAGATCAACCAGTTCCTCAGCGACCCCTCCAAGCCCGCCAAGGAACCCTTGATCGAAAAGCTTAAGTAGTAACCGCGCCCCTCCTTCGCGCGCCTTCCCGACATGCCTCCGTCCACCACGGAAAATCTTCCTTCGTCTCTCGCCGCGCGCCTCGACGAATCCCAGCTCCAAGCCCTCGCCGAAGCCTCCCGCGACAAACGCCTCGCCGTCCTCGCCGCCGCGCTCGGCATCGCCGAACCCGCCGCGCTCCCGATTCTCGCCGAAGCCGCCGGTCTCTCCATCGCCAGCAATCTCGAGCCCGACACCGAGTCGCGCGCCCTCCTCCCCGCCCGCCTCGTCCACGATTACCAGATCATTCCCATCAAGCTCAAAGCCGAGAGCCCAGAGCAGGACTCCGACTCTCAACTCTCAGCTCTCAACTCTCAACTCTCCGCCCCCCTCCACCTCGCCACCGCATGGCTGCCCGACGAAATCATGTCCGACTGGCTGCGCACGTTCACCCCGCGCCCGCCCGTCTGGCACCTCGCCGTCCCCGAACGCGTCCGCCAACTCATCATCGAAAATTACGGCGTCGGCTCCGGCTCGCTCGAAGATAGCGACGACGCCTACGTCGCCCCCGAGGTCCAACAACAATCGGACGAGAACGTCGACGAAGACGCCGCCGTCGTCCGCTTCGTCAGCGATGTCATCTCCCAAGCCGTCGAAGACCAGGCCACCGACATCCACTTCGAACCCCAGGAAGGCCAGCTTCGCATCCGCTACCGCGTCGACGGCCTCCTCGTCCCCGTTCCCGTCCCAGAAAATCTGTTACGTTTCCAGGACGCCATCATCTCGCGCCTCAAAATCATGGCGCGTCTCAACATCTCCGAACGCCGCCTCCCGCAGGACGGCCGCATCAACTTTCGCGCCGGCGACACCGTTCTCGATATCCGCGTCTCCACGATCCCCACGATCTACGCCGAATCCATCTCGCTCCGCCTCCTCAATCAAAAGAAGGAAGCCTACACGATGGACCGCCTCGGCATGTCCGCCGAGGAACAAGCGCAGATCACGCACATTCTCGATTACCCGCACGGCATCATCCTCGTCACCGGCCCGACCGGCTCCGGCAAGAGCACCTCGCTCAACGCCTTCCTCCGCAAAATCAATTCCACCGATCTCCGCATCATCACCATCGAGGACCCGATCGAATACGAAGTCCCCGGCGTGAACCAGATGCAGGTCCGCCCCGAAATCGGCCTCACGTTCGCCGACGCGCTGCGGCACGTTCTCCGCCAGGATCCCGACGTCATCATGGTCGGCGAAATCCGCGACAAAGACACCGCCGAGATTGCCATCCGCGCCTCACTCACCGGTCACTTGGTGTTCTCCACCCTCCACACCAACGACGCCCCCGGCGCCATCACGCGTCTCGTCGACATGGGCATCGAGCCTTTCCTCGTCGCCTCCGCAATCGAACTCGTCATCGCCCAACGCCTCGTCCGCCGCCTCTGCTCCGAGTGCTCGCGCCCGACGCCGATCAACAAGATCAAACTCCGCGAAAACCTCGCGATCCTTGGCGTCACCGAATCCGAAGCCGATCTCGTCAACGCCCTCAACTCCCCCGTCGGCTGCGACCGCTGCCGCGGCACCGGTTATCGCGGCCGCATCGGCCTCTTCGAAATCTTCCGCCTCAACGACGAGATGCACGAACTCGTCCTCCGGCGCGAATCCACGCGCACGCTCGCCGACACCGCCCGTAAAAACGGCATGCGCACCCTCGGCCAAAGCGGTTGGGAAAAAGTGAAAGCCGGCCACACCACGATGGACGAAGTCCTCCGCGTCATCACCGTCGCCGAAAAGTGAGCCCGTTGACAGGTTCCGCCTTCTGCCGAAGCTTCTCTTCATGAAACGCGAGTTCAGTGTTGTCATCGAACGCGACTCCGCCGGCTTCTACGTCGCCTCCGTCCCTTCGCTTCCCGGGTGTCACACGCAGGCCAAATCGCTGGACGTCCTCATGAAGCGCATCGGCGAAGCGATTGATCTATGCCGCGAAATCTACGGCGATCCTGAAACGACGACCGAGTTCGTCGGAATTCAAAAAGTCGCAGTAGGCTGATGCCCAGGCACCCGAGACTGCGCGGTCGGGAACTCATCGCAGCCCTCCGGCGCGCCGGGTTTGCTGTGAAGCGCATCAAGGGCAGCCATCATTTCCTCCAACATAGCGACGGTCGCGCCACCGTTGTTCCTGTTCACTCCGGCGAGCAAATCGGACCCGGCCTGTTCAACCGAATCCTCCGCGACGCCGATCTCACAGTCGAAGAGTTCCTCGATCTGCTCTGACGCATGCCCCGCTTCACCTACACCGCCCGCAACCGCGCCGGCCAAAACGTCTCCGACACCCTCGAAGCCCCGAGCAGACGCGACGCCCTCCGCCTCCTCGCCGCCCGCGGCCTCCAAGTAATCTCGACGAACGAAGTCGCCGCCGGCAAACCCGCCAAATCTGCCAAAACCTCCGCCGCTCCCGCCGCCGCCAAGCCGTCCGGTCGCGCCAGCGCGCTGAATCGCAACCAGCGCCTGCCTTTCCTCGAAGCGCTCCACGATCTCATCACCAGCGGCATGTCCGCCGGCGAAGCCGTCCGACTCCTCTCGACGCGCATCAAAGAGCCCGCGCTTCGCACACTCTGCACCGCGCTCTGGGAACGCCTCAGCGAGGGCGCCCCGCTTTCCCGCGCGATGTCGGATTTCCCCGCCGTCTTCGATCCCGCCACTATCAATTTGATTCAGGCCGGCGAAGCCACCGGCTCGCTGAACGACACCCTCACGCGCCTCATCTCGCATCTCAACGAACAGCGCGAACTCCGCCGCCAACTCGTCGCCGCCCTCGCCTATCCCGTGTTCATGGTGTTCGTCGCCATCGGCGTCAGCCTCTTCTTCCTCTTCTTCCTCCTGCCGCGCCTCCAAACCCTTCTCGCCTCGCTCGGCAGCGAACTCCCGCTCTCCACGCGTCTTCTCGTCGGCACCTCACAATTCGCGCTCCACTACGGCCCCTTCGTCGCCATCGGCCTCGTGCTCGGCGCCGTCGCTTTCTGGCGCTGGCGCCAAACCGAGGTCGGCCGCGCCACCACCGACGCCTGGCTTCTGCGCCTCCCGCTGATCGGCCCCTTCGTCGTCTCTCAATCCGTTCTCGCGTTCAGCCAGACGCTCTCCGTCCTTCTCGCCAACGGCATCACCGCCGCCGACGCGCTGCGCATGACTGAGCGTCAGATCTCCAATCGCGTTCATCGCCGCGCCTTCGACGAAGCCACCGACCGCGTCCTCGAAGGCGAATCGCTCTCGCTCGCCCTCACGCGCACCAACTGCTTTCCCGACCTCGTCCTTGATCGCCTTTCCGTCGGCGAAAACACCGGCAACGTCGTCCCCAGCCTCCAAGACATCGCCCGCAGCTACCAGAAGATCGTTACTAACAAGCTCAACGTCTTCACCAAGGTCATCGCCAGCGGCGTCCTCCTCCTCGTCTTCGTCCTCGTCTGCTTCATCGCCGTCGCCATCGTCAGCGCCGTCTTCTCCGTCAGCACCAGCTTCAACATGGCCGGCTAACCCCGCCTTGTAGGGCGGGGTCTCCCGACCCCGCCGCGATCCCCCACACACATGGAGGCGCGGTGCCCCCACCGCGCAATCCACCGCGCCCGCGCTTGCGTCCCTCAATCCGCATCGAACACCTCGATCAACACGATCCCCGCGCCGTCATCCCGCGCCTTCGAGATAAAACTATAAACGCCCGCGCGCAGCTTTAGCAGCATCGCCGACGAATTCGCATCCGATCCTGCCAGCGCTCCTGCGCCGATCCGCGCTCCTTCCGTCGTGATTGCCGCCGCATTCGCATTCTGCGCCCAGTTGTCATTGATCGCGATCACCGGCGCGCCCGCATGCAACTCGATCATGGGATTCCCCATCACACTCGCCTGCGGCAACCCTTGCGCCGTCAACGTCGGTCCCACCGCGCGCACCAGCACTCGCTTCGTGCCATCGCCCGTCACCACAAATCCGCCGATTGGCACGCGATCTCCCCCCTCGCCATACGCGCGCGTCGCAATGCCCGCGAATCCCGACGCCTCGTTCGCCAAGTCCGCATCATACACTTCGAGCAACACGATGCCCGAACTGCCGTTCTTCCCCGAAACGATGAACGTGTAAGCCCCCGGCTCCAACGTCGTCAGCAGCGCCGCCGATCGCGTGTCCGAATCCATCAGCGGCGTCGCACCGATCTGCGCGCCCACCGTCGTGATTTCACCCGCGTTGGCGTTCGTCGTCCAATCGTCGTTCTCCGCAATCACCGGCGATCCACGGTGCAACTCGACCACTGGATCCGCCAACAATTCTCCCGCCGAAAGCCCCTGCGCCGCCAGCGACGGACCCACCGCGCGAATCAACACCCGCTTCGGCGCCGATCCCGCGATCACAAACCCGCCGATCGGCACGCGGTCTCCCGTGCTGCAATACGCGCGCGTCGCAATACTCGCAAACCTCGCTCGCCCGCCTCCCACTCCCGCCGGCATCTGCACGCGCATCGCCGCGCTCGGCGCTGACGCGCTCCCGCCGTTCACCGCCGACACTCGATAATAGTAGGTCGTATTCGCCACAGCGCTCGTATCTACATACGAGGTCGACGCGCCAAGATCCCACGACATCACGCCCGCACTGAACGCCTCGTCCGCTGCCCGTTCGAGCTTGTAACCCGTCGCCGCCGTGCCCGACGTCGCCGCGAGCCACGACACGGTCACCTCCGTCGCGCTCGACGCAAACGCGCCCGCGCTCGACGGCGTATTCGGCGCCCCCGCTCCCGACGCGTTCACCGTCAGGATCGCATTATTGCTCGTCGCCGACCCCGCCGCATTCGTCGCCACGACCGTATAAACGCCCGCCCCCGAAGCTTGCACATTGCTCAACGTCAGCGTCGTCGCCGTCTCACCCGAAAGATTCGCCCCGTCCTTGCGCCACTGATACGTCGGCTCGGGCGAGCCCGACGCCGCCACCGTGAACATCACATTCGCGCCCACGTTCACCGTCTGACTCTGCGGCTGCGTCGTGATCGCCGGCGCCGTGTTCGTCGATCCCCCACCCGTCACATTGATCGTGTAGCTGAAATTCACCGTCGACTGCGCAGTCGGTGTATCGGTCGCCCGCAACGTCAGCGTATAATCGCCCGCAGTTGTCGGCGTCCCGCTCAACGTCAGCGTTGCACCGTTGATCGTCCCTCCCGTCGCACCGCCTTGAAACATCAACCCCGGGGGCAGGGTCCCGCTCACGGTCCACGTCTCCGGCTCCGACAACGTTCCCGTAATGCTAAATCCAATTGTCACCGGCACGCCCACCGTCGCCGCAAAGGGACTCGCCGCCGTGATCGCCAGTTGCGTCGCTCCCGCCAGCGAATGCACCGCGCCCAGCGACGCCCCCGTCGCGATGGCCGACTTCAACACCGCGCCAATCGGCGACGCCAAAACAAACTCCTCCGTCGCAATCAACCCCCGCACCACCGGCGTGCGTTGCAAGAGCGCGATCAGCGCAACCGTCGGAACATTCAGCCAGCGCAGCCGGCGTTGAAAATGACGCAGGGTTTTCATGGCTCGTAAACCTCCGCCGCGAAGTCGACGCAAGCACCCCGCCGCCAGCAACCCCCTCACCGTAACGAAACCGTCAGCCTTCCTCCAGAGGGAGGCGCGGTGCTTCCACCCGCGCGTAGCTCCTCAAAACCGCACCACCCACTGCCCCGCCACCCACTGCGTCCACGCGCGCTCCGCCACTTCGTCGTGTTGCACGCTGTATTGAAGTTTCAACTGCGTGTGCGGCGAAAACCGAAACACCGGCCCCAAATCCATTCGTCGCGTGTTTGCTCCCCAACGCCACCGCGCGCCCACTCCCTCCGCGATCTTCCCATAGAGCTGCTCATTCCACCGCACCGCCGCAAAGAACCGCGGCGTGAACTTGTATTTCCCTTCCACGTAATACGACACGAGTTCCGCATCTCCAATCCCCGGCACCTCGAAACGACCAGCGAAAACCTCCGCCCACACCTGCACGTGATGCCACGCAAAACTCACGTCCTGCGCTACGACATATTGTCGATAGTCGCTTCGCCCTTTTCCCGCCGCCAGCGCCACCGGAATATCTGTTCGCATGTAGGATCCTCCGCTCGCCGATACGCCCAAATTCCACATCGCATTCGGCCGATATCCCAGCCGAACGCTGGTCGTCGGATGCCGAAACTCGAACTCCCCTCGGTTCCACACCCGCGGGCGCGACGAGAGCGAGGCATCCTTCAACTCGGCCGCATACGTGAACCGTCCCCATTGTCCGGATACGGTCACACCCGTCGTGTAACTCGGCCCCCAGAGCAGCGGCAGCCGCAGCGGCTTGTCGAACACCCGCCCGCCATGCGGCGAGCGCGGACTCACGTGCGCCCACTCCCGTAGTTCACTCAACGAATCCGGCGCCCCGTTGTCCCAAATTCCCGTCAATTGCTCATACGGGAGCGGCGCCGTCACGAACGGATTCTCCCACGAGCCATGCCGCGGCACCCAGTTGCCGACGATCGTCCCAAATTTACCGACCTGCACGCTCAGCCGCCCGTCTTCCCACGGCGTCACGCGCAACGCATATTCGTCCAGCCGCCCGCGCAACGTTCGCGGTCCCGGATCGAACCCGCGATCCACTCGCATCTGCGCAAACGCATACACGCTCCGCCCCGCTTGCACGTCGAGGAACACGCTCAAGCGCGGGTTGAACAGCGTCTCTCCCGTCGCATCGAGCAACGCCGGCGCCGGATGCGAAAACGCATAACCTTCTAAATCCAGCGTCCCGCTCAACCGCGCCCGCAACCGCGAGTCCCCCGAGCTCACTGTCAACGCCTCTGCCAAACGATCAAAGCCCGCCTCGCTACCGCGCACGCGTTCACTTACGCCCGCCACCATCGTCGTCACCACGATCAACCGCGCCACACCTGTAACGGAAAAGCGCATACGTTCCTTCAAACACCCCGCGCCCCCGCCGGCGCAAGCCGGAAGCTCACCTGAAACTCCGTCCATTCCCCGTCCGAACGCACAAGCTCCAACTCCCCTCCGTGCAGCCGCGCCAGCTCGCGCGCCAGGTTCAATCCCAAGCCATACCCGGGCACATTTTCGCCCACGCCACCGCGGTGAAATCGCTCGAAAATATGCCCGCGCGCCTCCGCCGGAATCGCCGGTCCCGTGTTCGCCACATTCAGCCGCACCATCTCGTCCTCCGCTTGCGCTAGCACCCGCACACGCCCGCGCTGATGATTATACTTCCGCGCGTTCTCCAGCAGGTTTTGCAGGATCAGCGAAAGGTAGCGCTTTTCTCCCGACACCCACAACGCCGCCGGTCGATCCACCTCCACTTCCAACCTCAGCTCATCCGTCTGCGCCCCGAGATCATCCATCGCCGCATCGATCAACTCCGTCAGATTCACCGCCCGGAACTCGATCGTGAGCCGCCCGGCATCCATCCGGGACAACAACAACAAATCCTCGATGACTCCAGAAAGCCGATACGTCTGATGAATCAACGCCGAGATCTCCCGGCATTCCTCCGGTGTCCAGTGCTCGCGCGCGAGCAGTTCCTCCAGCCCCGCGCGCAACACGGTCACCGGCGTCTTCAACTGGTGCGACGCATCCGCTGAAAATCTCGCCGCCCGCTGCAGTTCTTCGTGCGTCATCTCCAACGCCGCTTCCGCTCGCACGCGTTGCATCAGGTTCTCCTCCGAATCCACCGCGAGTTTTTCCACCGGTCGCGACAACCGCTTCGCCAGCGCATGACTCGCGCCAAATCCCGCCAGCAACAAAAGCCCACCCGCACCGAGCACCCGCCAGCGCAGCTTGCCCTGCCGCTCCAACATCCCCGCGAGCGAATACACGCACACCTCGTAGGCCGGCGCATACCGCGACCCGGGGTTCAGCTTTTTGTAGAACACCAGATGCGGCACGCCCTCCACCTTCCGCTCGAAACTCGCCGGCTCTCCCCCGGTCCGCGCAATCGCCTGCGCCACTTCGCCCGACAGCGCCGCCTCTTCCGCCGCACTCAGCTCGTTCAACCTCAACTTCCCGCCCAGCCATACTCCGCGCTTCATCCCCGCCGCCGCTTGCGACCCGGTAAACGTCGCCGGCTCGAACCCCAACACCAGCGCCGCAATCACCTCGCCCGTTTCCCCCGAAACAATCGGCATCGCGATCAGCTCCGACATCACCTCCTCGCCCGCTTCGTTTTGCCGCGCGAGATATCCGAGTTGCTGCCGCTCCGGCACACCCGGCAGCGCCAGCTGCGCCTCCTCATGCGCAAGCAACGGCCCCACCTCCAGTTGATGAGTCGGTGCAATCACGCGGCCGCGCCGGTCGAGAAATCGGTAAAACTGCGCGTGCAACGCATATCCCCCCGCTTCGCCGTGCGACGTCGCCATCACATCGCGCAGCTCGTCTCGGGCACTTGGATACAACAAATCGAGCGCATCGTCTTCCAGCGCCGCGTGAATCCGTGGCTTGCGCACCAGCGACCGGCACCGCTCGGCCAGCACCGCGTGCCGCAGCTCCTGCACGTTGTGCAGCGCCGCCAGCTCCGCCTGAAATTCCCGCTGCAGTTCCTGCTCGACCGCGCCCGCCACATTCCTCTGCGCCAACACGAGCGCGGTCACCGTCAGCGCCAGCACGATCAGCATCATCGCGACGAGCAGCTTCGCGCGAAACCGCCTCACGCCCGCCGGCATGTTGTCAGCCGCCGCAATCACGGAAACTCCACGCGCACCCGCCCGCCGTCTTTCAACTCCACCGTCTGCGCCAGCGTCGTGCGGCTGTTCAGCCACGCTTTCACAATCCACCGCCCCGCCGGCAGCCCCGCCAGCTCGAAACGTCCGTCTTCATCCGTCACCACAAAATACGGCGTCGCGAGCACCAGCACGACCGCCCGCATGTGCTCATGGATATCGCAGCGCAAGGTCACCAGCCCAGGCACATCGAACACCTGCGAGGGAATCGGCCGCTCATCCGGCCGAAAACGGCCCAAATCGAAACGCTTCGGCGGCGAAAACGAAAAGATGTTGTGGAAGGTATCGTCGAGGTTCGGGAACTCCACTCGCGTCCCCACCTGCACAGGCAACAACGCCGGAATAAACGTAAGATCCTTCTGGGGCATCTGCACCACCGGCGCCCGATCCGGAAGCGGAAAATCTCCTTCCAGATACACCACCGCGAGCGGCGGATTCGTCGCCACCACTCCCCCTTTGCTCACGATCTCATAACGCTGATTCATCACCGGCGCGCTGCGCGCCTTCGGCAACGCCACCCGCCCTTCGATCACCGCTTCTCCCCGCGCATTCACCACCATTAACAGCAGCGCCACGAAGCTGACACATCCGCGCGCGCCAGCGAGTGGACGTAGACGTCTCATGCCACCGTCGCCGCCGCCGGCACCGGAATCGCCCGCACCGTGTAACCGACCGATCGCAACGTATGGATCAGCGGCGACGTGAAACCCGAATCCACTTTCTTCCGCAACCGCGCGATGAAGATCTCCACCGTCCGCGTGTCGTATTCATGATCCCGCTGCCACACGCGTTCGCACAGCTCCGTCCGCGAAAACACGCGCCCCGGCTCCTGCATCAGCACTTGCAACACGTCGAACTCCCGCGGCGATAACGCCACCAGCCGCCCCGCGCGCATCACACGACGATGCTGCACGTCCATCTGCAGATCGCCGACTTTCAAGAAATCTTCGGCCGTCGGTGTCGCTCCGCGACGCCCCAGAGCCTCCACTCGCGCCACGAGTTCATCCAACGAAAACGGCTTCGCCAGATAATCGTCCGCCCCGGCATTCAACCCTTTCACGCGATGCTCCACCTCTCCTCGCGCGGTGAGAATCAAAACCCGCGACGGACAATGCCTCTCACGCAACTTCCCCAAAACCGCCATCCCATCCAACCCCGGCAAATTCAAATCCAGCACGATCAAGTCCGGCGGATCGTTCAACGCCTTCTGCAGTCCTCCCACGCCTTCCCCCACCGCACTCGCCACATGTCCGCGCCGCTCCAGCGCGCGAACAATGTGCCGAGCCAGCTGAGCTTCGTCTTCGATGACGAGTATGCGCATGGGGTAACCTCGCTAACGCTAGCACGGCTCGACGCACCGGGCACGTCTTAGTTGCACCCGCACCCGCTCCCTCCCACGCCGCGGCCTCCCGTCGCCGATTCTCGCGAGAAATACGTATGCTCCGCCGCCGCCGTCGCGAGCGGATCCCGGTCGGAACGCATGCCATACTCCACCAGCGCCGCCCGCTCCCAGGGCTGCACGCGCACCGTCGTGCATCCCGTGAACAACCCTCCCACCACCCCCGCTACAATCGTCGCCGACACCTTCGTTCCAGTTTTCATGTGCAAGTGCTTACCCTCGTTCCGCGAGCAATGCCTCGATCTGCGACCGCAGCTCCCGCTCGCTCGAGCTACCGTGAAATCCCCGATGCACGAATCGCACCCGCCCCGTGCGATCCACCAAATACGTGGTCGGCATCGCCGGAACCTTCACCGCCTCCGCAAGCTTGTGCACGCCGTCCCGCACCGTCGCAAACGGGGGCGCGAACTTTTTCACAAACGCGGCAAAAGTCGCCGGCTTCTCATCCACGCTCACCGCCACAATCGCCAACCCCCTCACGCCAAACTCCTCCTGCAAGCGCGCGAACGCCGGAAACGACGCCTTGCACGGCGCACACCACGACGCCCAAAAATCGACCAGCAGCACGCGCCCTTCCACATCCGGCAACACCCCGTCCGACAAACCAGCCTCGTGCAGCGATGGAAACCGATCTCCGACTCCCACCTGCGCGCGCGCTTTCCCGCCGATCATCGCGAGCGCCAGAGTTATCCCGACCAACCATCTGTTCCTACGACACCACATAGCGAAAAAAACCGCGCGTCTGCGCCCGAAGCTTATCCGTCACAATCAAACCTTCCGCGCCCGGAAACGACTGGATGAACTCCAAACCTTTCTCGATCCCGAGCGCGAACGCCGTCGTCGACAACACCCCCGCCTGCAAACACGTGCCCGCAATCACCGTCGCCTGCCGGCATCCATTCGCCACCGGCCGCCCCGTTCGCGGGTCGACGATGTGTCCGTAACCGACCCCGTCGATCACGACGCGCCGAATGTAATCACCCGACGAAGCGATTCCGCGATCTCCCAACAACGCCACACTCCCATCCGCCGCTCCCGGATTCCTCGGATCCTCCAGCCCGATGTGCCACGCCGGCCTCCCCAACGGTCGCCCGACCGCACGCAGATCGTGACCGAAATCGACTAGCGCATTGGCGATGCTCAATTGCCTCGCGATCTGCGCCACCCGGTCGACCGCGAACTCCTTCCCAAATCCCCCGAAGTCCAGCGCCATCCCCGCCTCCGGCAAAAACACGCGCCCCGGTTCACGCCTCACCTTCGGCCAACCCACCAGCCGTCGTGCCGCCGCGATTTCACCCTCATCCGGCAACGTCGGCTTCGGATTCCGATAATCCCAAAGCTTGATCAAGGGCAGCGCCGTGGGATCGAGCACACCTTGCGTCAGAAAATAAAGCGTGTCGCACAACGAGAGCAGCTGCTCCGTCTCGAAATCAATCTCCACCCAGTCCCGCCCCGCCGCCGCATTGATGCGGCTCAACAGACTATCCGGACGAAACCTCGAATACTTCGCCTCAAACCCGGCTACCCACTCCACCGCGGCACGCTCAAACACCAGCGCCAACTGCGGTTCGTCGCACTCGTATTGGATTTCGCACGACGTCCCGAGCGCGCGAAACATCACCCGCCGCAGCGGCGCCGCTTCTTCAACCCTGCCCTTCGCCATCCCTGCTTGCATCGCCGCTTTCATCGCCGTTCACCACGCCAGCTTCACACCCACCGTCACGATCGTCGCCGTCGGATACATCCGCGCCGGCGTTCGATTTCCCGCTCCGCGCATTTCATACCGCTCGATCGCGACATCGAACTGCCAGTGTTCATCCATCGACCAGATCGCCTTTAGGCCTAATGTTTCCGCGCGAAACGCCGACACGCGGTAATCCGCCGAGAAAAACGGTCCTGCCGGATTCGGCCGCGACGTCGGATCGATGTCTGTTCCCGTCAGATCCACCCGATAAAAATCCGCCGTCGTCTGATCGTAGAGCCGATACGACGGCCGCAGGATGAACCGCTCACCCAGCTTCTGAAACCACGCGAGCTCCACCGTGTGCGCGGTCGTCCCAAACGAATCGTCGAACAACCGATAACTCGCCTCGACCGTCGCAGCCACTTCCGGCAGCGCACGGTTGATCGCCACATAGCCGATCCATTTCTCGCGCGAATCCGGACGATTCTCGTTAAACGTCCGCGGCAGAAAAACACCTGGCGCGATCTCCGTAATCTTTTCAATCAACCGATACGGATCCGCATGAAACCCCGTGCTGCGGCCATACGAAACATTGAACGTCACCGATGTCCGCGGATTCAGCAGCTGCGTCACGCCCACGATGAAATCCGCCGTCCGCTTCTTCACCCAATCCGTCTGGTAGAAAACGCGAATCTCATCCTCCGTTCCTCCCGCACCGACGAGCAGCAGCGTGTTCTTCTGATTGAAGTCGAACTGCGTGTTCAACGACCAACCGTTCGAAACGTAATCGCTCTCCCGCGAATTCGCGAACCCCAGCGTTCCCAACACGCGCGAAAACTGCCGCGAAAAATCCGCACTCCACGCTTTCCGCCGATCCGAGATTTGCGCCAGCGGCACCGGTCCATCCGGCGTGGTTGACGGTTGTCCCGTCGGCGTCGCGCCCGCCAACGAATCGATCGCGCCCATCACCTTCAACCGCATGTCCGTTCCGAGCTCCGCCTCCACCAAACCATAGTGCGTCTCCACGTGCATCCGATCCGCCTCCTCGCGGTAATCCGCGAACTTGTAGCTGATCGCATACGCCGCGCGCACCGCCCGCGGCGTCGCCAACGACAACAACGCCACCAACAACACCGTCCTCGGCGCTAGCGCAGCACTGGCAGAACAACGGGCTAACATGGTCGATCGCGGCAACGCTCCAAGCGACCACCGACCGCCTCAACCGCCCAATCGTAACGCTTTGGAAAGATTCGCCTCGCTGCCGGCCGTCAACGCCGCGGAATCGCGTTCACCGCACAATCTCGACCGATGACACACGCAGCGCCGCAGTGAGATTCGCCGGATTGCTCGGCTCCGCTCGCAACGCGAATTGTTCGATCCCGATGTAAGGCGAGCGCCGCGCGATCGCCTCGTAAAACCGTCTCAACGCGTTCCAGTCCGCTCGCGCCAACGTAATTTGCACCGTGTGCACCGCGAACTGACCGCTGCGCTCCGTATGCGGCGTGTCGTTCGTGAAATTCAGGCTGTGCTCACGAGCGAGCGCATTGAGTTCTCCGACGAGCCGCGTGTCGTCGAGCGTGCGCGACGGGTCAAGGTCCTGCACCGCCCGCACCGACGCCTCTTCGATCTCCACCCGATTCCGCAGCCACTCGCGTTGCTCCGCCAGTTCCGCCGTGACCGCCCGCATCGCCCGCCAATCCCGGTTGGCGCGTTTGCTGTAATTGGAAGCCCACATCAACGCCCCCAGCGCAATGAACAGCACCAGCAGCACTTTCTCGCGCAGCAGCCGGCTCAGGAAAAATGCACGCAGCGATCTCATGGCGTGGAAGCGGATGATCTCAGCATCTCAGGTTTGAACGTCACCACCACGGTGAAGTTGATCGTATTGTCCCGCGCCCGCTGGTCCGGCACGTCCACCCGCTCAACCTGCGGCAGCGCACTCAACGCCGCGCGATAAGTCGCCACCGCCGCCGGCTGCGTCGTGCGCGCCTCGATCGTCAGGCTGTTCAACCCGCCCGTGGAAGCGCGGATGAATTGCACCGCATTCGGCCGCGCCAACGGCCCCACCACGTCGAGCATCTCGAAGGGCAGCAACCGCTTCGTCGACAACTCACGAATGCGCGTCGTCAGATTCTGTGCCGCCTCGATTTTCTGCACCAACGGCCGTTGCGCATCCGCCTGCGTTTGCCGCGACGTCTGCCAAAAACTCGCTCCCACCAACGCCAACTCCCCCACCGCGAGCAGCAACAACAGAACCGCAAATCCAAGGAACGTCCGCCACAACGCGAGATCCCGCGCCCGCGCCCGCCGCAACGCCGTCAACGCCTCCTTGTCCCGCACGTCCATCGCGCCCGCTTGCGCGAGCACCACCCGCGACTCGATCGCTCCAGAACGAAACACCACCTCGCGATCGCTGCCGTCCGAATCCACCTCCGGCGCTCCGTCGACCACCGTGATGCGATTCCGTGGAAATGCCGCCTGCAGCTCCGATTGCATGCGACGGCGTTCTTCATCGCCCGCTTCCGCCGGAATGGACCTAAACTCGACTTTCGCTGGCACCACCCCGCCGTCCCAATGCAGCGCCGTCAGTCCTTCCGCCGACGGCAGCACGACCGTGGTGTGCGGTTGCACCGGCGCCCCGAGCACGGCGGCAAAAGTCGGCAGCACCAGTTCGGCCTGGTCCCATTCCGCCGTCTGATCCGTCGTAAAGCGCCGCCGATAGGCCGCAAACACCAGCGCCCGCTCCGAACCTTCCGGCCAGAAATAACCGTGATACAACTGCGCCGGCGGAAACGGCGAAAGCGTTTCCAGCGCCAATTCAACCTGCTCTCCCACCGCCGCCGCCGTCGCTCCCGGCGCCACGGGAATGCAGCGGGTAAAAAAAACGGCATCGGACAACAACACCACGCGGGGCAGTGGCGGGCCGGCCTTGAGCGTCTTCAGGAGCGGAAGGGTCATGCGTTCGTCGGTCCGGGAGGGACAGCTGAAATCTCAGCATTCTCCCTGATTTCCAAGAGCGTAAATGGATATCGCAGTTTTTTTCCAGCAGACGAAGCGGAACCCGCCTCCCCTCTTTGCGTTTCGGCATCTTCCTTGTTCGAACTATCCGCCGGCTGTTCCTTCGTCGGATCGGGGCCTTTGGACGGCTCCACCGCCTTGGCGCCCCCTTCGGGCGCGATCACCACCGATACTTTGAACTCCGACCGGCCTTCGCGAATCGTCACGTTCACTCGCAACGCGCTGATTTCTGTGCCCGCTCCCGCCGGCAAAGCTCCCGCCCCCACCAGCGCCGCCAGTTGGTCGGGCGACTCGAAGTAACCAGGACCAGAATACGCGCGATCTCCCGTCCCGCGCAGATAGTCCGCCACACGCCTTTGTTGCGAGGGATCGCCCACGCCAAACGCCGAAAGCACATCCCCGCGGCCGCCATTCACGTTGGTCTGCTTGAAATCATAAAGCGACGTCGCCTCCACGAAGCGCCGCCACAACTCGTTCGGCCGCCCACTTTCATCGTAGAACAACGTCCGCACATGCTCGATCGCCGCCAGCTCTTGATAGCTGCGGAGCGAACGATGCGGCGGCCGATACGGCAGCGGACCATTCTCGTAATCGGGCGCGAGCGCCGTCGCATTCACGTGATCCGCCCGCATCCAACCCATCAACGCGTCCACCAGCCTTTCCGCGTCCGCCTGCGACAGCTCCCACGCTTCGAACAAATTCATCAGCGTCGCCGCGTCCGCCTGCGGCAGGGAAATCTTTCCACTTTCATCTTCGAACGAAATCTCCGCGACGCGGCCGTTCGCCGGCGCCCAACCTGCAAACCCCAGCGGATCGCCCCAACCTTCCGCCGGACTGCGCAAACCGCCGTTCGCGATGCGAAAGTCCTCCAGCACCGCCAACGTCACATCGAGCGCCGAATACGCCTCGACGCGCAAGCGCCGCGCCGTCGCGTCGCGCGCTTCGACAATCAAATCATCTCCCGCTCGCTCCACGAAGAGGATCAATGCCGTCGACACGAACAAGATCGTCACCAGCACAATCACGAGCACCGACGCGCGGGTCGGTCGCAAGCAAGGGGAATGGGGATACAGCGCGCGCACGTCAGAAATTGGGCAACGCCTCCGGCGGCGACGGCAGCGTGATCACCGTTTCCCGCGTCAGTTTCCCATACGTGAACTTCAGCCGCAGCCGCTGCGGCGTCAGGTAAGTATCCATGCCTTCACGACGAAGCTGCGTCTCGCTCTTCCAGGTCTTGAACTCGGGGTCGTAGTAATCGTAGGCCAGCCCGCTCACGAGCGGCGACACCACCGTCTCGCGCGGCGGATCTTCCTCGAACCGCGTTTCCAACCTCGAATGCCAGAGCAGGCAAAGTCCGTCGCGATCGCGCACCTGCAGTGAACAAACGACCTCCGGCAACGGCTGCTCCGGCCACTTCAGCAAACGACTGCCCTGCGGCAATTCGAAGGTGAGCAAGTGCTCGCTCATGCCGCTCGAAGGACGAATCTCCTTCGGAGCGATCGGCGCATCCCCCGCTTTGACGGCCGGCGGGAACGCCGCCGTGCGCAACTCGTTCTCGAGGTAACGCGTGACCGCGCGCACGTGCTGCTCGAACAAACGCACTTCCGCATTTCGCCCCCACAACTCTCCCATCGAGAAGACAAAGGTGTTCAACGCCACCAGCACCAGCCCCACGAGCGCCAGCGCCATCAAAATCTCCAGCAACGTGAAACCACGCAGTTCGCGACCGCCGCCGGAACGATCAGAAAAACGGATACGCGCTTTCATGGCGTTCGCTTCTGCTTCAGCTCGAGAATCCGCGACTTCGACTCCTCGCGCAGCTTGGCGCTTTCGTCGCCCTCCGACCACGTGGGTCGCAGCACGTAGAACTCCTCGCGATGGGGTGCCGGCGTGGGCGGCGTGCCCGCTTCGCTGATCTCGCAAACGAAAGCGACGTGGAACAGGTCGGCCGTGGTCGTCGGCTCGATTTCCGCGCGCCACCGCACGCGACCACCATCCGCCGTCTCGAAGTCACCGCCTTCTTCCGCCTTCTCGCGTTCCGGCTCGACGAGCAGCAGACTGCGCGCGAAACGAATGTCCTCCTCGCGAACGTTGCTCCGCCCCGCGATCTCGTAGGCGTTCAGCACGTTCAGATAAGCCGCCGCCAGCGCCACCGCGGCCACCGCGAACACCGCGAGCGCGACCATCACTTCCACCAACGTGAAGCCACGGCGTCGCATGTCAGGGGTTCTCCTCCAGGAGCATCGCCGCACATGTCCACGGATCGATCGCGATCACCTTCGCGGGTCCCGTCGTGCGAAACTGCACGCGAAACGGCGAACAGGTTCCATCGGGATAAAACGTGACGCTTTCGATCGTCTCCGACTCGACCAACTGTCCGCCAATCAGAAGCGCGCCGCCGGTCGACCGCGCCGGCAGCAAATCGATCGTGAGTTCGCGCGGACCTTCGACCGGAAAATTCTGCTCCGCGCCGGCCTGAGCGACCACGAAACGCTTCTCTTTCTCATCGAAGCTCAATCCAATCTCCGTCTGCGTTTTGAGCGCCGTCCGCCGGGCGGTGCGGGTCGCTTCCCAAAAAACTTCTTCAGGCGTGCGCGGCCGCGAATCGATCAGGTTAGTGCCCGCAGTGATCAGCGACGCGCTCAACAGCCCGATCAACGCGAGTGCCAGCAGGATTTCCAGCAGCGTGAACCCCGCCGGGCAGGCGCGGCGGAAGCGAGCGGGCGTGGTTCGTCCTTCCTGCCCGGACATCCGCTAATTTCCCCCGGACCAGTTGCCGATATCGTCCTGCGTCCCCTCGGTCTTGTCCGGCCCTTTCGAAAAGATGTCGTAACTCGATTTGTTCTTCGTCCCCGGATAACGATAAACATACGTCTCGCCCCAGGGATCGACCGGCACCTTGCCCCCTTCCAGATAGGGGCCGCGCCACTGATCCGCGCGATTTCCCGGCGCGGAGACCAGCGCCTGCAGCCCCTCGGCCGTCGACGGATAATCGCCCATGTGAATGCGATAGCTCGTGAGCGGAAGCTTGATGGACTCGCTGACGAACAGCTTCGCGGTCGACGTCTGAGCGCCGCCGAACACGCCTTCCAAGTTCGTGACCGCAAGCCCGACCAGCAGGCCGAGAATCGCAAGAGCGATCATGATTTCCAGGAGCGTGAACGCGCGACGACTCGCGCGCCTAAAACGTTGGATCGAGCAGGAACAAGACATGAGAGCAAGACATTGGCCTCAACCGGCAAGTTGTCGAGACGCGCTCCAACCCCCGATTGTTTCCACAAATTCCCCGCCGCTCCGGAAAGCTTTTATCCTTCCGTTGGTGCCCCCGCCCGGACTTGAACCGGGATAGGCCCCGACAAGTCGGGGCTGCTCTATCCGAGCGTCTCGCTTCCTCTGAGGAACTCCAGAGCTTTGGCGGGATTCTTCCATTTCTTCAATCTCCGCTCCACCACCACCGCTTCATGCGCGGTGTCAAAGCTCCGGTATGCCGCAAATTCGAGGCTCCCCTTCATCTTCCGGGTGGTCCGGCCCGATGTTGTGCCATGCGAACCTCCAAGTCGGACGTCGCACCGATGTAGTGCCGTCCACTTTCGTCACGAAGCATATAGACCCAGTGCATCACAACGCTGGTGCCCCCGCCCGGACTTGAACCGGGATAGGCCCCGACAAGTCGGGGCTGCTCTATCCGAGCCTCTCGCCTCCTCTGAGGAACTCCAGAGCTTTCACGGGATTCTTCCATTTCTTCAATCTCCGCTCCACCACCACCGCTTCATGCGCGGTGTCAAAGCTCCGGTATGCCGCAAGTTCGAGGCTCCCCTTCATCCTCCGGGTGGTCTGAGTTCCCCCGGCCCGATGTTGTGCCATGCGAACCTCCAAGTCGGACGTCGCACCGATGTAGTGCCGTCCACTCTCGTCACGAAGCATATAAACCCAGTGCATTATCCCGTTGGTGCCCCCGCCCGGACTTGAACCGGGATGGGCGGTTTAGGAAACCGCTGCTCTATCCAGTTGAGCTACGGGGACGCACGACGCGCCCAAGATGGACGCATGCCGGGGACGATTGCATCTCAAAAATGCACGTTGACATCCCGCCCTCGAAAACACTGTCTTGCTCCTTTTTCCGACATGAGCACGAACGAACAACCGACGCGCAGCCTCACTCCGGCGGAGCTTCCCTTCACCAACCCGCAAGCTTTCCGCGGCTACGTTACGGACACCGGCAAGATCCTGCCGCGTAAATACACCCATCTTTCGGCCAAGCATCAGCGCGCGATCACCAAGACCATCAAGCGGTCGCGCAACATGCTGCTCGCGCAATAAGCGCAGGGCCGTCGATCATTTCAGGCCGGAGCCCGCGCTCCGGCCTTTTTCGTGCCATGGCAACGCCTACTCGCGCTCGCATCTATCGCGGCACCCCACGCACGCTGGCTCGTCTAGCCCGGGCCTTGCAGCGGGGCGAACTCGTGGCGGTGCCCACCGAGACCGTTTATGGCCTCGCCGCCAACGCACTCGATCCCCGCGCTTGCCGCGCCATTTTTCGCGCCAAAGGCCGCCCCTCGAGCGACCCACTCATCGTTCATATTCACAATCTCGCGCAGCTCGAGTCCATCGCCGAGACCAACCCCGAGACTCTCCTGCTCGCGAAACACTTCTGGCCCGGCCCGCTCACGATCGTGCTGCCGAAGCGCAAAGTCGTGCCCGACATCGTATCCGCCGGCCTTCCCAGTGTAGCGGTCCGCATGCCCGCCCACCCGCTCTTCCGCCGGCTTCTCAAGCATACGAACCTTCCTCTCGCCGCGCCGAGCGCCAACCCTTTCGGCTACGTAAGTCCAACCACCGCTGCGCATGTGCAAGACGGTTTAGGCTCAAAGATTCGCCACATCCTCGACGGCGGTCCTTCCTCCATCGGAGTCGAATCCACCATCGTCGACCTGCGCAACCCCCGCTCGCCTCGTTTGCTTCGCCCGGGAGCAATCACGCGAACGGACATCGAACGCGTCCTCGGACGCACCGTAAAGACCCCGCGCCGCGCCGCTTCGGCCCAAGCGCAAGTCGCGCCAGGTTTGATGGCGCGACATTATAGTCCACGCACGCCCGCGGTGCTCCACCGCAAGCTGCCGTCCGCCGCCCAGGCAGCCGCACACATCGAGGAAGCCTGGATCTATTTCGCACGACCCGCTTCGCTGCCACCCAGCGCCAAAAATATCTTCTGGCTACATGAAGAAGGCGAGCTGGCCGGCGCCGCGCGCCACCTCTTTGCCGTGCTGCGTCGCGCCGACCGCCAACGGTTCCGGCGTATTCACCTTGAACGCGCACCGGGCCGCGGATTGGCCGACGCGATCAACGACCGCTTGCAACGAGCCGCCGCCCGCTAGTGTAACGCCCCGGCTACGACCGCACCCGACCCGCCAACACCGCTGCCCCAAGCCGGCGGTTAGATGTTCGATCGCTTCAAACCAGCTGAGAACGCTCGGAATCTGCGCCCGCCATGAGCGCAGATCATCGCACTACCCGCGCGTTTCCTCATCCTTCGCCATCACGACATAGTAATCCTTGTAGGACTTGTCGTAATACTGCGCGTAGTAATAACCCGATACAGCGAGATTCAGGCCGTTGAGCACTGCGCCGAAGCACGGCACGTTGGCATCGAGGAGCTTCTTCGCGGCAAATTGCGCGGCCTTGCGGCGCACCTTGTTGAAGAAGATCGTGAAGATCGACCCGTCCACCAACGGAAGAATGATCAGGGCATCGCTCACTGCCGCCAGCGGAGGTGTGTCGATGAAAACGCGATCATAGCGTTTCCGCAGATCCGACAGCATCACCTCGAAATTCTTGCTGTTCAGAATGTGCGTCGGATTTTTCGCACGGCCACCGGCGGCGATCACATCGAGATTCGGCTGCAGGTTGCGAACCACCACGTCGTCGATCGTCGCCGTCCCGGCACACACGTCGATTACCCCCTTGAGATTCTCGATGCGAAACGACTTGTGAACGTTCGGCTTTCGCAGGTCGCAGTCCACCACCACCACGCGTTCGCCATGCGCGGCAAACGTGAGTGCCAGATTCGTCGTGATGAAGGATTTGCCCTCGCCGGGAACGGTGCTCGTCGTGAGCACGCATTTCGCGTTCTTGCTCTCATCCTTCAAACGCAAGCTCGAGTGCAGAGTCAGGAAGGATTCGGACACCTGTCGGTCGGCGTTGTTGACCACGATCTGCGCCTTGTCCGGCTGCTCCATCCGTTTGATCTGCGGGATGATTCCGACCAGCGGCAGTCCCACCACACCTTCGATGTCGAAGGAGCTCTTAACGCGGTCGTCGATATAAGCCACGAAGAACGCGAACGTGAGACCAAGCCCAATCCCGCCAATGAACCCTAGCCCCAGATTGAGCGCGACCCGGGGCGAAACCGGGATGTCAATCGGGCGCGCCAGATCCACAATGCGCGCGTTCTGAGTTTCGATCGTGCTCGTCATCGAGGTCTCCCGCGTGCGACCGATGATCGACTGCAGGATCTGCTCGTTGATGTGGAGTTCGCGCGCCATGTTGTCGTATTCGACGCCATAGCGATCGAGGCTCAGCGACTCCCCTTCCTGCGCGGCGAGCTGCGCCCGCGCTTCGCGATCGCTGCGCAGCGCCGTTTGATATTCCGACTCGACTTGGGCTTCAGCCGATTTGACCGCCCGTTCGAGTTCCCGCTGCGTTTGCGCGGCGGAGTTTACCGCCTCGATCATCCGCGGGTGCTTCTCCCGGTAACGTTCCTTCAGCTGTGCCATCGCGATCTTCTGCGCCGCGAGTTGCTGCACCAGCTGCCCGATCAGAGGCTGGCTCGCGATGAAGGGCAGCTCGGTCAGATCACCGCCCGCTTCCCGACGCTCCCGCACCTGCTTCAGTCGAACCTCCACATCGCTGAGTCGAGCGGAGTTCTGCGTCACGAGAGCGCTCAGCGCCTTGAGCTTCTCTGTGACGATGTCCTTTCGCTCGTCCAACGAAACCAAATTGTTTTTGGCGCGGTAGGCCTGAAGATTGTTGGCCAGTTCATCGACCTTCTTGCGCTGCTGCTCCACGCGCACCTGCAGATCCTCGACCGCCTTCATCGATTCATCGGTGCGCACCCGGGCGTTGTAAGCGATGAACTCTTCGACAAAAAGATTCGCGATCTTCGCTGCGACGAACTTGTCGGGGTGCCGATACTGCACCGCGAGGATCAACGTCAGTCGCTGCGGGATCACCTTCCGGTTCAATGCCAGCACCTCGAGCGGACTGACCGGCTCGCCGGACGCATCCACCTTTCCTTCGTAGGGAGCGAGGAACTGCTTCATGTCGTTCCCCTGCAGCCGCTGCGCAACTTTCTGTATGATTGCGGCGCTCTCCAGGATCTTCACCTGGGTATTCAGATCTTCGGCCGAGCGGATTTCGTTATCCACCACCGCCTGCACTTGCATGATCGTCGGATCACGGCGGAAAACCTGCACCGTCGCGGTCGCTTGATAGATCTTCGTCTGACTGAATGTATAGACGATCGCCGACGAGAACACGACGAGGAAGACCACGACAATATACCATACGCGCTCACGTAGAATGAGCACATAGTCGTGAAACGTCCGCTGGGCCGGTCCGCCGGACTCGCCATATCCAACCGCCGAATACCCGGCATATCCGCCGCCGTATCCATAGCTGTATCCTTCCGGACCGGTTTGTTTAGAGTCTTGATCCATGGTCGATGCTCGCGGCCCGTCAGAGAATTCGCTCCGGCACGAAGATCACGTCGTCCTGCATGAGCGGCCACGCCGCCCGTGCATTGCCCTCGATGATCTCGTCGGCGTTGATGATGAAAGTGTTCGTTTTGCCGTCCACCGTTCTGGTGAGTTTCACTTTCCGGCGATCAGCCAGACGGCTGAAGCCGCCGACGCGGGCCACCGCGTCGAGTAAGGTCAGCCCTTGTTCCTGCGGGAAAAGCACGCTGCCCGGAGAGTTGACCGATCCCAGCACGTTTACGCTGCGCTGGGCATATTCGATCACGAAAACGTTTACCTGCGGATTCACCAGGTAGTCCCGATCATACAGCTCGCGAATGGTCTCCTGCAGCTGCCGCACCGTCTTGCCTTTGACTTCGATGGGCCCGATCAACGGCAACATGATCCGATACTCCTGCGAAACCCGGACCTCTCGCGTGAGGTCTTCTTCCTGGAAGATCTGCACGCGTATCAAATCCGACGCATTGAAGACATAGTCCGGTTTGGCGTCAGCCGTTGCACCTGATTCTCCACGCGGCGCCTCTTGGGCAACCATAGAAGCCGCAATAACCAATCCGGCCAGCCATCTCATCGAACGTAATCCCATAAAAAAAAGCGGAAGAAGACCGCAGCGATCTTCTCCCGCAATCCAAGAATGAAGTGGTATCGTCAGCTCAGAACCGCAGGTTCGCCGCAAGACTGAGAACGTTCCCGGTGAAGTTCGACGTCGGGAGGTCGGAATCGTTTGAGCGATAGGAATATGCACCCGTCAGACTCACGTGTTCGTTCACCGTATAAGTAGCGCCGAGATGACCTTCGAAATAATCGTCAATTCGCGCGGGGCTCGCCTGGTAATAGTCAATCGCGCGATACGCCAGCGAAACGGTTACGCTTAATTCGGCAGAAATCGCGGTCGTCGAGGTGCCACGAATCGCGAAATTGCGCTGCTGGCTGCCTTGGGAGTTTGTGTCGAAGTCATTGCTCACCCCGAGCAGCAAGCTGGTCTTCGGCGAAGCGGCATAGGTGAGGCTTGAGTCCACCCCCAACAGTTCGTCGTCACCCCGGCGCAGCAGCTTGTGCGAGAAAGAGCGCTGGGTCACACCGACCGCGAATTGACCCGTCAACTTCGGCGTGAATTCACCGCGAGCACCCACGCTCAGAAAGTGGTCTTCCGTGTCGAAACCGATGCTCTCCGCCCGATCGCGATAACGATAGCCGAGACTCAGGTCCACCTTCGGCGTGAGCTCATAAAAATAGTTCAACGGGATGGTGACGGCCTCCGAATCGCTAAATCCCGCCAGGTCGAACCTGCTCTGCGAATACTGAATGCCCGCCGCGACGCTGCTTTTCTCCGTCACGGAAACCTCTCCCGTCGCCCCGATATTGAATACATCGCGGCGAATCAGAAAGTCGCCGCCTGAAGGACGCGTGTCCACGGAGTTCTGGTTAATCTCCGCGAAGCTCGCGTTGAACTTCAGCTTCGTCTTGCCGTCGTCATAGGACGTGTTCGCCGAGGTCGAAAGGAGCTCGTCGTTCAGATCGTCATGCTCCGAATACATGCTGAAGCTCTCGGTCAGGCTGAACGAGCCTCTCATGACCGACGTGTTGCCGAACACCAGCTGCACGCCCGGATTGAAGTCGAGAATGGTGTCCTCGGTGTCGGACGGCGACATATAGATATTGCTATCCGCCCGCACGCCTACAGTGCCCGTCAGGAAGATCTCTGCGTTGTCTCCGACGGGAACGGAGGCGTAACACACCGGGGCCAAAGCGGCCACGGCGAGGATTCGGGTAATGGTCTTCATCAATGTGTTGAAGTTGGATGCTGTATGGCCACAGGAGAGCTGCGACATCCACAGCACAGACCTTGCGATAGCGAAGCCACACAGAGACGTGAAACGGAGATCGGCAGCCGGTAGCCGAAGCGCGTTTAAACCAGCGGCCTCCCCGCAGACGCAAGTCATTTTTGGGGCTTTCTACCTAGGGGGCACCTGTGAATCCCTTAACCTGAGTAAAAATCAGGGGTAGGCTTCCGACTTAACCCACAGCCCCCACAACCCTTCGGTTGATCCGCTCGCGCAAAATCGTCGCGAATCAGATCGCGCCCTTGAGTTCACTGAGCAGCCGCTCGTTCTGCTCTCGCCGGCCGACTGTCACCCGCACCCACTCCGGCATTCCATAGGGCCCCATCGGTCGCACGATAACTCCGCGACGCTGCAACGCATCGAAGACCCTCCCGCCCGCGCCGACTTTCACCAGCACGAAATTCGCCACGCTCGGCACCCATTCCAGACCTCGCTCGCGAAATCCGGCCTCGAGCTGCGCGAGCCCCGCCCGATTCTCCCGCGCACACCGGGCCGCGAACTCCGCATCGTCGAGCGCAGCCACCGCGGCCGCCTGTGCAATCGCATTCACATTGAACGGCTGGCGCACGCGGTTCAGCAGCGCCGCCATCTCCGGCGACCCGTAGCCGTATCCGATCCGCAATGACGCAAGCCCGTGGATTTTCGAGAACGTCCGCAGACACACAACCTTCCGGCCTTCGCGCAACAACGGCCGCAGATCCGGCGCCTGCTCGACGTATTCCGCATACGCCTCATCGAATACCACCACCACGTGCTCCGGCAGCGACCGCGCAAACGCCAGCAGCTCCGCCTCCGAATTCGCCGTCCCCGTCGGGTTGTTTGGGCTGCACACGAAAACCAGCTTCGTCCGCGGCGTCACCGCCGCCGCCATTTTTTGCAAATCGTGGGTGTGATTGGTCAGCGGCACCTCCACCGGCGTTGCGCCAAACAACAGCGTCACGAGCTTGTAGACCACGAACGCCGGCATCCCCATCACGACTTCGTCGCCCGGCCGCAACAGCACATGCCCCAACAGTTCGATGATTTCGTTGGACCCGTTGCCCATCGCCAGCTGATTGGCTCCCACGCCTCGCACTCCGGCCAGCTTTTGGCGCAGCTCATAGCATCCGCCATCCGGATACAATTCGCCGTGATCCAATGCCACTCGCGCCGCCGCCACCGCTTTCGGCGAGGGCCCGAACGGATTCTCGTTCGACGCCAGCTTGATGATCGTCGCCGGGTCGAGCCCGAGCTCGCGAGCCACATATTCGATCGGCTTGCCGGGCTCGTAGACCGGCTGCGTCAACACGGCGGGGTTTGCCAGCGCTTCGAGATTCATGCGAACGCCACGTTGCGCAGCTTCCTCGCGCGGGGGAAGTTCGTTTCTCGCTCCAACCCGTTCACTGCCTGCGACTCGGCACCCGCACAACTTGCATCCCCGCCGCCAGCGCCGCCTTGATCCCCGGTTCCGCATCTTCGAAGACCAGGCATTGCGTCGGCTCCACGCCAATCAGTTTCGCCGCGAGCAAAAACATGTCCGGTGCCGGCTTCCCATGCACCACGTCATCAGCCGTCACCACCGCCCGAAACAGCGGCAATAATCCCGCGAGTTCCAACGAGCGCGTCACGATATCGCGCGGCCCTCCCGATGCGACGGCCATCGGATGCGTTTTCGAAGCCTTCCGCGCAAACTCCACCGTCGGCGAGATCAGCTCCGCGTCCTTCTGAATCTCCGTGAACAACGCCTCCTTCTCGTGAAACACCTTTTCCACGTCGATGGTCAGGCCGTAATGCTGTGCGATCAGCTGCGCGACCCGCCGCGTCGGCACCCCTCCCAACGAATAAAACAAATCTTCGTCGAGCGGCACCTGCAGCCCCGACTTCCGCATCGCCGCATCCCACGCGCGATAATGCAGCGGCATCGTATCCACCAATGTGCCGTCGAGATCGAAAATATACCCGGCGAAGTCGCCTTCGGGAATGTCCAGCTTCATGGAACCTCGCACGCCACGCCCAATCCCCGCGCAACGCAAACGCAATCTCACCCTGCTCTTCTCCTTCGATCATCCGTCGTCAGGATTTTCCTGAAAAAGACGAAAGGCGTTGTCCCCCAACCCACCGCGCTTACTTCTCGATTACCCCTCAACCCCATGAAAAAATACATCGTCGAGTTCATCGGCACGTTCTTCCTCGTGCTCACCGTCGGCCTTGCCGTCCGCCAAGGCGCGCCGCTCGCTCCCATCGCCATTGGCTCCGTCCTCATGGTCATGATCTTCGCCGGCGGGCACATCTCCGGCGGGCACTTCAACCCCGCCGTGACCCTCGCCGCTTTCCTCCGCGGTCGTTGCGACAAAAAGGACGTCCTCCCGTATTGGATTGCCCAATTCGCCGCCGGCGCCGCCGCTGCCGGCCTCGTCAACCTCCTCCTCCAGGGCCGCGTCGATCCCGCCGTGATCGCGACCCACCCGCGCCTCGGCTCCTTCATCGTCGAATTCCTCTTCACGTTCGCCCTCTGCTGGGTCGTCCTCAACACCGCCACCGCCAAAGCCACGATGGGCAATTCCTTCTACGGCCTCGCCATCGGCTTCACCGTTTTGGTGGGCGCCATCACCGTCGGCGGCATTTCCGGTGGCGCTTTCAATCCGGCGGTCGGACTCGGGGTTTTTGTCATGGGGCTCGAATCGTTCGCCCAATTCGGCGTGTATCTGATTTCTGAATTCGCCGGCGCCGCCGTCGCCGCGTTCGCCTACCGTCAAATCAACGGCACCGACTGACCCACCGCGGCGTCCCGCCGCGGAAGCTCCAAACTCCAAGCTCACAAGCTCCAGAGAAGCTCCAAATACCAACCGGAGCTAAACCGCGTCCGCACTCGAGGCTCGAGGCTTGGCGCTTTTCTGGAGCTTGGATCTTCCGCCGTCTTGGGCGGCGCGGTCAGCGGCGCGCTCCGCGATGCAGTCGGCTCGCGGGCTTCGGCGCCGCCGTTTCCGCCAGCGCCTTTTCATCAAAGAGCGCCGAATACACATACGGAAACCCTTCGATCTTCTTCCGCTCCACCGCCATCCCCATGTAGCGTTCGATCGAGCGCGCATCGCGCACATCATCTTCTGTCACCAGCGTAAACGCATCGCCCGTGTTTTGCGCCCGACCAGTTCGTCCGATCCGATGCACATAGTCTTCCGCGTTTTCCGGCACGTCGTAATTGATCACGTGCGACACCCCCGCGATGTCCAAGCCCCGCGCCGCGATGTCCGTCGCGACCAGCACTTCGTATCTGCCCGACTTGAAGCCATCCAGCGCCTCGATGCGCTCGCGCTGACTGCGATCCGAATGCAGCACGCCCACCGTATGTCCGCTGTCCTTCAGCTTTCGCGCAATGCGATCCGCGCCCATCCGAGTGCGGGAAAAGATAATCACGCTCTTGAACTCCGTCTGCTCCAACAACACCTGCAGCAGATCGAATTTCTGCGACGCCACCACGGGATAAAACGCGTGGGCCACCGTCTCCGCCGGCGAACGCTGCCGACCGATCTCCACCTTCACCGGGTTGTGCAACGCCCACCCCGCCAGCTGCTCCAACTCCGGCGGCAGCGTCGCCGTGAAAAACAATGTCTGCCGCGCTTTCGGACACTTCTGCACGATCCGCCGCACATCCGGTAGAAAGCCCATGTCCAACATCCGGTCCACTTCGTCGAGCACCAGGATGTCGATGTTCTCCAATGAGCAGTTCCCCTGCTCGATGTGATCCAAAAGCCGCCCAGGCGTCGCCGCCAGGATGTCCATTCCCCGGCGCAGATCCTCGGTCTGCTTCCCGTATCCGACACCGCCATACACGATCGTCACGCGGAGATCCGTGAACTTCGTGAATTTGTGAAACGCTTCCTCGACCTGCAGCGCCAATTCGCGCGTCGGCTCGAGAATCAGGCAGCGCAATTTGCCGTGTCCACCCAGCCGCTGGATGATCGGCAGCGCAAACGCCGCCGTTTTTCCCGTCCCGGTCTGCGCCGATCCGATCACATCTCCGCCCCGCAAAACCACCGGGATCGCCTGCGCCTGAATCGGCGTGGGAGCAACATATCCCATTTCCTGCACCGCAAACGCCAACGCATCCGACAACCCGAGCTTCGAAAACTCCGTGTCCATCTTCGGCACATCCACCGGAATCGCGGGCTTCGAAGGCGTCGCTCGCGGATGGTCGAACGAATCATCCTTCCTCGGCCGCTCCGCGTGTGGCTCGCCGCGTCCACGACCCGCCCCACCCCGCCCGCGCCCGCCGCGATCTTCCCGTCGCCCGCTGTCCCCCGCCGCCCCGCGGTCGTGCCGCCCCGTTCTTCCGCCGTGCTTGGCGCCGTGACCTTGACCGTGTCCCTTGCCGGAACGCGGTTCGCTCCGCGGAGTGGATGAATGACTCTTGCCGTGAGAGCTCGTTTTGCCGCCGCCAGTGGCGGTCTTGGCCGGGCGCGAAGGCGCGATCGTTTCGCGAAGCTTCGCAAATATTTTCTTTAACATGAGACGTAAGTAAAACGCGCTACGCTCGCCGAAACTGCAGGCTTTGCAATCACCGATATCGCCGCCCCGTCCATCGCAACCCGGCAACCGGCCCCTCCTCCAGCCCACCCACGCCCATCCTCACAAGTTCGCCTTGATCTTGTCCAAGATCGCCAGCGACAACTCCTGATCGCCGACGACCCCAACGCGAATGCCGACCTTCGTCACGTTGCCGGCCATGTTCTCGAGCTGAATCTCGATTTTCTTGTCGGCCGCATTGCGCGCAACAATGACGCCGAGCAGCGCGTCCTTCCGCTCGCTGACTTTCACGAATTGGAGGTCCTCCACCGCCGCCTTCGTCGCGTTGAACGACCGATCCAGATTCGCCGGCAACGTCGTCTGCAACTCCCCGCGCACCCACGCCACCGCCGCGGCGCCAGCCGCTCCCGCAGCCACCACCGCCACACATCCCGACCCCACCAACATCACTGCGCCCAATATCACGCCCATCCACACCGCACGCCCGTTTCGAGAGTAACGCATTTTCATAAAGTCGTCTGGATAGCTTCCATAGACCTCCATTTGTGCGAATCGTTCAATCCCGTTCACGCTTGGCTCTCGCCCATCCGCCGCCATCATCGCGCGCCTCTCCGCCGCGATGAATGCCGACGTCCTCTGGCTCGCCCGCCTCGCCCTCGATCAGCAACTTCTCAGCCGCGAACAATGCGCCGACGCCTGCGCCGCCCTGGGCCCCAGCCCCGAGCTCGTGGCCTTCGCCCAAAAACTCATCGACGACGGCCTCGTCTCCGACGTCGAGCTCCTCGAACGGCTCGCCGGCCTCGCCTACTCGAAAGGCCAGTCCGGCCCGCCCGCCGCCAATCCTTTCCTGCCCGACGATGATTCCCCCGGCCCCGCCCCAACGGCCGCCAGCGCGCGTGCCACGCCCGCGATCGATTTTCCTTTCGCCTCCATCGCCCGGATGGACCCCGCCGAGCTCGCCGCGGCTATGACTTCCCTCCTCAAAACCGTCGCCGCAGCCGGCGCGAGCGACCTCCACCTTTCCACCGGCGCGTGCCCTTTCATCCGCAAAAATCGCGCCCTTACCTTCCTCACCGACCACGCTCTCACCGCCGAAGACGCCCTGCGCCTCAACACCGCCGTGCTTACCTCGTCGCAACGCGAAATTTTTCTCCAGCGCAAGGACTACGACTACGCCCTCGCTCTTCCCGCGTCCGACGCTTCCGCTCCGCCCGACCGCTACCGCGTCAACCTCATGTTCCACAAGAACGGTGTCGCCGGCTCCTACCGCATGGTCCCCGACCGCGTCCGCACCCTCTCCGACCTCGGTTTCACCGCACACCTCCCAACCCTCGAGAAACTCCTCTCCTACCACAACGGCCTGATCCTCATTACCGGCCCCGTTGGCTCCGGCAAGACCACCACGCTCGCATCGATGGTCGACTACCTCAACCAATCCCGCGCCGACCACATCATCACCGTCGAAGATCCCATCGAGGTCGTCCAAGCCTCCCGCGGCTGCAACGTCACCCAGCGCGAAGTCGGGCCGCACACCCAATCCTTTTTCACCGCTCTCAAAGGCGCACTCCGCGAAGACCCCGACATCATCGTAATAGGCGAACTCCGCGACCTCGAAACCATCGAGATGGCCGTCAGCGCGTCCGAGACCGGCCACCTTGTCATCGGCACCATGCATACGAGCGACGCCGCCACCACGCTCAACCGCATCCTCGACGTCTTCCCGCCCGCGCAACAAACCCAGATCCGCGCCAGCGTCGCCGAAAGCCTCCGCGGCATCATCTGCCAACGCCTCCTTCCCGCGACCGACGGCAGCCTCGCCCTCGCCTGCGAGATCCTCGTCAACAACACCGCCGTTTCCAACCTCATCCGCGAAGGCAAATCCGCCGGCCTCCGCAACACCATGGAAACCGGCGTCCGCGACGGCATGTGCCTCATGGACGCCTCCGTCTTCGCCCTCTACGAGCACCGCACCATCAGCCCCCAAACCGCCCTCGCCAACCTCAACAACCGCGTCCTTCGCGCCAAAATCACCTGAGCCGACCGCCGGCACACCCGCGCAACTCCGCCTCATGTAGGTTGCGCGCTCGCGCGCAAGTTCCTCCCCCGATTTCAGCGTTTCAACCTTTTAGCTTTTCAGCGTTCCGCACCCATGCCCGCCATCGACTCCCTCCTCCGCACCATGCTCGACCGCGGCGGCTCCGACCTTCACCTCACCGTCGGACTCCCACCCAAAGCCCGCATCTCCGGCTCGCTCATCCCTGTCGCCGACGCTCCGCTCACCGCCGCGCAAATGGAGTCGCTCCTCGAGGAAATCGTCCCCGAACGCCGCTGGGCCGATTTCCTCGAGCGCAAGGACCTCGACCTCGCTCACGAAATCCCCGGCCTCGCCCGCTTCCGCGGCAACTATCTCTACAATCACTGGGGCCAAGCCGCCGTCTTCCGCCAGATCCCCGCGAAGATCCTTTCTTTCGACGACCTTCATCTTCCCGCAGCCCTCGAGAAACTCTGCCACCTCAACGAGGGCCTCGTCGTCGTCACCGGACCGACCGGTAGTGGAAAGTCCACTACGCTCGCGGCGATGATCGACTACATCAACGCGAACCTCTCGAAACATATCATCACCATCGAGGATCCCATCGAGTTCGTTCACTCCAACAAGAAATCCGTCATCGTTCACCGCGAGGTCGGCGAGCACACCGAATCCTTCGCCGCCGCTCTCAAGGGCGCCATGCGCCACGACCCCGACATCCTCCTCCTCGGCGAAATGCGCGAGCTCGAAACCATCAAGCTCGCCCTCGGCTGCGCCTCGATGGGCATGCTCGTCTTCGGCACGCTCCACACCAATAACGCCCCGAAAACCGTCGACCGCATCATCAACGCCTTCCCCGCCGACGAACAAAACCAGGTGCGCGTCATGCTCGCCGGCTGCCTCGCCGGCGTGGTCGCCCAACTCCTCTGCAAACGCATCCCGCAAGGCCGCTGCGCCGTGCACGAAATCCTTCTCTCCCACGAAGCGCTTCCAAACACCATCCGCTCCGGCCAAATCGCCAACATCAAATCCATCATCGAGAGCGGCAGCGCCGACGGCATGATCACGATGGACAATAGCCTCATGGCCCGGGTGAAGGACGGCACCATCGACCCCAAGGAGGCCTACATGAAAGCCTCCAACAAATCCCTCTTCGCCTAACCCGTGGCGCGCCAGCCCTGGTAGGGCCCGTTCTCCGAACGCGCCGCCTCGCGCCTAATCTGCCAACCGGGCGAATCCAATCTTCCCACCATGCCCGTTCAAATCCGCTCCGCCACGCCCGCCGACATTCCCCTGATCCTCCAATTCATCCGCGCCCTCGCCGACTACGAAAAACTCACGCACGAGGTCGAAGCGACCGAGGAAAAACTCCGCGCCACCCTCTTCTCCGAAAAACCCGCCGCCGAATGCCTCCTCGCTTTTTCGCCTGCGACTAAGCCATCCGACGAACCCGCCGACGCTCATCGGGCGAACGAGGGTGCTCTCACCCCCGCCGGCTTCGCCATCTTCTTCACCAACTACTCCACCTTCCTCGCCAAACCCGGCCTCTACCTCGAAGACCTTTTCGTAAACCCCGAATTCCGCGGTCGCGGCATCGGCAAATCTCTCCTCCTCCACCTCGCCAAACTCGCCAACCAACGCGGCTGCGGCCGCATGGAATGGACCGTCCTCGACTGGAACAAAGCCGCCATCGCGTTCTACGAGTCCCTCGGCGCCGAGCGAAAACTTTCCTGGCAAATCTGCCGCCTCACCGGTCCTTCACTCCAACGATACGCCTGAACCCACCCTGGGGAATCTCTTCTCTCCTTTCCAAACTGAAGCACGCTCGTTGACGCACACCGGCTTCGGCAGACTCTGCCGCCCCATGCGTCATTCGCTTTGCCTTCTCCTCGCGCTGCTCGCCCTGCCCGCTTTCGCGCAGCCTTCCACTCCGCCCTCCAGCCTCAGAATCGATAGCGAGGCTTCGTATTCATATTCCTCCGACGAAGCGTTCGCCCACGCCGGCGCCTCCGGCTCGGTCGCGGTGCATCACTTCGACTTCAGCGCCCTCGCCCGGCATCCTCTCTCCGCCCGCGACAGCGTCACCTTCGGCCTCAGCGCCGCCATCACCCGTCTCGACGCTTCCGCCGGCACATTTCTGCCCGAACGTCTCCAAGCTTTCGCGCTTCACCTCAGCGGCTCGCGCCGCCTGTCCGAACAGTGGACCACCACCCTCACCCTCCGCCCCGGCCTCTACGGCGATCTCGAAGACATCGATTCCAAAACCTTCAACATCCCGCTCCTCGCCGCTGCGTCTTACGCCGTTTCGCGCGATCTCGTCTGGCTCTTCGGTCTTCGCGTCGACGCCTACGCCGAACATCCCGCGATCCCGCTCGCCGGAGTCCGCTGGCGCTTCGCTCCCGCTTGGTCGCTCAATCTCACCTACCCGCGCGCCGGCGTGCAGTGGCGCGCCTCCGACGCCATCAACTTCGACGCTAGCGCGAGCGTTCAAGGCGGCACCTTTCGCATCACCGAAAGCCTCGGCATCCCATCCACCCTCACGACCGGCCGCCTCGCGAACACCTTCCTCGACTACCGCGAAATCCGCGTCGGCCTGGGCGGCGATTTCGCCGTCTCCAAAAATCTCTGGCTGCGCCTCGACGCCGGCGTCTTCGTCGATCGCGAATTCGACTACTTCGATCGCGACTACAAGCTCGAGACCGACAACGGCACCTTCGCCACCGTCGCCCTCCGCTCGCGGTTTTGAGTTCGAGATGTGTCGTGCCTCAGCCCGCACTCCCGCGCGCCGCCTGCCGCACCCATCGCCGCACCGCTCGAAAATCCTCCGGCAAAAACACCGCACGATTCTCCTCCAATTCCGCCGGATCTCCGCACCATCCTTTGCGCAACAAGTCCGCATGCCGCTCCGGCGTCACATCCGTCCAATACGGACAATCCACGCAGTGCGACCCGCTCACTCGCCCGCGCGCTTTCTCCAACACCTGCCGTTTGCACACTCCTTTCCCGCTCCGCTCGCGATACGAATCCCGACACACGCGAAACTCGGGATAAAAACACGCCTTCACCAACTGCTTCGCCGCATCGTCGAGCGCCTCGGCCCAGCGCACCCCGTCCAGCGCCATCTCCGCGAGCCGTCTCACTTCGCTCTTATCCAATTCTCCCGGCGCCCCGATCTCTCCCTGTCGCAGTGCCGCCGGTAATCCCCGCTCCTCGATCAGCCGCGCAAGCTGCATCGCAAATCGCTCCACCGCCGCTTCGTTGATCGTCGCTCCGTTCTGACGCGCGAACCGCTCCAGCACCGCTGCGACCGCGCGACGAAACTCCTCGGCTCCGGATATCATCTCGCGAAGCCATCGCCTTTCGCCCGTGAGTCAACCCGCCGCGCCTCGAGATTGTCATGGTCACACTACCACAATCCCGCAACTGTGCTGGTTTCAAAATCCGCTCGCTACACCTGCCCCGCTGCGCCCCGCTTTCGTATTCTCCCGGCCGCCACACGCACCCGCCATGATCGAAACGCTCTCAAAACCCGACCGCGCTCCACTCTATCTCGAGCTCGCGCAGGAGATCCAGGAACTCGTCACCCAAGGCACGCTCCGGCCCGGCCATCGCCTCCCTTCCGTGCGCCGCATGGCGCTCCAGCGCGACGTCAGCATCTCCACCGTCATCCAGGCTTACACCGTCCTCGAAAACCGCAGCGTCCTCGAAGCCCGCCCGCAGTCCGGCTTCTACGTTCGTCCGCAAATCCCGCTGCAAGCACCCGAGCCGCGCATGGCCAAACCCATGGCCAAGCCCAGCTACGTCGGCGTCAACGACCTCACCGCCGAAATGCTCGCGCTCGCCGTCGACGCCGATTACGTGCCGCTCGGCGCCGCCTGCCCGCATCACACGCTGTTTCCCAACAAGAAACTCGGGCGCCTCATCGGCTCCATCTGCCGCAACGATCCCGCCATGCTCGGGCGCTACGCGATGAACTGGGCCTACGACCCGCTCGCCCGCGAAATCGCGCGCCGCTATCTCCAATGCGGCGCTCCGCTTTCGCACGACGAACTCGTCATCACCGTCGGTTGCGCCGAAGCGCTCAACCTCTCCTTGCGCGCGGTCACCAAGCCCGGCGACACCGTCGCGGTCGAAACGCCCGCCTACTTCGGCTTCCTCGAAACCATCCAATCGCTCAATCTCCGCGTCCTCGAAATCCCCACGGATTCCCGCACCGGCCTCTGCCTCGATGCCACGCGCGACGCATTGAAAAACTGCGACGTCAAAGCCGTGCTCCTCATGCCCGCCTACCAAAACCCGCTCGGCTCCTGCATGCCCGACGACAAGAAGGCGAAGCTCTTCGAACTCCTCCAACAGCACGACGTGCCCGCAATCGAAGACGACATCTACGGCGATCTTCACTACGGTGACCGCCGCCCCAAACCGCTCAAGGCCTGGGACACCGACGGCCGCGTCCTGCTCTGCAGTTCCTTCGGCAAAACCCTCGCGCCCTCCCTTCGCGTCGGTTGGTGCGCGCCCGGTCGCTACCTCGAACGCGTGCGGCGTCTCAAGTTTACCAATACGCTCGGCACTCCCGTCGTCCTGCAGAAAACCGTCTCCGATTTCCTGCGCAACGGCGGCTACGATCACCATCTCCGCTCGATTCGTCGCGCCTACCAAAATCAGCTGCACCTGTTTTCCCAAGCGATCCTGCGCTACTTCCCCGAGGGCACGCGCCTGAGTCGTCCGCAAGGCGGTTTCGTCCTCTGGGCCGAACTCCCGCCCGGCGTCGACACGCTCAACCTGTATCGCGAAGCGTTGCGCCATCGCATCGCCACCGCGCCAGGCGCGATGTTTTCGGTCAAGGACCGCTATCGCAACTGCCTCCGCATGAACTGCGGCATCCCCTGGACCGAGCAGGTGGAAAACGCCCTCCGCACCCTCGGCGAACTCGCTCAAAAACAGTTGTGATGTCCGCGTCCGATGCAGCGTGCGCACCTCCGCCCCGCGCTTCGCGCGCCGTTTGGCCAAGGCGAAATGCCGTATCACGATTTCGGGTTCACGTCGGCTCCTGGCCTCCCGCTACCGCTATGAGGTCGTTGCCGCCTGGTTCGTCGTCCGTCCGCCCATGAAGAAAAACGTCGCCATTCTCGTCTTCGACGATGTTGAGGTCCTCGATTTCGCCGGCCCATTCGAGGTCTTCGCCGTCGCCGACGAACTGAGCGGCCACAGCCTTTTCCACACGTTCACGCTCGCCACCAAACCCGGCACGGTTCGCGCGCGCAACGGTCTCAAGGTCGTTCCCGATTTCACGCTCGAACACTGCCCGCCGCCCCAGGTCATCATCATTCCCGGCGGCGCCGGCCGCCACGCGCTCATGCGGATGCCTTCGCTCCACGAATGGCTGCGGCAAAAATCCCGCACCGCCGAAATCGTGATGAGCGTCTGCAGCGGCTCCTTCGTTCTCGCGGCCGCCGGTCTGCTCGAGGGCATGCGCGTCACCACCCATCACGACTGCATCGCCGAATTGCGCGAATTCGCACCGCAACTCGACGTCGTCGAATCCGCCCGTTTCACCGACAACGGTCGCTTCCTCACGTCCGCCGGAATCGCCGCCGGCATCGACTGCTCGCTCCACGTCGTGCAACGCCTCGCGGGTGCAACCGCTGCCGCCGCCACCGCACGCTACATGGAATACATTCCTCACTCCTCCGCTTCGTAGCACGGGCAACCTGCCCGTGCACCCCATCTTCCGTGACCTCCCCGTCTCTCACACCCTCGCGTTCGGCCCTGATCCTTGCCTTCGCATCCATCTATATCATTTGGGGCAGCACGTATCTCGGCATCCGCATCGCCATCGAAACGATGCCGCTCTTCCTCATGGCCGGCGCGCGCTTTGTCGTCGCGGGCGCAGTGCTCTATCTCGTGCTTCGCCTCCGCGGCGCTCCCCGCCCCACCGCCCGCCAATGGCGGATCTCCGCCGTCATCGGCACCTTTCTCCTCCTCGGCGGCAACGGCCTCGTCGTGTGGGCCGAACAATTCGTTCCTTCGGGCATCACCGCGCTCATCATTGGCATCCAACCGCTTTTCTTCGTCCTCACCGAATGGGCTTGGCCCGGCGGTCTGCGACCAACCGCCATCACCGCCAGCGCACTCCTCCTCGGCTTCGCCGGCGTCGCCTGGCTCGCCGCCCCTTGGGAATCCGCCGCCGCCGGCGGTCTTCACGTTGGCGGCGTCAGCGCCATCTTGATCGCGTGCCTTTCCTGGGCCGTCGGCTCCATCTATTCACGTCACGCCAAACACGGCGCGGATCCACTTCTCGCCTCCGCTCTCCAAATGCTCACGGGCGGCGCCATCCTCACCTTCGCCGGCTTGCTCCACGGAGATTTTAGCACCCTCGATCTCGCGCGCATCTCCGGCCGCTCGTGGTGGGCTTTTGGATACCTCATTCTCTTCGGCTCGCTGATCGGATTCTCCACGTTCGTTTGGCTGATGAAACACAGCACCCCCGCCCGCGTTTCCACTTACGCCTACGTCAATCCTCTCGTCGCCGTCTTCCTCGGCTGGCTCGTCCTGAACGAACCCATCTCCGCCCGCACCCTCGTCGCCGCCGCCATGATCGTCGGCGCCGTCGTCGTAATCACCACCGAGAAAAACCGCCGCGCCACCTAGCGAGCAGCGGCGCGCAGGCCTCGCACGCTAGATGCGTTTAGGCTGGACGGATAGGGGTTTTCCTCTAGTTGCGTCAACGACTCCCTGACCGCCTCCGCCCATGCAACTTCTCGAATCTCGTGATCTCAAACGCCGTCGTCCGCCCTGGGTGAAACTCGTCGCGTTGCTGGGCCTCGCCGTCGTCAGTGCCGCCGGGTGGAAAGCATGGGATGCCGGCCGCCCGCGCTACCTGCAATGGAAACAACAGCGCGCCCTCACCCAGGCGAAGGAGTTCCTCGAGAAGCGCGACGCCCCCAATGCCCAGCTCGCCCTCGATGTCGCGCTGCGGACGATTCCCGGAAATCCCGACGTCATCCGCGTCGCGGCCGACATGCTCGAGCAAAGCGGCTCACCGCAAGCCATGCGCCTTCGCCGCGCCGTCGTTCAGCTGCTGCCGCGCTCCGCCGAAGATTCCGCACGCCTCGTTCTGAGCTGCCTGCGTTTCCGCGACTTCAACGCCGCGAAGGACGCCCTCAGCTCCACTCCGCCCGACGTCTCCGCCGAGCCCCCCATGCTCCAAGCGGCGCTCGCCTTCGCGATCGCGACCGACAACCGCCCCGTCGCCGATGTCCTCTTCGAAAAACTCCGCGAAACCTCGCCCGACAGCGACGCCCTCCTGCACGGCCACGCCCTTCTCCGCCTCCGCCATCCGAAAGAAGAGGAGAAACTCGCCGCCCGCCGCCAGCTTGAGGAACTCGCCGCCCGCAATCCCAACCTCGCGCTTCAAATCCATCGCGAATTCGCCGCCGACGCCCTGCAGCGCCGCGATTACGTCGAACTGAAAAAACGCCAGGCTCTCATCCTCGCCGATCCTGCAGCCAACTTCACCGACCACCTTCAAAAGGCCAACGTCGACCTTCTCGTCGACAACGCCGAGTTCGATCCACTCTTCGCCCAACTCGCTCCGCTCGCCGTCAGCAATGAAGCGGATGTCGTTCAATTCACCCAATGGCTGCTCGTGCAATCGCGCGCGAAAGAAGCCGACATCTGGCTCGCCGGCCTGCCGAACACCCTCCGCGACGCCGCCGCCGTTCGCGCCGCCCAAGCCGATATCGTCGCCCAACTCGGCGACTGGGACCGCCTCGCTCCTCTCCTCGAAAACGGCGCCTGGGGCCCGATTTCGCGCGACACCCTCCGTCTCGCACTCGCCGCGCGCACCGTCGACAGCCCGTCACGTCCGTCGCTGCGGCGCGAAACCTGGGACATGACCCTCGACTCCGCCGCCGGAAATCTCGGCGCGCTCCGCGTCCTTCAACGCCTCGCCGCCGTGTGGCGTTGGGACGACGAAAGCGAACGCACCCTCTGGGCCGTCGCGCGAACGTTCCCCGCCCAAACGTGGGCGCATCAGTCCCTCTTCAACGTTTACCGCTCCAAAAAAGACATCAAAGGCATGCGCGAGGTTATGGGCGTCCTCCGCCAGTCCGAAGGCGCCATCAGCCGCTACCAACACGATTGGGCCCTGCTCACCCTTCTCGCGGAACCCACGTCCAACTGGAATCCCGCGAAAGACACGATGCGCGCCCTCCACGAAGCCGAGCCCGCCAACGCCACTTATAGCACCGGCTACGCGTTCGCGCTGGCTCAAGCCGGCAAGTCCGACGAAGCCCTCGCCATCGTGGAAAAGATGAGCGAGCTCGAACGTCACTACCCGCCGCGCCAACCCTTCCTCGCGTTCGTTTACGGCGTCGCGAAAAAATCCGCCGAACTCGAAGAAGCCGCCAAACTCGCCGAGGGCGTCGAACTTCTTCCCGAGGAAAGCTACCTCTTCACCCGCGCCCGCGACGAGCTGAACCGCAAGCCCGCCAAGCCCGCGGGTCCGACCGCCAAAGTCGATCCCACCGCCGGATTGTGACCTCCGCCGCGAACATCTCGTCGCGATTCGGAAGCGCAGCCCTCTGGTTCGGCGCACTCGCCGCCACCGTCTCCTTTGTCGCACCGCTGAGCAACACCTGGAGCGTTGCCCCCGATCTCGGCCACGCCTGGGTCGTGCCGATCTTGATGGCCTACCTATGGTGGGAACGCTGGCACGAACGTCCCCATCTCAACCTGCGCGCGGGCGTCGCGCCCCTCTGGTGGATCGCCGCCCTTGTGTTTGCCGCAACACATCTGTTCGTCCGACTTTTTCTCACGCCTTTTCCGCTCTGGCCCGCGGCACTCCTCCTCTACACGCTCCTCCTCGCCGGAGCTATTTTGGCCGCAGCCTGGCTCGTCGCTGGGTCGCGCGGCGTGCGCTGGATCGCCGGTCCTCTCGTCCTCCTCGCCGGAGCCTTGCCCGTTCCGAGCGCAATCGAAAACGCGCTGATTCTCCCCTTGCGCGAAACCTGGGCGGCCGCCGCCGCCGAGATCAGCAACCTCTTCGGACAACCCGCCCTCGCCTTCGGCACAAGTGTGCGCATCGGCAGCGCCTGGGTCGGAGTCGACGAAGCCTGCGGCGGCATCCGCTCGCTCCAAGCCTGCATCCTCGCCGGCCTCTTCTTCGGTGAATGGCTCCGCTTCACCCTCACCCGCCGCCTCGCCCTTCTCTTCGCCGCGATCATCGCCGCCGTCCTCGGGAATTTCCTCCGCGTCCTCTTCCTTTCCTTCCGCGCCGCCGACGGCCCCGAAGCCCTCGCCGCCGCCCACGATCCCGCCGGCTGGCTCGCAATGGGCTTCAGCCTCCTCGCCACCGGCTGGCTCGCGTGTCATTGGAATGGATACAAACTCCCGCAACAAACGCCGCCGATCGCTACGCGCTCCCCCGCGGTCCTCTCGCGATCCTCCGCCACTTGGCTCGCCGCGATCGCGACCTGCTTGCTCCTCAACGAAGCCGCCACCCGCCTCTGGTATCTCGCCGGCCAGCGCGCCATCGAAAACGTGCCGCAATGGACCGCCACCTTCCCCGAAGACCATTGGAGCTTCCGTCCCGCCCCGCTCTCCGACCACGCCCGCGAAATCCTTGGTCCCGACGTCTACCGCGCCGGAAGCTGGCGCGACGAAAACGACCAACGCATCTCCGCCTACTATATCGAATGGAAGCGGGGCCAAGCCGCCCGCTCGATCCCCTTCCTTCACAATCCAACAGTCTGTCTTCCGGCGGCGGGTTGTGAACTCGTCGCAACCCTCGGCTCGGTCGAGATCTTTACGCCCGCGGGCACGATTCCCTTTCATCGCTACAGGTTCAAGCAGGCCAGCCAAGAACTCCTTGTAGCATTCACAATCTGGGACCCCGTGCACAGCAGTCCGTTGGTTCAACCCCAACCCACGTCCGCGGCATCGTGGTGGCGGATCCAGTGGAAAGAGGTCCGCGAAGCCCGCGGTCACCAGCCTGCACAGCTCCTAACGATTGCCACCCCAGCAAACTCCACCGACTCGGTTTCTGACGATCTGATCCGCTCGCTGATACGCATTCGCCCCCCGCTTTAACCGATTGGAAGAAAACTCTTGCAAAACACCCTAGGACGCGTAGGTAATAACCCCTATTATGAACTCCAGCGTGCGCTCTCTCTTTCTTTTCGCCGCGAGTCTCCTCGCGTTAGCGGTTCAAGCTCCCGCTCAAATTCAAACTTACGAAACTCAATCCGTCTATAGCGGGAGCGTGGTTACTTTTTCGCCAGGGGTAACCCTAGGGCAGACTTTCACTGGAGTATCTTCGATCGCGAGCATGACTTATAGCTTCTTTGCAGGCTCGGGCGGAAACAGCGTTGATACGCAACTAGAGGCAGTCTTCGGCCAGTGGCATAACGGTTCATTTGTCGGCGGAACAACTATCTCATTCGGAACAATCGTTATCCCTGCCTCAACCACGCCTGGTGAATGGCAGAACGTGCTCACTGATTACGATGGCGTGACCCATGGGAGCTTTCTCAACTACTCCCAGGAGTTCGATTTGACCTCTTTCAGCCAGAGTTTGCCGCAACTGGTTGATGCCACTTACGGCTACTTAACTGCTCCCGGCCTGACATATGCGCTTATGCTTACCAATACCACCGGTGTAAATACAGGATTGGGATTGGGACAGACGAATACCGGCAACCTCTTCACGTTCGGAGCTGCATGGGATGGAGAGGGCCTCTACCGCGATTGGACCTTCGCCCAAATTTCGGTCGTTCCGGAAGGCTACGATCTTCCGCCCGTCCCCGAAGCCTCCACCGTCGCCGCCATGATCGGCGCCGCCTTCATCGCCGCCCTCGTCGGCCTCCGCATTCGCCAGCGTCGTCAACTCGGCGCTCTCCCGGCCGCTCCCGTCGCCGCCTGATTTTCCAGATCCCGCCAGGTTTCATGCTTCATAAACCCGCGGCTTCGGCCGCGGGTTTTTCTTTTGTCCCCTTCGCGTCTCTTCGCGTCCCTTCGCGGTTCACCTCCTCTGCTCATCCGCCGCAAATCTATCTCCGCCGCTGTTCCGGTCTCACGCCGCTGCTCCGTTGACCCGCTCCTCCCCACCGAGTTTGTCCACTCCATGCCCTCCATCGCTCTCGCCCAAACCGACGCCGAAATCGCCGCCTGCTTCCCCGTCATGGCGCAACTCCGCCCCCACCTCGTTTCGGCCGATTTCGTTGCCCGCGTCCGCCGCATGCAGAAGGAAGGCTTCCATCTCGCGTATCATTCGGACCAAGACGGCACCGTCCGCTGCGTCGCCGGCTACCGTATCATGGACCTGCTCTTTTCCGGCCTCACGCTCTACGTCGACGACCTCATCACCGACGCCTCCGCCCGCTCTCAAGGTTTCGGCGATCGCATGCTCGACTGGCTCGTCGCCCGCGCCCGCGAAACCGGGTGCACCGAATTCTCCCTCGACTCCGGCACCCACCGCGTCGACGCCCATCGCTTCTATTTCCGGAAGCGCCTGAAAATCTCCGCATTTCATTTCTCCCTTCCGCTCTCCACCTGAGCGCGCTTCGCCGCTCTACGCCGGCGCGGTCCGCTTGCGCCCCGGGCAACCACCCGCACGTTTCGCCGTCTAAATTCCCATGAAACGTTTCCCCTTCCTCGTCTTCTTTCTCGCGCTCGCCGCTCTGTTCACCGGCTGCAGCACGTTCGAGCGCCGCGCCGAGGAAAAAGCCGCCACGTTCGAAACCCTCTCCCCCGAAGAACGCGAGAAGCTCAAACGCGGCGTCATCGAACTCGGCAACACGCCCGACATGGTTTACATCGCGCTCGGCCGCCCGGATCAGACGCGCGAAACCGAAACCGCCGACAAAGGCCGCGAAACCGTCTGGATCTACAATCGCTACCACCAGGAATACGAGGGCAACATCCACACCGGCTATCGCCGCGTCCTCCTCTACGATCCGCACCGCAAACGCTACGTCGTCTTCTACGATCCGGTTTACACCGACGTCTACAGCGAGCACCAGGAGGAGCACATCCGCATCGTCTTCCGCGACGGCAAAGTCGCCATGGTCGAACAACCCAAATCCCGCGCCTAACCCGCGCACAATCCTCAACGCCCATGGAGGCGCGGTGCCCTCACCGCGCTTTCTTTTTTCTACGCCATCTTACCCGCGCCCATGCCTCGGGCCCTGCGGTCATTCGTGTCCATTCGTGGTTCGCCCCCCTTCCGCATCGTCAGACCAGCCCCGCGAACTTAAATCCCGCGCCCTTCCTTAAACCCGCACGCTTCGTAGTGCGCCCAGCCCGACGCAAACGCTCCCGCGTCCACCGCTCCCTTCACGTCCGGATAACGCGCCAGATACTGCGCCTCCGGAAATTCCCGCCCCGCCGCAAACACCTCCGGCGCCACCAACACCGCCTGCGGCAATCGCCGCAGCCAATACCCGCTGTTCCTCGCCACCAAATCGCTGCCCATCGCCCGCGCATCCGCCTCCCCATAATAATGGCACACCAGCGAGGTCCGCGTGCGCCGCAAATCGCGAATCGGACTTCCCGAATGCACCAGGTCCGAATGCCAGATAAACACATCCCCTTTCTTCGCCAAAAACACCTTCTCCTCGATCCCGCGCGCCCGCATCTGCTCTTGGATGTAGTCCAGCCACGCCGGCATCTCGCCCCGAATCGCATGATGCGATCCATCGCTAAACCGATACAGCGGCACGCGATGACTTCCCGGAAAATACGTCAGCGGTCCCGCGTCCGGATGCACGTCTTCGAGCGCCGTCCACGTCGCAGCCAACGCACCCGGCGTCCGCGGCGTCATGAACAACGAATCGATGTGCACGTGATCCGTGCTCCCCTTCCGGAAATTCAAGCTGTTGCACAACACCGGCGCCTCCCCCAACAGCTCCGCCAACAAACCCGACAGCGGCGCATCCAGCGCGATCTCCCGCACCACGTCGCTCATCAGATACAGGTCGTTGAACTTGAACCGCAACGTATCGCGATAAGGCGTGTCCGCCCACCACGCGCGCTGCCCCGTCACTCGGCTGTCCACCACCACCTCGAGCGGCCGCTCCGCCAGCAATCGCTCCACTTCCGCGCACAACGCCTCCACTCGCTCCGACGAAAAATACCCCTCCAACACCACGAACCCATCGCGCTGAAACTGCTCTCGATAGTTCGCCCGCTGCCGTTCGTCGAAGTTCGCCATGCGCTCGAAAAACAACAGCCGCTCTCCCGCCTCAAGCCGCAACTGCACCGGCGCGCTCCATCACTTGACCCCGCGCACCTTCGTTCGCCCGCTGCGCACGCTCGTTTGATTTTCCGGTAAACTTCCGACTCCACGCTTGCCAACAATTTTGAGCCGCTCCCCACTTTGGGCGAGCATCTCCAACCGCGTCAGCATGCCCGGCCGTCTCTCTCAACTTCTCGATCCCACCCGCATCTTGCTGCAGGTGAAAAACACCAAGCGCACCTCCGCTCTCAACGAAGTTGCCCAGCTGCTTTCCACGCACCCGGCGGTCCTGAATTTCGAGGGTTTCTACAACGAGCTCCTCGCGCGCGACCGGCTCGACACCACCAGCCTCGGCCACGGTTTCGCCGTCCCTCACGCCCGCACCGATCATGTGCGCGAAATCGTCGTCGCCGTCGGCCGCAGCGAAGCCGGCGTCCCCTTCGACTCCGGCGAAAACGTGCGCATGATGTTCATGCTCGGCACCCCGAAATCCCGCCCCGGCGATTACCTTCAAGTCCTCTCGATTCTCTGCCGTCTGCTGAAGGATCCCGCCAACCGCCAGGCCTTCCTCGCCGCCTCCACCGTCGAGGACTTCATCCGCGCCGTCACCGAAGCCGAAGCCAAACTCCTCGCGCCCGCGTAACCGCCGCGCCGTCCGCCCGCCTTGCTCATGGAGGCGCGGTGCCTCCACCGCGCTCGTTTCCGCGCCACTCCTCCGCTTCAACCCATGATCCGCTCTTTCGTCTTCAGTGAAGGCAAACTCGTGGGCCGCGACCTCGAGATCGAAGCGCTTCGCCTCGTCGGCGCCGACAAAGGCCTCGTCCTCTGGGTCGATCTCGACAACCCCACCGACGAGGAAATCAAAGCCGTCCTCGAAGGCGTCTTCCAGTTCCACCCGCTCGCCATCGAAGACTGCGTCACGCCCAGCTCGCTCCCCAAGATCGAAGACTACGAAACGCATCTCTTCATCGTCACGCACGCCGTCGAATTCACCCGTTCCGACAAATTCACGTCCACCGAACTCGACCTGTTTCTGGGCAAGGAATACCTCGTCACGTTCCATCGCGAACCGCTCAAATCCGTCCAGTCCACCATCGACCGCGTCGTCAAAAGCACCGGCATCGTCGCGCGCGGGCCCGACCGCCTCGCTCACACCGTCCTCGATTTCCTCGTCGACAACTACCAGCCGGTGATGGCCGAGCTCGGCGCCGAGCTCGAAGAAATCGAAGAAACCGTCCTCGCGAAAACCTCCGGCCCGAAATTCGTGAACGAAATCCTGCAGGTCCGCAGCGATTTCTCCCGCCTCCGGAGCATCGTCCGCCCGCAACGCGATCTCATCGACCGTATCGCGCGCGGCGATACGAAGCTCATTCGCCCGCTCATGCTGCCGTATTTTCGCGACCTGCGCGACAACCTCGCGCGGCTCGAAGACACCGCGATGAGCCATCACGAGCGCCTCCTGATGGCCTTCGACATCTATCTCAACAAAGCGGGCTTCGAAGCCAACGAGGGCATCAAATTCCTCACCGCCATCACCGCCGTCACCATCCCCATCATGGTGATCGGCACCTGGTATGGCATGAATTTTCAAAACATGCCCGAGCTCGACCACGGCTACTGGTTCGCCCTCGGCTCCACCGCCGTCACCACGCTCCTCATGGTGATTTACCTGAAAAAGAAAAAGTGGTTCTAGCCCCGCCGACGAGCTGCGACCTCAGCGTGCCACACCCGCTTTGTCCGCCCCACACGCTGTTGTCATTCTGAGCGAAGCGAAGTCCAGCCGAAGGCTGGGTTCGACATCCAGTGAACGCTCCGTCGTATCTGCCAACACTGTAGCTCTCGATGGATTCTCCGCTGCACTCACAACAACGATCGGTTCATAACGTTATCTGTGCGGCACCGCACCACGCCCCATCCCGGCCCGCACGTCTCTCGCAACACTCGCATGCATTCGTGTGCATTCGTGGTTGAACTAAATCGCTCGCGTTCGCTCCTCCATCTCCCTCCTTCAGCCGCTTTCCCGCTTCAACCGCCTTGCTCCAACTCCTTACCCAGTTCCTCCTCTGGCTCGATCGCAGTCCGGCACACTTTTGGTCCTTCGTTGCCGTCGCGAGTTTTCTCCTGCTCGCCTCCGCCCTCGTCGCCTTCTTTTACCCCGCGAGCGCCCGCCGTTGGAACCACCCGCTCGTCTTCGGCGCACTCCTGGGCCTCGCCATTTTCGCTTTCCGCTGGCCGCTCCTCTTCGACAACCGCGAACTCAACAACCCCGACGAGAGCCAGATGCTCGCCGGCGCGATCGCGCTCCAACACGATCCGGTCTTCTGGCGTTCCGTTGACGGCAACACCACCGGCCCACTCGACCAATGGCCGCTCGCCGCCCTCGGTGCATTCGGCGTTCGCCTCGACTACACCAACGCCCGCCTGCTCGCCCTCGCGCTCGCCAGCGCCACACTGGTCTTCACTTGGCTCGCCCTCCGCGTCCGCTTCGACGACGGCCTCGCCCGCATCCTGATACTCCCGCCCGCCGCGCTCCAAATCGTCACGCCTTTCTGGGATTTCATCCAATACTCGAGCGAACACGTTCCCGTTGCACTGCTCGCCGCCGCCGCCTGGTTGATCCTTGCCGAGCTGTATCCAAAAATTCGGCACGACCGTCCCGGCCGCTGGCTGCTCGCCGGCGTCCTGCTCGGCGCCGTCCCGTTCGCCAAACTCCAAGGCGCGCCCGCTGGTCTCTGGCTGGCCGTCGCGCTCGTTTTTCTCCTCTTCGACACCACTCGCCCGCTGCGCACCCGCCTTCGTTCCGTCACGTTCCTCTGCGCCGGCGCGCTCCTGATCCCCGTCGCGATCTTCGCGATGGTCCTGTGGCATGGCCAATGGCCCGACTTCTGGTCCGCCTATATCGTCAACAACTACGCCTACGGCCAGCGCTTCGCCGGCGGCTGGTCCCATTACGTCGACGGTTTCCTCGCCCTCGTCCGCAACGCCACCGGCTTCGAACTCTATTTCTTTCCGTTGCTCGGCGCCCTCGCCGCCGCTCTTCCATGGCGCGTCCACCGCTGGTCGCACGCCGAGTCCCGCTACAACCTGATTTGCTTCGGGCTTCTTGCCATCGCCGCCTGGTCGGTTGCCGCGCCCGGCCGAAACTACACGCACTATCTTCAGTTCATCATCGCGCCACTCGCACTCGCCGCCGGAGCTCTCGTGGGCGCAATCATCCACGCGTGCCGCGCACACGCCCACTTCGTGTTCCGTCACCTCTTCGCTCCCGCACTCCTTGCGCTCTTCCTCGGCGTCACGCTCTGGCCGCAATTCAAGTTCTGCACCTACATGGAATACCCCGCGTTTGGAAACTATTCGCAAACGCGCGGCCGGCTCCCCCGCTCCCCCGAAGCCACGCTCCTCGCCACGTTCACCCGGCCCGAAGAGCCCATCGCCGCCTGGGGTTGGACACCCCGCTTCTTCGTCGAAGCCCAACGCCGCCACGCGCCCCGCGAAGCCCACTGCGCGCTCCAACTCTTTGAAGCGCCGGTGCGCGATTTCTATCGCGACCGCTACCTCGCCGACTTCCAGCGCACCCAACCGCCTTGGTTCTTCGACACCACCGGTCCCGGCAGCTTCGCCTTCGACGACCGATCGAAGCATGGCCACGAAACCTTCCCCGAACTCGCCGCCCTCATCGCCCGCGACTACCGCCTCATCGCCGAATCGCGCTCCGCCCGCCTCTACGCGCGAGTCACGGCCGGGCCATGATCCTCTGACCCATGCCTTCTTTGACGTCGTTCCTCTACTGGCTCGACGCCCTTCCCGCCCGCTACTGGGCCGGCGTGTGGGGCACGCTAACACTCGTCTGCTTATCTGCGATCCTCGCCTGGGTAACCCCTCGCACGACACAGCGCTGGAACCACCCGGTGATCTTCGCAGCGCTTCTCTTCGTCGCACTGCTCGCGTTTCGATGGCCGCTCATATTCGACAACCGCCAGTTCGTAAATCCCGACGAAAGCCAGATCATCGCCGGCGCCATCGTTCTCCGCTCCTCCCCCGTCTTCTGGCTGAGCGTGGACGGCACCACGCACGGCCCGCTCGTGCAGTGGCCGCTCGCGGCGCTCGGCGCCCTCGGTATTCGCCTCGATTTTACCAATGCCCGTCTTTTCGCCGCCGTCCTCATGTGGTTGGCGTTGGTGTTTACCTGGCGAACCCTCGCTCCCCGCTTTGGCGACGGCCTCTCCCGCATCCTCGTTCTTCCCGTAGCCGTTCTCATCATCACCGTTCAATATTGGGACTTCATCCAATATTCGACGGAACAGGTCCCCATCTTCCTGCTCGCCGCCGCGATCTGGCTGCTCTTCCGCTGCATCGCTCCGCCCCGACCGGCGCGCGCCTCGCAGCTCGCCATTGCCGGATTCCTTCTCGGCGCCGTCCCCTTCGCCAAACTCCAAGCTGCTCCCATCGGGCTCTTCGTCGGTGGGGCGGGGATTCTTCTGATCCTCACCGAGCGTGCCCTCGAGAGTGCCGAACTTCGCAAAATGCTCCTCTCGTTCATGGGAGGCGCACTCATTTTTCCGGCATTCATCTTTCTACACCTCACCTTCCACCAACTCTGGCCCGAATTCTGGATCTCCTACTTCGAGCAGAATGTTCACTACAAAAATCATTTTCCGATGGAATGGTCGCAGGCGGTCCCACGGTTCCGCTCCATGGCTTCGCTCGCCGAACAGTTCTCCGAATACTTCTACCCTCTCGCCTGGATAACGCTCGGCGCCTTTGCCGCCCGTCTCGCGCTTCGCGATCGCTCGCATGTTCGCTTCTCGTGTTTTTCGATTGGCCTGCTCGGGGTGTCGTTCTACGCCGTCCTCGCGCCCAACCGGCAGTTCCTCCACTATCTTCAGTTCGCGTTTTTTCCCCTGATCCTCGCCGCCGGATGCGCCGTCGGACCGCTGCTCCAAAACACCCATTCCCGCGGTCCGCGCCTCACGGGCTTTCGCGTGCAGCTCATCACTAGCCTACTCGCTGCCGTCTTCGTGCTCGGAAGCACCTACCAGTCATTCCGCTGGGTGGAGGGAATGGCGATGCCTCGCGAGGGAAAGTTCGTGGAACGAAGGGGGAAACTCGCTCGCGGACCGCTCGCAGGATTCATGCGGTATTTCACGCAGCCTGGTGAGCCGATAGCAATGTGGGGCTGGGAACCAAACCACTTCGTAGAAGCCGATCGCCCGCATGCCACCCGCGAAGCTCATAGCGCTCTGGAGATATTCGAATCCCCTTACCGCGACTATTTTCGTCACCGCTATCTCGAAGATATCCGCCGCTCCGATCCTCCTCTCTTCGTCGACGTCGTCGGCACCGGCAGCTTCTACTTCACCGATCGCGAACGTTACGCCCACGAAACTTTCCCTCAACTCGCTCGGCACATCGCCACGCGCTACCGCCTCGTCGCAGAAATCGCCCACGCCCGCGTCTATCTCCGCAACGATCGCCCGTTCAACCCTCCCGCGGATTAACCCGCGCGAAGCCAGCGCGTCCGTTTCCCTCTTGCCAATTTCCGGCACTCTTCGTCCTGTCTCGCCGGGCCAGCTCAACCATGGACGACACTCCTGTTTCCACCCCCGCACCCTACGAGGGCTTGGCCGTCCGCTCCAACGACCTCTTCCCGCTCGCCTGCCCGCGTTGCCAGCGGCGCTTCACGCAGATCCACGATTTCATTTCACGGACCACCCCGATATTCCAATCGTCGGGACTCCTCGAACGCGAAGACCCCGACACCGGCACGTTCGTCCTCCTCCTGCGCAATTGCCTTTGCGGCACCTCGCTCGCCCTTCGCTGCCAGGACCGCCGCAACCGCACCGAGCGCGGAAAACTTCGCCGCGATCGCTTCGGCACCCTCGTCAATCTCCTCGTCGAAACCGGTATCGAATCCGAACGCGCCCAGCTCGAAGTCCGTCGCCTGCTGCATTCCGCCAAGATCTAAACTCGCGACGAAGCAGCCGCCGCACCGCGCTTCACCACAGCGCTCGCCACGACCGATTGTTGGCGGTCATCCCGCCGCGCTGCGAACCACGCCCGGAAGTTGAACTCCGCGCGTTCGTGTATCGCATGAGCGCACCATGATCCGCGCTCTCATCTTCGATTTCGACGGCCTCATCGTCGACACCGAGTGGCCGCTCATCGAAGCCTACCGCCTTGTTCATGTCGCGCACGGCGTGCGTTTCGACGAAACGCTCTTCATCCGCAGCGTCGGCCACGCTGAATACGCGTTCGATCCCTGGCACGGCTTCTTTGTCCGCCCTAGCTCCAGGAGCGACGGCGGAAGTCCCCACACCGACCGCGCCGCCCTCGATCTCGAGCGCCGCACCCACAAAGACCGTCTGCTCCTCGAGCAGCCCGTCCTCCCCGGCGTCGCCGAACTTCTCAACGCCGCTCGCGCTCGCGAACTCCGCCTCGGTCTCGCCTCGAACTCCGAGCGCGCCTGGGTCGAGCCCCATCTCATCCGTCTCAACCTGCTTCATCATTTCGAGTTCCTCGCCTGCCGCGGCGACGCACCCACGCCTAAGCCCGCCCCCGACCTCTACAAACTCGTCCTCAATCAGTTCGGGCTCCGCGGCCACGAAGCCATCGCCTTCGAAGATTCCGCCACCGGCACCCTCGCCGCCAAACGCGCCCTCCTCCACGTCGTCGCCGTCCCCAACCGCTGCACCGCTCACCACGATCTCTCCGCCGCTGATCTCCGCCTCGGCTCGCTCGCGGATACTTCACTCGACGACCTCCTCACCCGCTTCTCCTCCTCAGGCCTTTCGTAATCGCGCCCGCAGCTTCGACTCCTTCGTCAACGCACGATCGAAAACAAATCGAACTCGATTCCTTCCATCGGTCCGACCCGCCCCGCCAACACGAACCGCCCATCCTTCTCCACCAGCGTCCGCAGCACAGGGATCACGCGATGCGAGTAAGGCTGCTCCAGCAAGCGGTCCTGCGCATCAGCCGCCGGCAGCATCAGAAAATCGTCCGCGCTCCACACCCGTTCGACCGTCGCTTTCATCGCTTCGGTCAACTCTTCCTCGGTCAACTCGGCCGCACGTTCATTCGGGATCCCGAAATGATGCGGATGATACGCAAGCGTCCCCACGTTCAGCTCCACTCCGCTCCCGCGCGCCACCCGCTGCAGCGCAAAAATATTCACGGGAGCATTATGAAACGTCGCCACGCGCGCCCCCGCCTTTCGCTCCGTTATCCGCCGGGCGACACCTTCTGCCTCGCTTCGCAGCTGCGAACTCTCGCCCTCCACTCGCGCGGAAAGCTCGCGAATCGAACCAACCAGCACGGCACCCAGCACCGCCATCGCGACCACCACGCCGCCGATCCTCTCCCAACTCAACTCTTCACGCCCACGTCCACAGGCCAAAAGCAGCGCCGGCACTCCCAGCGAAAGCTGACACACCAGATGATTCCCCGTGGAGCGCGACAGCGTCAGCAACAACAACGACACCAGCGTCGCCAGCAGCACCACCGCCACATCGCCCCAATCGAGCCTTCTCGTCAACGTCACCAACCCCACGCCCACCGCGAGCACCACCGCATACGCGCCGCCAAATGCACGCATGAAATTCCGGCCATTGTAGAGCGCGGCTTCGACCATCGAGCCCGCACTCCCCACATCCACATTCGCTACCACGTAGTAATGATAAAGCTCGCCGACATGCGCCAACATCCACGGCAGCGTGATCACCATTCCCGGCACACCCATCCACAGCACTTCGCGCCACCAAGCGCCGCGACTTCTCTCGTGACGTCGCCACGCACGAATCGCGAAGAGCGCCACGACCACCAACGCCGACACCGCCATGACCGGCCGGTGCAAAACGGCGAGCGCCAGAATTATCCCGACTCCTCCCGCGCGGCTCCGCGACGGCTCGCGCGCCCAAGCCTGCGCCATCGCCGCCAACATCAGATAAAACGACGCACTCGCCAAATCCATCCGCTGATCGAGCACGCCTTCTCGCACCACCGAAAACGGCTCCGCCAATAGCCACGCCGCCACCGCCCACAATCCCGCCCACGTCGCCCTCGTCATCCGCCATGTCACCAGCCCCAGCACCAGCGCCCCAGCGACGTGGATCAGCCCCAGATAAACATACAACCCCACCTCGGTCGCCGGCAGCACTCCGCCCCACGCCGCCGCAAAAAACCGATACAGCACCACATTGTTTCCACCCGCCAGCCACGTCTCTCCCAAAGCCTGCATTCCCCCCACCGCGTCACTCCGCGCCGCCGTCACCGCGAAATTCTCCTGATACGAAAGCGAATCGAAAAAAGGCACCACCTTCGCGTAAAACCGCGCGCCGAGTTCGCCCCACTTCACCGCCGTCGCAATCAACGCCGCAGCAAGAAACGCCACGCCCGCGACCGCCCATTCGCCACGTCCCTCGCGCCCGTCCACCCCGCTTTGCGCCTCGAGCTTGTTCCGCACAACTCATCTCCCCCACCACGCCGCCCGCCGTCCAGCCCTGATCGCGTCACCTACTCCAGTTCACTCCATCGCTGATACGCCGCCGCGATCTCCGCCTCAAGCTCGCCCAGCCTCGTCGTCGCCTTCGTTACCTCCACCCCGCCCTTCTTGAAAAACTCCGCGTCCCCCAATCGCGCCGTCAGCTCCGCCTGCTCCGTCTCCAATCGTTCGATACGTTTCGGCAGCGCCTCCAGTTCCGCGCGCTCCTTGTTCGACAACTTCCGCGCCTTCTTCGCTTCCCCCTTTTCCGATGTCTCCAATGAAGGCGCGGTGCCCCCACCGCGCTTTTCCCGCTTCTCCACCTCATCCTTCACCGCCGCCACCCTCGCCCGCTCCTTCTGCCAATCGTCATACCCGCCCAAATACTCCGCGACGCGCCCCTCCCCTTCGAACACCAGCAAGCTCGTGCACACTTCGTTCAGAAACGCCCGGTCGTGACTCACCAGCAGCAGCGTCCCGCCAAACTCCACCAGCAAATCCTCCAACAACTCCAACGTCTCCGCATCCAGATCGTTCGTCGGCTCATCGAGCACCAACACATTCGCCGGCTTCGTAAACAGCCGCGCCAGCAACAACCGATTCCTCTCCCCGCCCGACAACGCTCGCACCGGCGTCCGCGACCGCGCCGGCTCGAATAGAAAATCCTCGAGATACGAGATCACATGACGCGTCCGTCCGTTGATCGTCACCGTCGCATTCCCATCCGCCACCGCATCCTGCACGCGCATACTCTCATCGAGCTGCGCGCGCAGCTGATCGAAATACACCACTTCCAACCGCGTTCCTTGCTCGATCGTCCCTTCCGTCGGCGTCAATTCACCCAGCAATAACTTCAACAGCGTCGTCTTCCCCGCGCCGTTCGGCCCCACGATGCCAATCTTGTCGCCGCGCTCGATCCGCGTGTTCAACCCGCGCACCACCCATCGCCCGCCTTCTTCATAACGAAAGCCCGCGTTCACACACTCGATCACCTTGAACCCGCTGCGGTCCGCCTCCTGCGCCGTCAGTTTCGCCGTCCCCGTCCGCTCCCGCCGCGCCGCCCGCTCCGCGCGCATTTTTTCCAGAGCATGAATTCGATTCTGCGCCCGCGATCGCTGCGCCTTCACCCCGCGACGAATCCATTCCTCCTCCTGCGCCAGCTTCTTGTCGAACTGCGCCCGCTGCACTTCCTCCGCTTCCAACACCGCCTGCTTCCGCACGAGAAACGTGTCGTAATCGCACGCCCAGCCCACCAGCCGCCCGCGATCCACCTCCACGATCCGCGTCGCCAGCTTTCGCAAAAAAGCCCGATCGTGCGTCACGAACACCAGCGTTCCGCCCCACTCCAAAAGAAATTCCTCCAGCCACTGGATCGACTCCAGATCCAGATGATTCGTCGGCTCATCCAACAACAACAACTGCGGCTCCTCCACCAAGCCCCGCGCCAGCAACACCCGACGTTTCTGCCCCGCCGACAACGACGCAAACTCCTCGTCCGGCGGCAGCCCCATCTGCTCCATCAACCGCTCCACGCGATCATGCCGTTCCCAATCGTTGTGCTCCTCGAAGCTCCCGCCTTCGCCTTCGATCACACTCTGCACCGTGCCCGTGAGTCCCGCCGGCACTTCCTGTCGCAACATCGCGAATACAGCTCCCTGCTGCCGCACCACTTGCCCTTCATCCGGCTTCAACTCACCGGAGATCACCTTCATCAACGTCGACTTGCCCGCCCCGTTGCGCCCGACCAGACACACGCGCTCCCCGCGATCGATCTGCAGGTTCACGCGATCCAGCAACGCCGGTCCGCCAAAGCTCACGCTCACGTCGAGTAAACTTACAATTGCCATCGGAAAACCGCCCACCCTGCCACCCACGAGTCCCACCGCAAGCCCCACCTCATCGCTCGAAACACCGCCCTCGAACTGCCCCTCCACCCTCTCCTCCCTGAATTCCTTCGTGTCCATTCGTGTCCATTCGTGGTTGAATCCCAGTCACACCCCGAATGCCCGCTCTCGCTTCAACGCCCGACTCCGCCGCCGCTCCCGTCGCCCGCTTCAACATCCTCGGCGTCGCCATCTCCGCCCTCACGCTCACTCACGCCCGTGACCTGATCCTCGACGCCTGCCTCGCTCCCACGTCCCCCAACCCGCCATCTTCTTCCGCCCGCTACGTCTGCCTCGCCGGCGTCCACGGTCTCGGTGAAGCCCACGACGACCCCGCCCTGCGCCGCACCTTCAATGCCGCCTGGCTCGCCACCCCCGACGGCATGCCGCTCGTCTGGCTCGGCAAACTCCTTCAACGCGCTCCCATTTCTCGCGTCTACGGCCCCGACCTCATGCTCGCCGTCTGCGACGCCGGTCGCCCCCAACACCTTCGCCACTTCTTCTACGGTGGCGCGCCCGGGATCGCCGAAAAACTCCGCGACCACCTCACCGCCCGCTTCCCCGGTATCCAGATTGTGGGCACGTTCACCCCTCCGTTTCGTCCGCTCGACTCCGACGAGTCCGCCTCTCTCCGCGCCGAAATAGCCCGCACCCAACCGCACCTCGTCTGGGTCGGCCTGAGCACCCCGAAACAAGAACGCTTCATGGCCGAGTTCGCGCCGCAACTCGACACCCGCGTCCTCATCGGCGTCGGCGCCGCTTTCGATTTTCTCTCCAACACCAAACCCCAAGCCCCGCGCTGGGTCCAACGCACCGGCCTCGAATGGCTCTTCCGCCTCGCCACCGAACCTCGCCGTCTCGCGCCGCGCTATTTTCGCCACATCCCGCTCTTCCTCGGCCGCCTCGTCCTCCAACTCACCCGCCTCCGCCACTACCCCCTGTAGGGCGGGGTCTCCCGCCCCCGCCGCCTAAAACAACTCCCCCTGCTGCAACGCCCCGCGCTTCTCCGCATCCAGCGTGCTCAACGCCAGCAGCTGCATCACACTGAGATTCGCCACGCGCGGATCCGCCGCCAGCGACGCCAGCAGCAGCGCCCCGCCCAACGCATCATACAACGCCGCGTGATACCGCCGCCGCTCCGCGGGACAAAACTTCTCCGCCAGCGCATCCAGCTCCGCCTGCAGCCCGCAGACACTCACCAGCGTCTCCAATTTTCCACTACCGACTTTCGGATAAAGCTGCCCATACAATCGCGCCGAATCCACCCACGGGCCCCAATCGATCACCCGCTCCCCCGGCCGCGCGAAATCCGGCGAATTCCGCGGATACGGCCACACCGATTTCAACATCGAGTTCTCCGCACCCGCATAATGCGCCGCCAGCGGCCCGCGCTCCCGCAGTCCCGCAAAAAATTCCCACTCGTCCGCAAAGGGCGCCCACAACGCCACCGCCCGCTCATCCAATCCATGCGTCGCCGTATCCTCCGCGCGAACCCGCCCCGTCGCCTGACACAACCGCGTAAACGTCGCCCCAATCTTCCCATCCCGCACTTCCACCACGCCATACTCGAGCACCCCCGAACTCTGACTTCCCTCGAAATCCACGAAGTAAATCGGTTGCTGGGTCCACGACATCCACTCGTTCACCAAACCCACCCGCCGCTCGAAATCGAGCCAGCGTTTCTCCCTCGCGATTTTTTCGTGTCTTCATCGCCCATCACGCGCATCTCTCTGTCGTGGACCTCTCCCCTTACCGCACCTTCCTTGCGCAACTCGCCCACGAAAGCGGTGACTTCATCCGTCCGCATTTCGGCGACACCTCCCTCGCCATCGTTTCCAAATCCGACGCCTCTCCTGTCACCCTCGCCGACCGTGGCGCCGAGCAACTCCTCCGCCGTCGCATCGCCGAAAAATTTCCCACCCACGGCATCATCGGCGAAGAGTTCGGCAACGAAAACGCCGACGCCGAATTCGTCTGGGTCCTCGATCCCATCGACGGCACCAAATCCTTCATCACCGGCGTCCCGCTCTTCGCCACCCTCATCGCGCTTCTCCATCAGGGCCAACCCATCCTCGGCGCCATCCACCAGCCCATCCTCCGCCAACTTGTCATCGGCGACAACCACACCGCCACCCTCAACGACCGGCCTATCCGCGCGCGCGCGACCACGCGCATCGAGGACGCCACGCTGCTCACCAGCGACACGCTCAACATCGCGAAATACCAGCCCGCCTCCGCCGCCCGCTACGACGCCCTCGCGCAACGCACCAAACTTTACCGCACGTGGGGCGACGCCTACGGCTACCTTCTCGTCGCGACCGGCTTTGCCGACATCTGCGTCGATCCGATCATGAACCCGTGGGATATCGCCGCACTCGTTCCCGTCATCCGCGGCGCCGGCGGCGTCATCACCGATTGGCATGGCAACGCCCCTTATCCCGCCGAATCCACCCTCGCCGCCGCGACGCCCGAACTCCACGCCGCCGTCCTCTCTTCTCCGTAGGTTGCGCGCTCGTCGCGCAACTCAGCGCCGTTTCCCGCGCGCCTTCCACTCCGCCGTCACCCGCGACGTAAACCCGCCCCGCGCCTTCCAGTCCGAGATCACCGTCAACGCCCGCGGCTTCAACGCCGCTCCGAGTTCGTCGCAAATCTTGTTGGTCACCGCCTCGAAAAAAATCCCTTCGTTGCGATACGCGTGGAAATACAGCTTCAACGACTTCAACTCCACGCACGTCTTGTCCGCCACGTAGCGAATCGTGATGTTCGCAAAATCCGGATGCCCCGTCATCGGGCACACCGATGTGAACTCATGATGCGTGTGCTCGATCACGAAATCGCGATGCGGCGCCGGATTGGGAAAGGTCTCGAGAATCTTCGGATCAGCCATTTGAGACCACGAAATACACGAAATACACGAAAGGAAAACAAGGCCTCAGGTTCTTAGCTTTCGTGTATTTCGTGTGTTTCGTGGTTAGGCTCAAGTAGCCGTTTCCGTAAACCGCTGCTCCCGAATCACCGTCACTTTGATCGTGCTCGGATACTGCAGCTCCTTCTCGATCCGCATCCGCAGGTCCTTCGCAATCTCCCGCGCCCGATCGTCCGTCACCGTCTGCGGCGACACCACCACGCGAATCTCCCGCCCCGCCTGAATCGCAAACGCCTGCTGCACACCTTCGATCGACAACGCCAGCTTCTCCAACCGATCCAGCCGCTGCACATACCCCGCCATCGATTCCGCCCGCGCCCCCGGCCGCGTCGCCGAAATCGTATCCGCCAAAATCACAATCCCCGCATACACCGTTTCCTGCTTCACCTCGTCATGATGCGCCGCCACCGCATTCACCACGATCGGCGTCTCCCCATAACGTTTGATGAACTCCGCGCCAATGTGCGCATGGCTCCCCTCGAGATCCCCGCTCACCGCCTTGCCCACGTCGTGCAGCAACCCCGCCCGCTTCGCCAAATTCGGATCCAGCCCCACCTCGCTCGCGATGATCGACGCCAGCGACGCCGTCTCGATCGAGTGATCCAACACGTTCTGATTATACGAAAACCGAAACTTCAATTTTCCCAGCAGCTTGATGATCTCCGGATGCAGCCCGTTGATGTTGAGCCGCGACACCGCATCCTCACCGGCCTGCGTCGTCGACAGCTCGATCTCGTCCTGCGCCCGCTTCACGAATTCTTCGATCGTCGCCGGATGTATCCGTCCATCCTTTACGAGACCATCCAACGCCACCCGCGCCACTTCGCGCCGCACCGGATCGAACGACGAAATCAACACCGTGCCCGGCGACTCGTCGATCAACACCGTCACCCCCGTCGCCGCCTCGAACGCTTTGATGTTCCGCCCTTCGCGCCCGATGATCCGCCCTTTCATGTCCTCGTTCGGCAGCGACACCAACGTCGACGTCAAATCCACATTCGGCTTCACCGCCAGCCGCTGCATCGCCGCGATCAAGATCCGCCGGCTCTCCGTCTGCAGCTCCTGCTCCGACTTCTCCAACGTTTCCCGCCGCAGCGCTCGCAGTTCATCCTGACACTCGAGCAACACTTCCTCACGCAACGCTCGCCGAATCTCGTCCGCATCCATCTGCGACACCCCTTCGAGCCGCTGCCGCACACTCTTCGACAACGCCCGGATCGCATCGCGCGCCTGCCGGATCGCCGCGTTCTCGCGATTCAACCGCTCCGACCGCTGCTCCAATTGATAATCGAGCAACGCCAGCGATTCCTCGTGCGCCCGAATCTCCCGCAACCGCACCTCGCTCTCGATGTCGCGCCGGTCGTATTCACGGTTCAACTCCGCCCGCCGTTCCTGAATATCCGCCTCCGCCTTCTGCTTGATCTCCTCCGCCGCCACCGCCGCCTCACGCCGCGCCACCTCGATCAGCTCCGCCGCCTGCTCGTGCGCCGTCCGCCGCGTGTGACGCGTCAGCGCCCACACCACCAGAAAACCCAGTGCGCCGCCCACGATCATCGACACCGCGAGCGACCAATCAAATGCGTCGCTCCCGGAGATCAGAAACGCGAAGTCGGCTGCGCTCACTGACGTCAAGGGACGCGCAACCTATGTCTCGGGTTAGAAACCTCAAGCCCTTCTTCCACCCCGCGCCACCCCTTTGCGAAACCCGTTCACCACATGCCCGTAGCAACAAGCGTGAGCGAGTGGCCCCTTCACTTCACCACCACCACCTGCCCCAACGTCCCCGCGATCACCTCCCGCATCCGCCCCAACGCCGCCTCTTCCCCATCGGTCGCATCCGTCTGCACCAACACATATGCCCAACGATCCGCCCGCCCGCGCAACCGATTCCACGCATCGTGCCAGAAACGTCCCCAATGCGTCGCCGTCGCCGCCTCACTGCTCACAAACCAATACGCCACCCGCGCCGGAATCCGTCGCCCGCTCCGCGGCTCCACCATCTCGGTCTCCAACAACGTCGCGTCCCATCCTGCCCCTTTCCCCATCTCGAATCTCACCTCGCGCTTCTGCCCAATCGTCCACCCCTGCCCCACCAAGCAGAGCTCCGGCCGGTGAATCGAGGTCCGATCCTTGCCGCTCAACACAATCGACACAAACACCGCGTGCCGCGCATCGCTCACGCTCACATAGTTTCGCCGCGAAAACCCCGTGTCCTCCGGCAAAATCTCGCGCTCCACCGCCGTCACCTCCGCGCGCCGCCCAATCCATTCCGTCCCCACAAACGCCGGCAACTCCACCGGATCGCGCCCACCCTCCGCCAATCGAACACCCACACCCCCGCCCAACGCACCCTCCGCCACCCGCCCCAAAAAAAACATCTCCCCCACCGCCAAACCCACAATCGCTCCAGTTCCGAGCAGCCACCCTCCAATCGGTCTTCCTTTCACTTTTTCCGAACCCAGAACCCTAAACTCAGAACCCAAAACCACTCCCTCCGGCGCCACGCGCCGGAGCAACCCCGCCGCCCCCAACACCCCGCCCAACACGATCGCAAACACCCCAAACCCCATCACCTCATGCGCGCGCTCGCCCCACGACTGCCCGCCGATCTGCGCCGCGAAAATAATCGCCGCGATCCGCGTAACATTTCCCAAATACGTCAGCGGAAAACATAGCGCCAGCATCAGCCCCCGCCGCCACCACGTCCGAAAATTGAGGTATCCAACTAGCAACGACAGCGCCGCCAGCGCCATCAACGACCGCACGCCCGAGCACGCCGCCGCCACGTCATATTGATACCGTCCATCCGGCGCAAAGAGCTGCGTCCCGCTTCGCACCACCTCGATCCCGCCCGCCCGTGCAATCGGACCCGCCGCATCGATCACCCACAGCCGCAGCCAAAAACCCACCGAATCCAGCACGTTCAACGGAATGGCGAACAACAAAAACCCGAGCGGAAACATCGCGGCATCGCCCCACCGCTTCCCCCCACCCAACCGCAACACCCCCCACGTAAACAACAACACCGCCACAATCGAAACCCGCGTCTGCTGCGCCACAAACCCCACCGCATGCAACCCCAGCGCAACCGCCATCACCCCCCACGCCACGACTCCGCCCGCCTTCCTGCTCTGGGCTCTCGGCTCTAGGCTCTGGGCTCCCTTCAAATTCCTCCACAACACCCACGCGGAAATCCCCAGCACCAACCACCCATGCTCCGTCTCCGCCTGGGGATCCAGCCACTGACTCACCCACCACCAAAACACCGACCCCGTATCGACATACCCCCGCGTCGCATTCCCAAAAAATTGAAACACCAAGAACCCTGCGACCGCACAAACTCCCGCCGCCACCCACGACCGTGATCCGATTTTCGCTGAAGCCTGGCTCATCAACTCCCGCCACTCTCACGCCCCGCCCCGCCCATTCCAAGCCCACACTCCACCGCAGGTATATGTAGGATGTAGGGCGGGATCTCCCGACCCCGCCGTCGCTCCGGCATTTGCAGTTGGATCTTCTCTGGAGCTTGGATCTTGGATCTTGGAGCTTTGCCTGCCCCCCGCATCCTCACCCCCGTGCCTCCTGCACCGCACCACCTCCTCATCTTCGCCCACACGCCGCCACCCGTGCACGGCCAGAGCTTGATGGTCCAAACCCTCCTCTCCCACCTCCCGTCCATCGCGCCGCACCTCACGCTCCATCACGTCAACGTCCGCCTCTCCCGCGACTCCACCGACATCGGCCGGCCGCGCCTCACCAAACTCCTCCCGCTCCTCGCCGCCTGCTTCCGCGCACTCACACTCCGGTTCCGCCACGGCCCGATGCCGTTCTACTACATCCCTGCGCCCGCCAAACGCAGCGCCCTCTACCGCGACTGGATCGTGATGCTCCTCTGCCGCCCGTTTTTCCCGAAACTCATCCTCCACTGGCACGCCGTCGGCCTCGGCAACTGGCTCGCGCAACACGCCACCGCCCCCGAACGCTTCCTCACGCAACTCCTCCTCGGCCGCGCCGACCTCTCGATCTCCCTCGCCCCCGAACTCCTCCCCGACGCCCAACACCTCCGCCCCAAATCCACCGCCCTCGTCCCCAACGGCCTCAATGTGCCTGAAACTCCAAACGCCAAACCCCAGACCCCAAACTTCTCCCTTCAACCCCAAACCCAAAACCCAGAACCCAAAACCCAAAACCCCACCCACGTGGTATTCCTCGGCCTCTGCTCCCGCGAAAAAGGCGTCTTCGATCTCCTCACCGCGATCGCCATCGCCAACCGCCGCGAGCCCGACGCCTTTCGTCTCACCGTCGCCGGCGGCTTCGCCACCATCGCCGATCAACACGCCTTCTTCTCCCAAGTCGTCGCTCTCGGCCCCGAGGTCGTCCGCCACGTCGGTTTCGCCAGCGAATCCGAAAAACACGCCCTCCTCTCCACCGCCGACGTCTTCTGTTACCCAACCGCCTATCCGCACGAAGCCCAGCCGCTAGCCGTCATCGAAGCCCTCGCCCACGACCTCCCCATCGTCGCCACCCGCTGGCGCGCGATTCCTTCCATGCTTCCCGCCACGCCTCACCCGCACATCCACCTCGTCGAACC
>JAEWBF010000105.1 GCA_023391285.1 Verrucomicrobiota bacterium
CCCCGGGGCACGCCCCCCCCGCGAAACCCCCCATTTGCTGGGCGGGGCCCCCCCACCCCGCCGCTCCTCCCCCACTCGTAGCGCGGTCAACCTGACCGCGCTTTTTTCGCCTCCACCCCTTCACCCCACCGCCGGATAACTCCCCAACCACTTCACCAACGGACAAAACGTCCGCAGCTCCGCGACCGCACTCTTCATGTTCGGGTCTTCATAATGACCCGTCACATCGAGGAAGAAGTAATAATCCCACGGCCTCTTCTTGCTCGGCCGCGATTCGATCTTCGACAAATTGATCCCGCGATTCGCCAGCGGCATCAGCATCTTCAACAACGCCCCCGAGTGCGACGCCGCCTCGTCACCGAGCGACACCAGTAAACTCGTGATATCCTTCCCCCCGCCCACCGCACCGGAAGGCTTTTTCCCAATCACGAAGAACCGCGTCGTGTTGTCCGCCTTGTCCTGAATATTCCGCGCGACCACCGGCACGCCGTAGTGCTCCGCCGCCAACTCGCCCGCGATCGCCGCTACGCCGCGCTCGACCTTCGCCATCTGCACCGCGCGCGACGTGCTCGGCGCATCCACCAACTGCGCGTGCGGCAAATGCCGCTGCAACCAATGCCGACACTGCGCCAGCGCCTGATCCTTCGAATACACCCGCTCAATCTCCTCGAGCTGCGAGTTCGAGATCAACGCATGGCTGATCTCCAAATAAATCTGCGCGACGATCTTCAGATCGCTTTCGACGAAACTATCTAACGCCTCGCGCACCGACCCTTCCGTCGAATTCTCGATCGGAATCACGGCATAATCCGTTTCGCCTTTCTCCACCGCCGTGAAGATATCGCTGACGGTCGCCATCCCGTGATACTCCACGCTCGCGCCAAACTTCTTCAGCGCCGCCGCATGCGTGTTGCTCGCCTCCGGCCCGAGATACGCGATCACCAGCGGCTTCTCGAGCGCGATCGCCGCCGACATGATCTCGCGATAGATCGCCCGCAACGCCTCGTTCTTGATCGGCCCTTCGTTCCGTCCCGTGACTTTGCGCAGCACCGCATCCTCGCGCTCCGCGACGTAAATCTGCCCGCCCTGGCTGCGTTTCAGTTTTCCAATCTCCGCCGCCAGCGTCAGCCGCTCGTTCAGAATGCGAACGAGTTCGCCATCCAATTTGTCGATCTGTTCCCGAATCGCCGAAAGGTCCATGGTCAGTTCGAAGCCGGCTTCTCCCCCTCATCCGTAGCGGAACGCGTGAGCGTTTCGTCGCCTCCGCTCTCGTCCTCCTCCGTAGCCGAACGCGCTTCGCCCCGATCCGTCGGGGTGAGCGTTTCGCCTTTCTCCGCTTCAGGCTCCGCCGCCTCACCCGCCGACGCCTCCGCGCCGGCCTCCAGCGGCAACTGCTCATCCGGCAAACCCATCTCGGCATCGCCCAGCGCCGGCGGATTCATCGCCGTCTTCAACCACTCGTCGATCTGCCGCGACGACAACACATCCGACGCCGGCAACTCATCGAGCGACTTCACGCCGACAAACTCCAGAAACTTGTCCGTCGTCCCATACTGAATCGGACGCCCCGGCAAATCCGCGCGCCCGACCACGTAAACCAGTTCCCGCTCGAGCAGCTTGTTGATGCCCGCTTCCGCCGAAACACCGCGAATCGTCTCGATCTCGCCCCGCGTCACCGGCTGGCGATACGCCACAATCGCGAGCGTCTCGATCGATGACTGACTCAACTTCACCGGCGGCGGCTCCGAACGCAAAATCCTCACCCACCGCGCAAACCGCGGATGCGTCACCAGCCGGAAACCGTTATTCCCCTCGATCAGTAGCAAACCGTCGTCCGCCCCCCGCAACTCCGCCGCGATTTGATCCATCGCCTCGCGGATCTGCGTGCCCGTGATCAACGACGGCACCTCCGCATACAATTCTGGATCCTCCGCCGGCTCCACGATCTCCTCCGCCTTCTCCCCGTCCCCCGCCAATGGAGGCGCGGTGCCCTCACCGCGCAATTCCCCCGCATCCGCCCCTTCACCACCCGCATCCGCTGCCACCGGCTCCTTCTTCTCCTGCTCCTCATCCTCGCGCGGCAGGGTCGCCGTTTCGTGAAATCGCGAAAACGCAGCCTGGATATCCTTCACGGAAAGCGGAGCGCTGGACGACAACAGCAACGCCTTGAGCACCTTTTTCAGATTGAAAGCCATGCGGGTAAAAGCGCCCCGAGTGAACAGGCCGCCGCACGCCGCACGCAATCCCGAAAACCGGCCGCCGCCCAGCCGCGCGGCGGAAGCTCCAAGATCCAAGCTCCAAGCACCGAAGAACCTCCAAATTCCAAACGTCTCCCACCACTCCCACCCACATTGAATCTTGATCATTGATCATTCTCTGGAGCTTGGATCTTGGAGCTTGGATCTTTTTTCCCCGCCACTGTGCCTATCCGCCGGGGAAACACACTTGCCCGCGCCAGCGCGCCTCCGTCATCGTCCGCCCTTTCTCATGAGCACTCAGCCCACGAACGAGATCCCCCGGCCCCATTCTTCCGTGGTCGTCGACGGCAACGACCGCGCGCCCGCCCGCTCGATGCTCCGCGCCGTCGGCTTCACCGACGACGATTTCAAGAAGCCGCAAATCGCCGTCGCTTCATCCGCGAGCGACATGACGCCGTGCAACGTCCACCTCGGCGATCTCAGCACCCACGCGCAAAAGGGCGTCGCCGACGCCGGCGGCAAGCCCGTCTATTTCAATACCATCACCGTCACCGATGGCATCAGCATGGGCACGCAGGGCATGCGCTACAGCCTTGTGTCCCGCGAGGTCATCGCCGACTCCATCGAAACCGCCGTCGCCGCCGAAGGCTTCGACGGACTCGTCGCGATCGGCGGCTGCGACAAAAACATGCCCGGCGCGATGATCGCCATCGCCCGCCTCAACCGCCCCGCCGTCTTCGTTTACGGCGGCACGATTCTCCCTGGCTTCACGCCCGGCGATTGCGACAAGAAAAAGCCCCTCGATATCGTCTCCGTCTTCGAAGCCGTCGGCAAACACGCCAAAGGCGAACTCGACGCCGCCGGCCTCAAGGAAGTCGAGTCGAGCGCCATCCCCGGTCCCGGCTCCTGCGGTGGTATGTATACTGCGAATACGATGGCCTCCGCCATCGAGGTCCTCGGCATGAGCCTGCCCAACAGCAGCGCGCAACTCGCCATCGGCGAAGAAAAACGCCGCGACTGCGAACGCGCCGGCGCCGCCGTCGTGAACCTCCTCAAGCGCGGCATCAAGCCCCGCGATATCATGACCCGTCAGGCGTTCGAAAACGCCATCCTCGTCTGCACCGCCCTCGGCGGCTCGACCAATCTCATCCTCCATCTTCTCGCGATCGCGCACGCCGCTCACGTCCCGCTCACGCTCGACGACTTCAAGACCCTCGGCGAACGCGTCCCGCTCCTCGCCGACCTGAAACCTTTCGGCCGCTACAACATGAGCCATCTCATCCGCGTCGGCGGCATCCGCCCGATGATGAAGCTGCTCCTCGACCGCGGCCTCCTCCACGGCGACTGCCTCACCGTCACCGGCGAAACCATCGCCGAAACCCTGAAGGACGTTCAACCCTACGGCGCGTATCCAAACGAACAGGACATCATCCGCCCGTGGGACAACCCGATCAAAAAGGAAACCCACCTCCGCGTCCTCCGCGGCAACCTCGCCCCCGAGGGCGCCGTCGGCAAAATCACCGGCAAGGAAGGTCTCTACTTCAAAGGCACCGCCAAGGTTTACGAGGGCGAGGAAGACGCTCTCAAAGGCATCCTCCGCGGCGACATCGTGAAGGGCGACGTGGTCGTCATCCGTAACGAAGGTCCCGTCGGCGGCCCCGGCATGCGCGAGATGCTCTCGCCCACCAGCGCCGTCGCCGGTCGCGGTCTCATCAAAGACGTTGCACTCATCACCGACGGTCGCTTCTCCGGCGGCAGCCACGGCTTCGACGTCGGCCACATCACACCCGAAGCCGCCCGCGGCGGTCCGATCGGCATCGTTCGCACCGGCGACACCATCGAAATCGACGCCGTCAAAAACACAATCAGCCTCCTGATCCCCGACGCCGAATACGCCTCGCGCATGTCCGCCTACCAACCGATTCCGCCCCGCGAAACCCGCGGCGTTCTCGCCAAATACGCCAAGCTCGTCAGCACCGCCTCCGAAGGCGCCGTCACCGACAAATATCTCTAATTCCAACCACCGCCCGCTAAACACGCCAAACGACGCGAACGATCTTCACCTTTCGCGCTCTTCGCGTGTTTAGCGGGCGATTCTTTTTCATCCCATGACCTGGACCCGTTTCAAAACCCACTTCTACCACAACGCCGACCTCGGCGTATCTCTCGACATCAGCCGCATTCCGTTCCCCGACGATTTCCTCCCGTCGATGGAACCGCGCATGCAGGAAGCCTTCTCCGCGATGGCCGCGCTCGAAGGCGGCGCGATCGCCAATCCCGACGAGAATCGCATGGTCGGCCACTACTGGCTCCGCGCTCCGCATCTCGCGCCCAATCCCGAGCTCACGTCCGAAATCACGACCACGCTCAACGCGATCAAGGACTTCACCGCCAAGGTGCACTCCGGCGAAATCTCCGGCCCCAAGGGTAAATTCAAAAACCTCCTCGTCATCGGCATCGGCGGCTCCGCGCTCGGCCCGCAACTCGTCAGCCACGCGCTCGGTCGCCCGCGCAAGGATAAAGTCGCGATCCACTTCTTCGACAACACCGACCCCGACGGCATCGACTACGTCCTCGATCAGCTGCGCAACCAGCTCGCGAAGACGCTCGTCGTCGTCATCTCCAAATCCGGCGGCACCGCCGAAACGCGCAACGGCATGCTCGAAGCCATCGCCGCTTTCCGCGCCGCCAATCTCGACTACACCAAACAATTCGTCGCCATCACCGGCGCCGGTTCGAAACTCGACCAGGCCGCCGTATCCGAAAACTGGTTATCGCGTTTCGCCATGTGGGACTGGGTCGGCGGCCGCACCTCCGAACTCTCCGCCGTCGGTCTCCTCCCCGCCGCCCTGCAAGGCATCGACATTCAAGCAATGCTCGACGGCGCCGCCGCGATGGACGCCGTCACCCGCACGCCCACCACCGCGCAAAATCCCGCCGCCCTCATGGCTCTGATGTGGTTCTTCGCCACCGATGGCCGCGGCGCCAAGGACATGGTCGTCCTCCCCTACAAAGACCGCCTGCTCCTCTTCTCGCGCTACCTCCAGCAGCTCGTCATGGAATCGCTCGGCAAGGAGTTTGATCTCCAGGGCCGCGTCGTAAACCAGGGCATCGCCGTTTACGGCAACAAGGGCTCCACCGACCAGCACGCCTACGTCCAACAGCTCCGCGAGGGCGTGAACAACTTCTTCGCCACGTTCATCGAGGTCCTCAAAGACCGCGACGCAAAGTCCTCGCTCGAGGTCGAACCCGGCGTCACGAGCGGCGATTACCTGCAAGGTTTCTATCTCGGCACCCGCGACGCCCTCAGCGAAAAAGACCGCCATTCAATCACGCTCACGTTGCCCGACGTTTCGCCGCGCACGCTCGGTATGTTGATTGCCCTCTACGAACGCGTCACCGGCCTCTACGCCTCGCTCATCGGCATCAACGCCTATCACCAGCCCGGCGTCGAAGCCGGCAAGAAAGCCGCCGGTAGCGTCATCGCCCTCAAAAAGCGCGTCGTCGCCCAACTCCAATCCGAGCCCGGCACGTTCGCCACCGCCGAGGGGATCGCCGAAAAACTCGGCCCCGACGTCTCCACCGAGCTCGTCTTCAAGATCCTCGAGCACCTCGCCGCCAACAAATCCAGCGGCATCAAGAAACGCGCCAAAACGCCCTGGCACCTTTCCCAATACGCCGCCAGGTAGGGCGAAGCAGCCTGCCCCGATCTGTCGGGGTCCCGCTGAGCCGTCATCGCCCCACCCTCAGCCTTGCAGAACCCCAATTCCCCCGTATTACCCACCGTATCCAAATGATCTCTAAGAAAACCCTGCTCGGCTTGCTTCTCCTCGCGATCGTTTCGCTTTCCGTCGGCTGCATGTCCGCGCCCCGCGATAGCTCGATTCCGTGGAGCCGCCCCGCCGACTGGGAAGGCCAGATCCCCGGCATGAGCGGCAGCGGCCTCGGCCGCTAAACATCCGCCACGCGTCTCACGGCCCCGACACCTCGGGGCCGTTTTCATGTAGCGGAACGCAGCCCGCCCCGACTCGTCGGGGTGAGCGTTTCGTCCCCCGCCTCACTGGATGGAAAACACCTCCCTCACTCCCCAACCCGGCCACCTTTACGTCGTTGCCACCCCGATCGGAAACCTGGCCGATCTGACCGATCGCGCCCGCGCCATCCTCTCTGCCGCCGATCTTATCGCCTGCGAAGACACGCGCACCACCGGCGCAATGCTCACGCGTCTCGGTTTCCATAAAACCCTCGTCGCCTACCACGACCACAACGAAACCGAAGCTGCCGACCGCCTCGCCGATCAACTCGCCGCCGGCAAATCCATCGCGCTCGTCTCCGACGCCGGCACGCCCGCCATCAGCGATCCCGGCTTCCGCCTCGTTCGCGCCTGCCGCCGCCGCAATCTCCCCGTCATCCCCGTTCCCGGCCCCAGCGCCCTCATCGCCGTCCTCAGCGCCAGCGGCCTCCCCACCAACGGTTTTCTCTACGTCGGATTCCTCCCGCCCAAATCCGCCGCTCGCATCGCCTTCTTCGAAAAGTATCGCGATTTCGACTACACCCTTGTCCTCTACGAAAGCTGCCACCGCATCGACAAAGCCGTCGACGAAATCGTCTCCACCCTGGGCGACGCCCGTGTGATCTGCGTCGCGAAAGAAGTCACCAAGCTTCACGAAATCTTCCTCGTCGGCCCCGCCGCCGACGTCCGCACCCGCCTCGCCAAACTCAGCCTCAAAGGCGAATTCGTCCTCCTCATCGCCCCAAAAGATTTCGTGCTGTAAGAAGCCCACTGACCTCACGTCTTCGTTCATTTTCGCGCCGTTTAGCGTGTTTAGCGGGCGGCGCACCAAACGGTCCTTTCCTTCCATGTATTCCGCGGGCCCGTGCCCCTTGGAAGCGCGCTCTTTTTAACCACAAAGACACGAAGACACAGAGGGATTGAAGAGATTCCTCTCTGTGTCTCTGTGTCTCTGTGGTTCAAAATTCCCCCGTCGCCGTCATCGACATCGGCAGCAACTCGATCAAAGCCCTCGTCGCCGACCGCGCGCCCGACGGCTCCCTTCGCGGCCTCGCCACCAAAAGCCTCGACGCTCGCATCAGCGCCGGCATCAGCCGCAGTGAACCACGTCTCTCCGACGAAGGCATGGCCCGCGGCCTCGCCGCGATCCGCGAACTCATCGCCTTCATCGCCCCTTTCTCCCCCTCCGCCACCACGCTCGTCGCCACGAGCGCCGTCCGCGACGCCCGCAACGGTTCCGATTTCCGCCAGCTCGTCCAATCCGCCACCGGACACGAAATCCGCATCCTCACCGGCCCGGAAGAAGCCAACCTCATCGGTCGCGGCCTCACCTCCGATCCTGCGCTCGTTTCTCTCCGCAATTTCTACGTTTTCGACCTCGGCGGCGGCAGTCTCGAATGTCTCTCCTTCCGCGACCGCCACATCGAACAGGCGGTTAGCCTCCAACTCGGCTGCGTCCGTCTCACCGAAACCCTCGTCCGCAATCCCGCCGACCCCCTCCCCTTCGGCCTTCTCGCCGCCATCCGGACCTTCACGACCGCCACCGTTCGCTCCTCCTTCGCTTTCAACATTCCCCATGCCGCCGTCGTCGGCACCGGCGGCACCCTCACCACCGCGCGCGCCATTCTCGCCGCCCGCCAAAATCTTCCGCTCGAAGCCACGCCGCCATCCATTTCGATCGCCGATCTTCAACTCCTCGGCGACGAACTCGCCACCCTTTCCCTCGTCGATCGCCAGCACGTGCCCGGACTCCCCGCCGCCCGCGCCGACGTCTTTCCCACCGCGCTCGCCACGCTCACCGCCCTCGCCGAAGTTGGCGGCTTCGACACCTACCTCCACTCCCTCTACAACCTCCGTTACGGCCTCGCCGCCGAGCTCCTCCCGTAGGTGGCGCGCTCGCCGCGCCACGGAGTTCATTCGCCGCGCCACGTCGCGCGCAAGCGCGCGACCTACTTCTTCCCCGCCCGCCGCAGCTCCTTCATCAGCGCCAAAAAATCCTTCGGCAACGGCGCCCGCAGATCCAAAACCTTCCCGCTCACCGGATGCGTCAGCACCAGATGCTCCGCATGCAGCATCACCCGCTCCGGCTGCTTCGCCAGCCGTGTATCCGGTTTCCAACCATACAACGGATCGCCGAGAATTGGATGCCCGAGCGATTTCAGGTGAACGCGAATCTGATGCGTCCGTCCGGTGAAAATCCGGCACCGCATCACTGCCGCGAGATCGCCAAACGTCTCCCCGCGCTCCCAATCCGTCCGCGCCGGCTTCCCGCCTTCGCCCACCGTCATCCGATGTCGGTGAATCGGATGCCGCGAAATCGCCCGATCGATCGTCCCGCTCAACAACTGCGGCACGCCCTGCACCAGCGCCACATACTCCTTCGTCAGCGTCCGGCTCGAAAACTGATCCGCCAACGCGCGATGCGCCTTGTCGTTCTTCGCCACGACAATCACGCCCGTCGTTTCCTTGTCCAACCGGTGCACGATCCCCGGCCGCTCCACGCCGCCGATCCCGCTCAGCGAGCCTTCGCAATGCGCCAACAGCGCATGCACCAGCGTGTCGTCCTCCGTCGCCGCGCCCGGATGCACCACCATTCCCGCGGCTTTGTTCACCGCGAGCATGTGCTTGTCCTCGAATAGCACGTCCAGCGGGATATCCACCGCCTTCAATTCCGCCGGCTTTGTTTCCGGCATCGAAAATTCCACTACATCTCCTTCGTTCACCGTCGCGTCACGCCCGATCACTTCACCCGCGCGCTTCACCAGCCCGGCATCGAACGCCCGCTGCAACGCCACCCGGCTATGCTCGCTGAACGCCGCCGCCAGCACCTTGTCCGCCCGCGCCCGCCTCACGCCTTCCGGCACAATGTAGCTCGTCATACGCCGCTCGCCGCCAGGCGTTCGATTTCCGCGATCCTCTTCTGTTTCGTTTCCGCCGGCACATCCGCGACCTCCCAGCCGTTCTTCGCCACCTGCGCCAATTCAGCCCGCGTGAACTCCAGATCCTTCGCCAGCGCCGCGTATTCGTCGTTCACCGTGTTCGCGAAATTCAACGGATCGTCCGTGCTCACCGTGCAGCGCACACCCGCCAGCATCAGCGCGCGCAGCGGATGCTGATCCATCGACGGCACGACCTTTAGCCGCACATTGCTGATCGGACACACGTCGAAGGTCACGTCCTGCTCCGCCGCGAGTCGCAACACCTCCGGATCCTCGATCGCGCGCACGCCATGCTGCACGCGTTTCACGCCGAGCATCTCGATCGCCTCGCGCACCCGCTCCGGCCCGCCGAATTCACCCGCATGACATTTCGTCACCTTGCCCGCCGCGCGCAGCCGCGCCCACACCGCTGCCGTCTCCGGCTCGGTCTTCATTTCCTCGAAGCCATGCAAATCCACGCCGGCCAACCCTTCCCACGTGTGCAACTGATCGATCGTCGATCGCAGTTCGCCGACGATGTCCGTCCGTAACATGCCCGTGAATACGCGCACTTCCAACTCCGCCGGCGCCGCCGCCCGAATCGCCGCGACGATCTCCGGCCCCGGCACGCCGATGAACTTCGTCACCGGCAGGTGAAAACTCGTCTCCACGTAACGCACGTTCTGGGCGACGTGCTTCGCAAAGATCGCCTTCGCCGCCTCGTAATACCGCTCCGCGCTCGTGAACCACGGCAGCGCGTGCGACAGCAAAATCGCCTCGAAATCCGGAAACGTCGCATACCGATAATCCGCCCGCCGAAATGCCGGATCCGCCGGATACTCCTCCGGCTTCCATTCCATCAACAACTCATACGGCAGCGCCCCTTCCACATGAAGATGCGTCTCCGTCTTCGGCAGCGCCTGAATAAATTCGTTCATGAGTTTAGCCCGCGAAACACGCGAAACCACGCGAACCCGCCTCCTGCATTTCGCGTCCTTTCGCGTGTTTCGCGGGAGGTAAATTCATTTCTTCCCGAGCAAATACTCCGGATTCAACTTGTGCAGCGCCTTCGGCACAAACACCCCGTCCTTCCGGATCAGCTTCCCATCGAACCGAATCTCCCCGCCACCGTAATCCGGCCGCTGGATGCACACCATGTCCCAGTGCACCTGCGACTTGTTGCCATTGCCGCAGTCCTCATACGCCTGCCCCGGGGTGAAGTGAAACGATCCCGCGATCTTCTCGTCGAACAGAATGTCCCGCATCGGCTGCAGGATGTGCGGATTGAAGCCCAGCGCGAACTCGCCGATGTAACGTGCCCCCGCGTCGCTATCCAAAATCTCGTTCAACCGCTTCGTGTTGGAACTCGTCGCCTCGACGATCTTCCCGCGCTTGAACACCAGCCGGATGTTGTCGAACGACGTTCCGAGATAAACCGTCGGCGCGTTGTATTGAATCACGCCTTCGACCGAGTCGCGCACCGGACACGAGAACACCTCGCCGTCCGGAATATTCCGCAGCCCGCCGCACGGCACCGCACCGATTCCCTTGATCGAAAACTTCAAATCCGTCCCGGGTCCCGTGATCTCCACGCGATCGGTGTTCTCCATCAACGCCGCGAGCGCCTTCATTCCCGGCACCATCCGCCCGTAATCGAGCGTGCACACACGGAAGTAGAAATCTTCGAACGCTTCCGTGCTCATCCCCGCCTGCTGCGCCATCGCCGACGTCGGCCAGCGCAACACCACCCACTTGGTCTTGCCCACCCGATAATCCAGCACCGGCTTCATCAGCCGCGAAACCAGCTGCACCTTCTCCGCCGGCACGTCCGACGCCTCGAAAATATTCTCCGATCCGCGCAACGCGATATACGCATCCATTTTCTGCATACGCGCGAGCTCCACCGCCGCATGCGGCTCATACTGCTCCTCGACCGCCCCCAGCGTCAGCTCCCGCGTCACGCGGGCCCGTTGAATCTGCACATAGGGATGCGCCCCGCGCGCCCGCGTCGCCCGGATCAACGCGATCACGATCGCATCCGGCACGTCGAACGCATCGATCAACACCCGCTCGCCCTTCTTCAACGACGTGGAAAAACCCGTCAGCCCTTCCGCCAGTTGGTTGAAACGTGGATCGATGATCATCGCGCGCAATCAACCTCACCGCCCGCCCCCCTCGCAAGGTGAATCCCGCCGCCCCGCCAGCTCACCCGCTCACCGGAAAACAAATCCGCCCCACCGCCTCGTCGAAGTCCGCCGCCCCGCGAATGATCTCGATCTCCAACCTCAAGTAATACAACGGCAGCGGACACACATAACCGTCCGGAATCCGCACCGCATCCTTCTCCGTCGTCACCAGGCATTCCGCCCCTTCCTCCTGCGCCTGCTTGAACAGCGCCTGGAAATCCTCATCCGCATACCGGTAGTGATCGAGAAACCGTTCCCGCGCCACGATCACCGCGCCCAAATCCCGCAGAAACTTTTCAAAGCTTTCCGGCGTCGCGATTCCGCTGAACGCCAGCACGCGCCGCCCTTTCAAAAACGCCAGCGGCTCCATCGCTCCCGCCTCGCCTTCCTTCACCCCAAACCGCCGCAAATACTGCGGCTTGTGCGCGCACTCGATGATGTCCGCTTCCGGATTGTAACGCTTGATCGTCGCCTCGAGCTCTTCGTCCCGCTCTCCGTTCGACTTCGTCAGAAACACATAGCTCGCCCGCTTCAAATGCTTGATCGGCTCCCGTAAAATCCCGCGCGGCAGCAGATGCCCGTTCCCAAAGGGATTCGTCTTGTCCACGAGCAACAAATTCAGCCGCCCTTTTAGCGGCAGATACTGAAACCCGTCATCGAGCACCAGCGTGTCGCAACCAAACTTCTTCACCGCATATGCCCCCGCCTTCACGCGGTTTTTATCCACGAGCACGATCACTCCAGGCAGATTCCTCGCCAGCATGTAGGGCTCGTCGCCCGCCACGTCCGAATCGAGCAACACCCGCTTCCCATCGCTCACGATTTTCGGCGGCGGCTCCGCCGTATGCGTCAACGCATACCACCACTTCCGCCACAACGGCGGCGACTTGCTCTTATACCCGCGGCTCAGAATCGCCACTTTCCGTCCGCGATCGCGCAAAGCTTTCGCGAATTTCTCCACCACCGGCGTCTTGCCCGTCCCACCCACCGTCAAATTCCCCACCACCACGACCAAACACCCGAGCGGCTGATCGTGCAGAATCCGATTCTTATAAAGCCACAACCGCGTCTGTGCGATGCCGTTGAACAGCCACGACAGCACCTGCAAAAAAGCGCCATAAATTGCCGCGCCCGTGTCCGCCCGCCGCCCCAAAATCACGTCGATCGTGTAGAGCTCGAGTGCGTTGACCTTCTTCTTTAACCAGGGCTGCGACATTCGTGTGACGTAGAGTGAAGCTCGGACCAAAACGTAGGCCGCCAGCTTGCTGGCGCTCAGTCACCCCGCAAGCTCACGACTGCCATCCCGGCGCGACGCGTTTCGCGAATGAAGGTTGACCCAACGAAAAGCGTAAACTGTTTTCCGAAGCGCCTACGGGCACCCACCATGAGCTACAAACTCTTCATCCCCGGCCCCATCGCCGTCTCGGAAAAAACCCTGCGCGCCATGGCCCAGCCGATGATCGGCCACCGCAGCACCGACTTCGTCGCGCTCTACAACTCCATCCAGCCGGACTTGCAGGCCCTCTTCTACACGAAGGATCCGGTCTATCTTTCGACGAGCAGCGCATGGGGCGTGATGGAAGGCGCCGTCCGCAACGTCACGAAGAAGAAAGTCCTGAACTGCATGAACGGCGCGTTCTCGGACAAATGGAACGACGTCGCTCAACGCTGCGGCTTCCAAGCCGGCGCCCTCAAATTCGAGTGGGGCCAGCCCGTCGATCCCGAGGCCGTCCGCAAGGAACTTTCGACCGGCGCCTACGACGCCATCACGATCATCCACAACGAAACCTCGTGCGGCTGCATGAGCGATCTCGAGGCCGTGATGAAGGTCGTGCGCGAGTTCCCCGACGTCATCTCGATCGTCGACACCGTCAGCTCGTTCAGCGCGATGCCGATCAAGAAGGACGAACTTGGTATCGATGTTTTCATTACCGGCTCGCAGAAAGCCCTCGCGCTTCCTCCCGGCCTCGCGCTCCTGTCGGTTTCGAAACGCGCCCTCGATCGCGCCGCCACTCAGGCCGCCCGCGGTTACTATTTCGATTTCGTGGAATTCCAGAAGAACCACGAGAACGGCATGACGCCGAGCACGCCTTCGATTCCCCACATCTACGCGCTCAAGTCGAAGCTCGAGGACATCAAGGCCGAGGGCGCCGACAACCGCTACGCCCGCCACGCTCGTCTGAACAAGACCGTCCGCGATCACCTTTTCGCGAAAGGCTTCAAGCTGTTCCCGAAGGAGGGCTTCGGCTCCGTTTCGCTCAACTGCTTCGCCAACTCGCTCAACATCGACCTCGCCGCGCTGAACAAGACGCTCAAGTCGAAGCACAAGCTCGTGATCGACGGCGGCTACGGCAAACTCAAGGGCAAGACGTTCCGCATTTCCAACATGGGCGACGAAACCGACGCCACCATCGCCGAATTGCTGAAAGCCTTCGACAGCGCCCTCGCCGAATCCCCCACGCTCGCCTGATCAATAATTGACGGGCGGGGGCGCCCGACCCCGCCGTCTCCAAAGCCCGACACCCGGCCCCGATTCGTCGGGTCCTCGTCGGGCTTTTTATTTCCCGACACGTCCCTTAGCCGAAACAATTCAGTGGAAACCGCGAAGAACGCGAAGTGACGCGAAGTTCAGATGAGACCGTGATGCTGTGGGCCGGTGCCGGCCCAACCGTTCGGTGACAAGCTTTGGGCCTGTTGAAAACTGCCCTTGCCCTTCGCGCCTCTTCGCGTTCTTCGCGGTTCATCTGCATGGATACGGCTTAGTGTCCGTTCGCGGTTCTTCTCACCGCCAACTCCCGCAACTCTCGCGCCACCCGCTCCACCACCGGCTCCCACTCCCCCGCATTTTCCTGCCGCCACAACTTCATCGTCGGATACCACGGCGAATCGCTCCGCGCCTCCATCCACCGCCAATCCGCCTTCTTCGGCAGCAACGTCCACGTCCGCACCCCCAGCGCGCCGGCCAAATGCGCCGCCAACGTGTCGACCGTGATGACCAGATCCATCATCGCGATCGCCTCCGCCAGCGCCGTCACCGGCTCCGGACACAACATCGGCCCGCACACTTCCGGCCACTCGCCGGCCGACGCTCGATCCTGCAACACATAAAGCCGCACGCCCGGCACGAGCGCCAGCAACGCGATCAGCCCCGCCGGCACCCAACGGTCGCGATCCCACTCCCCCGCCCGCCAGGCCACGCCGACCGCCAGTTCTCCTTTCGCACCTTCACCCCGCGGCACGCGCAGATAAGGCACGCGATTCGGAATCGTCTCCAACGTCGTCCGAAAAACGTGCGGCAGCTCCATCAACTCCACGTCCACGTCGTATCCAGTTTCTGGAGTCCCGTCGTGCAGCGGCAGCAATTCGTCGATCCCCTCGACCGTTTCCAACAACGGCAACAGCGCCGGTTGCGCCCACACCACCACTTCGCGCGCGACGCGCTGCAACCACGGCGCGTAGCGAATGAACTGCACCGTGTCGCCCAGCCCGTGATAACACCGCACCAGCACGCGTTTCCCCGCCAGCGATTCTCCATTCCAAATCCACTGCTCGTGACGCGGCCGGTGCCAGCACGGCTCCCCCGCCCGCTCCCGCAGCACGGCATCGCTGATCCGCCACGCCCCTTCGAAATCGCCGCGCCGCATGCACTCGAGCCAATCGTTCCCTGAAGGGGCCGGCGTGTTCGTCGAAAGTTGAAGCTCATTCATCGCGGATTAGCGGTGCCGCTTGGTTCAGCCGGACGACCCGCGCTCCAAATTCGTCCACGACCACCTCGCTCACCGACGCGATACCGATCTCCATTCGCTCGAAAAGATCCAGCGGAGCCCCGAGAAAATACGCGATCGCCGCGCGAATCGGGTCGCCGTGACTCACCAACGCGACCCCATCTTTTGTATACAACGCTTGCAGTCGCAGCATCTCCGCCACGAAGCGCGCCTGCACTTCGAGCATCGTCTCACCGCCGGGAATGCGCGCCCAGCTACGAAAGCTATTGAAGGCCCGCCACTCGGCATCGCCTTCCAACTCGTCGAACGACTTGCCCGTCCACTCGCCGTAGTCCACCTCCGCGATTCCCTTCGCGATCTTCACCTCCACCCCGCGCGTCCGCGCCAACGGTGCCGCGGTGGCCTGCGCTCGATCCATCGGACTGCTCGAGACGTGTTGAATGTTCTCGCCCGCCAGCATGCGCGCAATCGCCTCCGCCTGCCGGCGACCGTGCGCCGACAACCCGATGCCCGGCGCTCGACCGGACAAGATCCGCTCGCCCGCATCTTTCTGCGCGTGCCGGATGAGGTAAAACGTCGCCACAAATCAGCTCACGTCCCCAGTCCGATCCCGCTGGCCTTCTGCGTCATCGGTCGGTCCACCGGCCGCTCATACGCAAACTCCCGAATAAACGCCTCGGTCCGCTCGTGCGCTTCATGGTCCGTGAACTGCTCCGGCGGCGACTTCATGAAATAACTCGCCGGCCCGATGAGCGGCCCCGCCACGCCATGATCGAGCGCGAGTTTGATGCAGCGGACCGCATCGATCACCACACCCGCCGAATTCGGCGAATCCCACACCTCGAGCTTCACCTCACACTTCAACGGCACGTTCCCAAACGTCGTCCCGTGCATGTGAATGTAGCACCACTTCTGATCCGTGAGCCACGGCACGAAATCGCTCGGCCCCACGTGCACGTCTCGCGCTGGCATCGGCTCGCCGAGCTGACTCGTCACCGCATTCGTCTTCGAAATCTTTTTCGAATCCAGCCGCTCGCGCTCGAGCATGTTCAAAAAGTCCGTGTTGCCGCCGAAGTTCAGCTGATACGTTTGATCCAGCTTCACCCCACGCTCACGAAACAGATTTACGAGCATCCGGTGCGTGATCGTCGCGCCAACCTGCGACTTGATGTCGTCGCCGATGATCGGCAGCCCGCGTTCCACGAATCGCTGCTGCCAATACGGCTGCGACGCGATGAACACCGGGATGCAATTCACAAAACCGCACCCCGCTTCGAGCACCTGCTCCACATACCACTTGGTCGCCATCTCCGATCCCACCGGCAAATACGACACCACGACATCCGTGCCTGTCTCCCGCAGGATCTTCACAATGTCATCCGTCGGCCCGGGAGCCTTGTGAATCTTTTCGGACAGATACTTCCCGAGGCCGTCGTGCGTCATCCCGCGATGCACTTTTACGCCGAGTTCCGGCACGTTCGCAAAGCGATACGTGTTGTTCGGTTCCGCATAGATCGCCTCGCCGAGATCGCGCCCCACCTTGTTCGCGTCGATGTCGAACGCCGCCGAGAATTCGATATCGCGCACGTGATATCCGCCCAGGTTCACATGCATCAACCCCGGCACGCGCTCATCCTCCGGCGCGTTGCGGTAGAACTCCACGCCTTGCACGAGCGACGAGGCGCAATTCCCCACGCCGACAATCGCGACGCGCACTTTCCTGCGATGATCGGGCTCTCCCGCCCGCGGCCGTAATTTTGGAGCAATCATGATTTTCCTTCGTTCATTTCCGTGATCCCGCGCGCATGCGAACGCATCGCCCGTGTCGTTAAATACTCACTACCTCCTCGCCCACTTTCTCCGCCGGAGCCACCCGTCCGCTCCCGCCATACCGCCGCACCATCCGCGCACAAAACTCCGCATACTCATCAATCACCAGCGGCGGACTCGTGTGATGCGGCTGCACGCCCCGATGTTCCGGCGTGAAACAAAACGTCAGCGTCACGTCGAACTCCGCCAGCGCCTCCATCTGCCGATCGAACCACGCGTCCGCATTCGGCCGGAAACTGTCCGCCCAACTCAGCCCCGTCCGCAGATACTTCACGCCCAATTCGCGCATCCAGCGCACCGCGTCGTCCAGCCGGTGATCCTCAAAATGAAACCACTGGCAAATGCCCATCTCCGGCGTGTGACGCCGAAACTCCTCCGCCGCCGGTTTCGGCGATCCGTCCTCACGCAGCAGCCCCATGTAGAAATGCCGGTAATACGCCGAGCCTTCCGCCTCTTTATGCCGCGTCGTCGCCGGCCACGCCTTCGGCAAATCGTAAAGACTATACCAGTGAATCCGCGGCACCCGCCCCACCAGCAACTCCGCCGTCCGATTCAATCCAAACACCTGCACCTCCTCCGCCCCGAACGTCGAAATTCCCACCTCCGACACCCAAATCGGCAGCGAGGTCACCGCCTTGATCTCCTCTAACTTCGCCGGCCACTCGTTGATCTGCCAGTGATTCCAATCGAGCGGGAATCCGTGCACCGCAACCACGTCCAGCTTATCGAGCACGCCTCTCCCGGCCATGTTACGCGTGAACCCCGCATCGATCGGCGACATCCCTCCGAGCACGCGCAACAGCCCCGGCCGTTCGGCCGCCACCGCATCCGCCGCGCGCTTCACCATTTCGGCGAACACGCCCCACTCCGGGTCGATCTCGAAGGCCCAGTGGGACTTGTTGTTCGGCTCGTTCCAAAACATGACTGCTTCAACCATGATTGTGCCCGTTTCTTGAATGCTCATCTGGCGCCCTCTTTTCAGTGCGCATGGTTCCGGTTGTGACGCGTTCGGAGTGCGACCGGCGGCCGCCATCCGTCGATCATCCCGGCCCGTGGTCGCTGCTCGCTCAGGAGTTGTATCGCCTCGCGATAGCCATTGAGCGTGCCGACATCCACATACGACTCCCCCGCGCGCACTCCGATCGCCCGCCCCCCGCGCGCCAGGTGTTCGTTCACCAGCGTGCCGAGGTATTCGTCGCCGCGTCCCGGTTCGCGCCACAAGCCATGCAGCGCATGCAACACCGACCCCGGCATCTTGATCGCACCCCAGATCCACTCCGATCGCGGATGAGGTTGCTTCACCTGGATCTCCACCACCGCCTGCTCGCTGTCCGTCACCACCGCGTCGAAATACTGCGGCTCTCGCACCGGAAAGAGCAGAAACGACAACACGTCGTCCGGCAGCTGCGCGAATCCATCTTCCGGATACCAGATGGTGTCCGGCAGCCCGATCAGCACCGGCTCGCTCCGCGACACCAGCGGCAGCGCCCGAAAGATCGCATCGCACAATCCCGCCGGCTCCGGTTGCACCACATACGCGACGTGCGCCCGTCCGACCCGCCCGCCGTAGTATTCGAGAATGTCCGATTTCCCCGCCGAGATCACGAAGCAGATCTTGTCCGCCCCGCCCGCGATCATCCGATCGATCAAATACTCGCTCACCGCCCGCGGATGCTCCGCCGCCCCATCCATCCGACTGCCTACCGGCAGCAGCTCCTTCGAAAACGCGAGCGGCTGAATCCGGCTTCCCGCACCGGCGGCTGGAATGATGCCCCACATGCGCTACGCCTCCACCAAATTCCCCGCGCCGCGCGCCGGCAGTTGCGCCCGGATCTTCGCAAGCTCCTCCTCTTCCGGCGCCCGCTGCGTATTTTCGATGATCGTCTCGAGATGCCGCGCCCGATGCGCCGCCGTATGCTCGTCGAGCACCCGTTCACGCGCCGCCTGCGCGATCCGCGCGAGTTCCGCCTCCGACAACCCCATCGCCGCCACCGCGTCGTCCGTGCTCTGAGCCACCACGATTTCCCGCCCGGGCTCGAAGAACAGTTCCAACCCATCCCATCGATCGCTCAAAATCGGCGCGCCACACGCCGCCGCTTCGAACAATCGTCCCGAGGGGCAAAATCCCATCTCCTTCATCGCCCGCCGCGTGATGTTCAACGTGAGCCGCGACGACGAATAAAACGCCGGATGCTGCCCGGGCTCCACGTGTTGCGCGAAGTAGATGTTATCCAACCAGGGAAAATCCTGCGGATACTGCGCCCCCCCGATCAGGAATTTCTTCCCGCCACACCGCCGCGCCGTCTCCACCAACAACGTCTCCAACGCCGCCTGCCGGTCCGCCGCATACGTGCCCAGATACGAGAGATCCGCCGCAAACCTCTCATCCACCGACACGCGCCGATGCGCCTCCGGATCCACGCTGCCATACAGCGCCGCCACGCGCCGCGCTCGCAGTTTTCTCTGCAACTCCCCCAACGCCCGTCCCCCCGTGTAACTCAGCACCAAATCGAAATCCGCCAGCCCTCGCGCACCGATATACTCCACCGGTCTGCCCGACTCCAGGCAGTCCAACGTCACCGGCGTATCCAAATCGTAGAAGGTTCGCAGTTGCGCCCGCGATTCCAGCACCAACTCCGTCGCCGCCAACGCATCCGCACAATACGACGTCACCATCGCCACGTCCGCGTCCGCCAAATGCCGGCGCGCCAGATACCGCACTTTGTTGAAATCCCCATAAACCTGGAGCTCGCCGTCTTCCCACTCCACCAAGTCCCGATGCGCCGCGTAATACGGCACGTCGCGCTCGAAAAACACGATCTTGTGCCCCCGCTGCGCCAGCGCCCGGCAAAGCCCCCGCCACAAGGTCGCATGCCCGTTCCCCCAGGAGGAACTGATGGTGAGTCCGAAGATGACAAATTTCATGCGATCGTGCGCTCGCCGGCAGCCATCGAGCCAGGCAAAGTAGCTGATCGCGCAACACCCCGACAGGGGGCGAACTTCCGCAGCATCTCCCCGGGATTTCGCCGGAGGGCGCATGGTGAACCGCTATCCCGCCACACGCGCGCCTCCCCGACTGTAGGGCGTGGTCTCCCGACCCCGCCGTTCAAAATCCCTCCACCGCCGCGAACACCTCTAGATCTAGAGCTTCCCGTCTTCCTCCGCCGCTCTGCAGGGACGCGCCCGCGCCGCATGAATTTTTTCGTGTATTTCGCGTGTTTCGTGGTTCCCTCGGCCCTCCGCTTCCATGTCGTCCGAACCCGCGAAACTCACCCCGATGATGCAGCAGTATTTCGAGGTGAAGCGTGGCCTGCCGCGCGATACCCTGCTGCTCTTCCGCCTCGGCGATTTCTTCGAACTTTTCTTCGACGACGCCGTCGTCGCCTCGCGCCTGCTAGGCCTCACGTTGACGAAGCGCCAGGACCATCCGATGGCCGGCCTGCCCGCGCACGCGGTCGACAATTACGTCTCCAAACTCCTCGCCGCCGGCAAGAAGGTCGCCCTCTGCGACCAAGCCGAGCCCGCCAAAGCCGGCAAACTCGTCCGCCGCCAGCTCACGCGTATCCTTTCCCCTGGGACAACCCTCGCCGCCAACCAACTCGACGCCGCGCGCAATCACTATCTCTGCGCCGTCTCCTTCGATAAACACGGCCTCCACGCCGCCTGGCTCGACCTTTCCACCGGCGAATTCAAAATCGCGACCGATCCCTCGATCGCGAATCTCCTCCCCGTCCTCACCGCCCTCGATCCCGCCGAACTTCTTCTCATCGAGGGCGAACTCGAAAAGTGGCGCAACGCCCCGCACGACCAAACCGCCGTCCACGCCCTCTGCGCCTTCTGCTCGGCCCGCCTCACGTCCGAACTCGCCGGCTACCATTTCGAAACCACCACGGGCGCGAAAACCGTGATGGACACCCTCGGCGTCCTCAATCTCCAGGGCTTCGGTCTCGCGCACACGCACCCCGCTCTCGGCCCCGCCGGCGCGCTCGTTTACTACGCCACCGAAAACCTCTGCGCGAAACCGGAAAACCTCCGCCAACTCCAGGAATACCGCAGCGCGCGCACCCTCCTTCTCGACCCTGCCACGCTGCGTAATCTCGAGATCTTTCAATCTGCCCGCGGCTCCCGCGACGGCTCTCTCCTCGCCGCCGTCAATCGCACCGGCACCGCCGCCGGCGCCCGCCTCCTCGAACGCTGGCTCGCCGCTCCCCCGCTCGATCTCGCCGAACTCAATCGCCGCCAGTCCATCGTCGGCGAACTCCGCGAACAACCCACCCGCCTCCTCGCCCTCCGCGATCTCCTCGCGCAAGTCCGCGACATCCCCCGCATCCTCGGCCGAATCCAAAACCGCCTCCGCAACCCCCGCGAACTCGGCGGCGTCCGCGACACCCTCACTCAAATCCCCCAAATCCGCTCCGAACTCTCATCTCTCATCTCTCAACCTTCAACTTCCACCCCCTCTCAACTCTCATCTCTCAACTCTCAACTCCAGGAACTGCCGCCCCTGCGGCAGCTCCTGGCCTCCGCCCTCGCCGACGACCTCCCCAACGATCTCTCCGACGGCAACTACATCCGCGCCGGCTACGACGCCGAACTCGACCGTCTCCGTTCTTTAACTACGGACAACAAAACCTGGCTCTCCGACCTCGAGCGCGCCGAGCAGGAACGCACCGGCATCCGCAGCCTCAAGGTCCGCTACACCGGAAATTTCGGCTACTACATCGAGGTCACCAAAGCCAATCTCCACCTCGTCCCGCCCGACTACATCCGCCGCCAAACCACCGTCGGCGGCGAGCGCTACGTCACCGAAGCGCTCAAGCAAAAGGAAAAGGAAATCTTTCACGCCGAGGAAAACGCCCTCGCCCGCGAGCTCGAACTCTTCAACCAGTTCGTCGCCGCGATCCTCGACGAATCCATTGCGCTCGCCCAAACCGCCGATGCCCTCGCCGAACTCGACGTCCTCGCCGGCTGGGCCCTGCTCGCCCGCGAATGGGATTACTGCCGCCCCACGGTCGACGATTCCGATACGCTCGAAATCGTCGAAGGCCGCCATCCTGTCGTCGAACAGATGCTCCGTTCGCTCGACACGGTCACCGCTCGCGGCGCCAGCGCCGGCTTCGTTCCCAACGACACGCTTCTCTCCTCCACCGACGCCCAGATCGCGCTCATCACCGGCCCCAACATGGCCGGTAAATCGACCTACATCCGCCAGGTCGCGCTCATCACCCTGCTCGCCCAAATCGGCTGCTGGGTCCCCGCAAAATCCTGCCGCGTCGGTCTCGTCGATCGCATCTTCTCCCGCGTCGGCGCCAGCGACGACCTCGCGCGCGGCAACTCGACCTTCATGGTCGAGATGAACGAAACCGCCAACATCCTCAACAACACCACCGACCGCTCGCTCATTATCCTCGACGAAATCGGCCGCGGCACGTCCACCTACGACGGCCTCTCGATCGCCTGGGCCGTCGTCGAACACCTTCACCGCGACCCCGCCCGCGGCCCGCGCACGCTTTTCGCAACGCACTACCAGGAGCTCACCCAGCTCGAGAAACACCTCCCGCGCCTCCGCAATTTTTCCGTCGCCGTGAAGGAGTGGAACGACGACATCGTGTTCGTCCGCCGCGTAATCCCCGGCGCCGCCGACCGCAGCTACGGCATCCAAGTCGCCCGCCTCGCCGGCCTCCCCCTCACCGTCATCGACCGCGCAAAAACGATCCTCGCGAAACTCGAGAGCGACGACACGAGCATCTCCCTCCCCGCGGCTACACCTCAGGCAAAGCCAAAGAAAAAAATCTCCGTCACCCCCGCCGACGACTCGCAGCTTAGCCTCCTGTAGCACGTGGTTTAGGAACCTGCCTGCAAGCGAGCACTCGGTAATTCCTTTTTGCGCATTCTGCGCCTTTTTGCGGCTCGCTCTTCCGTCGACGGAGCGTCGCTCGTGCGGCGCGCGCGTCGGAACACCTCGTGGTAGGGCGCGGGTTCTGTCCGCCGACGTTCGCGGGAGCGCGGGCGAGTCCAGTCTTCCTCCCACAATTCGATCTTCGCATTGAGATCGCGCAGCTGCGCGCGCAACGCCCGGTAGTCACGCCCCAGTTGCGTCTCGACGCGCCGCTCAAGCTTTTTGTGGTCGGCGTCGGCGCGCGTAAAATGCCAGGCCGGCGAGCCGTGATAGGTGTCGAACTTGTGCTCGAGATCGCGTTCCGCCGCGTGCAGTTCCTCCACCGCTTCCCTCAACCGGCTCAGCGGCGAATGCGGACCCAGCACGTCATGTGCCGCTTCCCATTCCACCTCCAGTCGCGCCAGCCAGTCCACATCGCCAGCATCCCACGCTGCCTGCACTTGATGCCAAAGCTTCTGTCGCGCCGGCGTCCATTCGCCGCCGTGGTCAGGATGAAGACGCTGGACAAGCCGACGGTAGATATCGCGCGCCGCCCGCGACGGCTTCGCTGCCGGCTCGGGAAAAAAGTCTTCGAGACGCGCCTGCCGCCGACGCGAAGTGCCTTCTTCCTCGTCTTCGGGAGGGCGGGACGGGTTTCCAGCCGAAGAGCCGTGAGCGTCTTGCACCTCCTGCCAGACGCGCTTCACCGATCGGCCCGTGTGCGCCGCGCGCGCCTGCGCCTCCTCCACGCGCCGCGCTTTGGTGAACACCTCGCGCTCGAGTTCGCGCAGCGCCGTCAAGTGCAGCGGAAAGGTGCGATGCTTCCACGCTTCGAACGCCGGCACGTCGACTTCCTCATGCTGGTGCAGCTCGCGAGTGGCTTCCTCGAGCCGGCGCCGCAATTCCTGGAACGTCCGCCACACTTCATCCCGCAGGGGTTGATCGTCGACGAGCATCAATGCGGCCGTCGGCGCCGTTACTGCGCGTGGTTTGGACCGACGCCGGCGCGGCTTGGAAATGGACTCGTAACCCGTCACAAGAAAAACGAACCGCAGACCTTCCGCGAAGGCCAACCCGGACGCAAAAATCGAAGCCGCCGTCGGCCACCGCTGCAGAAAAAGTGTGGGAAACTTTGAAAGGCGCTTACCTGCCCGCCGAAGCCTCGGCGACGGCGGGACACCCCAACTCCTCGCAGGCGCTACCTCCTCGTTCTCGTTCTCCCCTTTTTGCGCCTCCCGCGCCTCTTTGCGGCCGCCTACTTTCACCCTCACTTTCCCTTTCACTATGAAGAAACTCGGCTTCCTCTCCTTCGGCCACTGGACCCCTTCGCCCCATTCTGAAACGCGTTCCGCGTCCGACGTCCTCTTACAATCCATCGACCTCGCCGTCGAAGCCGAACGCCTCGGACTGGATGGCGCCTATTTCCGCGTCCACCATTTCGCCCGTCAGCTCGCCTCGCCGTTTCCGCTGCTCGCCGCCATCGGCGCCCGCACGCGCAAAATCGAAATCGGCACCGCCGTCATCGACATGCGGTATGAGAATCCGCACTACATGGCCGAGGACGCCGGCGCCGCCGATCTCATCGCCGGTTCGCGCCTGCAACTCGGAATCAGCCGCGGTTCGCCCGAGCAAGTCATCGATGGCTGGCGCCACTTCGGTTATCGTCCCGCCGAAGGCGAAGACGACGCCGCGATGGGCCGCCGCCACGCGCAGGTGTTCCTCGAACTGCTCAACGGAAAAGGCTTCGCCCAGCCGCACCCGCGCCCGATGTTTCCGAATCCTCCCGGACTCCTGCGCCTCGAGCCTTTTTCTCCCACGCTGCGCGAACGGATCTGGTGGGGCTCCGCGACCAACGCCACCGCGATCTGGGCCGCGAAGCTCGGCATGAACCTCCAGAGTTCGACGCTCAAATTCGACGAAACCGGTGAACCGCTGCACGTGCAGCAAGCCGCCCAAATCCGCGCCTTCCGCCAAGCGTGGAAAGAAGCCGGCCACTCGCGCGCCCCACGCGTTTCCGTGAGCCGAAGCATCTTCCCGCTCGTCGACGACCGCGACCGCGCCTACTTCGGCGACAGCGGCAACGAGAGCGACCAATTCGGCATCATCGATTCCATGCGCGCCGTCTTCGGCCGCACCTACGCCGCCGAACCGGACGTCCTGATCGAGCAACTCCGCCAAGACGAAGCCATCGCCGAAGCCGACACCCTCCTCCTCACGATCCCCAACCAACTCGGCGTCGAGTATAACGCCCACGTCTTCGAAGCGATCCTCACCCACCTCGCCCCCACCCTCAACTGGCGCTAGGTAGGGCGGGTTGTCCCCAACCCGCCGTCATGAACCACGAATGGACACGAAGGCACACGAATTGAGAGGAGCTGACCAGCGCCATTGGCGGATTCATCCTTCGTGTAAATTCGTGTCCATTCGTGGTTCAATTAAATCAGCTCAACCGCGGACGTGGCCACGAGATCAGAACTCATCCGCAAAACACAGCCTTTGACCTGCGTTCGCTCGCATAAGGCAGCTTCAAACTTGCGTTGGGCGGTGCCCGAGAGGGCTACCTCGCCGCGTTGCGAGCAGCAGATCAAAACGATTTCGCTCCCCCTCCTCGCCTTCTCGCAAAGCTGAGGATCAAACTCTATGCGCGCCGTCTTCGGCCACACCTCCGCCGTCTCACCTCCTCGTTCTCGTAATCTCTCTTTCTCGTTCTCCCCCATTTTTGCGCCTTCTGCGCCTCTTTGCGGCCATCCCCTCATTACCTCACGCCTTCGGCGGATTCATCTTTCGTGTATTTCGTGTCTTTCGTGGTTCCAATCCAAGAGCCCATTTCACCGCGATCCGAGCCGATCAAGAGCCCCCTTGATCGCCTGCAAGTAATTCGGATGCCAGAGTTCGTGATCCGCCTCGGGCACGACGGTGTAAGTGCACTGGCGATAAAAATCGCGCACGGCCTCAGCGCGGCGATGCATCTGGTCGTCTTCTTTGGCGCCAACAAGCACGTCGGCCGGCGTGTCCGCGTTGCCCGCCTTGTAGGAAATCATCCACCGCTGCGGCTCATCGTCGTCCTCCAGAAAAAACGGCGAGATCGAACCCAGGATCAGATGCCGGGCCCGAAGCGCCCCCAGATGCGAGTAGAGAGCGCCGAGAGAGAATCCCATCACGATCTTGCCTGTGGTCTGCGCGCCGACCTGCCCAAACACCGCACGCGAGTCGAAGTTCGGCTGGGGACCGTTCCAATCCAGTTGGACAAACTCGGTGTCCCAGCCTGAGGCGTGGACAAATTCCGTGAACGGTCGAAACCGCCGCTCCGCTCCCGGCATCGGTGGCACTATGGTCAGCAATGGCATCCGAAACCCGATGGTCATCGGTTGATAAACGTCAACGGTGCTCACCCGTCTTCCGCGAAGACGCACCGCGTGGCACCAACGCGTCAATAGATAACGCGTGTCCCGTCCAGCAGGTCCTCGACCCGATGCGGGTCGTCTTCGGCCGCACCTACGCAGCCGAGCCCGACATCCTGGTCGAGCAACTCTGCCAAAACGAACCCATCACCGAAGCCATACCCTCCTCCTCACAAACCCCAATCAAACGGCATCGAATATAACCGTCCCCTTCCTCAAATCGATACGCACCACCGTGCCGCGAGTGCTGTGTAGATCGACACGCGGTCGACATTTTCTTGCATCGCAGGTCGAGCAACGCCCCAAATCATGGTCGAGCGTTAAGGCGCAACAGCTTCTCCAGCGATGATAACCAACTTTTACCCCATTAAATCGTCGATCACCGAGTTCTCCTTACTTTGCCAGCCATACACCGAAGAGAAGCTTAAGAGGCTGCGCCAAGACTATAACAGCACTCATTCGTTCTTTCGGGTGACCACGAAATCGTTGTCGGAATTGGCCATTACCTCGAACGATCTTCAGAATTTGCTGGCGGACAGACGCGCCGCGTAGTGGGGCTGACGACTTTCTTTTCGAGCGACGGCTCTTATCTGATGGCGAGGACGTGTCGCGCAGTCGACTACGATAACGGTCCCGATTTCTCCGACGACTGTTCAGATAGAAATCAATCTGTGATGGCCACCGCGCACCGAAAGCCGTGTGAACAACAGATCTAGTTTTTCAAAGTCGATCAATTCGACCCTCTTGATAAATTTTGCGTTTGGGCAGCGTGCATCGCGCCCTTGAGTTTTCCTGTCAGGCGGACGTTGTCGTAGACCCCGTTGATCGTGTCCTCATTCGTCAATATCTCCGCCTATAAATTCACTCCGCTCGACGAGCTTCCCGTCTGGCGGGAGCGGCTGCTGGAGGTGAGTCGCGCCGGCGATCTCCGCGGCACCATCCTGTTGAGCGCTGAGGGCATCAACCTGGTCGTCGCCGGCACGCGGAGCCAGATCGACACCCTGCTCGCGACGTTGCGCCGCATCCCCGGCCTCGCCGATCTCACGCCCAAGGAAAGCTTGAGCGCGGAACAGCCGTTCAATCGGATGTTGGTGAAGATCAAAAAAGAGATCATCGCTTTCGGCATCCCCGGCATCGATCCCGCCCGCCGCCCGAGTCCGAAGCTCTCGGCTCGCACATTGAAGCAGTGGCTCGACGAAGGCCGGCCGCTCACGCTCCTCGACACGCGCAACGACTACGAGATTCGTCTGGGCACCTTTCGCGGCGCCCTTCCAGCAGGCATCGAGAACTTCCGCGAGTTTCCTGCCGCCGTGAAAAACCTGCCGGAGGAAATGAAGGAGCGCCCGATCGTGATGTTTTGCACCGGCGGCATCCGCTGCGAAAAGGCGGGTCCCTTTCTCGAGCAGGCCGGTTTCAAACACGTGCATCAGCTCGACGGCGGTATCTTGAAATATTTCGAGGAGTGCGGCGGCGCACACTACGAAGGCGAATGCTTCGTCTTCGACCAGCGCGTCGGCGTCGATCCCAGCCTGCGCGAAACGAATTCCGTGCTGTGCTCCAACTGCCAGCTACCGCTCACGGAAGCCGAACAGCAAAACGCTCGCTACGTCCCCGAAGTCAGTTGTCCCTATTGCGCGGATACACCCGCCGCAGGCCACGTGTCACGAGGCACGACGTAAGGTTTTCGACGCCGACGCTAACACCGGCGATGCTCGGCAACCCCATCAAATTGTTCGAGCCCGCGGCGCGTCCTTGAAGCGTGTGAGCGATCGCACAGCGCCTCACACGTCGGAGCAGGACGTGAACGGCGCAACGCCCCTCAGCGATCCGGCCCCGCAAAACTCGCGCGAATGCGCTCCAGGATCTCCGGCGCATTCGTCAGCGGCGTGTCGCGATACACCTCCGCGTAGGCGCGCTGCGCGGCTTGCAATTCTTCGAGACGAGCCGGAGCTACCTCGCGCGCGCTGGCCAGCCGTCCGGGCGTGAACTGACGCCGGTGTGGATCGAGCCAGCCGTTGCGCATGAAGGCCCCCGCCTTCTTCGTGCAACGACACGGATTCGCCGCGTTCACCAGCCCGCACTTGTCGTGCATAAACTGATACAGGTCCTGTCGCGCGCGCGTGAGCAACTGCCGGAAATTCACGGGCGATACCTCCATGATCTCCGCGCCCTCATCGCTCGTGACGCCAAAAACCTCGCCGAGCACGAACGCCAAGCGCTGCCTGCGATCAAGGCACATCAGCATCGCCGTGATACACCCAAGCTTCGCTTCTTCGATCAGCAGCCCGTGCCCGATGGGCAAGAGCGATTCGTCCGGCAGCTCCGAATCTTCACAGTCGTCGAGCGAACGCGCCATATCGACGAACGTCATTCGCCGCTCCTCCATCTCCGACTTCCGGACGTTCAGCAGGTGGTTCACCGCGATCCGATAAAGCCAGGTCGAAAACTTGCTGCGACCTTCAAAAGAACCGAGATGAGTCACGGCCTTCAGCAGGATCTCCTGCGTCGCGTCCTCGGCAACGTCGCGCCGCCACACCATCCGCAACGCCAGGTTGAAGACCCACGGCTGGTGCTGCCGAAGGAGTCGGTCGAGTGCCTCGATATCGCCCGCCCGCGCAGCATCGATCCAGCCGCTCTCCTCTGGAACGGCGGACAAAGGCGGACGCAACGCAGCGGACGTCGAAGCCGGCATGACCATGATCCAACAGAGTGCGCGTCTATTGGCGAGCTTCCGGCCCTGCCCCGGGAAACCATTCCGTGTGCTGGTCGCCCAAGCGTCCAAGATACGTGACGCGTTTCCCCTGCAGAAACGCAAAATAACCCTGCACGCCCGCGGCCATGACGCGTCGCGAGAAATCGCGATAACGTTGCCCATGTTTCTGGCTATCGACGATCGCCGCCTTGACCGCGACCACATCGAACTCCGGCGCCACGTTGGGCAACCCTTCGTAATCGATGGGCGTCACAACCACCGCCGAACTCTGGGCGGAATAGAACGACGTTCGCCGCTGCAGGTAATCCACGTGATAAAACTCGACGCCCGCGCGGAGCAGATTGCCGACCACCTCGGGAAAGGAGATCGCACCGGCCAGCGTTTTCGCAGCCGTTTCCTGGATGATTTGAGTGTCCATACGCCGGATTGGACAACTCCGCCGCTAGCGCTGTGACAAAACCGAGCCAATTCGGGAAATTTGTTCGGATTGCCTACTCCCGCCGTGCGTAGCGGCGACACCGTCCAAGCAGTCACTTCCCAACCAACCACCCCAACTGCGGAGTCAAGAAAGCCGAAGCGACTTCAGCGGATTTCGACGAGACGCAGGCCCTGATTCAGAAGCGCGACGATCTGCGGCACGCGAGGGACGAACCAGGCCCGCAATGCCGCGTTGGACGTGTTGCCCACGCGCAACCATACGACACACGGTCCGCTCCCGGTCGCCTGCACGCGCAAGGCAAAATCCTAGTCTTTCGTTACGATTACCAAGCCGTTCACCTCAGCGTGCCTCCAAATCGCGCCATCTTCGGCATCGCGCAGACCGATCTCACGCACCGCCTGCGCCTCGCATCCGGCTTCGACGAACCAGCGCGCAAGCGCCGGCGGCAATTGCGCATCGACCAAAAACTTCACCGGCTGACGACCAGCACCGGATGATCGAGCTGCGCCGCAGCGTATTCCAAGCTCGCCTTAATATCCTCTGGCTCGAGGTCCGGATAGTCCGCGAGGATTTCCGACTCGGGCACGCCGGCCGCGACGAGATCGAGCACGTCTTTCACGCGGATGCGCATCCCGCGAATGCATGGACGTCCCCCGCACTGGTTCGGATTGAAGGTGATACGCTCCATGTAATTCATGTGGGCACGTTAATCGAGAGCCCGTCCGCCGCAAGACTCGTGTCCCCACTCCCCCGGAATGTGTAGCCGCGTGGACTTCCTTCAACCGCCAGATCGCGCCGTGCGTGGCCCATCGTGCACATATGCTTCACCCGCCGACGCACCGCTCCGCAACACGTCTCGGGCGCCTCCGCAACCCACTCTCTCCGGCGCCAATTCTTTTGCGCCTTTTGCGCTTCTTTGAGGCCATGCCGAGCTTCCTTCCTATTCCCTCCAATACCCCCGTTGTCCAAAGCTCCAGGCAATTGACTTCAAGTTGTCGCTTCAGCGATGTCGCCGCTCTTCCTCGACGTCTGGATCACTCCACCACCGACAACCCCAGCCTCTTCGCCGCCGCCACCATCCGCTTGTCCCGGCTGAACAGCGGCCCTGCCTGCACACCCGCAAACGTCGCCAGATGAATCGCGTCGAGCGTCCGCAACGGCACGTCCGGATGGACCATCGCCATGATTTCCGCGGCATCGCGCACCACCACCGCATCCAGACGCACCAATTGGATGCTGTCGTCGATCAAGTGATGCTCGAACATTTCCCACACCCGCATGCGGTGTTCCGGCGCGAGCGCGCCGGAACGTTCTTTCGCCAAAAGCGCCGACCACAGCTCCGCATAGAGCAGTTCGGACGACACGATACGATGCCCGTCGACGATCTTCTCGCACGCCGCCGAGTCCGCCTCGCGGGTAAAGAGTTTCACCACCACCGAGGTGTCGAGATACATCTCAATACCCGCTGTCGCGCTGCTCTCGCAGCATCGGCGTCGAATCGGGCGCCATCGGCAGCGTCGCCCGAAATGCCTCGAGCGAGCTCCAGGGCTTGCCACCCACCACCGGCCGGTAGCGCACGAGCATCGCTTTCGGTTCCCCATCCGAGGTGATCACGATTTCTTCGCCTTCCGCCGCGCGCGCCAGCAGCGCCGAGAGCTGATCCTTCGCCTCGCGCACCGAAACCTCCGTCCGCCGCCGCAACGTCTTCGCCGCTTCCTCCTCCACCATGCCTGGCGTGATCCGCTTCCGCCTCTGCTTCAGCTGCTCAACCAGTTTCGATTTCATGTGGCCACATGTGGCCACTTGCCACGCTCCTGTCAAGCCGTTCCCATTCCAAACCCTGCCGCAAAGAGCCTTAGCGCGCGAAACTATGATCCGTTCTTGCGCCTCTTGCGCCTCTTTGCGGCCAGCGAAACCCGCACGTCACTCTAGCTCCGCCGCAGCTTCCACAGCTCCTTCGCCTGCGCGATCGTCTTCTTCAACACGTCCGGCGTCAGCGATTGCTTCGGGTCGTCGCCGATGCCTTTCGCCGGCTCGACGTGCGCTTCGATGCACAAACCGTCCGCGCCATACGCCACCGCCGCCAGCGCGGCCGCGGGCACATACGACGCTTTGCCGACCGAGTGCGAAGGATCGACCACCACCGGCGCCCAGGTCTTCTCCTTCAACAGCGGCGTGATGCTCTCATCCGGATGATTCCGATAGCCGTCGAGCGTCGGCGTCGTGCCGCGCGGACACAGGATCACGTTCGGATTCCCAAACGCCGCGATATACTCCGCCGCCGAGATGAATTCATTCAGCGGCCCCATGTGAATGCTCCGCTTCAACAGCACCGCCGTCTCCGGCTTGCTTCCGATTGCCCGCCCGATCTGCCGCAGCAGCGAGTAGTTCAACGCATTTCGCGCGCCCACCTGCAGCGCGCCCACACCCGCATCGAGCGCCAACTTGATGTGCGTCTCCTCCATCACCTCCGTATCGACCGGCAGTCCCGTGCGACGCGACGCCTCCATCAAGATCTCCAGCGACTTCGTGTCGCCTTGGAACGTGTAGGGATTCGTCCGCGGCTTCCACACGCCGCCGCGCAACACATGCGCTCCCGCCTCCTTCACCGCCGCCGCCGTCTCGTAGAAGTAGTTCGGATTCTTCGGATCGATCGTGCACGCACCCGCAATCACCAACAACTCCTCGCCCAACGTCACCCCGCCCATCTTGATTCGATGCGTCGCGAGATCCGACCGCCGGTCCATCAGTTTGAACGGCGACTGAATCCGATCGATCCGTTCCACGTAATCCAGGCCTTCCAGCCGGTTGATCATCAACTCGTCCCGCTCGTCGCCCACGATCGCATAGATCGTTCGCACCGCTCCGACGATCGGCTGAATCCGGCAGCCAAACTCCGTCACGATCGACGTGACTTCGGCGAGTTGTTCAGGCGTGAGACGATTGGTTTTTGGCAGGATCATGACGGGCTTGGGTTGGATAAAACACAAAAGCCGCCCGGGTCAGGGCGGCTTTGCGAAATTGAAGTTGAAACGTGTATTCAGCTTTCGCGACGACCGCCTCCGGCGAGCCCGGTAAACCAGGCCGCAAAACCGAAATAGAAATAATAACCGGCAGCGATCATCGAAGGTCATTGAAGTGCCTCCGCCGCCTGCGATTGTCAACGCGCCGTTCTCTCCGCGAGATCGCCAAGATTCCCCTTGCTTCGCCCTCTCCCCGCCCTTTACTCCCGACCCTTTAACCAACTCGCAACCATCATGGCTCGAATCTGTGCAATCACCGGTCGCCGCCCCACCAAGGGCTCGATCATCAACCGCAAAGGCCAGTCCAAGAAGAGCGGCGGCATCGGCACCCACGTGACCAGCATCACGAAGCGCAAGTTTCGCCCGAACCTTCAACGCATCCGCGTGAAGCTCCCGAACGGCGGCACCAAGCGCATGCTCGTCTCGGTCAAGGCCCTCAAGGCCGGCCTCGTCACCAAGGCCTAAGCTTCCCCAAGCTCCTTTAACTTCCCGCCCGCGAATGACCTTCGCGGGCTTTTTCGTGCCCGAAAACCATCGCCCGCGAAACACGCCAAAGTCGCGAACGTTGATCGTTCCTTTTCGCGACCTTCCGCGTGTTTCGCGGGCAACTTATAAACTCAGAATCCCTCAAACCGCCCGAAATACCGCCGCCGCATTCTGCCCGCCGAATCCGAGATTATTGCTCAACACAGTCCGCACCTTCGCCTCGCGCGCCTGATTCGGAACATAGTCCAAATCGCACTCGGGATCGGGATTCACCAGGTTGATTGTCGGCGCGATTTTCCCCGTCTGGATCGTCTTGGCGCAAATTACACTCTCGATGCCTCCCGCCGCGCCCAGCAGGTGCCCCGTCATCGACTTCGTCGAGCTCACCGCGAGCTTCCGCGCGTGTTCTCCAAACACCTTCTTGATCGCGAGCGTCTCGAACTTGTCGTTATACGGGGTGCTGGTGCCATGCGCATTGATATAGTCGACCGCCTCCGGCGCCACCCCCGCACTCCCTAGCGCGCGCTTCATCGCCATCGACAAACCTTTCCCATCCGGATCCGGCTGCGTGATGTGAAACGCGTCGCACGTCGCCGCATAGCCCGCGAGTTCGCAATAGATCCGCGCGCCGCGCGCCTGCGCATGCTCGAGCGTCTCCAAAACCAGGATACCCGCGCCTTCGCCCATGATGAAACCGTCGCGTTCCAAATCGAACGGCCGGCTCGCCGTCTGCGGCGAATCATTGCGCGTGCTCATCGCCTTCATCGAGCAGAAGCTCGCATACGCGAAGGGCGTGATCGCCGCCTCGCTGCCGCCGGCAATCATCACGTCGACATCCCCGCGCCGGATCGCGTGCGCCGCTTCGCCGATCGCATGCGTGCCCGTGGCGCACGCCGAGACCACGCCGAAATTCGGCCCGCGCGCCCCAATCTCGATCGCCACCAGGCCCGAGCACATGTTGCCGATCAGCGAGGGAATCGTGAAGGGCGACACCTTTCTCGGTCCGCGTTCGGCCAACACCTTCAACTGCGATTCATACGTATACATTCCGCCGATACCGGAGCCGATCATCACGCCCACCCGATCGCCATCCTCGCGCGCCGGATCGAGTCCCGCATCTTTGATCGCCTGCTTCGCCGCGACAAAACCGAAGTGCGTATAACGGTCGTTCCGCCGCGCCTCCTTCGGATCCATGTGCTGCGCCGCTTCCCAGCCGCGCACTTCCGCTCCGATCTGACACGGATAATCCGCCGGATCGAAGAGCGACACCCGTTCGATGCCGCATTTGCCCGCCAGCAGGCTGGACCAGAAGGTTTCAACATCGTGACCAATGGAGGTGACGACACCGAGTCCGGTTACAACGACGCGACGTGAGGATGCAGGATATTCCATGAGTGACGGTGCGAAGCGCGAAACTCTAAAAACAAAAAGGCGTTCTGCCGAAAATTTCCGTCAGGAAACAGGCAGAACGCCGGAAAAGGAAAACGCGTGATTAGGCCTGACCCGCCTTGCCCTTGATGTAGTCGATCACCTGGCCGACCGTCTGGAGCTTCTCGGCGTCGGACTCGGGGATCTCGCCCTTGATCTCGTCCTTGAATTCTTCCTCGAAGGCCATGATCAGCTCGACCGTGTCGAGCGAATCGGCGCCAAGATCGTCCAAAAACGAGGCGGTCGGCGTCACCTGCTCTTCGTTCACGTTGAGCTGGTTGACGATGATCTCCTTGACGCGTTGTTCGATGGTTTTTTGGTCGGCCATGATTGGTAAAAAGATGCGGAACGCTAGTGGCTGGGCAGACTTCACATCGCCATGCCGCCGTCAACGGCAAAAACTTGCCCCGTGATGTAGCCCGCTTCCTCAGAACACAAATACGCGGTCATGTTCGCGATGTCCGCCGCTTCGCCGAATTTTTTCAGCGGCACCGCCTCCAGAATCTTCCCCGCGACTTCCGCATTGTTCACGAAGTCGGTGGTCATGTCGGTTTTGATAAACCCGGGCGCCACCGCATTTACCGTCACGCTCCGGCTCGCGAATTCACGCGCCAAGGTCTTCGTCAAACCAATCATCCCGGCCTTTGCCGCCGCGTAGTTCGCCTGCCCCGCATTGCCCATAAGGCCGCTCACGGAGGTGATGTTTACGATGCGGCCCCAGCGCGCCCGGGTCATCGGTCGTGCCAGCGCCTTCGTCCAGTGAAAGCAGCTCGTGAGATTCGTCGAAATCACGTCGTTCCAATCCGCGTCGCTCATGCGAAACAAGAGCCCGTCGCGCGTGATGCCCGCGTTGTTCACGAGAATGTCGATCGTGGGAAATTCCTTCGACAGCTCCTCTGCCGCCTTCGCGATCGCCGCGCCATCCGCCACGTCCACCGCGAATGCCTTCGCCTTCCCGCCCGCCGCCGTGATCGCCGCCGCCGCCGCGCCGCATGAATCGGCCGACTTCGATACGCAGATCACGGTCACGCCGTGCTTGGCGAGCGTTTCAGCGATGGCCTTGCCGATGCCACGACCGGCGCCAGTCACGAGTGCAGTGCGATTAGTAAACGTAAGCATGAGGAAAATGTAGCGAGTAGTGAGTAGCGGGTAGCGAGTAGAAAATTTCGTCTGCCGCAGCTCCCCTGCTCGCTACGCGCTACTCACTACTCGCTATTTCCAAGATCAATACACGTCCCGCTGATACCGCCGCTCCTTCTTCATCTGCTTCACATACTCCGCCGCCGCGGCCGGCTCCATCCCGCCATGCAGCGCGATGATCCCGTGCAACGCCACGTCCACGTCTTTCGCCATGCGTTTCGCATCGCCGCACACGTAGAAATGCCCGCCGCCCGCAATCCACGCCCACAACTCCGCCGCATTCTCGCGCATCCGATCCTGCACGTAGATCTTCTGCTCCTGGTCCCGCGAAAACGCCGTGTCGAGCCGCGCGATCTTTCCTTCCTTCAACCACGCCTCCCACTCCTCCTCATACAGGAAGTCCGTCGCGCGCCGCTGGTCGCCGAAAAACACCCAGTTCCGCCCCGTCGCGCCGCTCGCGATCCGATCCTGCACAAATGCGCGAAACGGCGCGATCCCCGTTCCCGGCCCGACCATGATCGCGTCCTTCGAGCCGTCTTCCGGCGGACCGAAATGCGAATGCGACACAAACACCGGCAGCTGCGTCGTCCCCACCCGCACGCGATCCGCCAAATAGGTGGAGCACACGCCCACCCGCTCCCGGTTGTTCGTCTGATAACGCACCACTGCCACCGTCAGATGCACGTCCGTCGGATGCACCTTCGGCGACGACGCGATCGAATAAAGCCGCGGCATCAACTTCCGCAGATGATCCACGAACTCCTGCGGCGTCAGCTTCGCACTCGGAAACTCCGTCAACACATCCACGAAATGCCGCTCTTCCAGAAACGCCGTCAGCACGGGCTTCGATTCCGGCGCGAGCAGCCCCGTCAACCTCGCCTGCTCTCCCGCATCGGTCGCTTTCGCCGCCAGCGTGCTCACGATCTTCGAGGTCGGACCCGACAACGCCAGCCGCGCCGTCAGCGCCTCGCGCAACGTAATCGGCTCCGCCAGTTTCAACATCGCCGGCAACACCAGCTCCTCGCCCGTCGCCCCGAGCCGCTCCAGCAGCTCCGCAACCTCCGAGTCACGATTTCTCGGATACACGCCGAGCGAATCGCCCGCCTTGTAGTGCAACCCGCTGCCCGCGAGGCTCACCACAAAGTGCCGCGTCTCTTTCGCCGAGCCCGGTTTGGTCAACAACCGGTTCTCCGTCACGCACGCCGGGAAGGGATGATCTTTTGAAAACGTCGAGCTTTCCGCAGGATTTGACATGGCCAGCGCGCATGAAGCGCGGGCCCGCCGACTCGCGCAAGCCGCATTCCTGTCCGCAGGCTTGCAGCAGTTGCGCAATCGCACCCACTCTGTCCCGCTGATGGCCTCCGCTCCGATCCGATTGCAAAAATACCTCGCCGACGCCGGCATCTGTTCGCGTCGCGCCGCCGAAGCGCTCATCGCGCAGGGCCAGGTGTGGGTCAACGGCGAGCCCGCCACCCTCGGCCAAAAGGTCACCCCCGGCGTCGATCGCGTCACCACCGGCGGAAAAAGCGTCCGGTCCACCGCCCAACCCCGCGTGACCCTCGCCGTCCACAAACCTCGCGGTCTCGTCTGCTCCAACGAAGATCCCCACAACCCCGAAACCATCTTCACCGTTCTCCCGCGCGAAGTTTCCCACCTCCGCTTCTTCTGCGCCGGCCGGCTCGACAAGGACAGCGAGGGGCTCGTCATCCTCACGACCGACGGCGACCTCGCGCATCGCCTGATGCACCCGTCCAACGTGGTCGTGAAACGTTACCACGTCGTTCTGGAAAAACCCTTTCCCGCCAAGCGCCTGGGCGCTCTCGTCAAAGGCGTCATCGCCGACGGCGAACGCCTCAAGGTCGAACGCGCCGCCCTCGTCAATCCAACCGTGAACGACGACTCCACCGCGCTCGATGTCCACATGCACCACGGCAAAAAGCGCGAGATCCGCCTGCTCTTCACCGCCCTCGGCTACGACGTGAAACGCCTCCGCCGTTACCAGATCGGAAGCTTCCGCTTGAAAGGCATTCCGCTCCGGGCCATGAAAAAACTCACGCCGGGCGAAATCGAATCGCTCTTTCATTCGCCCAAAACGCCGCACGCCACCCACGAGGCGTCCGCACCCAACCCTCACGACGTTTCCCATGAAAACTAAACTCGCGCTCCTCGCTTTCTTCGTCGCCGCCCGCGCCGCCTTCGCCGCGCCGCTCCCGGCCACGACCGCCGTGCACGCGAAGCCCGACGCCAACTCTCCCGCCATCGCCACGCTCAACGCCGGCGCCGAACCGAAGCCCGCACACGACCAGCTCGCCACCGCGCCCAGCGGCTGGCTCGCCGTCGAACTTCCCGGCCCCTTCGAAGGCTACGTCCAAAACAAGGACATCGCCAAAAGCCTCGACGTGAAAATCGGCGCTCAGATCCGCGTCGCGCCGAAAGCCGACGCCACCGTCATCACCACGATGGAAGCCGCCGACGAAGCCGAGATCACCGGCCTCCACGGCCGCTGGACCCAGGTCAAAATCGAAAAGACCCTCACCGGCTACATCTATCTCGGCACCACCGAAGTCGCTTCGAAACCGGCCGCCCACTCCGCGCCCGCCGACACTCCCGCCCCGCTCCAACCCGCGCCCGTCGCCCCCGTCGGCAAGGGCTTCAACGCCGCCGGCAAATCCGTTTCGGTCAATCTCGCCAGCGGCAACGGCGCCACGCTCCCCCGCCTTTTCCAAGGCAAATTCGTTTCGACCCGCAGCCCATTCAAACCCCGCCGCCCCTACGACTGGGCGCTGCACGACGACGCCGGCAAGCGCTACGCTTATCTCGACATCAGCAAGCTCCTCCTCACCGAACAAATCGAGAGCTACGCCGATCACGTCGTCGTCGTCTACGGCGCCGCCCGCCCCGGCCCCGACGGCAAGGAAATGGTGATCCAGGTCGAGAGCCTCCAACTGAAGTAAGTTTCTCGCCCGTGGCATACGCCATCCGGCGCGAATAAACGTCTTCCTTTTGGCGTCTTTTCGCGTGTTTCGCGGGCGCCGTATTTATCCATGACCCTCATCGACGGAAACCAAATCGCCGCCGCGATCATCGCGGAGCTGAAATCCGAAGTCGCCGCCATCGCCGGCCGCAAGCCGTGCATCGCTCTCGTCCGCGTCGGCGACGACCCCGCTTCGGTTTCCTACGTGAAGAAAAAGGAGAAGACCGCCGCCGAAATCGGTCTCGAAAGCCGCATCATTCTTCCGCCGATCACCATCTCGCAGGACGAACTTTTCAAACTCATCGACGACCTCAACGCCGACGCCAACGTCGACGGCATCCTCGTCCAATCGCCGCTCCCCAAGCACATCGACGAAGTCGCCGTCTTCCGCCGCGTTTCCGCCGCCAAGGACGTCGACGGTTTCAACACGCTCAATCTCGGCAAGGTCGCCCAGGAAGACGAAACCGGCTTCGTCGCTTGCACGCCCGCCGGCATCATGGAGCTCCTCGCCCGCAGCGGCGTCGATCTGAAAGGCAAGCACGTCGTCGTCCTCGGCCGCTCGCTCATCGTCGGCAAACCCGTCGCACTCCTCGCGCTGCAGAAAAAAGCCGGCGCCAACGGCACCGTCACCATCTGCCATTCCGCTACCAAGGATCTTCCGTCGATCACCCGCCAGGCCGACGTCCTCATCGCCGCCATCGGCCGCGCCGAATTCGTCACCGCTGAAATGGTGAAACCCGGCGCCGTCGTCATCGACGTAGGCATCAACCGCGTTCCCGATCCGTCCAAAAAAACCGGATACCGCCTCACCGGCGACGTTCATTTTCCCACCGTCTCCACGCTCGCGAGCCAGATCACGCCCGTCCCTGGCGGCGTCGGCCCCATGACCGTCGCGATGCTGATGAAGAACACGGTGAAGGCGTTCAACCAAACCGCCGCCCACTAATCCCCTCGTAGCGGAACGCGTGAGCGTTTCGTCTCCGGTAGCGGAACGCGTGAGCGTCTCGTTTGCAGACGAACGCCCAAACGCTCACGCGTTCCGCTACCACGCTCGTCCCGCCGCCGCCATAACGCCCTCGACCAATCGGGGGAATCCCGCTGTCCCCGCACTTGCGCCAGCTCGCGCAAGTCCCTTTTCTCCGAGCCAATGGCCGCGCCTTCCATCCTCGTCGTCGACGATCAGCCCATCAACGTCCAGCTCCTCAAACGTAAATTGGAGCGCGAGGGTCTGCAGGTTTCCGCCGCCTACAACGGCCTCGAGGCGCTCGATCTCGTCAAAAAATCCAAGCCCGATCTCATCCTGCTCGATGTGATGATGCCCGACATGGACGGCATCGAGGTCTGCCAGCGTCTGCAAGCCGACGAGCAAACGCGTTCGATCCCGATCATCTTCATCACCGCGCGCACCTCGAAGGAGGGCAAAATCGAAGGGCTCAACGTCGGCGCCGTCGACTACATCACCAAACCCATCGATCTCGACGAAACCCTCGCGCGCGTCCAAACACAGCTTCGGTTCGTCGCCATCAACCGTGAGATGGTCGACCTCCAACGCCGCCTCGTCGAAGCGCGCCGCGCCGCCACCATCGGCGCTGTCACCCAGGGCATCGCACACAATCTCAACAATCTCCTGGGCGTCGTCATCGGCTATCTCGACCTCATCAAAGCCTACTACGACAAACCCGAGCAGGTTAAAAAGAACGCCCATCACGTCGAGGAAGCCGTTCACCGCATCGTCTCCATCATCAAGCAGCTCAGCTCCCTCGTCGTCCGCTCCCGCCCACCGTTATCCAAGGGAAATCTCCAGCGTCTGCTCGAAAACAGCATCGCCCGCTTCCGCGCCGAAAACCGCCTCGACGCCGCCGTCACCATCGACAACCCGCTCGGCGAACTGGTTTTCGACACCAACTACGAAGTCTTCGAGGAGGTTGTATCCAAAGTTCTGATCAACGCCTGGGAAGCCTACGACAACCGCCCCACCGACCCGCGGCCGATCTCCATTCATACGCGGCTCATCGACAAGGGCGACGACGGCAAGCTCGTCGAAATCCGCGTCGACGATTCCGGCCACGGCCTCGAAGACGAAATCCGCGACCACATCTTCGAACCGTTCATCAGCTCGAAACACACTGTCGGCGTCGGCATGGGTCTCACCATCGCGCGTCACGCGCTCCGCAATCTCGGCGGCGAAGCCAGCGTGGTCGATCGTCCCGAAGGCGGCGCGAGCGCCATCCTTACGCACCCGCTCGAACCCCGCAAACCCCGCCGCCCCTCCAACGAGTAGCGCCGATCTCTGATCGGCCAAACTCCTCGCGCGCTTCCCGCTTCCACATGCCCGCTCCCAAGATCGCTTTCCTTGGCTCCGGTAACATGGCCGCCGCCATCGTCGATGGCCTGCTCGCCCAAAATCCCGCCGCCGTTTCCGACCTCGCCTGCTTCAGCGCCAGCGGACGCACGTCTTCCGCTCTCGCCGCTCGCACCGGTATCCAACTTGCCAACACGCTCGACGAGCTCCTCGCGTCCGCCGACGTCGTGGTGATCGCCTTCAAGCCGCAACACCTCGCCTCCGCCGATCCGCGCCTCGCCGATCTCACCGCCGGCAAACTCGTCGTCTCCGTCCTCGCCGGCAAAAAACTCGCCACTCTCGCCAAAACCTTCCCGCGCGCCCGCAACGTCGTGCGCACGATGCCCAACACCCCCGCCGCCATCGGCGCCGGCATCACGCCTTACTGCACGCTTCAACCGCTCTCAGCGGCGGACCGCACCGCCGTCGAAACGCTCCTCTCCGCCTGCGGTTCCCACCTCGAACTCGCCGAAGATCACATGAACGCCGTCACCGCCCTCAGCGGCAGCGGCCCGGCTTTCCTCTTCGAATTCGTCGCCGCGATGCGCGACGGCGGCATCGCCGCCAATCTCCCGCCCGAGATCGCCGCGCGTCTCGCGACCGAAACCGTCCTCGGCGCCGCGCGCCTGCTCGCCCGCCGCCAGGTCGATCCCGAAACGCTTCGCAATCAGGTCACCTCGCCTAACGGCACCACGTTCGCCGGCCTCAAGCACCTCGAGTCCGCCCATTTTCGCCCGATCATCCGCGACACGCTTCTCGCCGCCCGCAACCGTGCCGCCGAGCTTTCGCAGGATTAGGTAGGGCGAACTGTCCCCAGTGAGCCGCCATTGCCCCGACGTCCTCGTCGGGCCGCTCACTCCGCCGGCACGACCACCAGATCGTCGACGTGCAACCCGCACCACACGCGATCTCCGCGGTGGATCGCCTCCAGCAGCGCGCTTTCATTCGCCACCACCGCCTTCAGCCGCGTGCCGTTCGCCGTCCTCAACTCGAGGTGATCCGTCGCGCCTTTGAACACTTCCTCTTCCACCACCGCCTCGAACGCGATCTCCGCCGGCACGGCCGACTTCGACACGTGAACCTTTTCCGGACGAATCGAGATCTTCGCCTTCCGAACGTCTTTCGGCCAACACTCCACCGGCAGCCGAAGCTCCAGTCCGCCTGCGAGCCGCACGATCACACTCGCGCCGTCGATCGCCATCCGTTCCGCCTCGACCAAATTCGCCTGCCCCACGAAATCCGCGGCAAACGCCGTCGCCGGCCGATGATAGATCTCGTGCGCATCCCCGATCTGCTCGATTCGCCCGCGATGCACGATCGCAATTCGATCGCTCATCGTCAGCGCCTCTTCCTGATCGTGCGTCACAAAGACAAACGTCATCCCGAGCTGCCGTTGCAGCCGCTTCAACTCAAGCTGCATCGTCTGCCGCAGCTTCGCATCGAGCGCCGACAGCGGCTCGTCCAACAGCAACACCGCCGGTCGCGGCGCCAAGGCTCGCGCCAACGCCACCCGCTGCCGCTGCCCGCCCGAAAGCTGATGCGGTTTCCGATCCTCGAACCCTTCGAGCGATACCAACCTGATCGTTTCCGCGATCCGCGCAGTTCGCTCCACTCCCGCCATCTTCTGCATCCTCAACCCAAACGCCACGTTCTCGCGCACCGTGAGATGCGGAAACAGCGCATAGCTTTGAAACACCTGATTCACGTTCCGCCGATAAGGCGGCACCTGCGTCACATCGCGACCCTCCAGCAGCACGACGCCTTCGTCGGGCGTCTCGAATCCCGCAATCATTCGCAGCATCGTCGTCTTCCCGCAACCCGACGGCCCCAACAGCGTGAGAAACTCCCCGCGCCGCACCGTCAAATCCACGCCGTCCACCGCCGCAAACTCCCCAAACCGTTTCGTAACCGCTCGAAGCTCGACGTGATTCTCCATCTTAGCCGGAAAGCCTCAGCACAACCAGAAATGGACAGCAATGAACACGACTAAAAACTGGTTTACGAAATCCGCTCTGAATCCGTGTTCATCCGTGTCCATCCGTGGTTCCATTTCTTCTTATTTCCGCCTCAAGCCGTCGCGCTCCTCCGCTGTAGTATCCAGTAACTCACGACGAACATCAGCGTGAACACTACGCCCAACGCCGCGCCGAACGGCCAGTCTCTCGCTTGGAAGAACTGGTTCTGAATCACGTTGCCGATCATCGGCACCCGCGCGCCACCCATCAAATCCGTGATCGCGAACATCCCGATCGCCGGCACGAACACCAGCAGCACGCCCGCATAAATCCCGGGCTTCGTCAGCGGCACGATCACTTCCCGAAACGTCCGCAGCGGCCCGCAGCCAAGATCGTGCGCCGCCTCGATCAAAGCTCCGTCTAGCTTCTCCGCGCTCGCATAGATGGGCAGGATCATGAAGGGCAAATACGCATACACCAAACCGATCACCACCGCCGTCGGCGTATATAACAACTCCAGCGGTGTTCCGACAATCCGGAGGTGCTGCAGCAACGCGCTCAGCAAACCGTCGCTCTTCAAAATCGTGAGCCACGCATACGTGCGAATCAGGAAACTCGTCCAAAACGGGATCATCACCAGAAGCAGCAAGCGCGCGCGCCAGGTCTCCGACGCCCGCGCAATCACCCACGCCACCGGAAATCCCAACACGATGCAGATCACCGTCGTCAGGCCCGCGTAACCGATCGAACGCGCGAAGATCCCGAGATACACCGGGCTGAACACGCGCACATAGCTCTCCGTCGAAAACGAAAACACCACCCGACCCAGCTCATCCCGCTCGCAAAAACTATAAACCGCCAGGATCGCCATCGGCACCACCACGAACGCCGCCAGCCACACCAGCATCGGCGCCAGCATCAACCACCCGACCACGCCCGGACGGCGGCCGATAGAGCTGACACCAAAGTGGCTCATCCCGTCCGCTGCGCTCACTGCGCGCTCTTCAAATCCGTCACGAGCTGATCGATCGCCGCCGCGCCTTTGCCGATGTCGCGAAACGTATTGTATTTCTCGATCTTCGGATAACTCGCCGGATTCGCTAGCTGCTCCGGCGTCAGCAGCTTCCGCGCTTCCAGATTAGGATTCGTGTAAGGAAACTCGTCCGAGATCAATTTGCTCACATCCGGACGCAGGATGTAGTCCAAAAATCTATGCGCTTCCGCCACGTTCTCCGCGCTCGCCGGAATCGCCATCACATCGACAAACGGATGCGCGCCTTCTTCCGGCAGGATGTAGGCAAACTTCTTGTCCTCCTCATAAAGCCGCGCCGCCTCGCCGCTCCAGACGACGCCCAGATCCACTTCGCCGCTCAGCAACGCCGTCTTGGGGCTTTCCGAATCGAACACCTTCACGAGCTTGATCCACTCCGCCAGCACCGGCTTCACCTTCTTCAGATTGGCCGGCGTGATGTCGTTCTGATCGAGCCCGAGCGTCACCAGCACCCAACTTACCAGCTCGCGGTTGTCATTCACCACGACGATGCGGTTTTTGAACTTCGGCTGAAACACATCCTTGTAGCCGCGTATCGGTTCTTTCACGACATCCGTGTTCACCACGATGCCCACCGTCCCGATCATGAAGGGCACCGTGAACTTCTGCTCCGGATCGTGCGGCATGCCGAGAAATTCGCGCGCCACGTTCTTCAGATTCGGCACTTTCTTCGCGTCGATCGGGGTGAGCAGCTTGTTCCGGATCAACACCTCGGCGATGTAGTCGGGCGGCTGAATCAGGTCGTAGCTCGCGCCGCCCGCCAGCATCTTGGCGAGCATCTCCTCGCCGGACGCAAACGTCTCATAATTCACCCGAATTCCGGTCTCCTTCGTAAACCCTTCGATCACGGCCTCCGGCACGTATTCGGACCAGGCGAACAGATTCAGTTCGGCAGCACGTGCTCCGGAGACGACTCCGAGCAACAACACCGCGACGACGGAACGGATCATTTTCATGTGATTAGCGATTGAGGCGTTTCAGGTGAGCGGAAAACAAAACGAAGGCGACGGTGAACAGCACGAACACGGCCGACAACGCATTCAGCATCGGATTCAGCCCCACTTTCGCCATGCCGAAGATCCGCAGCGGCAGCGTCGCCGATCCCGGGCTCGCCGTGAAATAGGTCACGATCACTTCGTCCATCGACAGCGTAAAAGCCATCAACGCGCCCGAAACGATCGCCGGCCGCAGATACGGCACGACCACCAACCAGAACGCTTTCAGCGGCGTCGCTCCCAAATCCAGCGCCGCCTCCTCCAACGCCGGATCCAGCCCCGCGAGCCGCGCCTGCACCGCTACGAGCACAAAGGGAAAACAGAACGTCACGTGCGCGATGATCACCGTCGTGAACCCCAATCGCATGCCAATCGTCGAAAACAAGACCAGCAGGCTGATGCCCATGATGATTTCCGGCATCATCATTGGAATCCCCACCAGCGTCTGAATCGCCCGCGATCCACGAAACCGGTAGCGGTGCAACAACCACGCGCCCGCCGTGCCCACCACCACCGACGCCACCGTCGTCACGCCCGCAATCACCAGGCTGTTCTTCAGCGCCTTCATCAAGGGCGCGTTCGACCAGAGCTGCGCATACCACTTCGTCGTGAATCCCTGCCACACCACATTCAACCGCGACGCGTTGAACGAATACACCACCAGCACCAGGATCGGCAGGTAGAGAAACACGAACACGCCCGCCGTCCACGTTCGCAGCGAGAGATCGAGCGCGCGCATTCCATCGAACGGTCTCCGGCGCGACGCATGCGAATGCTTCATGGCAACGCCTCGCAGCATGCGACGCTCCGCCGACGCTGCGCAAGCCACCGCGCACTCGCCCGTCATCTTTCTCCCACGCCGCCCACGTCGTCGCCCGAGGTAGGGCGCGTTGTCCCCAACGCGCCGCTCCCCTACTCTTTTCCGCCGCCCAAAATCTTGTTCAACGCATCACCCACGCCCGAACGCTCGAGCGCCAGATTGAGCAACTTCCGTTGCAGGTCGCTCGTATCCGTTTTCGCCATCGTTCCGCCGATCCGAATTGGCGTCGTGAAACTGGTATAACCCAGCGCATCCTGCTCCGCCTTCAACAGCTTCACCTGCCCGAGCAACTCTCCCAACCGGCCCCGCGCCGCGAGCGTGAGCTCCAGATCCAGCGCCTGCTGCAACAGCGGCTTCTCCGGATCGTAGGTCACCTGCCCCGCGCCACGAATTCGCACAGCCGGAGAAATCAGGGAAAAATCCCGCAGGACCAAATTCATGTTTCCGTCTCGCCCGGTCTGAAAGCTGAGCTGGTCGAAACGAATCTCCGACAGGATTTTCACGATCTCCTGCGCCGCGGAAATCGTTTCCCCCGCCGAACCTCCCAGCAGCCCGCCCACAATCGACAGCGCCGACGGCGCCGCCTGCAGCCGATCCGCCGGAAGCACCGTCGCCAGCGCGCGAAACACCCCGCCCGTGCTCGCCACGTCGAAATTCGCCTGCGCCGTTTCAATCACTTCCCCCAAATCCGCACCTTGGCCAGCAACGCTTCCCGTGACACTCACCCGAGTCTCCACCGTCGGCAATTTAGCCGGATCGATCGCGCGAAACGCAGGTCCCGTATCGAAATTATTCACCGCCATTTTCGCCTGCAGCCGATAGGCCGGCTCGCCCGCGGGATCGAACGTCACGCCTCCAGACGCCTTGAGATCACTTTCCGGACCGAAGCCCGCCTTCACCCCTTCGAAACGCAGCTCGCCCGGATCGATTTTGATCACCCCGCCGACGCCGGTCACTTCATACGCCCCGCCATACACCAACTTGTCGACCGCGATCGTCAGCTGGCCCGTCACCGCACTCCAAACCGGCTCCGCGTCCTCATCCGCCTCGTCTTCCGCCGACTCGCCCGCCGGAACGAGCAAAGCCAATAATTGCACGTCCTCCACCGCGACGTGCGCTCCAGTCGCGCGCCCGTCGACGTTCCAGCGCTCCCCTTCAGGCACCATCGTGCCCGACAGCTGAAGATCCGATTTTCGGCCTTCATGCTCGAACAGCAGCGGCAGGTTGAAAGTCACTTTCCCCGCTTCGTCGACGTCTGCGCGCAGTTCCATCGATACGGCCGGCAAACTCTGATTGTCGGGTGACGCCAGCTTGGTCAGCGCGACCTTCGTCTCCAAAGCACGGATACCGTCCAGGCTCGCGGAAAATTCCCCTTGGGCGAGTCCCGACGCCAGCGCGATCTGTCCCTCCGCGATCGGCTGAGTTTGCCAGCCCGCCAAATCCGCCGTCCACCGTCCGGTCGTCTTGATCGGTTGATTGTCGCCGGCGAGCTGACCGGCTTTGCCGGAAAAGGAAAGCAGCGTCACGCCGGCGCGGCTCATCTCGATTTTGCCGATCTGCGTCTGCCAGCCTTGCGGGCTGTAATCCGCCGCCGCCGATACGGCCACATCCACTTCACGCAACAACAGCTCTTCACCCGCAGCCACCGATACGCCCGAAAGCTCGAGCGCATCCGTCACGCGCACCGAAAGCCCCCCCTCGCGCGCGCTGGCCACGAGTTCGCCCCGCACGTCGCCACCACTGAGTTTCAGTTCCCCCAGAAACGCCGCCGCCCACGCGACCGGCAGCCCTGTCAGCGAAACGCGCACCAAATCCTTTTCGGGATCCGCAATCCGCAATTCCGCCGTCGATAGATTAAACTCGAACGCCTGCAGCGCCTTCACCGCCGCCACCGGCGCATTTCCTTCCAAAATCGCATCCAAACGCTCGACCCGCAGCGAATCGCCATGCTGCAACACATCGAAGTCCGCCTGCAGCTTGGTCGCTCCCACCGCCGACAGCTCCGGCAACAGCAGCTCCAAGCGATTCACCGCCGCGTTCAGCGTTCCGTTTCCTCGCATTTCCTTTTCGGCCAGTTCCGTCTCGAGGCCGCCGCGGCCGACGAGCGTGAATTCCGGCAGCGGCCGCCCGAGCGCAAACGGCGTCAAATCCGTGTGCCGCACGTCGAGCTGCCAGGTGCCCGCAATCCGTGACGCCGCCGCGGCAAAGCCCGCGCGAACATCCGCCAAGGACTTTCCGCCGCTCGCGAGCAATAAAACGTAATCTTCGCCGTCCGCCGTGCGCGTCGCCGACACATCCACGTCGAGTTCAACTCCCCCCGGAACCTGCGTTCCGCTCGCCGATGCCGTCGAATCCGCTGCCACCCGGGAAAAGGTCCGCGGCGTATCCATCGCCACCGCGATCGCGCTTCGCAACCCCAACGCCCCGCCGTCGATGCCCGGCGAAGAAAGCTCCAGCGCGAATTTCCCTTCCCGACCCGCCGCCAATCCTCCCCCGCTCAATCCAACCCGCACGCGCACCGGTCCCGCCTCTCCCACAGCCGGCAGGATCACTTCTCCATCCAACTCCAGTCCGTCCAACGACAAATCCACCGGCAACCGCAACGCCGCAAAAACACCGCGAAACACATCCTCCGTGACCGCGTGCGCCGCATACGCAGACGGAAGCAGCGAGAAGGGCTGTGCCAGTTGATGGTGCCTCTTCGAAGCGTTTTGGAGCAGCTGCGCTGCCACCGCTGGCACACCCGCCGCGTCCCTCAGATCGAGCGTCCATCCTTTCGCCACGAGGCTGCGCACCTCGACCCGCTCCGACAGTCCGGCCGGCAACACCGGCACGACCGCATCCATTGCAGGCAACGTCAGCCGCGCCCCCTGAGATTCCAGGTTCACGTCGCGCACTTGAATCTCCTTCCAGCCCGCGGAAACCGAGCCGATCGTTCCAGCAACGTCAGAGCGGCTCGCAAGCGCCTTGCGCGCGGCCCAGGTCTGGACCGAGCTGTTGAACACAACAGCCACGGCCACCAACAGCAGGACCACGAAAACGCCCGCGCAGATCAAAATCACGCGACCGGCCTTCATTGGGGAGAGAGACACTTTGGAATCACGCAAGTTGCGCCTGTTGACGCAAAAACGCGCAGTCCGTTACTGCGCGTTCTGCAACGAACGCATCGTTCACCGACGACCGCGTTGGGGCGAATCGTCGACGTTCGACGCTCAACTCACTGCGCTACGAGCGCGTCCGTCAAACCCATCGCGCGCCGCAGAGCGGCAACCGCGACGTTGTAATTGTAATAGGCTTGAACCTGGTTGCTGCGCGCCGTCGTGAGTTCGACCTGCGCCTGTAAAACGTCGAGCTGCGTGCCCGTGCCCGCGCTGTAACGCGCATTCGCCAGACGAACCGCCTCCTCCGCCTGCTCAACCACGCGACTGGACGCTTGGACGAGCTCCACGGCTTCCTGCCAGGACGAATACGCCTGGCGAACCTGGATGTCCGCCGCCAGCTGGAACTCGGTCAGGCTCAATCGCGCCTGCTCCACGATCGAACGAGCGCGGGCAACGCGACCGGCCGTCGCGCGGCCGTCGAAGATATCCCAGTTGGATTGCAACCCGACGAACGCGCCATCACGCGCGCCATCGAAGGGATTCGTGCGTCGGTTGCTCAACTGCCAGCCGGCCACCACCGCGAGCGTCGGGAAATATCCCGAACGCGCCGTGATAATCCCCTGCTCGCTCGCTTCGGTGAGCTTCGCGATGCGTTGGAGGTCAGGCCGGTTCGCGCGCGCCGATTCCGTCGCGCTCTGCAAATCGAACTCCGTCTGCTCGTAGGTCAGCGCGCCCACGACTTCCGGCGCTTGATCGAGTGCATCCGGGCGACGCGGCGACAAGCCGAGCGACTGCCGCAGCGCTTCGATCGCTAGGCGATAATCGTTGCGCGCCGTGATGAGCGGCGTGCGAGCGTTCGCCACCGCAACCTCCGCGCGCAACCGCTCGAAGCCCGATACCGTGCCGGCTTCGAACCGGTCGGTCGCCGTCTTCAACTGTTGCTCGAGCAATCGCAGGTTTTCCTCCTGCACGGTGATGCGGTCACGGGCGAGCAGCACCTGATAGTAGTTGGTGCGAACATCGAGCAGCGCATCGTTGATCACGGCCTGCAAATCCAGGATCGCCGCTTCACGCGCGAGATCGGCGCTCTTGATGGCCGAGCGAATGCCTCCCCCCGCGAACAACGCCTGGCTCGCATTGATCCGCATCGACCAGGCCCGATCGCTCGGGGGCGAGAACTGCGAAATCTCGCGCTCGTTCAATTGAAACGACCCGCCGGCGTTCACGTTGGGAATCGCCTGCGCCCTCACCTCGAGAAGAACGCCCTCCTGCTCGCGAATGCGTTCCCGCGCCTGGCGAATCGCAAAGTTGTTCTCGATCGCATAGCCGATCGCCGTGCTGAGATCGATGACCTCCGGCTCGGGAGGCGGCGGTTGCGAGGCGGACGTCGCCGCGAACGACGCCGCTGCCAGTGAGACTGCGGCCAGCAGGGACGCCGACCGGAGTGGAAATTGCGCAAACTTCATAAGGTTCGACTTATTTGGCATACGTGGGCACCGCTGCAAGGTCCGGAGCGGAGTCCGTCCGGTTTGCATGCAAGCGATGGTCTTTGGCGATGAGGATGTAGATGGCGGGAAGCACAAACAGCGTGAAGATGGTGCCAATTGCCATGCCTCCGACGAGCACGAGGCCGATGGAGTTGCGCGCGGCCGCACCAGGACCGTCAACCAACGTCAGCGGGAAGTGCCCCGCGATCGTGGCCACGCTGGTCATCAGCACCGGACGCAGACGCGTCAGCGAAGCTTCTTTGACCGCTTCGATCTTCGATCGCCCCTCCTCCTGAAGCTTGTTGGCGAACTCGACAACCAGGATGCCGTTTTTCGCAATCAGCCCCACCAGTGTCACCAAGCCCACTTGGGCATAGATGTTGAGCGTCGTGGTCCAAGCTGTCGTGAAGAACGGCGTATTCGGATCCGGGATGCGGAGAAAGGTGAACACCAGCGCGCCGAACATCGCGAGCGGCACGGAGCCAAGCAGGATCACGATGGGATCGCGGAAGGAGTTGAACTGCACCGCCAGGGCGAGGAAGATCATCACAATCGCCAGCATGAGCGCGGGCAGGAACTTGCCGCCTTCGTGTTTGAACTGCCGCGACTCACCCGTGTAATCGAGCGAATAGCCGGCCGGCAGAATCTCCTTTGCCGTTTTCTCGAGATACGCGAGCGCCTTGTCGAGCTGCCCCGTGGCGCCCGAAATCTTCACGGCGTTGAGCTGCTGGAAACGGTTGAGCGAGCGCGGCACGGTCTTGTTCTCGATATGCGCGATCGAGCTCACCGGAATCAACTGTCCTTGCGGACCGGTAATGTAGATATCGGTCAGCTGCTCGGGGTTGAGCCGCTCGCTGCGCTCGATCTGCGGGATCACCTTATAGCTGCGACCCGCGATGTTGAAACGGTTGACGTAGTTGCCGCCCAGCGCCGACGCGAGATCGGCTCCGACTTGCGCCAGATTCAGGCCGAGCATGGCCACTTTCTCGCGATCGATGATGACTTCCGACTGCGGTTGATCGATCTTCAGATCCAGCATCGGCGGGAAGTAGAACAAGCCCTGCGCCTCCGGATCGGTCATCGTTCTCGTGACGATCTGCTGCGCGAACTCGAGCATCTGCGGAGCCTCGGCCGAGCCCGCGATGATGAACTCGATCGGGAAGTTGCTGCCGCCCGGCAAAGCCGCCGGCGTGAGCGCGAACACTTCGAGACCGGGAACTGCCGACAATCTCCCCTGCACCTCCGGCAAGATTTCGAACACGGACCGATCTCGCTGCTCCCACGGCTTCACCACCATGCCGCCGAAGCCGTCGGCACCGAACGCGGCGCCAACCGACGGCGGGAAGAGGATCTGGAATGTCAGATCGCGCTCAGGCGTGTCGAGGAACGCCTTCTCCACCGCTTTCGCATAGAAGCTCTTTTGGTCCGTCGTCGCGTTGGACGGAGCGGTAATCGCCGAAAAGATCACGCTCTGGTCCTCGGGCGGAGCGAGTTCCTTGGGCGACATGATATACATCGGCACCGCACAAATGGCCACGATGATCCAGGTCGCATAGACCAACGGACGGAGGTTCAGCGTGCGCTCCAACATCCGCCCGTAAGCGTTCCGAAGCTTGTCGAAGCGATGGTTCACCCAGCCGGCGAACCCCCGCTCTTCGTCTTCGGCGCTGCGGAGCAAGCGCGCCGACATCATCGGCGAAAGCGTCAACGCCACGATGCCCGAAATCGTCACCGCCCCGGCCAACGTCAGCGCAAACTCGCGGAAGAGCGCACCGGTCAAACCGCCTTGCAGAGCGATCGGCGTATACACCGCCGCCAGCGTCACGGTCATCGCCACCACCGGCCCGGCCAGTTCGCGTGCACCGAGCAGTGCGGCGTCGGTCGGCGTGCGACCTTCGCGCAGATGACGTTCGACGTTTTCCACCATCACGATCGCATCGTCGACCACGAGACCGACCGAGAGCACGATCGCGAGGAGCGTGAGCAGGTTGAGCGTGAACCCGAAGACCTGCATCAGGAACACGCCGCCGATCAGCGAAACGGGGATCGCCATGATCGGCACCAACACCGAACGCCACGATCCCAGGAAGAGGAAGATCACCACCATCACGATCAACAGCGTGTCGATCAGCGTATGGACGACTTCGCTGATGGCGTTGCTGATGTATTCGGAAGCGTCATACCCGATCGTGGCCACCAATCCGCCCGGCAGGTCGGCGTTGATGCTGTCGAGCTCCGTCCGCACGCGCTTGATCACGTCGATCGTGTTCGCGTTCGGCAGCGGGAACATGGCCATGAACACCGCCGTTTGGCCGCTCTGCCGGACTTCCGTGTCGTAATCCTCCGCGCCGAGTTCGACCTCGGCGATGTCTTCCAGTCGCACGACCGTGCCGTTGTTCTGGAAGATCACGAGCCGCCTGAATTCGTCGACGGTGTGAAGATCGGTGTTCGCGGTCAGGTTGACTTGCACCAGCGCGCCCTTGGTTGCGCCAACGGCGGCGAGATAGTTGTTCGCCTGCAGCGCCTGCCGCACCTGCGCCGGACTGACGTGCAGCGCGGCCATCTTGTCGGGCTTGAGCCAGATGCGCATCGCGAAGGTGCGCGCGCCGAAGATCTCGGCTCGTTGCACCCCTTGCACCGCGGCCAGTCGCGGCTGCACGACACGCACCAGATAGTCCGTGATCTCGCTCTGCGACAGAATGCTCGAGGTGAAACTCAGATACGCCGCCGCCACTTGGGAATCGGCCGATTCGAGGCTGATCGAAGGGATTTCCGCTTCCGGCGGGAGCTCGTTGCGGATCTGATTCACCTTCGAGGTGATGTCCGCGAGCGCCTTGGTGGTGTCGTAGTTGAGCTTCAGGCGAGCCGAGATGCTCGAAAAGCTCTGCAGGCTCTTCGATTCGATATACTCGATGCCGTCGGCCGAGGCGATCGCACGCTCGAGCGGAGTCGTGATGAATCCGCGGACGAGTTCGGCGTTCGCCCCGATGTAAACGGTGTTGATCGAAACGGTCGCGTTTTCACTGCGCGGATACTGGCGGACCGAAAGCGTGCGCCAGGCCTGAACGCCCGCGATGATGATGAGAAAATTCACCACCAGCGCGACCACGGGTCGGCGAATGAAGAGATCGGTGAAAGCAGAATTTTTCATGTGCGTGGGAAGGTGCGACGGGGGCGGTGCCGCGAACGACGAACACGGGGCGACCCGTATTCACGTTCGCGGACGGGCGTCAGGCGTCCTTCGGGTTGGGAGCAAGTTGAGCGTTGGGCGCAAGGGTATTGTCGATGACCACCGGCATGCCGCCGCGAAGCTTGAACACTCCGGCGGTGACCACCTGCTCGCCCGGCTTCAGACCGTCGATGACGTTGACGAAGTCGCCTCGCGCGGCGCCCAGACGGATGAACTGCTGGCGGAGCACCTGCTGAACTTTGCCCGATTGCTCGTCTTTCTTTTCGTCGATCACAAAAACCGAGTCGCCATAGGGAGCGTAAAGCACCGCCGTCGCGGGGATCGCGAGCGCCTCCGTGCGCGACGGGAGCACGACGTCGACATTCGCAAACATGCCGGGCCGCAATTTCTCGCCGCGGTTCGAAATCGTGGCCTGCACGCGGATGTTGCGCGTGGCGGTGTCGACCTCGGGGCTGATCGCGGTGATCTTGCCCTCGAAGCTCTCACCCGGCGCCGCATCGCTGGTCACGTGGACCACCGAGCCCGGAGCGATCTGCGAGATGCGCTGCTGCGGCAGCGAAAAGTTCACGTAGATTGGATCGAGCGTCTGCAGCGTGCTGATCGGGTCGCCTTCACGCAGGATTTGTCCGAGATTGACCAGGCGAAGACCGAGGCGGCCGTCGAACGGCGCACGAATGGTCTTCTTCGCAATGACCGCGCGGATCGCTTGGACCTGCGCATCGGCCTGCTTGGCTTGCGCATCGGCGGCGTCGAGCTCGGCGACGGAGTTCGTGTTGTTTTCACGCAGATCGCGGGCGCGTTCGAGGTTCGCCTTCGCCAGCGCGGCGGTGGCTTCCGCCGCGCGGAGCTGCGCATCCTCCGTCGTGGTGTCGAGCTGCACCAGCAGGTCTCCGGCCTTCACCGCGGCACCGGCTTCGAAAGCGATCTTCACGACCTTGCCCGGCACTTCGGCGCCGACCGTCACGCCTTGCACGGCGAGCAACGAGCCGGTCGCGGGCAGGCTGTTTTCCCAACTTTGCGACTGCGCCCCGGCAGCGGTCACCGTCGTCGGTGGCATCGCGGCGGCGGCGGCTTCACCGGCAGCGATCATCTTTTTGATTTGGGCCGTCTTCACCAACGCGAGCGGGCCGGCGATCAACACGATCGCGAGGAGCAGGAATCCGATGAAGCGGATGGATTTCACGAACAGGTTCATGGTGTGTGCGGGAGAGTTATGTAACGACGACGAATCAACGGAAGGAGGACGGACATCGATCTACGGTTCAGCTGGTCCGAGCGGCCGGAGCAAACTCCCGCGGCGCCGACGCCGGACGCTCGGCGGCACGCGCAAGCACCTTGGTCAGCAGGCGAACGAACATTTTGCGCTCCGTTTCATCGAGCGGCTGCATCAGCCATGCCATCTGGCGAAAATGCGCGGGGAGCACCCGCTGCAGCAGCTTTTCCCCGCGCGTCGTGAGCTCCACCAGCATCATGCGACGGTCGTCCGCACTCGGAGTGCGAGTCACCAAACCCGATCGCTCCAAAGTGTCCACCAAACCGGTCACCGTCGCTCGCGTCACCCCGAGCTGGTCCGCCAGCTCCGCCGGACTCAACGGCCCCGCCCGCCCTTCCGCCCGGCATTTTCGCCACAGCGACATCAGCACGCTGAACCGCCCCTGAGTGATCTCATGCTGCGCCAGATGCTCTTCGACCAAGCGGAACGCTTCATCTCCGGTTCGCAGCAAATGGACGAAGGCCTCGGTCGCCGACGGATCGAGCTCAGGAAATTCCCGCGCTGCCTCTCGGAGGCATTCGTAGCGCGGCAGATCCTTGGGCAGCAGCAGCGACATGAGATAAGGGGCCAGATAATTAGGGGCCTAATCACGAAGGCAAGTCGCGTTTGTGAGAACATTGTAAACACTTCCCGGCACAATTTTCACGTTCATGCACCCTGCTGTGCTGACTCCAAGTGCGGCTCAGCGACGTATGCGCCGACAAAAAAGGCCCGACATGATGTCGGGCCTCTTTCGAATCGCAGAAACGTTAGAGCGATTGCGCCGCCGCGACCACCGCTTCGACCGTCACGCCGAGTTCCTTGAAGATCACCGGCGCCGGCGCGCTGAGGCCAAACCGATCGATGCCGATCACCTTGCCATCGAGTCCGACGTATTTCGACCAGAGTCCCGTCACGCCTGCTTCGACCGCGACGCGCTTGCGGCACGAGGTCGGCAACACGCTTTCGCGATAATCCGCCGGCTGGCGGTCGAAGCGGAAGAACGACGGCATCGAAACCACCCGCACGCCCGCACCGAGCTGCTTGGCCGCAGCCATCGCGAGCTGCAGTTCGCTGCCGCTCGACAAGATGATGTGCGTGAGCTCAGCCGTCTCGCGCAACGCGATGTAGCCGCCCTTCAACACGCCCGTGCGGCGGAGCTGCACATCGATATCGTTCAACTGCGGCAGCGCCTGCCGCGTGAGCGCGAGCAAGGTCGGGCCATCCGTCCGCTCCATCGCCGCCGCAAAAGCACCCGCGGTCTCTTCCGGGTCCGCCGGACGGATCACATCGAGATTCGGAATGATGCGAAGACCCGTGACGGTTTCCACCGGCTGGTGCGTCGGACCATCTTCGCCCACGCCGATCGAATCGTGCGTGTAGACATAAACCACCGGCAGCTTCGCCAGGGCGGCGAGGCGCATCGAGGGACGCGAGTAGTCGGCAAACACGAGGAACGTCGCGACGCTCGGGCGGAAGAGTCCGTCATAAGCGACACCGTTCGCGATCGCGGCCATGCCGTGCTCGCGAATGCCGAAGCGGATGTTGCGGCCCGCGCGATTGCTCGCGTCGAAGTCCTTGTCGGCGGCGATGTAGTTCAGCGTCGAACCGTAAAGATCGGCGCTGCCGCCGATGAGCAGCGGCATTTCCGCCGCGATCGGCTGAAGCACGTCGCGGCCCGCGGCGCGCGTCGCGAGTTTGGCATCGGCCGGGAACGTCGGAATTTTTTCGAGCAGCGCGGCGGCGCTCGGCGCATTCTGCGCGGCATCGAGCAGCGCGGCCTTGTCGGCATTCGCTTCGCGCCAGGCCTTGTAGGCCTTGTGCCACTTGTTGCACTGGCGAACGAGGCGCGCCTTGTGGTTCGCGAAATACGCCCGCACGTCGTCGCTGACGAAGAAATGTTGGTCAGCCGGAAGCTCGAGGCCGGCGCGAGCGCCTTCGGCGAACTTCGCCCCACCCTCGCCGTGGCCCTTCGCGGTGCCGGCGACTTCGGGAATGCCGCGCGCGATCTGCGTCTTCGCAATGATCAGCTGCGGCTTTCCGCTCTTCGTTTTCTTCGCTTTGTTGAACGCCTTCAGGAACGCCACCATGTCGTGGCCGTCGACCGTCTGCACGTCCCAGCCGATCGCCTTGAAGCGCGCGGCCGTGTTCTCGCTCTGCGTCTTGTCCGCCATCGCGTCGAGCGTCACGTCGTTCGCGTCGTAAATCAGAATCAGATTATCGAGCTTCTGATGTCCGGCGAAGGAGATGGCCTCCAGCGCGACGCCTTCCTGCATGCAACCGTCGCCCGCGAGGCAAACGACGTGGTAGTCGAAAATCGGATGCTCCGCCGTGTTGAAGCGCGCCGCGGCCATTTGACCGGCCAGCGCCATGCCGACCGCGTTGCCCACGCCTTGTCCGAGCGGACCGGTGGTGCACTCCACGCCGGGCGTCTCATGGAATTCCGGATGTCCCGGCGTGATGCTGTGCAACGAACGGAATTTCTTCACCTGCTCGAGCGGCACGTCGTAGCCGCTGAGATGCAACCAGCCGTAAAGAAACATGCTGCCGTGTCCGGCGGAGAGAATGAAACGATCGCGATTGATCCAGCGCGGACGCTCCGGGTTGTGCTGCAACGCGTGGCCGAAAAGCACCGCGCCGATTTCCGCGGCGCCGAGCGGAAGTCCAAGATGCCCGGACGAACACGCGTGCACGGCGTCGATGGCGAGCCCGCGGGCCTGGTTCGCAGCTTTGGCGAGGAGGTTAGTTTGAAGCGTCATGATATAAGAAGGGTTAGGACTAGGCCGCGGCCCGTTATGCGGGAAGGCAAAAATCCACGTTGTGACAGCGTTGCCGCCCGGGCAAACCGCCCGCGCAGTCATTCTATAGAACGCCTCCCGCGAACCTGTGAAAGCGCGGTGCCTTCACCGCGCAATTCAACCGGAAGCCCCTCGGCAACGAACGGCTATCACCTCACACCATTTCCTTGGGCAACATCGGCATGAGCTTCTTGATGTCCTGCACGGCATCCCGATGGCAAACGAGCACCGCATCCGGCGTCTCCACCACGACGAGATCCTGAACACCCACCAGCGCAACCACCCGGCCATTGCTGATCGCGATGTTTTTCTGGGCGTTCACGCCAAGGACCAAACCGCGCACCGCATTGCCGGATTCATCGGCGGGCAGATGCGGCGGGAGCGACGTCCACATGCCCACATCGTCCCAATCGTATTCCGCCAAAATCGTCTCCACGACGGCCGCTTTTTCCATGATCGCGTAGTCGACGGAAATTTTCGGCAGCGTGGGAAAGCGTTCGGCCAGGTAAGCCGTCGAATCGCTCGCGGGAAACTCCCGCACGAATTTCGCCAGCTCGGGCGCATGCTTCTCCGCTTCCGCGAGAAACGCATTTACCCGCCACATGAACATGCCGGCATTCCACGCATAATCACCGCTCGCGACGTATTTCTCGGCGGTGGCGATGTCCGGTTTTTCGACAAACCGCCGCACGCGACGCACCGTGCCAAGCTCCGCCGTGCGCGCGAGCTCCTCGCCCATTTCGAGATAGCCGAATCCAGGCGACGGATACGAGGGCTTGATCGCAAAGGTCAGCAGCGCGTCCGTCGTCGAAGCGCGCGCTAGCGCGGCGGCGAGCTGGTTCGCGAGTCGTCCCGCGTTGCGAATCAGATGATCCGCCGGCAGCAGCGCCATGACGGCATTCGCATTGCGTGCCCGCACCAGCCCGGTCGCGAGCGCCGCGGCCGGCGCCGTGTCGCGCTTCGCGGGTTCGGCGACGATTTGCTCGGGCGCGAGAAACGACAGCGCTTCACGCGCGGCAGCCAGTTGCACTTCGTTCGTGAGCACGAAGATGTTTGCTCGCGGCACCACGCCTTCGAGCCGGCGAACGGTTTCCTCGAGCATCGTTCGCTCGGAAAAAAGCTTCAGCAGGTGCTTCGGCGTGCGCTGGCGACTCATCGGCCAGAAGCGCTCGCCGCTGCCGCCGGCCATGATGCAAACGTAGGCGTTCGGATTCTCGGTCATTTGAATGTGCGTGATTGAAACTCGCCGAATGTCACGGCGAAGCCGGAAAGGCCAAGCCTTAACACGAAAACCAGCACCCGGTTCCCCGCATCGGGGTTTACGTCACCCGCACCACAATCTTCCCGAACTGCCCGCCCCGCTCCATCAAGGCAAACGCGTCCGCCGCGCGCGCGATGGGAATCACGTCACTGACGACCGGCTTGATCCCGTGCTGCGCCACGTAATTTATCAGCGCCCACCAGTCCGCCGGCGAACCCATCGTCGTGCCAAGCAGTGACAATTGCCGCCAGAACACTTTGCGCATCGGCAACAGCGGCGGATTTCCGCGGGTCGCGCCGAAAAAAACAATCCGCCCGCCCGGCGCCGCGAGATCGATCAACGATTCGAATCCGGGCCCGCCCGCACTATCGACAATCACATCGAAACCGCCGGCACGTTTCGCGAGATCCGCCGCCCATCCGTCCTCCGTGTAATTCGCCCCGCCTTTCGCCCCCAGCGCGATCGCGCGCTCGATTTTTTCCGGCGAACTCGACGTCACCCAAACCTCCGCCGCATGCGCGACGGCGAACTGCAACGCAAACAACGCCACCCCGCCGCCAATCCCGGTAATCAACACCTTCTCTCGCGCATGCAACTGCGCCCGCGTCGACACCGCCCGCCACGCAGTCAGCCCCGCCAACGGCAGCGCTGCCGCTTCTTCCCACGACAGGTGCGCGGGTTTCTCCGCGAGTTGCCCCACCGGGATCGCGATTTGCTCCGCTAGTGTGCCATCGCGCGGGAGCCCGAGAATCGAAAACGTCGACGCCGACTGCGCGCGATCATCCTCTCCCCATCCAAACGCCGGATAGATGATCACTTCGCGACCAATCCACGCCCGATCGCCGCCCTCCCCGACGGCCGTAACCACCCCCGCGCCATCCGACCCCGGAATGCACGGCCATTTCAGCCCGGCATACTGGCCGGCCTTGATCCAAACATCCCGATGGTTCAGCGCGGCCGCGCGAATCTCGACGACCGCTTCACCGGCCGCAGGCGCCGGCGCCGGCACATCGGCGATTTCGAGTTGGTTGATTCCATTGAGTCGAACAGCGCGCATGATCGAAGGAAGTATGAAGTAACAAGTATCAAGTAACAAGAGGAGCAAGCGGCAAGGCGCGCATCAAGCGATGCGATCGCCTCCCTTCTTGTTACTTGTCCCTTGATCCTTGTTACTTCCGATCCGTGCTCCTCGCCTTTCACAAACCCTACGGCGTCCTCTCGCAATTCACCCCCGAACCCGGTTCGCGCTGGCGCACGCTCGCCGAATTCGCTCTGCCAAAAAACGTCTACGCGCTCGGGCGCCTCGATGCCGATTCGGAAGGTTTGCTGCTCTTCAGCGACGAGCCGGGTGTGAACTCCGATCTGCTCGATCCCGCACGCGGACATCGCCGTGAGTATTGGGCACAGATCGAACGCATTCCGGACGAGGCTGCGCTAACGAAGCTCGAGCGCGGCATCAGGATCGGCGACTACACCACGCGCCCCTGCCGCATTCGACGCCTCGATTCCGCGCCCTCGCTTCCGCCGCGCGATCCTCCCATCCGGTTCCGCAAGAACGTTTCCGACTGCTGGCTCTCGCTCGAACTCACCGAAGGCAAAAACCGCCAAGTCCGTCGCATGTCGGCCGCGATCGGTCACCCGACGTTGCGGCTCGTCCGCGTGCGCATCGGCGACTTCATGCTGGGCGAGCTCGCACCCGGAAAATGGCGCGAGCTCACCGCGCAGGAACGCGCATCCGTATTCAAGTGATGCGGCAATGCGGCGCTTCGGTCCGCACGCGTGTTCTCACCACGCCCGCGCATACTGCTTCGGCGGCGGCACCGCGTCCGCCCGCCCCAACTTCCGCGCCGCATGGGCCGGCCAATACGGATCGCGCAAAAATTCTCGCGCGAGCAACACCACATCCGCCTTGCCGCTGCGCACGATTTCGTCCGCCTGTTCCGGTTGCGTGATCAGCCCCACCGCCGCGGTCGCGATTCCGGCCTCACGCCGCACGCGTTCCGCAAACGGCACCTGATAGCCCGGACCGATCGCAATCTTCGCATCCGGCACCGCACCTCCCGAACTGCAATCGATCAAATCCACACCTTCCGCTTTCAACCTTTTCGCGAGTTCGACCGTTTGCTCGATATCCCAGCCGCCTTCCACCCAATCGGTGCACGACAAACGCACCGTCAGCGGAAGCTGATCCGGCCAAACCGCCCGCACCGCGCGCGTCGTCTCGATCAGGAAACGAATCCGATTTTCGAAACTGCCGCCATAACTGTCGGTGCGTTGATTCGTGAGCGGCGAGAGAAACTCGTGGCTCAGGTATCCATGCGCCGAATGCAGTTCGAGCCACTCGAATCCCGCCGCGAGCGAGCGCTTCGCCGCCGCCACGAAATCGGCCTGCACGCGCTTGATCTCCTCGAGCGTCAAGGCATGCGGCACCTTGTCGAGCCCGTCGCCGAATGCGATCGGACTCGGCGCAACCGGCGTCCATCCACCCGCATCGTCCGCCAGATGATCCCCGCCTTCCCACGGCACCGCCGAGCTCGCCTTCCGCCCCGCGTGCGCAATCTGAATCCCCGGCACCGCGCCATGCTCTTTCACGAATCGGGTAATCCTCGCAAACGGTTCGACGTGCCCATCCGACCAGATTCCGGTGTCAGCCGGACTGATCCTGCCCTCCGGCGAAACGCCGGTCGCTTCCGCGATGACGAGACCCGCCCCGCCGATCGCGCGAGATCCGAGATGCACGAGATGCCAATCGTTCGGCACTCCGTCTTCAGCGGAATACTCGCACATCGGCGAGACGCCGACGCGATTGCGCAGCGTGATGGATTTGAGAGTGAAAGAATCGAACAAGGAGGACATAGAAAATGAACTTAGGTCGTGAACGAGTCAGGGCCGCGCGCCGCCTTCGTCACCCCACGCAACGAGGACAACGAGACTCACTAGAATCAGCATTAGGAGAATCATGGCGGCAAATGCAGTTTAGCGGGACGCGAATCCAGGCTTCGGCGGAATGGCGTGCCACCCGCCGCCAAGCGCCTTGATCAACGCGACGCGTGCATTCGCCCGCTGCGCCGCAAGTTGCGCCTCCGAGCGTTCGAGCGCGTGCACACTGCGCTGAGCGTCGATCACTTCGAGATAAGAAACAAAGCCGGCGTCGTAGCGCGTCTGCGCCCGCGTCGCCGTTCGTCTCGCCGCTTCGAGCGCGCGTTCGTGTGCGGCCGTCTGCTCTCCCAGCAGCTTCGTCGCGGTCAACGCATCCTGGACCTCGCGGAACGCGATCAGCACGCGTTGGCGAAACTCCGCCACCGCTTCTTCGTAAGCAGCCCGGCTGCGCTCCAGGTTCGCGCGATTGCGTCCGCCTTGAAAGATCGGGAGATAAAGCCGCGGTCCGATCGACCACATGCGCGAGTCGGAATCGAACAAACGATCGATGTCGCCACTCGCCTGCCCCGCGAAACCGGTGAGCGAAATCGCCGGAAAGAACGCCGCTTTCGCCACCCCGATGCGCGCGTTTGCCGCCGCGAGCGCTCGCTCCGCCGCTGCGATGTCAGGCCGGCGTTCCAACAGTTCGGAAGGAAGTCCCACCGGAATTTCGGGCGCCACCATCGCGCGCAACGCGATCTCCAGCTTGAACGAACTCGCCGGTTCTCCCACCAGCACGGCGAGCGCGTTGAGCACCGCCGCGCGTTGACGCGCAAGCGCCGCGTGCTCCGTTTCGGTCACCGCCAACTCCGTCTCGGCTCGCGCCAGATCGAGATCCGCCGCCGTGCCGCTTCGCAAGCGCGCCGCGATCAAATCGACCGCGCGACGACGCAACGCGAGCGTGTCGCGCACCGATGCGAGTTCCTGCTCGAGCGCGATCAGCGCGAAGTAGTTCGTCGCGACGTCCGCCGTCAGCGCCAGCTTGACGGACTCGAACGCCGCGGCGTTCGCCTCGACTTCCGCGCGAGCGCCTTCGTTGAGGCGTCGCACGCGGCCGAAAAAATCGATTTCCCAACTCGCCTCGATCGGCACGCGATAAGTCGTCGCAAGCTCATTCGGGAAGACATTGTCCGTCGTCGTGGAGTTGCGCTCGCGGCTCGCACTCGCACCCACGGCCAGCTGCGGCCAATACGCACCGCGCGCCAGCCCCGCCGCCGCGCGCGCCTGCATCACGCGCGCCGCCGCCGCGCGCAGATCCTGATTGGCGTCCAGCGCGCGCAACTCGAGTTCGTCGAGTGTTGAATCGTTGAAGACCGTCCACCATTCGCCGCGGGCAAACGCATCCGAAGGCGTGGCCGTTTTCCACGTGCCGAAATTGTCGGCGTCGCGGTAGGCGTCGGGCGCAGCGACATCGGGCTGCACGTAATCGGGGCCAACGCTCGGCCAGGCGAGCGCGACGGGCAATGAGGCGAGAAAAAATGCGAGTGTTTTCATAGATGAGAATGTAGGCCGCGCGCGGCGTTCAGGGGTTGCGAGAGGAAGCGATCAGCCGCCCGAACGGCGCCGAGACGACGAAACTCAGGGTCTCGGTCCCGGGATTTCCCCGGCCCAGTCCGGCGTTCGATAGATGTCCGATGCGCAGAGGCGGCGTCTCGTCGAGTTCGCCGACATCGCTCGCTACGACGCGGCGAATCGATGCGAAACGAATAGTCCTCTTCATGACTCGTCCTCCGGATTCGTTAGGGCTCAAGCGTGCTGCGGAACCAATTGCTGCGTGGCCGGAGCCGGCTTCCGAACGCCGAGCTTCTCGAGCACCACGTAGAAGACGGGCGTGAGAAAGAGCCCGAAGAACGTGACGCCGATCATCCCCGAAAACACCGCGACGCCCATCGCCCGCCGCATCTCGGCGCCCGCGCCCGTGCTGATGACGAGCGGAAACACACCCGCGATGAACGCAATCGACGTCATCAAAATCGGCCGCAACCGCAGGCGCGCGGCATCGAGCGCGGCGTCGACGATCGAGGCGCCTTCCTCGCGACGCTTGAGCGCAAACTCGACGATCAGGATCGCGTTCTTCGCCGCGAGTCCGATGAGCACGATCAGACCGATCTGCGTGAAGACATTGTTCTCACCGCGCGTGAGCCACAAACCCACCATCGCGGAGAAGAGCGCCATCGGCACGATCAGGATCACCGCAAAGGGAAGCCGGAAGCTCTCGTATTGCGCCGCGAGCACAAGAAACACGAGCAGGATGCTCAGCGGGTAAACCCAGAGTCCCGCGTTGCCGGCGAGGATCTTTTGAAACGTGAGTTCAGTCCACTCCAGCGCGAAGCCTTTCGGCAGATGTTCGTCGGCGAGTTCCTGCATGAGCGCCTCGGCCTGGCCTGAGCTGAATCCAGGCGCGGGCGCGGCATTGATCTCGGCCGCGGGATAACCGTTGTAGCGCATCACGCGTTCCGGTCCGTAACTCTCGCGCACGTCGACCAGCGAGCCGAGCGGCACAAGTTCACCGCGGTTATTGCGCGTCTTGAGCCGGGTGATGTCGTCGGGCGAGTCGCGAAACTCGGCGTCTGCTTGCGCGATCACCTGATACGTCCGGCCGAAGCGGTTGAAATCGTTCACGTAAAGCGAACCGAGATTGATCTGCATCGTCTCGAAAACGTTTTGGAGCGGCACGCCTTGTGTCTTCGCTTTCACGCGATCCACGTCCGCTTCGAGCTGCGGCGTGTTGATCGTAAAGCTGGAGAACATCCCAGTGAGGCCCGGGCTCTCATACGCTTTTCCGATCAGCGTCTGCGTGGCGCCGTAAAGTGCGTCGAGGCCGAGATCCGCGCGGTCCTCCACATAGAGCTTGAAGCCGCCCGTCTGACCCAGCCCCATTACCGGTGGCGGCGGGAAGATCGCGACGAACGCATCCTGGATCTCACCGAATTGCCGCTGCAGCTCCGCCGTGATGGCGTTGCCCGAAAGCTCGGGGGATTTGCGATCCTCGAACGGTTTGAGTCCGACGAACACAATCCCGCTGTTGGTCGAATTCGTGAATCCGTTGATCGACAAACCGGGAAACGCGATCGCGTTCGCCACGCCGGGATGCGCGAGCGCGAGTTCGCTCATGCGCCGAATCACGTCATCCGTGCGATCGAGCGAGGCGGCCGACGGCAGTTGCGCGAAAGCGATCAGGTATTGCTTATCCTGTGACGGCACGAAGCCGGTCGGAATCGACTTGAACGAAAAACCCGTGAACGCGAGCAGGCCCGCATAAACGACGAGCGCGATCGCAGAGACGCGAATGAGCCGCGCCACGCCCTGCGAGTATTTTTGCGCCGACCATTCGAAGAAGCGGTTGAACGGACGGAAAAACCAACCGAGCGCGCGATCGAGCAAGCGTGTAACGACATCCTTCGGCGCGTGATGATCGCGCAACAGCAACGCGCTGAGCGCCGGCGAAAGTGTGAGCGAGTTGAACGCCGATATGACCGTCGAGATCGCGATCGTGATCGCGAACTGCTTGTAGAATTGTCCCGTGAGGCCGGTGATGAACGCCGTCGGAATAAACACCGCCGAAAGCACGAGCGCCGTCGCAACGATCGGCCCCGTTACTTCTCGCATGGCCTGACGCGTCGCTTCGAACGGCGTCTTCCCGAGCGCAATGTTTCGCTCGACGTTTTCGACCACCACAATCGCGTCGTCGACGACGATGCCGATTGCGAGCACCAGGCCGAACAACGAGAGCGCGTTGATCGAGAAACCCAACGCCTGCATCACGGCAAACGTTCCCACGAGCGACACAGGCACCGCGGCGAGCGGGATGATGGACGCGCGCCAAGTTTGAAGAAACAGGATGACGACAATCACCACGAGCGCGATCGCCTCCAGCAGCGTCTTCACGACCGCCTTGATCGAATCGCGGACGAAGATCGTGGGATCGTAGACGATGTTGTAGTCGAGTCCGTCGGGAAAATTCGCCTTCAGTTCGGCCATGGTGGCGCGCACCGCATCCGAGGTCGCGATGGCGTTGGAACCCGGCAACTGCGCGATGGGCAGCGCGACCGCGGTCTGGTTGTTGAGCAGCGAACGCAGCGCGTAGTCGGACGCGCCGAGTTCGATCCGAGCGACGTCGCGAAGTTGCACGCGTTCACCGTTCGCTCCGGTTTTCACGACGATCTCGCCAAACTCTTCCTCGGTGGCCAGACGACCGCGCGTGTTGATCAGAAGTTCGGTGTCGGTCGAGCGCGATAGCGGTTGCTGGCCGACGGCGCCCGCGGCGACTTGGACGTTCTGCTCACGAATCGCGGCCACCACGTCCGAGGCCGTCAGGCCTTTCGCAGTGACCTTGTTGGGGTCGAGCCATACGCGCATCGCATAATCACCCGAACCGAAAATCCGCACGTCCCCTACTCCGTCCAATCGCGCGAGCACATCCCGCACCTGCAGCGTCGCATAATTCCGCACGTAGATGTCGTCGTAGCGGCCATCGGGCGAGAAGAGATGCACGACCATCAGCAGGTCGGGCGATGTTTTCTGCGTGGTGACCCCGAGCCGCCGAACTTCTTCGGGCAATTTCGGCAGCGCTTGCGCGACGCGGTTCTGCACCTGCACTTGCGCGTTATCGAGATCCGTGCCAAGCGCGAAGGTGATGGTGAGCGTCATCACGCCGTCGCTCGTCGCCTGCGAAAACATGTAGAGCGAGTGCTCGACGCCGTTGATGGCCTGCTCGAGCGGCGCCGCGACGGTCTCGGAAATCGTTTTCGGATTCGCTCCCGGATATGTGGCGCGAACCACGACCGTCGGCGGGACGACCTCGGGGTATTCGCTGACCGGTAAACGCGTGAGCGAAATCGCCCCCACGAGGAAAATAACGATCGATAAAACGCCGGCGAAGATCGGGCGCTTGATGAAAAAATCGGAGAAATTCATGGCAGTCGAGAAGTGCGGGCAAAGCAGTGGCTGGAGCGGCCGAAGGCCGGGGTGGATCTTGGTAGGGCGAGCCGTCCCGGTGAGCCGTGGCAGCAACCACAGCTTCGGGCGCGGAGAGTCCCTATCGCTGTGCGACGGCGTTGATCTTGTCGGAGGCGTTGAGCGGTGCGGTCGATGCCACCGCAACCTCGGGTTCAATGCGCATGCCCGGTCGCACACGCTGCAGGCCGTTGACGATCACGCGATCGCCGGGCTCGAGACCGGTGCGTATCACGCGTTTTCCTTCGACCGTGCTGCCGAGTTTAACCGTGCGATAGACGGCGGTGTTTCCTTCATCGACCGCGAGGACGAATTTCTGCCCTTGATCCGTGCCGATCGCGCGTTCGCTGATTAGCAACGCCGGCGACGGCGCGCTCACCGGCACACGCACGCGGGCGAACATGCCCGGGACCAGCGCGTGATCGGTGTTGGCAAACACGAGGCGCAACGTGAGCGAACCGGTCGCGGGATTGAGGCGATTGTCGGTCGATTCGATGTAGCCGCGGCGTGGATACCCAGTTTCATCCGCGAGCTGCATTTCGACCGGCACGCGGCCTTGCACCGACGCGATGCGGTTTTCGCGCAACAGCCGGTTGAACTTCAGCAACGTGCTTTCGTCGATGTCGGCATACACGTAGGCCGCCCCTTCGGAAACAATGGTGGCGAGCAGGGTCGCATTGCCCGGTGCGCCGGACACCAGGTTGCCCTGCGTCACCCAAGCGCGACTGATCCGACCATCGATCGGCGCCCGCACTTCGGTGTGATCGTAATCGAGCCGCGCGCTCGCCAACGCCGCTTCCGCCGACGCGAGCGCAGCCTGGGCCTGGATTGCACGCGAGCGTCGTGACTCCGCCTCTTCGCTCGAAACCGCGGAGGCGGCGAGAAGCTCGTCGGCGCGCCGCGCCTCGCGTTCCGCGATTTCCGCGGCCGCACGCGCCTGCTGCGCCTGCGCCACCGCGAGATCGAGCTGTGCGCGATACCAGCGAGAATCGATCGTGAAAAGCGTGTCGCCTTTCCGAACCGGCTGGCCGGCTTGGAAGTGAACGACCGCGATGTGCCCCGAAACGCGCGGACGCAGCTCGACCGTTTCCGTCGCGTCCACGCGACCGGTCAGTTCTTCATATTCCGTCACCAACTGTTGCTCGACGGGCGCGACCGTCACGCGTGGCGGCGGTGGCGTCGTCGCCGCAGCGGTGGATTCGTCAGCGGCCGTGGCGCGTGACAAGGCATAGGAACTCAATGTAACAACCGCGACCAGCGCGGGCAGCAGCCACGCAACGCGGCGGCGAAACAAGCGGGAACGTGAGGTGGGAGCAGAGGCAATCATGACGAGTGCGGATGTGTGTTGGCGTGAGAAAATTGATACGAAATCTCGGCGGAAAACGGGTCACTCGTGACGCCGTGTCAGAGGCGTCTGCAAGCGATCGAGGACGTCATGGCGCCACAAATGGCCGAAGCCATCCGACGGCTTGGCGCCGCTCTGCGCCGGGAAAACGCGTTCGAGCCGAAAGGTGCGCGGCGCCGACGGATTCTGGCGAAACTTTGGGTCCGCTCCGGGCGCGTAGATGCGTGTGCGGGAATTGTGGACAGAAGCCAGTCCGGTGACGGGAAGAGTGGGTTTACGTGTGCTCATGAGATGCGAGCGGGTGAATAGTTGACTAGTTATCTACAATCTGGATCAAAAAAGAGCGCACAGATGTGCGCTGAGAAATTTGGAACTTCGTGGGCGAACTACTTCCCGGCCGCTACCGATGCCGGATGTTCGGCTTCGATGTGTTTCACGCGGAGGATTTCTAGACCGAGCTCCGGCAGATCCTTCAAGACTTCAGGATCGTTGGAGATCCGCGCCTGCAACGTAAGTCCGTCAATGAAGCTCAACAGCACGGTCGTGCGCTTCACCGCGTCTCCCGGTTCGAGCGAACCATCGGCAATCGCTTCGCGCACCGCGGATTCCACATAGCGGCGCTTGCGGTTGATGATCTCGCGCGTCTTGTCGCAGATACCACACTCGCCCGTGCCCACTTCCGAACCCACGGAGTTGACCGGACAACCCAGCATACGCCCGGCTCGTTTCTTCGTTTCGCTTTGCCGGCGATAAACGCCTGTGAGGAAGTTCTTGAGGCGTTCCAAGGGCTCGACCGACGCGGAGAAGGTCTCATCCATCCGCGGCTTCCAATCATCCTTCCAAAGCCGCTCCAACGCCGCGACGGCGAGCTGCTCCTTGGAATCGAAGAAATAGTAGAAGCTCCCTTTCTTTACGTCCGCTCGCTTGCAGATGTCGTCGATCGTCACCGCCCCATAGCTCTGCGTCCAGACGAGCTCCAGAGCTGCGTCCATCAGGCGTTGGTCGGCGTCGGAGGTTCTTCCCATGATGCCCGAACGGATAGTTGACCGTTTAGTAAACTTCAAGCGCGATCTTCGGAATTCTCGAAAATTCCTTCGCTCACCGCGCCAGCTTACTTGACCACCAGCGGCTGAAACTCGCGGTGCCGCGCGATAAACGCGTCGACATACGAGCAGGCCGGAACGACGCGATAGTTCTGATCCACCGCGTGATCCAACGCAGTCTGCACGAGTTTCTGCGCGATCCCGCGTCCGCGAAGTTCCGTCGGCACATACGTGTGCGTGAACACCATCTGCCGTCCTTGAATCTGGTATTCGCACACCGCGAGTTGCCCGTAAACCTGAGTCTCGAATCGCTGCTCCGCTTCGTTGTGAGTGACCGGAATGTCATCCGGCGATGCAGGTGTGGCCATGGCTAATCCTCCGTTCGACGCGCCCAACGCTGCGCCAGCACCCCGGAAATCACAAGTTGCAGCGGATGATAGATCATGATCGGCAGCAGGATCACGCCGATCGCCGGATGCGCGCCGAAAATCAGCCGCGCCATCGGCACACCCGAAGCGAGCGTCTTCTTGGAACCGCAGAACATCGCCGCGATTCGATCCTCGGCTGAAAAACCCAACGCCCGCGAAACCATCCCCATGATCGCCATCGCCACCGCAAACAACACTGCCGCGATCGCCAGCACGATGAGCAGCGTCGACCATCCGTGTTCCGCCCACACCCCTTCCTTGAACGAATCGCAAAACGACGTGTAAACGAGGACCAGGATCGTCCACCGATCCGCCACGTTGATCTTCGACTTGTGCCGCGTCGCGATACCGGCCAGCAGCGGACGACACAACTGCCCCGCCACCAGCGGGAGAATCAGCCAGATCACCAAATCGAGAATCACCGGTCCCAACGCTTGACTCGCGCCGGTCGTCGTCACCACCACCGCGATCCACAGGGGCGTCAAAAACACGCCCAACACACTCGAAAGCGTCGCATTGAAGAGCGCCCCCGCCACATTCCCATTCGCCGCCGCCGTCAACGCCACCGACGACGACACCGTCGAGGGCAACGCACACAGAAAGAAAATCCCCAACTTCAAATCGTCCGTCACCGCGTCGCCCAGCAGCGCGTTCACCGCGAACCCGAGCAGCGGAAACAACAAAAACGTGCTCACCTGCACGACGACATGCAGCGGCCAACGCAAGGTCCCCGCTTTCAACGCCGCAAACGAAAGCGCTACGCCATGCAGGAAGAAGATCAGCGCCACCCCACCCTTCGTCAGCAACTCCGGCTTCAACCAGCCGCCTGACGCCCCCGGCTCGGGGAACAGCCACGCGAGCAGCGTCGCCAGCGCCATCCCCACCAAAAACCAATCCATCTTCAGTCTCATTTCCGGTAGTGCGGCGCTTCAGCCCGCACAGTCAAAACCTGGCGCGCGAAACCATCGCCGCTGCGGCCTGCTCGTTTCCCGCCAATCACGCTCCCCGCCTCCCGCCTCGCTTCAACATCGCCCGCAATTCCTCCCGGCCTCTGATCTTCAGCAGCCACACCAGCGCCGCATACACGCTTACGCCAATCGCGATCAGCATCACAATCCCCGCTAGGTCGCTCACTTTCGCCGGCGCGAAAAATTGCCCCCACATCCACCACCCCGCCGCCACGACCGCGCCCATCACCGCACTCGCCAGAACGACTTTTCCCATGTCGCCCGCAAGATGGCGAAACGCCAGCCCTTCGTGTCGGCGCGCAAGATGCCACTGCAAGTGAAACGCCTGCACCGCGATCGCCGTCGTGCTCGCGATCGCCAGCCCGAGCGTCGACAGCGGTCCCATCAACACGAGGCTCAGCACGACGTTCACCACGAAGCTCACGATCGCCGCACGCAGCGGCGTGCGCGTGTCCTTCTGCGCATAAAACGCCCGCAGCGCCAGGTTCACGAACGAGAAAAACGGCAACCCCAGCGCATTCCCCACCAACACCGGCGTCATGGCCATCGTCGCCTCCGACTCGAATGCACCATGCTGGAAAATCACCCGAATGATCGGCAGCGCCAGCACGGCCAACCCCGCCGCCGCCGGGATGTTGATCACAAGTATCAGCCGCATCCCTTTGCGATACGCACTCGCCAGGTTCTCCCGATCCCCCGCCGCCGCATACCGCGAGATCAGCGGAAACACCACGGTCGACACCGCCACCGCGAACACGCCGATCGGCAACTCCATCAGCCGCTGCGAAAAATTCAGCAACGCCACCGCCTCGTCGTTCAGCGACAAACCGATCAACCGCGACACGCTCATGTTGATCAGATATATCGACGAACTGAATACAGCCGGCCCCATCAACCGCAGGATCGTCCGCACCGGCCCGCTCAACTCGAAATCCAACCGCGGCCGCCAACCTTCGCGCCGCAACGCCCACGCCGGCACCGCCATCTGCAGAAAACCTCCCACCAACACGCCCGCGCACAGCCATCGAATCGTCACTTCCTCCGCCCCGCCCCACCACCACGCCGCGATCAGCGGCGTGATCATCGCCAGATTCAGCCAGATCGGCGACAGCGCCGGCTCGACAAATTTCTGCAACGTTTGCAGCGCGCCACTGAACGCCGCCGACAGCGACACGAACACGAGATAAGGAAACAGCACCACCGCGAACCACGCCGCCAGCTTCCAACGTTCGACCGCATCCTCATCCGCGCCCACCCGCTCGCCCAACCACGCCACGAACGACTCCCGACTCAGCACCACCATCGCCAGCACCACCAGCGTGCCCGTCACCAGCAGCAGCCAGCTCGCGACCTGGTTCACCAACCGAAAGCCCCGCGCGCGATCCCCCTCCTTCAACTCATCGTTCAACGTCGGCACCAGCGCCGCCGTCAGCGAGCCTTCCGCCAAAAAACGACGAAACAAATTCGGCAGCAGGAACCCCGTGAAGTAAGCCGACACCAGCGCGCCGGCCCCAAACACCGCCGCCGTCAAACTCTCGCGCACCAACCCGAGCACGCGCGACGCCATCGTGAGCGCCGACACGATCCCGATGTGCTTGATGCTTTTCGACACCGTCAGTGTTCTCCCCGCGCCCTTCCCCTCGCGCAAGACCTTACCTGCACGCCTCCAGCGCAAGCCGCCGCCGTTCGCCTCACATCGTCAGCTGCAGCGACGAATCCTCCACCTTCACCTCCGCAACATTCCTCCACGCCGCCGCCAACTCCTCCGGCACATTCGCGCCCGCCAGAAATGTTTTCATCACCAGCCCCGACACAACCGGCAGCCGCTGCAGCGGACACGAACCGACATAAAGTTCATCCGGCGAAAACACGAAAACATCCCCGCGTTTCTCGAAGCCGCCACGGGCCTGCACGATCACGCGACGATCGATTCCCGCCACGCTCACGCGCACCGGCACGCCAATCTGCATCACGCCTTCGCGAATGCGGAAATTCGGCGATCCCGCCGTCAACATCTGCTCGGGATCCACGTCTGCTTTCTTCGGCGGCGTAGCCGGCGATGCGAGCACGTTCAACTCGTCTTCGTTCAACACCACCGTGCCGCCTTCCACGAAGGTCCGCTGCTTCGCGGTCGCTTGACGCGACCGATTCGAATCGCGCGTCCCTTCGAGGAAATACACCACGTCCGGGTTCGGCTCCTTCGGCATCTCGCGCACGGTCTCCACCGGCTTCAAAACGAGAAACACCGCCGCCAGCGCGACTCCGAGCAGCAGGCTCAGAATCGCGCCCAAAATGACTTCGGTCCAACTCGGGTTGTAGCCAGCGGCATCGGTGCTCATGGAAGTGGGACGCGGACCATACGCGAACGCCGCGCGAGGTGAATTCGAAAAAAAGCGGACCTACTTCGACCCGCTCGCAGGGGCCGACGCCGGTTTCGATTCCGTCTTCGTCGCCGACTTCTCGCCGCCTCCCGATTCACCGCCGGACTTCTTCTTGTAATCCGTGATGTAGAAACCGGAGCCCTTGAAAATCAAACCGGCGCCCCCTCCAACCAGACGCTTGAGACCGGTCTTCTTGCACTTCGGGCACTTCTTCAGCGGCTCGTCCTTCATCGACTGGAACTGTTCGAAGGCATGGCCGCACTTCGGGCAGGCATAATCGTAGGTAGGCATGATTGGAAAAACCCGCGGTTATGGTAATCGCACCGGCGCTTGGCGAGTCCGTTTCATCTCGTCGCGAAAAGCAGCGTTCGCAATCGGTGCGAGCTCGCGTTTTGGCCAACCGCTCTGCGTCTCAAACCGACTGCTCCGTCTCCACTTGCGCCGTCAACTGCACCAATCCGCGCAGCGACGTAAAATGCTGACTCAGGTCGAAATCGCCGCCCAGCCCGCCGATCAATTTGTCGAACAGATCCTTCTTCTCGTCTTTGAGCGCCTGAATCCGCTCCTCGATCGTGCCTTCCGTCACCATCCGATAAACGAACACCGTATTCGTTTGCCCGATGCGGTGCACGCGATCGACCGCCTGCGCTTCCACCGCCGGATTCCACCACGGGTCCAACAGGAAAACGTAATCCGCCGCATGCAACGTGATGCCCGTGCCCGCCGCCTTCAACGATACCAACATCGCCGCCGCTCCCGTCGAGGTCTGAAACTGCTGCACGGGCTTCAACCGATCCAGCGTCATGCCCGTCAGCTCGAACCGCGGCAGCTCCGGGAAATTCAGCGCCAGCGCCTCGCGCACGCGGTCGAGCAGCATCACGAACTGCGAAAAGATCACCACCTTGTGCCCGCTGCCGACCACTTCCGTCAGCTTCTCGATCAGCAGGTTGATCTTGCCGGAATCCGACAGCGGCGACTTCAACCACGGCAGCATGTCCGGGTCGCAGCAGGTCTGCCGCAAACGCGTCAGCAGCGCCAGGAACCCAAACGACTTCTCGCGCATCGCCGCGCTCACGTCGTCGCCCAACCGCTCCAATCCTTCCGCACAGATCCGCGCGTATTCGGTGCGCTGCACGTCGGTCAGCGGGCAGAGCAGATCCATTTCCATCTTCGGCGGCAGCTCCGTCGCCACCTGGCTCTTCGTGCGCCGCAGGATGAACGGCGCCAGCTGCGCCCGCAGCCGCTCGATCGTGCCCACCCGATCCGCCACCAACGCATTCTCGAAACTCGATCGCGATCCCAACAACCCCGGCAGCAGAAAGCGGAAAATGCTCCACAGATCGAGCTGCCGGTTCTCCAGCGGCGTGCCGGTCAACACGATCCGATGTTGCGCGCGAACCGCGAAGCAGGTCTGGGTCACTTTCGCGTCCGGATTCTTGATGAACTGCCCTTCGTCCAGCACCGCGTATCCAAATTCATAATTCGGCAGAATCTCCCGGTGCTTCCGCAGCTGCGTGTAACTCGCGAGCCAAATCACGTTGTCCGAGCGCGTCGAAAAATCGTGCCCGGTCTTCAGCACGTCGACTTTCAGATCCGGCTGAAACTTCGCGATCTCCTCGCGCCACACCGGCACGACACTCGCCGGACAAACGATCAAGCTCGGCTTGCTCGCGATCGCTCGCGTCGCCAGCAGCGTGATCACCTGCAACGTCTTGCCCAAACCCATCTCGTCGGCGAGCAGTCCGTGACACCCCACGTCGCAGAGATGCGCCATCCATTCGACGCCGCGGCGCTGATACGGACGCAACACTTCCGGTAACGCCGGCGGCAATTCCGGCGCCGCGAGCACTTTCTGCCGCCACGCCTCGATCTCCGGCGAAAGGGTCAGTTTCAGCCGCGCGTCGTTGAAGAGCGAGAACACCAGATAAGGCGACACCGCGTCTTCGGTCCGCGCTTCCGCGAGATTGTCGCGCCACGCGCTGAACGACGCCCACTTGTCCGCCGCCAGCGCCACGATGCCCACGCTCGGCAAAATCACCGGCGCTCCGCCTTTCTTCAGCAGCGCGCTCACTTCCGTGTCGGTCAACATCCGCTCTCCCGCCCGGAAAATCCACCGCAGGTTTAACCCCGTCACGTCACTCGCCGCCCCGCCCGCGCCATTCGTCGCGCCCGAGGTCTTCGCTTCCGCGACCGCCTCGATCTCGATCGCACGCGTGCCTTTCAGCAGATTCGCCGCTTTGTCGTCCAACTCCACCGCGAACATCTTTTTCCACGCGGGCAGCACGACTTTCAGAAAATTCGGAATCTCGACCAGCGACTCCATCAAATACACGCCGGTCTCCTGATGATAATGGAAGTGCGCCTTGCGCGCATACGCCGCGAGCCCGATCAGCTTCGCGCGTTCGCCCGAGGAAACAGGCCCATTCCCATTCGCATGCGCCGCCGCGCCAAGCGCCGGATGACGCGTCTTGCCATCCCCTTCCGCCCAATACGCCTGAAACGTCAGCCCCGCCGTCTTGGTCTTGAACACCAGCAGCAACGTGCGGGACGCCGCTCCGTTTTTACCATTCGCGCCCGAGCCATTCGTCTCCGCAGCACCGTGCGAAGCATGGCCATTCGCATCCGCCGCTTTGCCGGCCGACCCGTTCGCCACCAAGTCGCTTGGCAAAGGCGAAATCTCATCCGCCACGAGTTCCTCGATTTCGTGCAACCCCGCGACCGCCAACGCATGCGCGACGTCGCGATCCGTGGTCGAGGATCGCACCGACAAACCCGTCGGTCCCCATTCGATCACCGCATACTCGTCCTTCTTCTCTACCCGCCGGTGAATGATCGCGTCTTTCGCCGTCAACTCCAGCTCCCGCACCTGACCATCGACGTAGATTCGCCGCCCTTGCTCGAGTTGTTCCGCAGTAAAGCCCGCCGCCCAATCGTTTTCCAGCCGATCGAACCAAAATTCCAAAGACTGGGGAGTGTAGACGCGCTTGGGACCGTGCGACTGCATTACACGTAAAAGGGCCGACGGTAGAATTCGGCTCATGTGGTGCAATCCCGAAGTAAGGAATTTTCCCGAGGCACATTTTTCCGACGCGCCCGCAACTCGCACGGTTCGCAGCCAACATTCCGTCAGCCAGACACTACCCTACGCGCCAGTCGCAAATACCTCCAACTCCGCCTCGGTCCAATAATCGCGTCCACCCGTGGCGTTCTCGTTCCCCGCCATCAGTTCGTCCGCCCGCCTCGCCACCTTCAGCAGCAGGCTCACGACTTCATCCGACACAAAACTTTCGAACCCGAATTCAGCATCATTCATGGCCGCGCCAGCATGCCTTCCCTGTGTGTCGCCCCGGCGTCGTCCCCGTGCCAAGGAAGCAACGACGTCTGCCCACTCTCCGCTCCCGCGTTAACGCTTCCGCAATTCCTCTCGCAAAACCGCCAGCGTCCGATCCACCGCTCCCGCATTCGCGCGCTGCCAATCCGCCGCCGCCGCCGCAAGGCTCGCGCGCTTCGTCGGATCGTCCAGCAACGCTTTCACTTCCGCCTTTAAAGCATATTCGTCCGCCACCTGCACCGCCCCGCCGCACTCCACCAGCTCGCGCGCGATCGCCCGAAAATTACTCATCCGCGGCCCAAGTAAAATTGCCTTCCCCAACGCCGCCGCCTCGACCGGCGTCTGACCGCCCTCGTTCGGCGGCAGGCTTTTTCCCACAAAGACCAAATCCGCGAGCTGCGTCAGCTTTTGCAGTTCTCCGGTCGTGTCGCCGACCGCCACCTGCACTCGTTCTTTTGCCGCACCACGCGAGCGCAAATGATACGTCGCTCCCGCCGTCCGCACCAAACGCTCGATCTCAGGGCGCCGTTCCGCATGACGCGGCACGAGCAGCAGCGCACATCGCGATCCCGCCTTGTTCAACTCCGTCCACACTTCCAGCAACGCTTCCTCTTCGCCCGGCCAGGTCGACGAGCCGAGCAACACCTTTTCCTCGCCCAAGCCCAATTCCCGTCGCAGCTCCGACTTCTCCGCTTCCGTCAACCGCGTGATCCTCACATCCAGTTTCAGATTGCCCGTCGTCGTCACCCGCTCCGCCGGCACGCCCAGATCCCGCAGCCGCCGCTCATCCTGAGTCGAACTCGCCAGCAGCCGCGTTATCCCTCCCAGCACGGCTCCGCGCGCAACACCGAACCGCCGCATGCGTCGGAACGTTCGATCCGACATCCGCGCATTGATGCAGATCACCGGAACGCCGCGCGTAACCGCCTGGTGGATATGCTCGGGCCAGCGCTCGCCTTCCGTAAGGACCGCCAGATCCGGCGCGACTTTCCGCCACGCCCGCGCCGAAAAGGGCCACCAATCGATCGGAAAATATCCAATCCCAATCGCGAGATGCGCATAGCGATCGACCGCCACGCGATATCCCGTGCTCGTCGTGGTGGTCAGATAGATCTCCACGCCGCCGTCCTTCGTCAGCGCCTCGAGCAACGGCGCGATCGCGAGCACTTCACCAACACTCACCGCCTGCACCCACACGCGTCGCACCCGCGCGCGTTTCGCCGGCAACCCATCGTGCACGCCCAAGCGTTGCTCAAACTTGTCTCGATATCCTCCACGTCGCCGCATCCGCAGCAAATACCTTGGCGCCAGAATCAGCAGCGCCGGCAGGAAGAGCAGTCGATAAAGCCAAAGCATGGAGTTGGGGTGCGGTGGCGGGTCACTTCAAAACCCCCGCTTTCCTTTTCCGAGCCTTTTATGCGCGCGTTTCACATTCTTTAAACGCACTTCGCAGGCGCTTCCCGGTATTTCGGAGTGACTCCTTTTCTCCCGCTTCAAAATTAGCCGCGATGGTCCACTTCAGCCGCGGGTTTGTCGTCCTCGCTTTGCTTGCGCTTGCACCGCTCTGGGCCGCCGCGTGGCCGCATGAATCGAGCGACCTGTCGCCGCACCCCGACGCCCGCTTCGGCACTCTTTCCAACGGTCTTCGTTTTGTCGTCCTCCCCAACACCGAACCGCGCGACCATGTCGCCCTCCGGCTGGTCGTCCTCGCCGGTTCGTTGCACGAGCAGGAAGACCAGCGCGGCTTCGCGCATTTCGTCGAACACATGGCTTTCGCCAGCACGCGTCGCTTTCCGCGTCACACGATGGTCGATACGCTGCAACGTCATGGGATCGCCTTCGGGGCCGACGCCACCGCGTTCACGTTTCCCACGCATACCGTCTATCAGATCGATGTCTCGCTCGCCGGCGGCGGCGAACGCCTCGACGAGGCGTTTTCCGCGCTGCGCGAATTCGCCAGCGAGCAAACCTTCGACCTCGCCGCGCTCGAACGCGAACGCGGCGTCATCGAAAGCGAGCGTCGCGCCCGCGATCACTGGCAGGCTCGCGTTTCCCTCGCCCGCGAGAACTTCATCCACCCTTCTCACCTTCGCACGCGTCGCAATCCGATCGGCGATGAAGCCGTGATTGCCGCCGCAAACGCGAATGCCCTGCGCGCGTTCTACGACACTTGGTATCGCCCCGACAACGCGATCCTCCTCGCCGTCGGCGATCTTTCGGCCGACGCGCTCGAACAACGAATCCGCGCTCACTTCACCTCCTGGCTCGCTCCCGCCTCCCCTCTTCCGCTTCCGCCCGAGCGCGGCTTTTCCACCAACCCCGACCAGCTGGCATCATTCGTTTTCGCCGAGCCCGCCGCCGGCGCGCTCTCGCTCGAACTCGTCTCCATTCTCCCGGGCCCCGACGGCGTTGAGACCGTCGCCTCCCGCACCGCCGCGATGCGTCGCGAAATCGTCATCACGATGCTTCACGATCGGCTCCAACAACTCCGCCGCGAACATTCGCGCGACTTCGGCGCCGCCGGCGCGTTCACCCGCGAGGACGGCCAGCATCACTCCGAATTCATCCTCGCGCTCGACTCGGCCACGTCCGTCTGGTCCACCGCCGCCTCCGCGCTCGGCCGCGAATGGCGCCGCGCCTACGAACTCGGTTTCAGCACCGAAGAAATCGCCTCCGCCGCTCGCACGGTTCGTCGACGTTTCGAACACGCCGCCTCCTCTTCCGAAGGTTCTCGCGAACTCGCGGACCGTTTCGCCTTCGTGCTCGTCGCCGATCAGGTCCCGTCGTCTTGGACGCAACTCGGCCAAAGCATGGAAGCCGCGCTCGCGACGCTCACCCCCGAATCTTCGCGCGATCTGTTTCGCGAGATGTGGCCGCCGAACGCTTCGTTCCTCTTCGGCCTCGGCAATCTTCCGCTCGCCAACCCCGCGCCCGCTCTCGCCGACTCCTACCGCGCCGGCCTCGCCGCCGAACGGCTGGCGCTCCCGCACCCGCCGCCCACCGAGCTCCGCTACACGCCTGCCGCATCCGCGGGAGCGATACGCCGTCGCTCGCACGTTGCCGATCTGGACGTCCACCTGATCGAATTCGCCAACGGCGTTCGTCTGAATCTCAAACGCACCGATTCCACTCGCAACAGCGTCGCCCTTCGCGCCCGCGTCGGTTCCGGTCGTCTCGGACAACCCGAACATCTTCCCGGCCTCGCTCTCCTCGCCGGCGCTTACCTCAACGACGCCGGCGTCGGCCGCCACCCGGGCCACGAGCTCCAACGCTTCGTCGACGAACGCAACTTCGCCCTCTCCTTCGACGCCGACGAAGACGCCTTCGTTTTCTCCGGCGGCGCCGCCACCGCGTCCCTGCCCGATCTGCTTCAACTTCTCGGCGCCTATCTGAGCGATCCCGCATGGAGCCTCGACGAATTCGAATCCGCTCAACGTCGTGTCATCTCGCATTTCCACGACTCCCAGCACGAGCCGTCCTCGTCCTTGCAGATCGCCGCCGCGCGCGTGATTTCCCGCAACGATCCACGTTTCACCCTCCCGCCGCCGTCCGACACCAACATGCGCACTCTCGCCGAGCTCAGGAGCTGGATCGATCCCGAACTCAGATCCGGTGGCGTCGAGGTCGGACTCGTCGGCGATTTCGACCTCGAGACCACGCTCGATTTCGCTGCGCGCACGCTCGGCGCGCTCCCGCCTCGCGCCGCTCGGCCCGTCGAACGCAACGCCCGCGCCGCGGTGCGCTTCGAACGAAAGCCCGGCCGCTGGCACTCGTCCGTCGATTCGAACATCCCCCGCGCCGCCCTCCGCGCCCAATGGCCGGTCCGAGGCTGCGGCGACATCCATCAGCGACGACGTCTCGAAACCCTCGCCGCCATTTTCCAGAACCGCGTTCGTCGCGAAATCCGCGAACAACTCGGCGCAACCTACGACCCGTCCGCCGAGATCTTCAGTGGCGATACGCTGCGCGATGACGGTTATCTTTTGATCGAGTTTTCGCTCAACCCCGCCGACACCCCGCGCCTCGCGCAACGCATCATCGACATCGCCGCCGATCTCGCCGCCCAGGGGGTATCCGAAGAAGAACTTCAAGCCGTCGTGCAACCGCGTCTCGCGGAAAACAACGCTCGCCTCCGCGACAACGGCTACTGGCTCTTCAACGTCCTCTCGGCCGCGCAAACGCAGCCCGCCCGCCTCGAGTGGCCACGCACGCGAGGCGACGACTATGCGCGCATCACGCGCCGCCAAATCGGCAAGGCCGCCGCCAATTTCCTCTCGCCGTCCCGAGTCCAGGTTTTCGTCGCGACTCCCTCTTCACCCGAGCGGGCCGGCGCCCTCGCCGTCCAATCCCCCGCCTCTCCCGCCCCCCGCGGCGGATCCCATTGAACATCGTCGTCTCGTCCGCACTTGCCACTCCTGCGCGCACCGTCGCTGCGCCTCACCCGCGAACGGGCTCCGCTCAGCTCCTCATCCCTGCTCCCGCGCAGGACCCGCACGTTCACTTCCACGCGGATCGTTACTACTACACGGAATCATCGCCCACGGGCATCTTCGTTCGCACCGCCGACCACTTCACCGAATTCGGATCCTCAGCACGTCGCCGCGTCTGGTCTCCACCTGCCCGCGGAGCCGTTTCACGCAACCTCTGGGCTCCCGAACTGCATCTTATCGATGGTCGCCACTATATCTATTTCGCCGCCGACGATGGCGACAACGCCCACCATCGCATGTGGGTCCTCGGCGCGCTCACCGACAATCCCGCGGGCGACTACGAACTCCTCGGCTCTCTCGACACGCAGGGTTGGGCGATCGACGGAAGCACGTTCACCGATCGCTCAGGCGAACGCTATTTCGTTTGGTCCGGCTGGCCCGGCGAGCGCGATGGTTGCCAAAATCTCTATATCGCCCGGATGCGCAACGCGTGCGAGCTCGCCACCCCACGCACACGTCTGGCGACGCCCACCGAACCTTGGGAACGCCACGCAATGCCCATCTGCGAAGGCCCCCAGATCCTCCAACGCGACAGCCGCACGTTTCTCGTTTACTCTGCCAGCGGCTCGTGGACTCCGCACTACTGCCTCGGCCTGCTCGAACACACCGGCGGCGATCTCCTCGACGCCTCCAACTGGACCAAGCATGGCTGCGTCTTCGCGCCCGACGATCACACGTTCGGCGTCGGCCACTGCGGTTTCACGACCACACGCGCCGGCGAAGACTGGATCCTCTATCACGCCAAGACCTCGCGCCGGCGAGGCTGGCAGGACCGCGAAGTTCGCGCCCAACCGTTCACCTGGTCCGCCGCCGGCCTGCCAATCTTTCAATAGTCGACCGACTGACTCCTCACTCCGAACGAACCGGAACTTCCAACTCCTCCTCTTCGGAAAACTTCAGGTTGAACAGCGGCAGCAGGCACAAAAGCCCCGCAACCGTCAGCCCCAGCACCGCATAGCCCGCCACGTCGTGCACCACGCCGCTGATCGACTCGGGCCCGTTTTGATACGCCCAGCCGGTTAAAAACAACCCGCGCACCAGGTTCGTCAAAAACGCGAACCCCATCGCCGCGGCCACCAGGGCAATCTTCTTCCACAAGCGATCCAGAAACACCGCCCCAAGAAAAGAGCCCGCGAACAAACACGCGGTCAGCGAACGAATTCCCGAGCACGCATCCTCCACCCCGATCTTTCCCGTCGGCAGCACCAACACGTTTCCTTGCTGCTCGAGCGGCAGTCGCAGAAAATCGAATACAAACGACACCACCGTGACCACTTTCCGCAGCAGGAAGAGATTCAGCTGATTTTCGATCACCGAAACCATCGGCGCCGACACCAACCACACCAGCGCAGGAAACAAAAACAGTCCGGTCAGCTTCACCCGGCTGTCCGTCCAGATCCCCTTCGCGCCTGCCACACGTCCCCCTTCACTTCGCTCCGGCGCATTCAAAAATATCAGCGGCAACACGATTCCCGCCGCTCCCATCGTGATCGCCAGCGTGCCTGGATGCGACGATCCCGCGCCCGCGCGATAAAACGCGCCGAGTAAAAACAACAGCACGCCGCCGGTCATCGTCGCTCCGACGACTAAGCGCAGCACCCATTTCGCCGCGCCGTCCGCCCGCCTGCTTTCCGCGCTTCGGCATTCCGCCGCCGCCGCAACGATCCGGTTCCACCGATCGAAAACCACAAACGCCACAAACGCCGGCACGAGCCACCCGAAGCTATAATCCTCCTTCGTGCTCCACCAATGCGACTGATCCCACGCGACAAACGCCAGAAACCCCGCGCTCAACCCCAGGGCCGCGGCAAACGGTGCCGTGATTTCGGCACTCAGCCTTTGCCAAAGCCCTTTCATGCGCCGTCTCGTTTCGCGGTGAACATCGCCGCGAGAACGCCAGCCGGCCGGCCGCTTGTCAAAGCGCCGCTGCTTCCGCCGATCTTGCTCACGGCGCGCTCACGACGATCGACGCATTCGTTCCGCCAAATCCGAAGCTGTTCGCCAGCGCCGCACGCACGGTCCGCTTCACCGCCACGTTCGGCGTGAAATTCAGCCCCGTGTCCGCACACACCGGATCGATGTTCTCCAGATTGATCGTCGGCGGCACCACGCCTTCGTCGATCGCCTTCACCGCGGCGAACAACCCCATCGCGCCGGCGCCACCCAACAAATGGCCGACCATCGATTTCACGCCGCTCACGTTCATTTCCGTTTTGCGCTCGCTAAACACCGTCGCGATCGCCGCCGCCTCTTCGCCATCGCCGCCCGGCGTCGATGTGGCATGAGCCGAAACATAGTCGATCTCCGACACCGGCACGCCCGATCGCTCGAGTGCCGCTTTCATCGCCCGCGCCGAACCTTCCGCTCCCGGCGCCAGCGACGACAAATGATACGCATCCGCCGACGCCCCGTAGCCGCGCAACTCGGCATAAATCTTCGCGCCGCGCTTCAGCGCCTGCTCGCGTTCTTCCAACACAAACACGACCGCCCCTTCCGACAACACGAAGCCATCGCGATCGCGATCATACGGGCGCGACGCTTTCTCCGGCGCATCGTTGCGCGTCGACAGCGCGCGCATCTGCGCAAACGCCCCGATCGCCAACGGCGTCACCGTCGACTCCGCTCCGCCCGCAATCATCACATCCGCATCGCCGCGCGCGATCGCCGCCGCCGCTTCGCCGATCGCATGACCGCTCGTCGCACACGCCGACGCCACGCTCATGTTCGGTCCGCGAAAATCCAGCAAGAGACTCACTTGGCCCGCGAGCAGGTTGGGCGCGATCTGGATGATGAAGAACGGCGAAATCTTCCGATATCCGCCCGCCTTCCAGGTGTCGTGCATCGCCTCCATCTCGGGCAACCCGCCCAGGCCCACGCCGAGATTCACGCCCATCCGATCCGAGTTCAGCTCCAGCCGCTTTTCGTCGAGTCCCGAATCCGTATACGCCTCCACCGCCGCCGCCGCGCCGAGATGGGTAAACCGTCCAAACTTCTTCACGTCCTTCGGCGTCAGCACCTGCGTCACGGTTTCGTTCGCCGGTCCGCGCGGCTGCAAGGGCTTTGCCAGCGCCTTGGTCGCATCGAACCCTTTCACCTCCCCCGCGATCTGCGCCGAGCACCCGGTCGCGTCGAACCGCGTGATCTTTCCCAACCCGCTTCGCCCCGCCACAAAGCTCGCCCACGTCTCCCCGGCGCTGTTTCCGCACGGCGTAACCGCACCCAGTCCAGTAATCACAACGCGCCGGCGCATGAGGGAAGACGAAGTATTCATGATGGAACCCGTCACTAAAAACTCCCGCCGGCCGCCTGCGAAGACCAAAATTTCACCCCGCGCCCACGGCCGGTCACCGCCACCTCTTCTCCTTCACAACTCCCTTCTCCTCAGCGCGGCCCAACCCCGGCTTTGACTTTACCCCGCCAAGCCCTTTCCGTCTCTCCTTTCCGAAATGCAGCAGCTCCACGCTTACTGGCGCATGGAATACATCGAAGCGCCGCGGTATCCGGCTCGGATGAAGCGCCCGTTCAGCGAGTTGCCCGCTCTCGGCGACGATCGCGCCGCTCTCATCGTCCATCGCTCCAAGCACGCCTACCTGATCCTCAACCGGTTCCCTTACAATCCGGGCCACCTTCTCGCGGTCCCGTTTCGCGAAGTCACCGAAATCGAAAATCTCACGCCCACCGAATCCGCCGCGCTCATGGCCGAAATCATCTTCGCCAAGCGCCTGCTCGCCGCCGCGCTCAAACCCGACGGGTTCAACGTCGGCTTCAATCTCGGCTCCTCCGCCGGCGGCAGTATTCCTCACCTCCACGCCCACATCGTCCCACGCTGGAACGGCGATACCAATTTCATGCCCGTGATCGGCCAGACCCGCACGCTGCCCCAATCCCTCGAGGCCACGTGGGAACGCCTCACCGCCGTCGTCCCCTCCCTCACGAAGTCGTCCCGCGCTCGTCGAAAATCGAAAATCGGAAATCGAAAATAACTCCTCCGCTTGTCCTCCAAAACCCTCCATTTCCCTTCGCCCCGCCACCTTCACGCGCTCTACGCCGGCCGCGATGAAAACCTCGCGCACGCCGAACGCGCCCTCGGCGTCAAACTCGTCTCGCGCGACGCCGCCCTCAAAATCGACGCCGCCGCCGAACCGCTCGCTCGCGCCGAAACCCTCTTCAACCTCCTCAACGACGCCCGCGCGCAGGGCATGACTATCCGCACGCCGGATTTTCATCGGATCACCGACGCCATCGCCCGCGGCGAGGGCGAACAACTCCGCGAACTCTTCACCGGTCCCCTCGTCATCGCGACGAATCGCAAAACGATCGTCCCCAAAACCATCGGCCAAAAGCTCTACCTCCAATCCATCCTCAAGCACCCCGTCGTTTTCGGCATCGGCCCCGCCGGCACCGGCAAAACCTACCTCGCCATGGCCGCGGCCGTCTCGGCCCTCCTCAAGAACGAGGTCGAACGCATCATCCTCACCCGCCCTGCCGTCGAAGCTGGCGAAGCCCTTGGTTTTCTTCCCGGCGATCTCCGCGAGAAAATCCTGCCTTATCTTCGTCCGCTCTACGACGCGTTGCACGACATGCTCGATGCCGACGATGTCAGCCGCCTCACCGAAAAGGGCGTCATCGAAATCGCCCCGCTCGCCTACATGCGCGGCCGCACCTTATCGCACGCTTTCATCGTTCTCGATGAAGCCCAAAACACCACGCCCGAGCAAATGATGATGTTCCTCACGCGTCTCGGCGAAGAGTCGCGCATGGTCATCACCGGCGACGTCACGCAAATCGATCTCCCCCGCTCCAAACAATCGGGCCTCCTCGAGGTCCGCCACGTCCTTCGCGACGTCAACGGGGTCGACATCCACACCTTTAGCGGCTCGGATGTCGTCCGCCATCCGCTCGTGCAGCGCATCATCGAAGCCTACGACAACTATCGCAACCCGATGCCCGGCACCGAACCGAAACCCTGACCCGGAACCGCGACCGCCCCACGCGGTTCGTCGCTCCACCGCTCTCAACTCTCAACCCTCATCTCTCAACTCGCTCAAACCCGGCCCATGTCCGTCCGCGACCGATTCAAGCTCCTCCTCGGCGGCCTTGGCTCCAGCCGTAACCAGCGCCTTTCGCCGACCCACTCCGCCATCCGCGATTTCCTCGACCGCAGCCGCGTCGTTTCCGTCATCATCTTCGTCCTCACCGTCGTCGCGATCCTCTTCATTAGTTCGGCGGGAGTTCATACCTCGCACCTGCCCGTCATGCCCGGCCAGGTCGCCACATTCCGCGTCGTAGCGGCGACGTCCTTCAGTTACGAAAGCCAGGAGCGCACGCGCGTTGCCCGCGAACAGCTCCTCGATCGCCTCCCACCGGTCTATCGCCTCGAAAGCGAACCGCTTCAGCGTTTCGAAACCGCCGCTCGCGAACTCCTCGTTCAACTCGACGCGTTCGAAGACCGCTTCGATCAATCCCCGCCCGCCCTCACCGATCGCCGCAACGCCCTCTCCGCCATCGCCGAAGCCTTCAACGCCCGCGGTCCCTATCGCGTCAGCGTCGACGACGTCGCCGCCGTTCTCCAAGCCGGCGACGCCAAAGCTCGCGCTACCCTCTTCGACAACGGCCTCGCCGCCCTCCGCGACCTCTACGCCCAGGGCGTCCAGGATGGCTCCCTGAACACGACCGGCCCCAACAGCGTCACCGTTTTCCAAATCGCGCGAGCCAACGGCGAAGTCACCCAGCGTTCCGTCCAATCGATGGAAGACGCGCTCACCTTCCTCCGCGTCAATCTCGCCGCCGAAGGCGTGCCCCGCTCCGCCGCCCTCGCGCTGTTTCGCATCTTCCGCCAGGGCCTCGTCGCCAACGTCGTCTTCGACCGTGCGGCCACGACCGCGCGCGAAGCCATCGCCCTGCAGCAAATTCGCCCCGTCACCGTCGGCGTCGTGCGCGGCCAGACCATCATCGAACCCGGCGAACGCGTCACCGCCGAGCAACACGAGATGCTCACCGCCCATCGGAAATTCCTCGAGCAAAACACCGATCTTCAGCTCGACGAAAATCTCACTCTGTTCGGCCGCGTGCTGCTCGTGCTCGCGATGATTCTCGCCTCCATCATCTACATACGCCTCGAGGACCCCGAAACCCTTCTCAGCAACGTCCGCCTCTGCCTGCTCGCGCTCGTCGTCATCATCAACCTCGCGATCGTCCGCGGCATCTACACCATCGGAGGCATCGACTTTTTCGTCAGCGACGGCGCGTGGGGATCCACCCTCCCCTACATCGCGCCGACCGCCTTCGCCCCGCTCATCGTCGCAATCCTGATCGACGCCGGCTCCGCCATCTTCATGGCGCTGCTCATTTCGATTTTCACCGGCGTCATCTACGGCAACCGCCTCGATCTTCTCGTTCTCACCTTCCTTTCTTCTCTCGTCGCGATCTTCTTCTCCCGCGACGCCCGCCAACGCGGCAAAGTCGTCCGCGCCGCCGGCGCCGGCGGCCTCACCGTCGCCGCCTTCGCCACCCTCATCGGCATCGCCGATCAAACACCTTCCGAAATCATCCTTCGTCAGGTCATCGCCGGCCTCGGCGCCGGCCTCGTCACCGGCATTACCGTCGTCGGCCTGCTCCCGATCCTCGAGTCGCTCTTCAAGCGCACCACCGACATCACGCTGCTCGAGCTCACCGACTACAATCACCCGCTGCTGCGTCGCATGCAGCTCGACGCGCCCGGCACCTACCACCACTCGCTCGTCGTCGCTCAACTCGCCGAAAACGCCGCCAACGCCATCGGCGCCAATCCACTCACCGCTCGCGTCTGCTCCCTTTTCCACGACGTCGGCAAAACCGCCAACGCCGCTTTCTTCAGCGAAAACCAGCGCGACGGCGTCAACCCTCACGCCCATCTCGATCCCGTCGCTTCGGCCCGCATCATCAAGCAACACGTGACCGAAGGCGTCGAACTCGCCCTCAAATACAACCTCCCCACCGCCGTCACCGACGTTATCGAACAACACCACGGCACCACCCTCGTTCGCTACTTCTACGATCGCGCGCTTCATCAAACGCGCGCGCCCTTCCCGAAATCGTCCCCGCCTCCCGAGAACGCCGCTCCCCCGCCAACGCCGCCCTCCACGCCGACCATCGACGAAGCGCCTTTCCGCTACGACGGCCCGCGCCCCCAAACCAAGGAAGCCGCCATCATCTCGCTGGCCGATTGCGTCGAAGCATCCTCCCGCTCCCTTCGCCAAACCACCCCCGAGCAGCTGAGCGAATTGATCGATCGCATCGTCCACGACCGCATTGAAGACGGCCAGCTCGACGAAGCGCCTCTTACCTTCATCGAAATCACGCGCATCAAGAACAGCTTTCAATTCACGCTGCTCAACATGCTCCACGGCCGCGTCGCTTACCCGACCGCCGACAGCGCCACGCCCGCCCAAGCGAAAGCGTAGGTGGAGCCCGACGTCCCGTCGGACTTTTCGTTCGCGCACTTCCGTTCGGCTGTGCTTTGTCACCATGCCCGCCCGCTCCATCTCCATCGCCAACCGCCACCCGCGCCTCCGCCTCGATCGCCGCGCGATCAAACAAGTCGTCGCCCTCCTCGACGCGCACGCCGCCCATTTCCGCGGCGGCTGCCCTCCCGGCGAACTCTCTCTCGTCTTCCTCACCGACGCCGCCCTCGCGCAACTTCACGCCGACTTCCTCGCCGATCCGTCAATCACCGACGTCATCACCTTCGAAGGGGACGCCGCCTCGGGTTTCGCCGGAGAAATCTGCGTCTCCGCCGACGCCGCCCTCCGCCAAACGTCGCCGCAACACGCCTCCTCCACGCGGCCGCTCCCGCAAAAACTCCTCCCCGCGTTCTCCGCCGAGCTCACGCTTTACCTCGTCCACGGCTGGCTCCACCTCGCCGGCTACGACGATCTCCAACCCGCCAAAAAACGCGAAATGCGCCGCGCCGAAAAACGCGCGATGACGCTCTTGCGCAAGAATGGCGATTGCCTGCCGGTTTTTTCACGGCAGTGATCGTGCTCCCCCGGCCCATGAATCCCTTACAGCTTCTTCCATTCGCGGCGCTCCTCATCGTCTCGCCCGCCCCGGCCCTGTTTGCGCAAGCGTCCGCCACGATCGGTGTGGCCCGCCAGGACACCGTCTTCGTCACTCTGGGCTACGGTTCCGTGCATCACGTCCAACCCCTTCCCTCGCCCCGCTTCGTCAACGTCAACCCCGGCTCTGAGCTGCATTTGAAAACGGGATACGACGAATCGGGCATCGTTTCGATTGAATGGTTCAAAGACCTCCAGCGACTCCGTTCCGCCTCGAAAACGCTTTCGTTCACCCGCACCTTGGAGTCCGACTCCGGTCGCTATCACGCCCACATCGTTCATGCGCAAGGCACGGAGACGACAAATACCGTTCACATCCGCGTGACGAATCCGGTTCGCCAGCAACTGCTCGCCCTTTCGACCCGCGCCACCCTCTCCGCTTCTTCGCCCACCCTGGTCGGCGGCTTCGTCATCGCTCCGGCTCCGGGATCTCTTTCGGAATACAAGACCGTCCTCATCCGCGCGGTCGGCCCCAGCCTCTCTACTCTCGGCGTATCCAATCCGCTCGCTGCGCCCACGCTCACGATCTTCAACGGTTCCGGCGACGAACTGCTTCGCGGCACGCCCGTTTCCACCACCGCCAGCCATTGGGATCCTCGTAGTGATCCCACTCTCGTCGCAGCAGCGGTCGGCGCATTTCCGCTGCTGCCGAACTCGAACGACATTGCCATGGTGCTCAACCTAAGCTCCGGCGTCTACACGGCACACATCGGCAGCATCAACGGAGGCACAGGCGACGTCCTATTCGAAATCTACGAAGCGCCCGACAGCCTTGTGATATCCCCTCTGGCGCCTCCCGTTCCGCCTCCGTCCCCCAGCGGCTCGGCCACAGCCAGCCCAGCCCCTTCAATGGTCAATGCGCCGTCGGCCCCGGTCGAGCTCCCACCCGTCGCCCCTTTCGGCTCCAACCTGTAGCGCCCGCTCTCACCTTCCCCTTTTTCCGTGCCTTCGCCCGGCCATGAGCTAGCGTGCGCGCGCTCATGTCGACCGACGCCAACCCGCCCGCGCACGCCTCGCGGCTCGTCACGTTTCGCAACGCCTTCATCTCGGGCGCGCTCCTCCTCGCCCCGCTGATCGTCACGATCCTGGCGTTCAAATGGGTCATCGACGCCGTCGGCGGCACGTTCCGGCCCATCTATCTCGCCCACCTTCCCGAGGCGCTCCAGCGAATCCCCTTCCTTTGGGACTTCGTCGCCACGCTGATCGTCATCCTCCTCGTCACCATCCTCGGCTACCTTTCGAACTACGTCTTCGGCAAAGTCTTCCTCGGCATCGCCGAACGCGCCATCCAACGCATCCCCGGGGTCGGCGGTCTCTACAGCTCCGTCAAACAGATCTTCACCACCTTCAGCTCCCAGAACCGCAACCTCTTCAGTAAGGTTGTCCTCGTCCAATTTCCCCGCGAAGGTCTGTGGTCGGTCGGCTTCCTCACCAACAAACAGCAGGGCGAGCCCCACACATTCACCGGCGTCGAAGCCTGGACCGTTTTCATCCCCACCACGCCGAACCCCACGAGCGGCTTCCTCGTCATGGTGCCCAAGGAACATGTTCGCGAACTCGATATGTCCGTCGGCGATGGCATGAAGATGATCATCTCCGGCGGCGCCGTGATCCCGCCGTGGCCCCTGGTAAAGACCGCCGACCTCCCGTAACGAGGCGCTCCAAAAAATCGAAATTCGAAACTCCAAAATCGAAAATCCCAAATCCCCTTTGCCCGCCCTCCCGCTCCAGACCGACGCCTTCATCCTTCAAAAGCGTCCCCCGTCCGACTCCTTCCAGACGCTGACCGCTTTCTCCGCGTCCGACGGCGCCCTTCTCCTTCTCCAGCGCGTCACCAAGAAAACGTCCGCCACCTCCGTCGCGCTCGACCTCTTCGACGAAGCCTCGCTCTCGCTCGAATCCTCGAACCAAGGCCAAACCTGGTTCGTCAAGGAAGCCCGCCTCCTCACCCGCCACGCGACGCTCGGCCGCAGCTACGAAACGCTCCGTCACGCCTCCGCCCTCGCCTCCCTCGTCGCCCGAAATCCCGCTCCCGAAGAATCCCGCCCCGCGATCGCCGCGCTCCTTCGTCAAGCCTTCGCCGCCTTCGCCAGCAGCCCGCGCCCCGACTTCGTCTGGTTCAAAAGTCTCTACCGCTTCGCCCGCGACGAAGGCCACCCGCTGAAAGAACACTGGTTCCCCACACTCCCAGCAGACGACCGCACCGCCGTCGCCACGCTCCTCAACTCCCCCCTCTCTCAACTCACCGCGTCCCCTGAACAGTGTAACCTATTAGGTTACACGCCTCCCGCCGTCGCGCGCCTCACCGCCCGCCTCGAAGAATACCTCCGCGGCCACACCGAAATCCTTCTCGACTAACTGCTCGCGCGCCCACCGCCGATTTCGATTTCCCTTCCGCGCGGCGCGCGTGTTCCGTGAGTCCTCCATGGTTTTCGATCTCGACCAACGCACCGCTTCCCTGAGCGTCGGCGAGTTCGCGTCCTTCATCACCGGCCCCCGCGACGCCTCGGGCGGTCCGCAAGGCGTCTGGCGCGCCCAGCTCGGCACTCACTGGCACAACCAGCTCCGCGCCCGCGCCACCGACGAATCCCCCGCCACCGAATTCGAAATCCCCATCACCGGCCGCATCGCTCATCACGGCTGGACGCTCACCCTCACCGGTCGCATCGACCAACTTCTCCGCACCACCACGTCGCTCACGCTTCGCGAGATCAAAACCGTCACCCGCGAACTCCCCGCCGACGAATCCGAACTTCGCTCCGCCTATCCCGACTACTTCGCCCAGCTCGCCACCTACGCCGCCCTCACCCGCTCTAACACTTCCGGACTCTCAACCCTCAACCCTCAACTCTCAACTTTCACCTCCGAGCTCGTTTTCGTCGAAGTCTCCAGCGGCCTCGCCCAAACCGTCACCCTCACTCCCGCCGACGACACGTTCTTCCGCGTTCAACTCGAGCGTCTCACCGAGTTCCTCGATCATCGCCACCGCGCCCGCGAACGCCTCCGCCACCTCGCCTTCCGCCCGCCCTTCGCCACCCCGCGCCCCGGCCAGGAAACCACCCAGCGCGACCTCACCGCCACGTTCGAAAAACACCCGCTCGTCCTCTTCGAAGCTCCCACCGGCTTCGGCAAAACCGGCGTCCTCCTCGAATTTGCCCTCGGCCAACTCCGCACCGGCCACTTCGACCGCGCCCTCTATCTCACCAGCAAATCCACCGGCCAGCTCCAAGTCGTCCGCACCCTCCAGCAGATGACCGCCCCGGCTCCGCTGTCCGATCTCTCAACGCTCAACCCTCAACTCTCAACCGCCGCGACGCCCGTCGCCGCCTGGCACGTCCGCAACAAATCCGAACACTGCGTCAACCATACCTTCCACTGTGTCCGCGACGCCTGCGCTTACCTCGCCGACGCCTCCGCCCGCTGGTCCTCCTCCGGCCTCGCCCGTTTTTACCTCGACGAAAAACACGCACGCGACCTCGACACCCTTCGCTCCGCCGGCCGTTCCGCGCGCATCTGCCCTTACGAGATCACCCGCACCGCCCTCGCTTACAACGACGTCTGGATCGGCGACTACAACTACGTCTTCGCCCCCCGCAACCGCGGCCTCTTCTTCGAACAACCCGGCTTCGATCCCGCCCGCACCCTCCTGCTCATCGACGAAGCCCACAATCTCCCGTCGCGCGTCGCCGACGCCTACTCACACGCGTTCACCGCCGCCGCCGCCTTCGCCGTCCGCGACGAACTCCATCGCGTCCGCCCGATGGCCCAACTCGTCACCGCCTGGGATCACTGGTGCCACTTCCTCCACCAACTCCGCCGCTCCGACGCCCTCTCCGCCGACTCCGAAGACGACGCCCGTCATCTCCTCGCCGAAATCGCCAAACATCTTTCCGCCACCTCCCTCGATTTCGCGGAACTCGGTCCGCAAGCCTCCGACGCCCTCTGGTCCATCCCCGCCCTCCTTGAGGGTCTCAACTCTCAACCCTCATCTCTCAACTCTCAACTCCCCCGCCTCTGGTGGTCGCCAACCGACGCCGAACTCGCCCTCACCTGCCTCGACGCCGCCCCCGCCATCGGTGCGACGCTCCGCGAATTCGGCGGCGCCGTCCTCGCCAGCGCCACCCTCACGCCCACCGACGCGTTCGCCGCCTCCTGCGGCCTCACTTCGGCAACCCAAAACTCAAAACCCAAAACCCAAAACCCATCTCCCACCGCTCCCGATCGGTTGGGCACGTTGAACAAACGCCAAACCAAAAAGCTCTACGCCCAGCTCACCAGCGCCGCCGACCTCCTCCGCGTCGAGGAAGCCCGCGATGCCGCTCTCCCCGCGCTCGTCCGCGCCCACACGCCGTGGCGCGACCACGCCTACGACGTCGCGATCGATGCCCGCGTCGACACCACCTTCCAACACCGTTCCCACCACTACACCACGACCGCCGTCACCATCGCCACGCTCACCTCTCTCAACTCTCAACCCCCAACTCTCAACTCTCAACCCTCAACTCTCAACTCACCCCCCTCAGCTCTCGACTCCGCCACGCCTCGCGCAGCAGTCGCCGTCTTCTTCCCCTCCTACGCCTACGCCGAGAGCATCGCCCGCGAACTCTCCCAACTCGCCCCGCACGTTCGCGTCGCCCAACAACCCCGCGTCCGCGACCTCGCCGCCCAAACCGCTTGGGTCGAAACATCCCTCGCCTCCGCCGACACCCTCTTCCTCGTCCTCGGCTCCAGCTTCTCCGAAGGCATCGACGCTCTCGGCGGCCGCATCTCCCACGCCATGGTCGTCGGCCCCGCTCTCCCCGAAGTAAACGCCGTCCAACGCGCCCGACTCGCCGAATTCGCCCCCCTCGGCCGCGACACCGCCGTCCGTCGCGTCTACCAACTTCCCGGCATGACCAAGGTAAACCAGGGCCTCGGCCGCCTCGTTCGCGCCCCCGGCCAACACGCCCGCGTCCTCCTTCACTGCCGCCGCTTTCTCGAACCCGCCTACCTCGATCTCCTCGCCCCCGACTACCGCACCACCCGCATCCTCCGCACCGACGCCGACCTCACCGCCTGGCTCTCCCCCGCCTCTTAACCCCTCTTTCGCTTCGTTCTCTCCCCCTCCGCCCACCTGCTCCCGACATTTCTCTTTACCCCCCCTTCCGCCCTCCCCACAAC
>JAEWBF010000114.1 GCA_023391285.1 Verrucomicrobiota bacterium
TCCTCGGTGAAAGCGGGATCGGTGGGCGAGAGCGTGCCGTAAACTTCGTCGGTGGAGACGTGGAGGAAGCGGAAGGCGGATTTGCGGGGCTCGGGGAGTTTCGACCAGTAGAGGCGGGCGGCGTTGAGGAGGCGGAGGGTGCCAACGACGTTGGTTTGGACGAAGGGCTCGGGAGAATCGATGGAGCGATCGACGTGGGATTCGGCGGCGAAATTGAGGACGGCGTCGATTTGGTGGTCGGCGAGGAGGCGCGAGACGAGGGCGGTGTCGCCGATGTCGCCGTGTGCGAAAACGTAGCGAGGATCGGACGCGAGGTCGGCGAGGTTGGCGGGGTTGCCGGCGTAGGTGAGGGCGTCGAGGTTGACGAGTCTCTCGAGTTGAGAGTTGAGAGTTGCGGGTTGAGAGACGGATTCGGTGAGGCGCTGGCGGATGAAGTTGGAGCCGATAAAGCCGCAGCCGCCGGTGACGAGGATGTTCATGTTTTGAAGTGGAGGAAACCGCGAAGGGCGCGAAGGGGCGCGAAGGTCAATGAGTGAGGACGATACGTTCCCATTCGAGACGAGGATGGGAGCCGAAGTTGACGAGAAGGCCAAGTTGGAGGCGGGTCACTTTCAGGTAGTTGAGGAGCTGGGCTCGGTGTTCGTCGGTGAGACACTTGGCGGCTTTGAGTTCGACGATGATCTTATCGAAACAGAGGAGATCGGGTGTGTAGGTGTGACGAAGAGGACGGTCGCGATGAAAGAGTTGGTAGTTGCGTTGGCGGTCGTAAGGGATGGAGAGAAATTCGAGTTCGATCTCGAGCGAGTCTTGATAGACGGGTTCCGCGAAGCCATTGCCCTTTTCCTTATGAACTGAAACGCAGGCTCCGATGATCCGATAAACTTCATCGCGGAAGAGGAGTTCGTCGGGCATGAGGCGAAGGAGGAAGGAAACCGCGAAGGGCGCGAAGGGGCAAGGGGAGGCGTAATGAGTGAAGATCTTCGCGAGCCTTCGCGAACTTCGCGGTTGGAACTAGCTGGTTCTCCAGCGGCGGAGGTCGCGTTCTACGGCGGTGTGGACTTCGGTCATTTGGATGCCGACGGAGGCGAGTTTGGAGGAGTCCATCACGCAGTTGGAGCGCGGGGTTTTGGCGGCTTTCTGCATGAAGTCGGATTCGTCTTTGAAGAAGACGAAGTCCTTGTTGGAAACGCCGGTTTTCTTGATGAGGTCGACGACTTCGTGGGTCGTGATCTGGCCGGGGTTGGTGACGTTGTAGAGGCCGACGGGGACGCGTTTTTCCCAGCAGGCGAAAGTGGCGGCGACGAATTCCTCGAGTTGGGAAATAGAGTTCGTGGCTTCGAGGAGGGTGTTGTAGCGCAGGAGCTTCGTGAGGTAGTTGCGCGGGTTGTCGACTTCGTTGAAGGGAATGCGGAGGCGCCAGATGTAGAGGTCGGGTTTGCCGGCGAGGACTTCTTCGCCGAGGGCTTTCGAACCGCTGTAGAAGGAACAGTTGTTTTGGCGGAAGGTGAAGTTGGGGGCGTCGGTTTCGGTGAAGCCGGAGCCGTCGGGGCGAGCGCCGGTGTAGATGCAGCCCGAGGAGACGTGGCCCCAGGGGACGCCGGCGGCGGCGCAGGCGTCGGCGACGATGCCGGGGAGGACGGCGTTGCCGAAGAGGCACTCGTGTTTGTGGAGCTCGCAGGCGTCGACGTTGGGTTTGCCGGTGTAGCCGGCGGCGTTGATGAGGAACTCGGGGCGGTCGGCGCGGAGGGCGGCGAGGAGCGTCGCGGAATTGGTGTAATCGACGTCAGCGCGACGGAGATTGCGGAAAGGGATGCCCTTGCGGGTGAGGAGAGCTTGGTATGCTTGGCCAACGTAGCCGGAGCCGCCGAGGAGATAGATCATGGTTCAGGTAAAGGTGATGCGAGAGGCGGGCGCGCGGCGCGACAAGGTTGAAATCGGCCGGGTGACGCGGGTGGGCGCGTCGGGGAAACGCGGTCAACGGCGGTGGTAGTCGCCGCGGCTGAAGTATTTTTCGAGCCAGACGTAAGCGCAGATGAAGAAATAGCGGCTGCCCATTTCTTTGATCTTCAGCTTGGCCTCGCCGTATTTCCGATTTTGCCAGGAGATCGGGACGATCGTGTAGCTGTAGCCGCGGACGATGGCTTTGAGCGGGATTTCGACGGTGAGATTGAAATGCGGCGCGAGGAACGGGCGGCAGCCGTCGATGACGGTGCGGCGGTAGGCTTTGAAGGCGTTGGTGGTGTCGTTCAGCGGGATGTTGAAGCCGATGCGGACGAGAAAATTGGCGACGCGGTTGACGAAGAGTTTGACGCGCGGGTAGTCGATGACCTTGCCGCCTTTGACGAAGCGGGAGCCGAAGGCGCAGTCGTAGCCCTCGTTGAGGAGGCGCCAGTAGTTGACGGCGTGGGCGGGGGAGTCGGAGGCGTCGGCCATCATGATGACGACGGCGTCGCCGCGGCTGTGATCGAGACCCCAAATGACGGCGCGGCCGAAACCGTGCAGGCCGGTGTTTTGGGTCGGCGCGAGGGTGGGAAATTTCTCGCGGAGTTCCTGGAGCACGGCCCAGGTGCGGTCGCGGCTGCCGTCGTCGACCACGACGATCTCGTGCGGGATGTTTTCCGCGGTGAACGTGCGGTAGATGTCCTCGACGGTGGACGGGAGCGAGGCCTCTTCGTCGCGCGCGGGAATGATGACGGAGTAGAGGCTGAGCGGGGCGCGGTTAAGAGGGCCGGGCATGAGAAAATCGTAAGCTGCGAGCTTTCAGCGCGCGGCGGCGTGGTCAAGGGCGCGACGCCGCGCACTCAAAACGGAGCGGAAAGTTCGAGCCAGCGCGGGTGGCGTTCGGCGTGCGCGGCGATTTCGTCGAGGATCGCGCGGGTGGGGGTTTGCGGCTGCCACGACCAGAGGCGGGTGGCTTTGGCGTGATCGAGGACAACCCAGGGAAGATCGAATGGGCGCGGGGTGGTGTCGGAAGCGACGTGATGCGAGCCGAAACGTTGATCGCACCACGCGGTGAGCTGGCGTAGTGAAAAAGCGGATGCGGCGCCGCCGGCGACGTTGACGATGCGATCGGTGGCGGGGAGCGCGGACGCGGAGAATTGTTTTTCGAGGAGCGGGACGAGATCGCGCGGGTGGAGGCAGTCGCGGACCTGGTAGCCATGCCCGCCGAAGCCGATGTATTTGAGCGGGCGGCGGCGAAGGTGACTGTTGAGCCAGAAAGCGAAGATGCCCTGGTCGGCGCGGCCGAACTGGCCGGCGCCGGCGAGCACGCCGCAGCGATTGATGAAGACAGGAAGATTGAAGGTTTCGCCGTATTCGAGTGCGAGCGCTTCGGAAGCGAGCTTGGTGGCGCCGTAGAGGGAAACGGGTGCGGCGGTGGAAAAGGTTTCGTCGATGCCGGCGGTGGTGAGGCCGGGCGGGAGCGAGGCCGAGGCGGAAGGGCGAAAGGCGTCGGCGTGAGGTTCGACCGGAACGGCGGCGAGGGGTGGGATGGAGTAGACGCGGCTGGTGCTGAGGAGGACGAAGCCGGCGCGGTGCTGTTTACAGAACTCCAGCATGTTGATGGTGCCGGAGAGGTTGTGTTCGACGAGTTGGCGGGAGCTGGTTTTGCCGTCGACGCCGGCGAGGACGCTGGGGTTGGCGGCGGCGTCGATGACGAAGTCGACCGCGGGAAGCGTTTCGAGATCGCTGGCGGCGCGGAGGTCGCCGTGAAAGAGGCGGACGCCGAGTTGCTTGAGCTCGTCGCGATTCGATTCGCTGCCGGGGCGAATGAAATTGTCGAAGCCGATGATCTCGTGACGCGAGCCGTTGGCGGCGAAGGCGCGGGCGAGGGTGCTACCGACGAAGCCACAGACTCCGGTGATGAGGAGTTTCATGTGGCTTGAAGGAAGCAGTGCGGGGCGGGGGGCGGAAGGGGAAAGTTGGGGGGGGCGGCGGAGTTG
>JAEWBF010000122.1 GCA_023391285.1 Verrucomicrobiota bacterium
GGGGGGGGGGCGAGGACGCCTCGCCCTACCTTCATCAGAGGGCGGAGAGGAAATAGCCGGCGGCGACGGCCGTGCCGATGACGCCAGCGACGTTGGGGCCCATGGCGTGCATGAGGAGGTAGTTGCCGGAGTCGTAGCGCTGACCTTCGACATGGGAGACGCGGGCTGCCATCGGGACGGCGGAAACGCCGGCAGAACCGATGAGCGGGTTGACGGGATTGTTCGGCGAGAACCAGTTCATAACCTTGGCGCCGATCACGCCGGCCGCGGTGGAGCAGCCGAAAGCGACTACGCCGAGAACGATGATCTTGAGGGTGTCGGCAGCGAGGAAGTTATCGGCGCGCATGGTGAGACCCACCGTGGTGCCGAGGAAGATCGTGAGGACGTTGATGATCTCGTTCTGGGCGGATTTGACGAGACGCTCGGTGACGCCGCATTCGCGGAGGAAGTTGCCCAGCATCAGCATGACAATCAGGGCGGAGGCGTCGGGGACGAGCAGGACGCAGATGATCATCACGACGAGGGCGAAGAGGAGCTTCTCGGTCTTGGAGACGGAGCGCAGTTTCTGCATGCGGATGACGCGTTCCTTCTTCGTCGTGAGGAGACGCATGATCGGCGGCTGAATCAGCGGCACGAGCGACATGTAGCTGTAGGCGGCAACGGCGATGGCGCCGAGGAGTTCGGGCGCCAGTTTGTTGCTCAGGAAAATGGCGGTCGGGCCGTCGGCGCCGCCGATGATACCAATGGAGGCGGATTGTTTGGCGGTGAAGCCGAGGATGTTCGCTCCGAAGAAGGTGATGAACAATCCGAGCTGGGCGGCGGCGCCGAGCAGGAGGGTTCGAGGCATCGCGATGAGCGGGCCGAAGTCGGTGAGTGCGCCGACGCCGAGGAAGATCAGCGGCGGGAACAGTTCGAGTTTCACGCCCTGCGAGATGAAGTCGTAGAGACCGCCTTCGACCCGGTTGACTTTGAGGGTTTGAGTGGGCGTGGCGGTTGGATCGGTGGCGATCGGAGCGTGGGCGCCGTTGGGGAGGGGCTGCGCTTCGACGCGGAAGATGGCGGAGTCGGTGGTGCCGTTGGCGCGTTGTTCGACGGTGATGATGCCGCGCGTCGGCAGGTTGGCGACGAGCGCGCCGAACGCGATCGGGACGAGGAGGAGCGGTTCGAAGCCTTTGGCGACGGCGAGATAAATGAGCACGCCGGCGACCGCCCACATGATGAGCATCTTCCAAGTGATGAACTGGAACCCGGTCGTGGTGAGGAAATCGAGAAGGCCTTGGATCATGGCGGCGTGGAGTTAGCGGGTTTTGTGAGAGGCGAAGATCGTGCGGCGACCTTCGCGGGCCCAATCGAGCTCGGATTCGAGGGGCGCGGGAACGATGGCGGCGATGCGGTGCGGACGGCCGGCCGTCGCGACGTGAACAGCGGCGGAGATCACCGCGAGGAGCTCGGGAGGAATGTGGTCCGCGGGCGGCGGCGTGGAAGCTCCGGCAGTAGCCGGAGGGAGAGACGACGCTGCGGCGGGCGATGGTGTGGACGGTTTGGTTCGTCGGAAAAACCAGCCCATGATCTCGAGCAATCCCCAGATCGAGCCGAGGGCGATGAACACGACGATGAGGCCGTTGAGCTGAAAGAGAAGGGAGTCGCCGATGGTGGGATAGTCGGGAAGCGCGGCGAGTGTCGGCGGGGGAAGGGAAGTAACGACCATGGGAACAGCGGACTGAGGTTGGGTTGAAGAGAACGGGCGCGGGCTCCTGTTACTCCGCGACTTGTTGAATCCGTCGGCGGACGCCGAGGCAGATGATGAAGAGACCGACGAGGGCGAGGAGCTGGCCCGCGGCGGCGGCGATGGGGCCGAGAGGGACGGGGAACGACGGGGCGATCAATCGCGTCACGGTTACGCCAGCCAGCGCGGTGACGACACCGGCGAGCCAGAAGCGGAGGTGAGCGCGGACGTTCTTCATTTGAGGAGGGGGACGAGCGTCACGAAGATGCCCGTGAGAATGGCGGTGGTGATGACGCCGCTGATGTTCGCGCCGAGCGCTTCCGGCAGGATGATGGAAGCAGGATTGGCGTTGAAGACTTCCTTCTGAGCGACCTTGGCGTTGGAGGGCACGCAACTGACGGCGGCGATGCCGATGACGGGATTGATTTTCCGGCCGCTAAAGAAGTAGGCGAGGTAGCCGCCGCAGATACCGCCGAGGGCGGAGAGCAACAGCGCGAGAATACCAAGGACCAGAAGAATAAGGACCTTGGGGTTCAGAATAGTGGCTGCTTCGCACAGCACTCCGAGCAGGAGGCCGAGGAACATCGTGGCTCCGTAAAGAATGGGGCCATCGATGACCCGCGTGAAGACCTCGAGACCCGCCTCGCGCACGGCAACACCGACAAAGAGCGAGAGGAAGAGCGGAGCGGCGGAGGGGAAGAGCAGACAGAGGACGGTGCAAGCGACGACCGCGAATGTAAGTTTCTCGTCGGAGGTGATCCGGACGGCGGGGCGCGGCGGCATCTTGAGGCCGCGGAGTTTCGCCGGGATGAGCAGGCGAATGAGGTAAGGATAACCGCCGTAACATAAACCCAAATACAAGTAGGCGACGACGGTGATCGGAACGAACAGCTCCTTCGCCAGCGTGAGCGAGGTGAAGAGCACCATCGGTCCGTCGGCGCCGCCGACCATCGCGATCGAGGCGGCCTCGCCGTAGTCTAGACCCATGGCGACGGCGATGGGGAAGGTGGCGACGGTGCCGAGCTCGGCGCAGAGCGCCAAGAACATGCTGAGGAACGGCCGGGCCATCACAAAGCCGACGTCGAGCAGGACGCCGATCCCCATGAAGACAAAGCACGCGATGAGGCCGTTGCTGAACGCGAACGTGTAGATGGGCTGCAGAAAATCGATCTGCAGGATATACATGAGGTTTTCCGGCTGCTGGACGAGCGGCGCCATGAAGAGCGTTCCGGGCGTGGCGGCACCGGACGCGATCGGCGTCTCGGTGACCGCGGCAGCCGTAATGGGATCGAGGAGCAGGACGCCGGCATTCACGGCGGCCATCCCCAATCCCATCGGGATCATCAGGAGCGGCTCGAGGACACCCTTCTTGCCGAGGTAGACGAGAGACATGCCGAGCAGCATGAGACCGAGGCGGGCAAGGAGGATGGGCCAGTCGGACTGGAACAGGGAGGTGATGCCCTGGAAGATGCTGAGCAGGTCGTGCGGTTGCATTCAGCGAAGGTGGAAGGCGGCGGTGCGGGAAGTCCGTCAGCCTTTTTTCGTTGTATTCAGTTTTCGGATAGCGAGGAACAGGAGCTTGATCAGGGCGGCGACGCCGAAGGAGATGACGATGGCGACGCCGAACATCGTGAGCGCGCCGACAATGGCGGTTTTCATGGAGTGAAAGTGAGAGTGAAAGTGAAAGTGAAAGTGAAAGTGAAAGTGAGGGTGAAAGGCCTTCACCCTCCGTTTCACTTTCGCTCGTCAGGCGATGCGAAGGAGGGTGGTGCCTTCTTCGACGCCGTCGCCCGCGTTGACGAAGATCGCGTCGATGCGGCCGGCCTGCGGGGCGAAGATATAGGTATTCATCTTCATGGCTTCGATGGTGGCGAGCTGTGCCCCCTCGGCGACGTTCTGGCCGACCTTCACGTCGATCGAGACGATCTTGCCTGCGAGCGGGCTCGGGACGTCGCCGGCGCCGCCGTGCGTGGACGGCTGGGCGGGGGCTGCGGGAGCGGATGCAGCGGGCGCGGGGGCCACGCTGGCGGACGCAACGGGCCGGGTGGCGGCGGGAGCGGACGAAGGGGCGGCGGCGGAGGGCTCGTCGAGCATTTCAACGAGAACCTCGTAAACTTTGCCTTCGACGGTAACGCGGAGTTTTTTCATGGAATTGTGGGAGGAACGAGAGCGGGATTTTAGCGAACTTTGTGGGATGAGTAGATCTGGCGGCGGCCTTCGAGAGACCATTGCTGCATGAGCATCTCGACGGACGGAGCCGGTGAGGCGGTTCGAACGGCGGCGATGCGCGCGCGGGTGCCGAGCTGGGTGGCGACGGCGGCGGCGATGACCGCGAGAATCTCCGGCGCAATCGAAGGTTCGGCGGCGGTCGGCGGTTTCTTCGGCGGTTCAGGATGAGTGGCGGCAAGCCAGCGGCCGAAGCCGGCGATGCCGGCCATGAAGACGGCGACGCCGGCGAGCACTGCGAGGAGGGCGAGCCACGGATTGCCGAACAGCGGAACGGGTGCGGCAGCGAGAGGAAAAAAGGGCATGATTGGAGTTCCCCGGCGCTCGCCTCGAAAGGCGAGGTGAACGCGAGGTAGATCGAAGACTCAGAGCGGAATGTTGCCGTGCTTTTTGGGCGGACGGGTTTCGCGCTTCGAGAGCGTGTTGCGGAGTGCCATCGCCACGATCCCGCGGGTCTGCGCGGGTTCGATGACGTCGTTGATCATCGCTTTGGCGGCGGCTTCGTAGGGCGAGGAGAACTTCTCGCGATACTCGGCGGCGAGTTCCGCGGCTTTTTTCTTCGGCTCCGGCGCGGCGGCGATTTCTTTTTTGAAGAGCACGCTGACTGCGCCCTCGGCGCCCATGACGGCGATTTCGGCCGTCGGCCAGGCGTAGACGGCGTCAGCACCCATGTCGCGGCTGCACATGGCGAGATAGGCGCCGCCGTAGGCCTTGCGCATGATCACGGTGATTTTCGGCACGGTGGCCGCGGCGTAGGCGAAGAGCATCTTCGCGCCGTGGCGGATGATGCCGCCGCGCTCCTGAGCGACGCCGGGCATGAATCCGGGGATATCGACCAAGGTGACGAGCGGGATGTTGAAGACATTGCACAGGCGGATGAATCGCGCGCCCTTGTCGGACGAATCGATGTCAAGCGTGCCGGCCTTCACCGCGGGCTGGTTGGCGATGATGCCTACGACGATGCCCTGAACCCGGCCGAAACCGACGACGAGGTTTTTGGCGAAATCCTTCTGGACCTCGAGGAAGTCGGCGTCGTCGACGAGAAGTTCGATGACCTTCAGGACGTCGAGCGGAGCTTTCGCGTCGGCGGGGACGAGCTGATTCATGCGATCGTCGAGCGCCATGTCCACAGCGGCCGTGGGTCGGTGCGGCGGGTCCATGATGTTGTTCGACGGGATGAAGCCGAGGAGCTTGCGGGCAATCTCGAACGCGTGGTGGTCGTCGGCGGCGACGAAGTGGATGTTGCCAGAGATGGCGGCGTGCGCGGCGGCGCTGCCGATCTCGTCCATGGTGGTGGTCTGACCGGTGGCGGCCTTGATCACCTCGGGACCGCAGATGAACATCTGCGCGTTCTGCTTCGTCATGATGATGAAGTCCGTCAGTGCGGGCGAATAGGCGGCGCCGCCGGCGCAAGGTCCGGCGATGATGGAAATTTGGGGGACGACGCCGGAGAGCAGAACGTTGCGAAAGAAGATCTGGCCGTAGCCGGAGAGCGCATCGTCGCCCTCCTGGATTCGCGCGCCGCCGGAATCGTTGATACCGATGACAGGCATGCCGGCCTGCATGGCGTATTCCATGAGGTCGCAGACTTTTTTGGAGTGAATGCGACCGAGCGCGCCGCCACCGACGGTGAAGTCATGGCTGAAGCAGGCGGCGGGGCGGCCGTCGATATAACCGACGCCGGTTACCACGCCGTCACCCGGGAAGGATTTGTCCTCGAGCCCGAAGTGATGGCAGTCGTGTTCGGCGTGCATGCCGGATTCGAGGAAGCTGCCGGGCTGGAACAGAGCTTCGATCCGCTCGCGAGCGGTGAGCAGGCCTTTCTTTTTGCGGTCAGCGATTTTCTGCGCGCCGCCGCCGGCGGAGGCTGTTGCGCGACGTTTGTGCAGTTCTTCGAGAAGGGCGGGTGAGATAGCCATGGAGAGTGAGGGTTGAGATCGCGCCGCGATGCTTATTTGGAAATTGGCGCGCAGAATTCGGTGAGGACTCCGTGGGTCGATTTCGGATGGAGGAACGCGACGAGCTTTCCGCCGGCGCCTTCAAAAGGCTTTTCGTTGATCAAGCGGCAGCCGCTGGCGGCGGCGTGGCCGAGCTGCGCGACGATGTCGGTCGTCCCGAACGCGACGTGGTGAATGCCCTCGCCGTTTTTCTCGATGAACTTGGCGACGGGGCTGTCGGCCGACGTGGGCTCGAGCAGTTCGAGGTGAACCTCGCCCACGGTGAAGAACGCGGTGCGGACCTTCTGCGATGGAACCTCTTCGCGGTGTTCGCAGATGAGACCGAGCGTTTTTTCGTAATACGGAATCGCTTCATCGAGGGAGCGAACAGCGATGCCGAGGTGGTCGATTTTGGTGATCATGTCGGGGAGGCTTCGAACGACGCGTCGAGCGTCGGAGGCAGTATGCCGCGGAGTCTCCGAACCGGCATCGCATGTATTGCCTAATTATAAGCGTCCCTTGGCAAAATCTGCGGAGCAGGAGAAGTGATGAAAAACTAAAGTGGGGCAGCGCTAGAAAACTTTCTCATGCCTGCCACGACCGATCTCTCTCCCGCCGCTCACGACCCGCTGGCCGACGCGAAGGCGCGTTGGCGCGCGAACGTGGAGGCCGAACTCAAAGGCGTCCCTTTCGAAAAGAAACTGGTGACGCGCACCTTCGAAGGAATCGCGCTGCAGCCGCTCTACACGCGCGCCGATCTGACGAATCGGCGTGAGATGGATCGCGAACCGGGAGCGGCGCCGTTTCTGCGTGGCGTGCGGCCGCTCGGTTACAAGTCGAGGCGCTGGGACGTCGCGCAGAAAGTGATGGCTTCGACTGCGGCGGAGTTCAACGCAGCCCTGCTCGCCGATTTGATGAGCGGACAAAATTGCGTGGTGCTGACGCCGGATCGGGCGACGCAGCGCGGCGTGGATCCGGATGGAGCTGCGGACGATGAGGTGGGCGTCGGCGGGGTTTCGCTGGCGGACGTAAGCGACCTGACGAAAGCGTTGCAGGCGATCGATCTGGCGGCGGTGCCGGTGCACTTGAAGGCGGGCGCGGTTGCGACGCCGCTGGCGGCGCTGTATCTCGAAATGGCACGTGCCCGCGGCACGGGTTGGACGGCGCTGCGGGGAAGTCTGACGGCGGATCCCATCGGAACGTGGAGTGAAGCCGGGGAGTTGCCGACGTCGCTCGATGCGCAGTATGACGAACTTGCCGGCTGGACCGGCTGGGCTGAAACGTATCTGCCCGAGGTGCGCACGATTGGGATCGATGCAGCGCAGTGGGGCAACGCAGGGGCGACGGCGACGCAGGAGCTGGCGATCGCGTTGGCGGTGTCAGCAGAGTATTTGCGGGAGCTAAAGCGGCGCGGCGTCGCTCCGAAAGTGGCGGCGGCGCGGATGGCGTTTGGCTTCGCGACGGGACCGCAGTTTTTCATGGAAGTGGCGAAGCTCCGTGCGTTCCGCCCGCTTTGGCTGCGGGTCGCGCAAGCGTTCGGGGTGGCGGCCGACGACGCGGCGCTGGCGACCGTGACGGCAGAGACGGGACGTTGGAACAAGACGCGGTTGGATCCGCACGTGAACATGCTGCGGGTGACGACGGAAGCGCTGTCGGCGGTGCTGGGCGGGTGCGACGCATTGCACATCGCGCCGTTTGATGAAGTGTCGGGCGAAACAACGGAGTTCTCGCGTCGGATCGCGCGCAACGTGCACACGCTGCTCGCGGAAGAGTTTCATTTTGCGGACACGGCGGATCCGGCGGGCGGATCCTGGTATGTGGAGAAGCTGACGGATGAAGTCGCGCGAGCGGCTTGGGCGCAGTTCCAGGAGATCGAAAGTCGCGGCGGGATCGTCGCGACATTGGAATCCGAATACATCCAGCAGCTTGTCGCGAAAGCGGCGGCGGAGAAAGTCGACGCGGTGGCGAAGCGGCGGATCGGATTGGTCGGGACGAATTTGTTTCCGAATCTCAAAGAGACTCCGCTGGTCCCGAAATCCGGTGCCAAAGCGGAGTTGAGGGCAGCGCGAGCGACAGAAGTTTCGGCTCGGCGGAAGACGGTGATGGTGGCCGTGGATGCGAGAGACTGGGGCAAGCGTTTCGGAGAATTGCTTTCGGGGGCGCGCGCGGGTGCGACGGTGGGACAACTCGCCCGGCTAACGCTGGCGATGCGCGGGGCCGGCAGAGCGATTGCGAGGGTGAACCCGTTGCGCGTCGCAGCCGGGTTCGAAGCGTTGCGAGCGGCGACCGCGGCGTATGCGACGAAGAGCGGTGCGCGGCCGCGGGTGTTTCTCGCGAAAATGGGACCGACGTTGCAGCACAAGGCGCGCGCGGATTTTTCCGCCGGGTTCTTTGCGGTGGCGGGGTTCGAGGTGCTGGCAAAGCAGAGTTTCTCGACGCCCGAAATGGCGGTGGAGGCGGCGGCGAAGGCCGGCGCGCGAATTGTCGTGCTGTGTTCGACGGACGAAACTTATCCGGAACTCCTGCCGGTGTTTGGCCGTGCGCTGCACACCGCGGTTCCGGACTCGATTCTGGTGCTGGCGGGGCTGCCGGCGGATGCGGCGACCACGGCGCAATTCCGTGAGTTCGGCGTCGACGAATTCATTCACATCCGTGCGAACGTGCAGGACGTTCTCACCAACCTTTTGAAGCAGATTGGAGTGCTCGCATGAAAGACTCACCCGATTTCACCCAGCTCGCGTATGATGCGTTCACGTTTGACGACGCTGCAGGCGTCGCGACTGCTCACGCTCCGGCGGAGCAGACGTATGAGCAGATTCCGGTGAAGCCCGTCTTCACGGCGGCGGACCTACCCCCCGTGGAGGAACTCGACACGATGCCGGGGCTGGCGCCGTTTACGCGCGGACCCTACGCGACGATGTATGTGCAGAAGCCGTGGACGGTGCGGCAGTATGCGGGGTTTTCGACGGCGGAGGAGTCGAACGCGTTTTATAAGCGAAATCTTGCGGCGGGTCAGGCGGGATTGTCGGTGGCGTTCGATCTCGCGACGCATCGCGGTTACGACAGCGATCACCCGCGCGTGGTGGGCGACGTCGGCAAGGCGGGTGTGGCGATCGACTCGATCATGGACATGCAGACCCTGTTCAAGGACATCCCGCTGAACAAAGTGTCGGTGTCGATGACGATGAACGGCGCGGTGCTGCCGGTGATGGCATTCTACATCTGCGCAGCGCTGGAGCAGGGCGCGAAGCTCGAGGAGCTTTCGGGGACGATTCAGAACGACATTCTGAAGGAGTTCATGGTGCGGAACACCTACATTTATCCGCCGACTCCCTCGATGAAGATCATCGCGGACATCTTCGCCTACACGTCGAAGCACATGCCGAAGTTCAACTCGATCTCGATCTCCGGCTATCACATGCAGGAAGCGGGAGCGACGGCCGACCTCGAGCTGGCTTACACGTTGGCAGACGGGCTCGAGTATTTGCGGACGGGGGTGAAGGCGGGGTTGAACGTGGATGCGTTTGCGCCCCGGCTCTCGTTCTTTTGGGCGATTGGAAAGAACTTCTTCATGGAAGTCGCGAAGATGCGCGCGGCGCGGACGCTGTGGTCGGAGATTGTCGGGCAGTTCGATCCGAAGAATCCGAAATCGCGCGCGCTGCGCACGCATTCGCAGACCTCGGGCTGGTCGCTGACGGAGCAGGATCCCTTCAACAATGTCGCGCGCACGTGCCTCGAGGCGCTCGCGGCAGCGACGGGACACACGCAGTCGTTGCACACGAACGCGCTCGACGAGGCGATTGCGCTGCCGACGGATTTCTCCGCGCGCATCGCCCGCAACACGCAGCTGCACCTGCAGCAGGAGACGGGCATCTGCAACGTCGTGGATCCGTGGGGCGGAGGTTACTATGTCGAGTATCTGACGCACGAGCTGATCACGAAGGCTCGCGAGCACCTGGCGGAAGTGGAGAAGCTGGGCGGAATGACGAAGGCGATCGAGGCGGGCATTCCGAAGCTCCGCATCGAGGAAGCGGCGGCGCGCCGTCAGGCGAAGATCGATTCCGGGAAGGAGACGATCGTGGGCTTGAACAAATACCGGCTCGAGAAGGAGGCGGCGCTGGACATCCTCGAGGTAGACAACACGGCGGTGCGTGAAGCGCAGATCAAGCGATTGAAAGAGCTGCGGGAAACGCGCGACGAAGGTAAGTGCCGCGCGGCGTTGAAGGCGCTGACGCACTCGGCGAAAACGGGCGAAGGCAATCTGCTGGAGCTGGCGGTATCCGCGGCGCAAGCACGCGCGACGCTCGGAGAAATCTCCGACGCGCTCGAGGTGGAGTTTGGCCGGTATCAGGCGCAGATCCGCTCGATCTCAGGGGTGTATCGGCAGGAATTTGGCGAGGACAAATCGATGCAGAGAATCAAAGAGAAGATTGCGCAGTTCGAGGTTCGCGAAGGCCGCCGGCCGCGCGTGCTGATCGCGAAGCTCGGACAGGATGGACACGATCGCGGGGCAAAAGTCGTGGCGACCGCGATGGCCGATCTGGGCTTCGACATCGACATCGGGCCGCTCTTCCAGACACCGGAGGAAGCAGCGCGGCAGGCGGTGGAGAACGATGTGCATGCGGTGGCGATGAGCTCGCTCGCGGCGGGGCACAAGACGCTGCTGCCGCAGTTGCGCGATGCGTTGAAGGCACTTGGGCGCGAAGATATCGTGTTGATCTGCGGCGGCGTGATTCCGGCGCAGGACTACGACTTTCTGCTCGCGAACGGCGCGAGTGCGATCTTCGGGCCGGGCACGGTGATTCCGCAGTCGGCGGCGAAGATCTTGGATTTGCTGCTGGAAAGGTTGGATCCGCCCGGGGCGTGAACGGAGTGATTGGGTGAGGCGTTGTTCGGTGAGCTGCGGTCGTTGGTGATCGCGGCTCGGCGGGGAGCCTCGCCCTGCCTTAATGCGTCGAGCGCCACCATGGAGAAGTCTAACACAACGTTACATGAAGGGTGTCCGCAGCCGCGGCCCGACTGGGTGCCGGAGGACGCGGGGCCGGCGTTTGCGACCTGGGTGTTGCAAGGTGCGAGGCCTGCGGGATTGGTGCCGCAGGGGAAGCCGCCGGTGCGGCGGAGGGTTTTATCGCTCGAGGAGTATGTGGCCGGCGTGCTCGGCGCCGATCCGACGGTGGTGGCGCGAGCGATCACGTTGGTGGAAAGCAACGCGCCGGCGCATCAGGAAATGGCGCAACGGATGTTGGAGAAGCTGCTACCGCACACCGGGAGCGCGAAGCGGGTTGGAATCACAGGAATTCCGGGGGCGGGGAAGAGCACGTTTATCGAGGCGTTTGGGTGCCACTTGATTTCGGAAGGGCATCGGGTGGCAGTGCTGGCGATCGATCCTTCGAGCAGCATTTCGGGCGGGAGTATTCTGGCGGACAAAATCCGGATGGAGAAACTGGGCCGGATGCCGGGCGCGTTTATTCGACCGTCGCCGTCGGGCGGATCGCTCGGTGGCGTCGCGCGGAAGACACGCGAGGCGATGCTCGTGTGCGAGGCGGCGGGATTCGATGTGATCATCGTCGAGACGGTGGGCGTGGGGCAGAACGAAGTATCCGTGCGTTCGATGGTGGATTTTTTTCTCGTGCTGATGATTGCGGGGGCGGGCGACGAGATGCAGGGAATCAAGAAAGGTGTGATCGAGTTGGCGGATACGTTGGTGGTCAACAAGGCCGATGGAGATAACGTCGCGCGGGCGACGGCGGCGCAGGCGGAGATGCGGCGAGTGCTGCATTATCTGCAGCGGGCAACGGTCGGCTGGAGCACGCCGGCGTTGTTGGCGTCAGCGTTGACGGGTCGAGGAGTGGACGAGGTCTGGCGGGTGACGGAGGACTACTTCAAGACAGCGCAAGCGAGCGGGGAATTGGAGCGGAGGCGCCGGACGCAGGCGGTGGAGTGGATGCACGCGTTGATCGCGGAAAGTCTGCGGACGAAGTTCTATGCGTCCGCGGAAGTGAAGGCGCGTATCGGAATCTTGGAGACGGCGGTCGCGAATGGGAGAAAACCGGCGATGGCGGCCGCGTTGGAAATCCTGAAGCTGGCGGGGTGGGAATGAAGGCGAAGGGTTGGACGGGCCGCGAGGGAAGTGTCATACATTATATGACACTTTAAAGAGTGCGGGTTGGGAGCTGAGTGCGCGGGAGGAGCGGCATCCGCCAGCCGCGAGGGAGGATCGGAGCTTACTCGATTTTGAGGCGGCGGGCGGTGGTGTTGCCGATTTGGTCGTAGAGGATGACCTCGACGGAGGTGGCGTTGGTCGCGCGGGCGAGGGGGAGTTCGATCGCGAAGGTTTCTTCGCGACTGTCGCGGATGCCGTCGAGCGGCTGTTCGGTTTCGGCGCGCGTGTTGTTGTTCAGGATCGCTTCGATGCCGTAGACGATTGAGAGCGCATCGCGGCCGCGGACGGTGAGGACGAGGCGGTCGGATCCGCGTTTGGCGGAGGCTTCGAGGATCTCTGGCGCGGTGCGGTCGATCAGCAGATCGTCCGTGTCGAAGGTGGTCGTGAGACGATCGGATTCGCGGCGCGGATCGGTTTCGGACACGACGAGGCGCGTGAAGTAGAGGCCATCGGCGAAATGGGAGGTGTCGAATTGAACGTAGGGATCGGGAGAATTGAGGACCAGGTCGGTCCAGGTGTGGTCGCCGTCGCGGCGAACCGAAAACGTGGATACGAGATTGTCGTTGTCGGGATCGCTGACGGTCCAGAGCACGACCTGGGCGCCGGGTGTGGGGACGATCTGACTGCCGAGGAAGCTGGTCTTGAGTTTCGACTCATCCTCCTTCGGCGCGCCTTGGATGACCTGGCTGAGCGACACGACGGTTTGTGGCATGGGCTCGGGGGCGGGGATGACGCCGAAATTGGGAGAGAGCAGACGGAACTCCTGAAGTTGCGGGCGGCGGTTTTGCGGGAGGAAGTAGAGGTGAGCTTTGTCGAGTTGCGCGGTGGCGGGAGCGTCGGCGGGAAGACGGACACGGAAGCGGACATGGCGGCCGCGACGATCGGCGGCGGACCAACCGCCGTCGTCGTGGTGGAGAGCGGCCCAGGAGCTCCAACCTTCGATTTCGTCGCTGCCGTTGCTCGTGCGGAAATCGATCGAGAGCTTCGATTCGGGAAGATCGCGGACGCGATGGAAACGGAGTGCGCCGAGTTGGGCGGGGACGCCGAGATCGAGGCGGCGGGTTTCGGCTTCGCGGACGGATTTGCCGGTGAAGTCGAGCAGAGCGAGGCCGGGAGCGTTGTTGCGCAGGAGGAGAAAACGGCCGGGGGCGTTGGGAAATGCGGCGAACGCGTTGAGTTGGGAGGAGGCGCTGCCGGCGAAAGTGAGCGAGAGACGTTGAGCCGGATCGTAGCCGAGAACCTCGCCTTGTTCGCCGCCGGCGAGAAGAATCAGATCGTCGTGGCGGTTGGCGCGATAGAAAGCCGTGTTGTTGCGCGAGGCGACGGTTTCAGGGAAGCCATTGGGCGGAAACCAAACGAGGGTGCTGCGGCCGGTGAAGCGTTCATTGGGTGAAGTGAGCGCGGCGAGTGGATCGGGGAGGTCGCGGCCGGGGCGCGAAGGTGTGATGCGCGTTTCGCCGGCGGTGGACGAGAACGTTAGGGTGGCGTAGAAACCGCCATCGGCGGCGGGCAGGAAGTCGGTGACCTCGGCGTCGCGGTTTTCCTGAAGGATAATCGGTGTGTGCATCGGGCCGTCGGCGGCGGGCGCGAGGCTGGGGTCGAAAGCGTAGATGTTCCCCTTGGGGGCGGAACCGGCGACGACGCGACCGTCGGTGAGACGAGCGAGACGGCGGAGATTGCGATCGCGAACTTCGCCGAAGACCCGGATGCCGTAGCTGGCGAGCGTGGCGGAATCGGTGATTTTTTCGGGGAGAACGCCGGCGCGCTCGAAGGCGGAAAGATTGATCGAGTAGATGCGCGCGGGATTGCCGGTGGCGATCAGGACATCGCCTTGATTGGCGGGAAGGAGGATGTCGAAGATCGAGTCGACGGGGAGGGAGACGCGGGCGACCTGGAGGCCTTCGCGGATGAGAACGAGCGCGCCGCGCGGGGAGGTGCCGGCGAGAATGGAGCCGTCGGGGAGGCGCGCGAGGGCGTAGAGATGAGGGTCGTCGAGCTTGATGAGCTCGCGCGCAGTGAAGGTGGATTTGGCGCTGTCGACGGTGAGTTCGAAAAGTTTGCCGTCGGGGCCGGAGCCGACGAGCCAGGTGTTTGGGTTGGCTCCGGGGGCGAGGGACCAGAGGAGGTCGGCGGGAGCGTCGCCGTTGAGATCGGTGAGGGTGGGGCCGGCGACGAGGCGGCCGTCGGAGCGGGCGGCGAGGCCTTTCAAGTTGCGGCTGGGGACGTCGCGGAAGAAGTCGATTTCAGTGCGGCGCGAAAGCGGGGCGGCGTGAAGCGCGGCGATGGACGTGAATGCGAGCGCGATGAAGGTGCCGCGGAGAGCGAGGGGACGGAGGAAAGGACGAGGGCGCACGGGGAGAAAAACGGGTGAGGAATGAGGGAAAGGCAAGCGAGGCTCGGGCGCTGTGGAAGCCGAAGTTGGGGAACGGCGCGGCGAGCGCGTTACCGACAGTGGGACGGAGCGGGCGCGGGGTGGCGCGGTTGGCGCGTCGACGGCGGGGTCGGGAGACCCCGCCCTACATCACTTACTCGAGGACGGTGAGGGGGCGGTTGAGCGTGACGGACGCGAGTTTGCCGGCGAGGAGATGGGTTTCCCAAAGCGGGAGGACGGCGTTGATTTGGTTGAAGCGAGCTTCGTCGGCCGCGCGAGCGATGCGCTCGATGGACGATGGAGCTTCGGGGGTTGCGCTGGTTTGGTCCGTGAAAAGGCGGGTGCGCTCGACGACGGCAAGGCTGAGGCCGTCGGCGGGTCGGGTGTCGCGTTGGGCGGCGAGATAGGCGTCGAAGCTGCGGAGTTGCGCGGCGTTGAGATTGCGATTGCGACCGGAGAGATCGTCGAGCGCGCGACCAGGCGCGAGGATGACTTCGAGATTCTTACCGATCCACTCGGAGGAAACGGGAATGTCGATCGTCTGGCGGCGCGCTTCGCCTTGGTGATCGCGCCAGGAGAGTGTGGCTTGAAGCGTGTCGCCGGCGCGCGCGGTGGTGCGAGAGAGTTGAAAGAGTTCGACGGTGATCGCGGGATTTTGGTCGAGCGGTTCGACGGTGAAGACGACGCGATCGGGGAAGGTTTTCTCGTAGGGATTTTGCAGGCTCTGGCCGAGGTCGCGGACGAACTCGTTGAGCCCTTGTTGGAAACCTTGGGGACCGGAATAGAGCGCGCGGGTAGCGAGCGCGGGGCGCGAGGGGAAGGAGATGTCGCTTTTTAGGAGGAAACCTTTGGAGAGGCCGGCGTCGTTGGAGCCGAGGATGGCCTGGCTGACGCCGGTGGCGACGAGGACGGGGGTGAGCTGTTCCTGGCGGGCGACGGAGAAGTGGAGTGTTTTGGCGGAGCCCTGCGCGGATTTCACGACGACTTCGACGTCGGTCATTTGAGGGCCTTCGCCGAGGATGCCGGAGACGGCGGAGAGACGGTCTTGCGTGATCGTGCCGATGACGCGGCCGGTGTTGGCGACTTTGACCGACTGCATCGCGGACGGGAGAATCGTGACGATTTCGGCTTCGCACATCGGAAGCTCGACGGAGCCGAGCGAAAGCATGGGGTGGCCGAACGCGGTGATGCTGCGGCCGTCGACGTTCGAAACGGTGCCGGTGCCGGCGAGCGTGATGTCACCGGTGGCGAGCGCGACGGCGACGGCGGAACCCGGCGTCAGGGACGCCGGGGTTTTGAGTTCTGAGTTTTGGGTTTTGGGTTCTGAGTTGTTGGAGCCCGGAGCGGAGGATTGCGTGCTGCCGCCGAGGGAGGTGGCGGTGAGACCGAGGGCGGAAAGTTGCGGGGCGAAGAGATCGGCGACGACGGGGCTGAGGCCGCTGAGGGTGAGGACGGGACGGAGAGGACGGAAGCCGTCGGTCGAGGCGGCGGTGGTGTTGACGGGCGTCGAAGGTGACGCGTCGGCGGGGAGGCCGGCGATCATCTTGGTTTGGACTTCGATGAGATCGGCGGCGGGCGTGAAGCCGGCGTGGCGGACGGTTTCGAAGCGTTGGATTTGATAGCTGAGCGCGCCGGCGAGTTTGCCGTTCACGTAGAGCGGGCTGCCGGACATGCCGGCGACGGCGCCCATTTTTTGGACGCGTTCGTCGGTGAGCTCGCAGAGGATGAGCGATTTGCCGGGGCCGAGGGCGTTGCGAACGACTCCGGTGATCTCGACGGTGAAAGGCTCGGGTTCGGTGCCGCGGAAAACCGTCCAGACTTCGCCGCGTTGGCCGGGCTGAAGTTCGTCGAGCGTGATGATGTCGCGGGTGGAAGGCTGTTCGGCGAATGCGACGAGGGGCAGCAGGGAGAACAGAACGGCGGAGAAGGACAAACGACCCATCGAGACGATAACGGCGAAGCGCACTAAAGATTGAGAGATTTCTCGGGATTCAAAGTTGCCGGATAGCTGAAGCAAGCACTTCACATGCCCGGTCGATGGCATCGCCCTCGTGCGCGGTGCTGATGAAGGCGGCTTCGTAGGCGCTGGGAGCGAGATAGACATCGTGTTGAAGACACGCGTGAAAGAAGCGGTTGAAGAGCTTCGCGTCACCGGTCATCGCGGTGGCTAAGTCGCGCACGGGCGTGGGGGTGAAGAAAATGCTAAACATCGAACCGCACTGCGGGACCTGGAGGGGGAGGCCTTTTTCGTGCGCGGCGGAGAGGACGGCGTTGCGCAGCTGGCGGCCGAGCGAGTCGAGGCGGTCGTAGGGATTGAGCTCTTCGAGCAGTTTGAGCGAGGCGATGCCGGCGGCCATGGCGAGCGGGTTGCCGCTGAGCGTGCCGGCCTGGTAAACCGGGCCGAGCGGCGCGAGCATATCCATAATTTCGCGACGTCCGCCGAAGGCGCCCACGGGCAGGCCGCCGCCGATGATTTTGCCGAGGCAGGTGAGATCGGGCGTGATGCCTTCGCGTTCCTGCACGCCGCCGCGCGCGATGCGGAAGCCGGTCATCACTTCATCGAAAATCAAGACGGTGCCCTCCTGCGTGCAGAGATCGCGGACGAACTGGAGATAACCGGGGTCGGGCATGATGAAGCCGACATTGCCGCAGTAAGGCTCGAGGATGACGCCGGCGATTTGTTGTGGGTTGGCGTCGAAGGCGGCTTCGAGGGCGGCGCGGTCGTTGTAGGGGACGACGACGGTTTCCTGGGCGAAGGACGCGGGGACGCCGGCGCTGTCGGGATGGCCGTGCGTGAGCGCACCGGAGCCGGCTTTGATGAGAAGAGAGTCGGAGTGGCCGTGATAGCAGCCGGCGAATTTAATGATCTTGCTGCGTTTGGTGAAACCGCGGGCGAGGCGAAGCGCGGACATCGTGGCTTCGGTGCCGCTGTTGCACATGCGGACTTTTTCGATGGACGGAATGAAGCGAACGATGAGTTCGGCCATCTCGACCTCGTAGGGATTGGGCGTGCCGAAGGACGTGCCGTTTTCGAGCGCTTCGGCGATGGCGGCGCGGATGCGCGGGTGGTTATGGCCGTGAATTGCGGGACCCCACGTGCCGACGAAGTCGATGAGCTCGCGGCCATCGGCGGTGATCAGCGAGGCGCCGCGCGCGGCTTTGACGAAGAACGGAGCGCCGCCGACGGAGCGGAAAGCGCGGACGGGGGAGTTGACGCCGCCGGGGATGAGTTGGAGGGCGCGAGCGAAAAGTTGGTCGGAGGCGGAGATCATTTTAACCACGGATGAACACGGATAGACACGGATCGGGTTCAGAGATGAAACCACGAATGGACACTAATCCACACGAATGACGGAGGCGGAAACAGACCACAAAGATCGTCCGTTCAGCTTACGTATTTCTGGACAATGGGAATGCGGCGGCCGACGCCGAAGGCGAGCGGGGTGGTTTTGAGGCCGGGAGCGGCTTGCTTTCGTTTGTATTCGTTGAGGTCGACCTTGCGCGCGACGTCGTTGACGACGGCTTCGGCGAAGCCTTGGGCGACGAGGTCGCGGCGCGAGAGGCCCTGTTCGACGTAGCCCTCGAGAATCGCATCGAGGATGTCGTAGGGCGGAAGGCTGTCTTGATCGAGCTGGTCGGGGCGGAGTTCGGCGGACGGTGGTTTTTCGATGGTGTTGCGCGGGATGATTTCGCCGTTGCGGTTGATCCAGCGCGAGAGGTTGTAGACCTGGGTTTTGAAGACGTCGGAGATGACGGCGAGGCCGCCGGCCATGTCGCCGTAGAGCGTGCAGTAACCGACCGCGACCTCGCTCTTGTTGCCAGTGGTGAGGAGGAGCGAGCTGAACTTGTTGGAGAGCGCCATCATGACGACGCCGCGAATGCGGGCCTGGATATTTTCCTCGGCGACGTCGCGCGGGAGGCCGGCGAAGAGCGTGGCGAGCGAGGCTTCGGTGGCGGCGACGGCGTCTGCAATGCCGATCGTTTCGAAGCGGATGCCGAGATTTTTTGCGAGGATGCGGGCGTCGTCGCGGGAATGCTGCGACGAGATGGCGGAAGGAAGCGAAACGCCCATGACGTTTTCGGCGCCGAGCGCGTGGACAGCAATGACGGCGACGAGGGCGGAATCGATGCCGCCGGAAAGAGCGATGAGGGCGCGTTTGAAACCGCTTTTATGCGCGTAGTCGCGAAGGCCGAGGACGAGAGCGGAGAAGGTGTCCTGGCATTCGTCTTGGGCGAATGTGGGGGAGAGGAGTTGAGAGTTGAGAGTTGAGGGGTGAGAGGTCGAAGGGGCCGAGTTGGAGAGGTCGATGGTGCGGACGTCTTCGGCGAAGGCGGAGAGACCGGCGCAGAGATTGCCGGCGGCGTCGCAGACGATGCTGCGACCGTCGAAGATGAGCTCGTCGTTTCCGCCGACGGCGTTGACGTAAACGACGGGACAGCCGAGCGCGCGGGCGGCGTCGGCGACGAGGGTCTGGCGGACGTTGCCCTTATCGTAATGCCACGGGCTCGCGGAGAGGTTGACCATCAGGTCGCATTTTTGAGAGGCGAGTTGGCGCGTCGGATCGATGCCGCGGTGGAGTTGGCGCGTGCTGAGCGTGGGGTGTGTCCAGATGTCTTCGCAAATGGTGATACCGATGCGGCGACTGGCGTGTTCGACAACGAGCGGGCTGGCGGCGGGCTCGAAGTAGCGGTCTTCGTCGAAGACGTCGTAGGTAGGCAGAAGACATTTGTGCGCGGTGGCGACGATGCGGCCGCGGCGGACGAACGCGGCGGCGTTGAACGCGGGGCGGCCGGAGCCGGAAGTGTTGCGCTCGACGGTGCCGATCACGGCGGGCACCTCGCCGATGTGGCTCGCGATTTCGCGGAGCGACTCCTCGCAATCGGGAACGAAGCGGCGTTTGAAGAGCAAGTCGCGCGGGGGGTAGCCGCAGACGACGAGCTCGGGGAAAACAACGATCTCGGCGCCCTGCGCGACGAGGGCGTGGTAGGCGTCGAGGATTTTGCGGCGATTGCCCGCGAGGTCGCCGACGGTGGTGTTGAGTTGGGCGAGGCCGAGGCGCATGGAGATGGGAAAGCGAGACCGTGAAGGGGATTGTGAGGGAGGACAACTCCGGGCGTGAGATCAATTTGAGCGGTGGCGGGTGGAACATGAGCGGACGGCGATGGACGATGGGAGGTCCGCCATGAACTCAGCTGATGTCGAAACCCGAGTCGGGAAAGCCAGGGAGATGTTGGTGGGTTATCCGGCGGAAACCGTCGCTGCGGCGGAGCGGTTTTTTCGGGAAGGAGAGCCGGAAGCGTTGGACCGGTTGGTGGCGGGAGTGATCGCGTATCATCGGCCATCGAAGGCGAATGGGGACGCGGGTGAAGTCGCGCCGCTGGAAGGGAGCGCCCGGTTGGTGGAAGATTTGGGATTCGATTCGCTGGCGATGGTGGAGATGAGCTTTCTGTTGGACGAGCTGCTGGGATTAAAGCTGTCGGACGACGAGATGCGCGCGCTGCGGACGATCGATGACGTGCGCGGGGTGGTGCGGACGCGGGCGGCGGCGGTGTGAAGCCGATGCGAGCGCGGCGTGTGTTGATCACCGGATTGGGTTTCATCACGCCGATCGGAAACGATCGCGCGGCGGTGACGCGGAGTGTGCGGGAGCTGAAGCACGGGTTGAAGCGCGTCGAGTGGTTCCCCGAGTGTCCGGTGAAGCTCGCGGGAATTCCCGGGGAGTTTGAGTTGGAAGGGGCGAATCACGCGACGTGGCGGTGGCCGCCGCGATATCTGATTCCGCGGGATGCGGTGCGGAGCATGCCGCCGAATGCAGTTTTTGGATACTGCGCGATGGAGCAGGCGCTGGAGGATGCCGGGATCGCGCGAGAGGAGTTGCGCGATGGCCGGACGGGATTTTTTGGAGCGTCGGCGGGTTCGCCACGGATGATGGCGCATCATGTGAATGCGACGGCGGAAGCGCGCGGGACGAAGGTGCATCCATGGGCGGTGACGCATTCGGTGGCGGGAACGCTGAACTTCAATCTCGCGTCGCATTTCGGTATCCGCGGAGCGGTGACAGGATTTGTGTCGGCGTGTGCGGCGAGCGGGCATGCGCTGGGATATGCTCTCGACGAAATCGCATGGGGGCGGCAGGAGCGGATGATTGTGGTGGGGGCGGAGGAGCCGACGTGGGAGATGCTGGTGCCGTTTTCTGGGCTGCGGGCGTTGTCGCGTCAGACGCAGCCGGAGAAAGCGTCGCGACCGTTCGATGTGGAGCGGGATGGATTTGTGGGCGGGGGTGGAGCCGTGGGGATTGTGTTGGAGGCGGAGGGCGTGGCGGAGCGACCAGCGGCGAAGACTGTTTACGCGGAGTTGGG
>JAEWBF010000004.1 GCA_023391285.1 Verrucomicrobiota bacterium
GAGGTGGACGCGGCGGGGGTGTTGGCGGGCGGATGGTGAGGCGGCGGGGTCGGGAGACCCCGCTCTTCAGTGGGTGGTATGCCAGCGGCGGAGCGTGGTGGGTGGGAGCGTGGGGAGACTGCGTCCGGGGGCGAAGTGGAGGAGGCGTTTGATGAGGGGAGCGGTAAGTGGAGACGTGACGACGAAGTTGTGGAGTGATGGAGTGAGGGCGCCGAGAGCGGTGAGGCGGGAGAAATTCGCGACGAGGCGGGAGCGGAGGGAGGCGCCGCGGGCGTCGTGGAAGTGTTGCTGCCATTCGGCTTTGAGGCGGGCCATGTCGACGTTGGCGGGGCACTCGGATTTGCAGCCCTTGCAGGAGATGCAGAGCTCCATCACCTCGGCGATTTCGTCGCGGTTCCAGGGGTTGGACGGATCGTGTGGGTAGGTGAGGAGGTGGCGGAGCATGTTGGCGCGGGCGCGTGTCGTGTCTTTTTCGTTACGCGTGGCCATGTAGCTCGGGCACATGGTGCCGCCCATGAGATGGGATTTGCGGCAGTCGCCGGAGCCGCTGCAGCGGTCGGCGGCGCGGACGACGCCCTCGGTGGCGGTGAAATCGAAATAGGTGGGATAATCGGGCGAAGGGGTGTCGGGGCTGTTGCGCAGCGAGGTGTCCATCGGCGGCGCGTCGATGATTTTGCCCGGGTTGAGGATGTTGTGCGGATCGAAGGCGAGCTTCACGCGGCGGAGGAGCTCGTAGCAGGCGTCGCCGACCATGAAGCGGATGAATTCGCCGCGGAGGCGGCCGTCGCCGTGTTCGCCGCTGAGGGATCCGCGGTATTTTTTGACGAGGGCGGCGACGTCGGTGGCGACGTCGCGAAACAGCTTCAGGCCCTCCGGGGTTTTCAGGTTGAAGAGCGGACGGGTGTGGAGTTCGCCGGTGCCAGCGTGGCCGTAGTAAACGCACTCGATGCCGTGTTTGTCGCGCATGAGGGCGTCGAACTCCTCGATGTAGCGCGGGAGGTCGGCGGGGGCGACGGCGGTGTCTTCGACGTTTTCGCGCGGTTTGGCGTCGCCGGCGACATTGTTCATGATGCCCTGGCCGGCGCGGCGGAGATCCCAGACGCGTTCGACGTCGGCGTCGCAGAGAGTTGGATACGCGTAGCCGAGTCCGGCGGCGCGCATGTCGGTGGCGATGGCTTCGAGGGTGGCGGCGGTTTCGGTGCGGGTGGGGCGGCGGATTTCGATGACCATGATGCCGCCGGGGTCGCCCTGGACGAAGAAGCGGTTGCGCGATTGCTCGATGTTGAGCTTCGTGCATTCGAGCAGATGGCGGTCGATGAGCTCGGCGGCGCTGGGGCGGTGAGGCAGCGCGACGAGCATGGCGCGGAGGGCTTCGTTGACGGAATGGAAATGCGCGCAGAGGAGGGCGGGCGGCGGTGGGAGCGGGTCGCAAGTGAGCTCGAATTCGACACCGACGAAGAGCGTGCCCTCGGAGCCGGCGATGAGGCGGCAGAGGTTGAACGGGTTGTCCGACGTGGGATCGAAGACGGCGCAATCCATGAGGAGATCGAGCGCGTAGCCGGTGTTGCGGCGGGGGATCTCGGGCTTGGGGAAGTTGTCGCGGATGAGCTGGCGGTGGGACGCGTCGGAGAGGAGGTTGCGGATTTCGCGGTAGATGCGTGTTTCGAGCGAGTCGGGGGCGTGGCATTTGGCGGCGAATTCGTCGCGCGTGAGCGGACCGAAAGTGACTGCGGAGCCGTCGGCGAGGAAGCCGCGGGTGGAGACGAGGTGATCGCGGGTGGAGCCGTAAACGATGGAGTTGGAGCCGCAGGAGTTGTTGCCGACCATGCCGCCGATCATGGCGCGGGTGGCGGTGGCGGTTTCGGGGCCGAAGAGGAGACCGTGGGGGCGGAGGGCGAGATTGAGTTCGTTGCGGACGACGCCGGGTTGGACGCGGACGCGGCGGTTGGCGGCGTCGATGGAGACGATGCGGTTTAGATGTCGGCCGAGGTCGACGACGAGGCCGTGGCCGACGGTTTGGCCGGCGAGGGAGGTGCCGGCGGTGCGCGGAATGAAGCCGAGGCGGTGTTGCGCGCAGAATTCGATGAGGGTGCGGACGTCGGCTTCGGTGCGTGGAAAGGCGACGGCGGCGGGGAGTTCCTGGTATTCGGAGGCGTCGGTGGCGTAGAGGATGCGGAGTGTGCGGCCGGTGTGGAGTTCGCCGGAGAGGCGGGCGGCGAGGGCGGAGAAGTCAGCGGGGGTTGGGGTGGGAGAAGCGATGGAGGCGGACGGGGCGGGCATTCGGGAGAAATGCTAGCGGGGGTTGGGGCGGTGGCGAGTGCGGGTGGGGGAGGAGGAGACCCCTTGACGGAAGAGAAAGATGAAAGAGGAAAGAGAAAGAACGGTGGCGGGCGGAGGAGAAAGGGGACGGCGAGGCACAAAAAAGCCCGCCGGAGAGAGCGGGCTGGGAGGAAGGGGGATTTTGTCGCGATTACTTCCAGGTGAGGACGAGGCGGGTGAAGTAGGACGTATCCAATTCTTCCACACCGAAGCCCGGCTCGCTGTTGTAATCGTTGCTGATGCCGATGCGGAGCTTCCACGCGGGGATGCTGAGCGGGATTTCGTAGAACGATTCGTGGGTGAGGCGGAAGTTACCGAAGTCGTCGAAGGTTGGGACGATGGAGAGGCGGTTGATGATGCGGGAGTTGGTGAACGTCCATTCGTGGTTGAGGCCGAGATCGAGACCGGCGCTGGAGACGTCTTCGCTGGCGGGGTTGCCGTAGCCTTCGTAGCGATACGAGATACCGGCGCGGCCCGTGAGCGTGTGGTTCGGCTCCTTGATGAAGTCGTAGCCGAGACCGACGGCGGAGACGTTGTAGAGATCGATGTCCTTCACGCGGTCGAAGCCGCCCTCGGTGCGGACATACCACGAGCGTTTGCCGGAGAAGTTGTTGGCGTAGTCGACCCCGGCTTTGAATTCGTCGGCGGCTTTGACGTCGTCGGTGACCTGACGGTTGTAGGCGGTGTAGAACTGAAGCGTGTCGCGGTCGGTCTTGAGGGTGGCGCGGCCGCTGACCTGGGTGCCGAGCTGTTCGCTGTTGCCGGATTTGCCGGCGATGTCGACGGCGGCTTCGTAGGCCCAGGAGCGTTCGAGGGCGGCGATGCGCGGATCTTTCGCGCCGGCGGGCCAGATGGCGGCGATGCGGGGGACGGAGGTCGTGAGGCGGCCGTCGGCGCCGGAGATTTGGACTTCGCCGTTCTGGCTCGTGAGCGTGCCCTCGAGCACGGTGCCGCTCTCGAGGCGAACGGAGATGGGCTGGTCGGTGGTGATGCTGGTGACATCCGACTGCTTGATCGTGATGACGTCGGCGTAGGCTGTTTTCATGATGATGTGGCCCTCGGCGATCTTCTCGATTTCGCCGACGAGGCGGGCGCCGTTGTTCGTTTCCACGACATCGGCGTAAGCGCGCAGCGTGAGAATCGCAGCGGCGAGGCACAGGAGGGCGGTGCGGAGCGTAGTTCGGTTCATGATGTTATAACGAAAAGGGTTCGAGCTAAGCGGTTCGTCTCCGGTGGTGCAACACGAGTTCCCGCGAAATTGAGCGGCTGCTCGACAAGGCGGAGCGGGCGCGATTGGTTCGCGCGACGGATGTCTGGAAACGTTCAACGCCCTGCACTGATTCTTGCCGATCGCTGGCAGGAATACCGACTGATCGACTGCGGCGATGGTATGAAGCAGGAGCGGTGGGGCGAGTTCACGTTGGTGCGGCCCGATCCTCAAATCATATGGCCGCGGCATGGGAGAAATCCCGGTGCGCGGTGGGAAAACTGGGATGCGTTTTATCACCGCAGCGAGACGGGCGGCGGAAAATGGGAAATGAAGCGAGCGCTGCCGGAGTCGTGGAAAATCGGATACGAGCCGCTGGGGCTGACGTTCAAGATCCGGCCGACCTCGTTCAAGCACACGGGGCTGTTTCCGGAACAGGCGGTGAACTGGGAGTGGTTTAGCGGGAAGATCCGGGGGGCGAAAGCGGCGGGGCGCGAGGTGTCGGTGTTGAATCTATTTGGCTATACGGGAGCGGCGACGGTGGCGGCGGCGAAGGCGGGCGCGAGCGTGTGTCACGTCGATGCGGCGGAAGGAATGGTGAAATGGTGTCGCGAGAATGCGGCGTTGAGCGGGCTCGCGGAGGCGCCGGTGCGGTATATCGTCGACGATTGCCTGAAGTTTGCGCGGCGGGAGTTGAAGCGCGGGCGGCGTTACGACGCGGTGATCATGGATCCGCCGACGTATGGGCGCGGGAGCACGGGGGAGATGTGGCGCTTGGAGGATCATTTGTGGGAGTTGCTGCTGGCGTGTCGGGAGCTGTTGAGCGAGCGGCCGGTGTTTTTCCTGGTGAATGCTTACACGGCGCGGCTGTCGCCGACCGTGGTGGCGAATTTGCTCGCGGAGTTGATGGCGGGTCGCAGCGGCGCGATTACGGCGGGCGAGGTGGGGTTGCCGATCCAGAGCGACGGGAAGGTGCTGCCGTGTGGGATTTATGGGCGCTGGGAGAGTGCGACGGGGTGATGCTCAACCACGGATGGACACTGATGAACACGGATTGCGAACCACGAAGTGAGACGAATGAGGACGAGGGCGCTGCGCTCAGCGTCGTGAAGAATCGAGTGAACGCTTTGGCGTGACAGCCACCGGTGTAGGTCCAAATGGATTCTTCGCTGCGCTCAGAATGACAGATCGATCTTATAACGATTTCCTTGGAGACACCCGGCTGGAATTTTTCTCATGAATCTTGCTGAAGCGTATTACAAACGGGCGAACGAGATGCTCGCGCGGGCGTGGGCGGCGAATGGGGAGACGATCGCGAAGCTGACGCCGATCGTCGGCGAGTCGATCGCGGGGGGCGGCGTGGTGCACACGTTTGGGAGCGGGCACAGCGAGTTGATTGCGCGTGAGATCATCGGGCGGGCCGGCGGACTGGTGTGTGTGAATGGGATCATCGATCCGACGGCGGGGTTTGTGGAGAACCTCGTGGGTTATGGGACGAAGCTCGTGGAGCGGCACGACCGGCAGTATCAATTGCGGGCGGGCGAGGTGATCGTCGTGATTTCGAATTCGGGGAAGAATTCGTCGCCGCTGGAAGTGGCGGCGTATGCGAAGAAGAAAGGACTGACGGTGGTGGGGCTGACGGCGCTGGCGATGTCGACCACGTATGCGACCGTGCATCCGGAAGGGAAGAAGCTGCACGAAGTGGCGGACTATGTTTTGGACAACGGCGGGGTGCCGGGAGATGCGATCGTGGAAGTGCGCGACGGGATCATGGCGGGGCCGACGTCGACGTTTATCGGGTGTTCGATTTTGAACTGGTTGATGCTGTCGGTCGTGGACTGGTTGAAGGCGAACGGACATCCGCTGCCGATTCTGCGGAGCCAGAATGTGCCGGGCTCGATCGAGCGGAATCGGGAGCTGGCGGAAAGATACAAAGGGCGATTGAGCCGGCAGCTGGCGTGAGCGAGGTGAAACGTTGCGCGGCGAGCGCGCAACCTACGGGGATAAAACAATGAACTTTAAGATCGGGGTCGATGGTGGGGCGACGAAGACGGAGTGTATCTTGGTTGATGAGAGTGGAGGGGTGGTGGCGCGGCAGGTGGCGCCGGGGTGCAATCCGAACGTGGTGGGGGCGGAGCAGGCGCGGTTGATTATCACGGATGCGTTGTGCGCGTTGCTGGCGCAGGGGAAGCGGGTCCTGCCGGGTATTCGGATTTCGGAGACGCGGCTGTTCATGGCGGGGAGCGCGGGGTTTTGGCGGGAGATCGCGGCGGAGTTGGCGGATTTTGGAAATGTGACGACGGCAGCGGATTCGTTGCCGGTGTTGGAGCTGGCGACGAAGGGTGGGGCGGGGCTGGTGTTGCATTCGGGGACGGGGTCATTTGTGGCGGCGCGGGATCGGAGCGGCGCGGTGCATTATGCCGGCGGGCTGGGGTGGCGGTTTGGGGATCCGGGAAGCGCGTATGATTTGGGGCGCCGGGCGGTGTCGCGGGCGTTGTTGGAGATGCAAGGGTGGGCGCCGGCGTCACGGTTGGGGCCGACGGTGCGGGATCACACGCAATTGGGCGAGGGTGTGGAGGCGGCGGCGGTGACGCGGTATTTTTACGCGGATACGGAGGTGAATCGAAAGATTGGGGCGCTGGCGCCGGCGGTGTTGCGGCTGGCGAGCGAGGGGGATCACACGGCGCATCAGCTGATCGTGGAGTCGGCGGGCGAGTTGCTGGAGTTGGCGTTGCGGGTGGCGACGAAGCTGTTTCCGGGCGAGCCGGTGGATGAGTTGAGCGCGGGGTTGAGCGGGCCGATATTGACGCATTCGGTGGTGTTGGAGGCGTTGGCGCCGCGAACGCCGCTGGCGTTGGTGCCGGTGACGGAGGCGCCGATCGAAGGAGTGAGGCGGTTGTTGGTGAGGGGGTGAGGGGAATTTTCGATTTTCGATTTGGGATTTTCGATTTCGAGGGGAGGAGCGCCCGCGAGCGGGTGGCTTACGAGGGGGTGGGTGTGAT
>JAEWBF010000007.1 GCA_023391285.1 Verrucomicrobiota bacterium
CGAACCCGCCCGCCCCGACCAACTCGCCGACGCCCTCATCGCCGCCCGCCACACCGCGCCTCCTTCCGGCGAACTCCACGCCCACTACCTCGCCCACTTCACGCGCCACCACCACCTCACCGCCCTGTCGGCCGCACTCCAACAACCACACTTGTCCCCGAACTTCTCGGCCTGACATACACTTTGTCATGGTGACCGACGCGGACGCGCCCGAGTCCATTCTTGCCCGGGCTACGCAATCGCAGCGCAGCATGCTGCTGTCGCATCTCGTCCGCATCCTCTGCAAGGTCGCCTCGGTCCTCGTCCTCGCGCGCCTCGTCGCTCCCGCCGAACACGGCCTCTACGCGATGGCCGGCAGCCTCACCTTGTTTCTTACCCTCTTTCGCGACTTCGGTCTCGGCACCGCGGCCATCCAAGCGCCTCAACTCACCGAAGACGATCGCACCACCCTCCACCGCACCCACCTTCTCCTCGGCGCTGCACTGTGCGCCGCCACGGTCGCACTCATCCCCGCTGTGGTCTGGTTCTACGATGAACCTCGGCTAGCTCCGCTGCTCGCCGTCATGAGCGTGCATTTCCTCTTCCTTGGCTTCAACGCCTGGCCACGCGTCCTGCTCTCGCGCGACCTTCAGTTCCCCACCCTCAACCGTCTCGAAACCTCCGCCGTCCTCCTCGCCACCGTCGTCATGATCGCGGCCGGAGCCTTGGGCGCCGGCGCCTATTCCTTCGCCGCCTTTCTCCTCACATTCGAAGGCTCGCTCGTGTTCCTTGCGTGGCGCGCATGCCCTTGGCGTCCGCGCGGACAAGTCGATTTGCGTCGACTCCGCCCACTGCTCCGCACCGGCGCCGATCTGACCGGCGTTCAAACCATTTCCTATCTCGCTGCCCACATCGACACGTTCGCCGTTGGTCGCTGGTTCGGCCCCCGTCTCCTCGGCCTCTACACGCGCCCGGCTCAACTCCTCATTCTTCCCGTTCAACACATCGCCACGCCCCTCGGACAGGTCCTCGCCGCAGCCCTTGCGCGCACGTCTCTTCAATCGAGCGAATTCCGTATCCAGTTCCTGAGGACAACCAACCTGATCCTTCATCTCACGTTCCCTTTCGCGACCTGCTGCATCGCCCTGCCCGCGGAAACCACGCGCATCATTCTCGGAGCCGACTGGCTCGAGGCCTCGCCTTTTCTCCGCTGGTTCGGTGTCGGCGGCCTCTTCGTCGCGCTGAGCGCCACCTTGCAACCGCTCGCGCTCGCTCTTCAACGGACGCGCCGTCTCGCCGGCCTCGCTCTTCTCTCCCTCGTCATCACCGCCTGCGCTGTGTTCATGGCACGCAATTCCGGCCCAATCGCCATCGCTACCGCCGTCGCCTTGGTGCAAGGTTTCCTGCTCGTTCCGCGAATGGCCTGGATCGTCCACGCATCCGAAATCCATTTGCGCGACTTCGCCGCCGCCGCCGCCGGTCCCGTCCTCGCCTCCAGCGTATTCGCCGCCGGACTGCTCGCTGGAAACATCTTCACCAACCACGGCTCCGTGCCCCTCCGCTTCGCCACCGCCATCGCCTGCGGCAGCGCCGGCTTCGCTCTCGTCGCGTGTATCTCAGCCCGGCTGCGCGATGAACTGCGCTACGTGTGGTCGCACCTGCCCGGTCGCGCCGCTTCCTCTCTACCAGCGAAAGGTCCCGCGTGACACCCCCGCTCCGCGTCGGCTTCGACACTAACCCGCTCTACGTCTCTTCCGCCGGCATCGCGCGCTATGTCCGCGGTTTGCTCACCGCGTTGCGTGAAATCGCTCCTCCTTCCTGCGACATTTTTCCTCTCGCTTGGGAGCGCCCCAACCTCTCCTACGCGCAACCCGGTCGGATGCTCAAAACCGCCTATCGCGAGTTGATCTGGGGCCGCTTCATCGCCCCCGCCCTTCTCCGCCGCCGCCACGCCACCCTCCTCCATTCCACCGGCAGCCTTTTTATTCGCAGCCCACGTGAGGTCCGCCACGTCGTTACGCTTCACGATCTCAGCATCTCACGACACCCCGAGCGCTTCCGCCACTGGCAGGTGAACGCCTGGCAACGGCGGCTGAAGGTCATCCATCTCGCCGATCGCGTTCTCTGCAGCAGCCAGTTCACCGGCGACGAAGCGATCAAACTTCTTCAACTTCCCGCCGCAAAGATCGACGTCGTCCCGCTCGGCACAGATTGGCAACCAGACACCCTCTCGATCACCGAACGCGCACCCACATCTCCGCTCCCAACCGAATTTTTCCTTTTTGTCGGCTCGCTCGAGCCCGGCAAAAACCTCGCACTCCTTCGCAAGGTTTGGCTCCACGCCGAAAGCACCGGCCGACGACTTCCACCTCTCGTCATCGTGGGTGCCCGACGCCCCGGAGTCGCACAAGAAGGCCCTGCACCTTCCAACTGGCACTACTTGGGATGGCAACCCGACGAAGCCTTGCTCTTCCTCTATCGGCGCGCCCATGCACTGCTTTTCCCCAGCATCTACGAAGGCTTTGGCATCCCTGTCGTCGAAGCCATGGCCGTTGGCTGTCCCGTGATCTGTTCACCCGTCGCCAGCCTTCCCGAAGTCGCCGGTGACGCCGCGCTCCTCACGCCGCTCTCTCACGAAGGCTACGAGCAACGCCTCCGCGCTCTCCTCGCCGACGCCACTCTTCGCTCTGACCTGATCGACCGCGGCCATCGCAACGCCGCTCGTTTCACCTGGCGCCGCTGCGCCGCCGCCACGCTTGCGAGCTATGAGTCGACGCATCGTTCACCATGAACGCCAGTCGCCGCCCTAAAATCCTTCATTGCGTCACCTGGTTTCGCCTCGGCGGCGCCGAACGTGTAGCGATCTCGCTCGCGAGCGAACTGCACGAACGCTTCGATTTCGCCGTCCACGCCGTTTTGGGGCTCTCGCCCGACGTCGTGGGCCGCGACCTGCAGGCGAAACTCCGCGCCCACGGCATCCCGCACCACGCGGGCACGCGCGTGCCGATCAAACTTGGCGGGCTCCTCACCGGCGCACTTTCGCTGCTCCGCACGATCGACCGCGTCCGCCCTGACATCGTCCACCTCCATACCGAAATCCCCGAAGCCACTTACGCCGTCGCCCTCGCGCTTCGTCCGGACCTGAAATCGATCCCCGTCGCGCGCACGATTCATAACTCACGCTACTGGCATCACTGGAGCGCGATCGGCCGGTGGACACATGGCCGACTGCCGCCGTCCCACATCGCCGCCGTCTCGCGCGATTCCTTGGCCGCCTTCGAAACTCACGCCCATCTGGCGGGCAATCCCGCTGCGCCCCACACCACTCGCATCATCTTCAACGGCGCCGTTCCGCCGTGCCCCTCATTCGCTCCTGTTCGTTCAGTCCACCTGCCTTTGCGCCTCCTTTTCGCCGGGCGCTTCGATCACCAGAAGGGTGCCGATCTTCTTCCGGAAATCCTCCAACATCTTTCATCCTCTCCAGTTCCGTCCTGTGAATTCACGGTCGCCGGTCAGGGCGATCTCGCTCGCAATCTCCGCAACCTCGCTCAATTCGCTCCGCCGCGTTGGCGAATCGAACTCCGCCCTCCGATCCAGAATCTGGATACACGACTCCACGACTTCGACGCCGTTCTGATGCCCTCCCGCTTCGAAGGTCTCAGTCTCCTCGCGATCGAGACGCTCATGCGCAAGATTCCGCTGATCGCGACGCGTGCTCCCGGCCTGAGAGAATCGTTTCCTCCCGACTACCCTTGGCTCGCGGAGCCAGGCTCCCCCGCCGACTTCGCTCGTATTCTCCGTCTCGCTCTCGACTCGCCGGCACAGTTGCCCGCCGTGGCCGAGTCCGCCCGAACCTTCGTTCTCCATGAATTTTCCCTCGCCAAAACCACTCAGCGCTACGCCGAGCTCTACGCGCAGATTGCCGCCGCTTCCTAAAGCCGCCCTTTCCGCGCCGCATCAAACCGGTTTTCTCTGGATCGACTCTTCAGGCTAGAGCAAACCGTCAGCCACCTCGATGATCCTCGCTCCCGTCTGGCGCACCCGCCTTTTCGCCGCTGGCGCAGCGATCGTCGCCGTGTGGCTCGCGATCGACATCGCGCACGGCCGCTTCCTTTGGCCCTCCGCGCTCGCCGGCCTTCTCGCGCTTTTCCTTCTCTCCCGCGCCCAACCCCTCCCCCTCGGGCACCTCGCGCTCATTGTCGTCAGCGCCGGCTACATCGTCGGCAACCGCGGCTTCGCCCAAATTTCCCTCAGCCCCCACTTTCCCCTCCTCCCCGCCGAACTCGCTCTCCTGCTCGCCGGCGGTCTCCTCCTCGTCCAATCCGCTTGGCGTCACGAACTCCCCGTGCGCCGCGATCCGCTCAACGGCGCCATCCTCGCGTGGATCGTCGTGGGCTCGCTCCGCGTCGTGTTCGACGTCCGCGCGTTCGGCTTCATGGCGCTCCGGGATTTCGCCCTCGTTTACTACGCCGCGTTTTTCTTCCTCGGCCAGGATCTGGCGCGCGACCCCCGCAGCGCCCGAATTTTCATCAACGTTCTCGCCTTCAGCTGCGCGCTCGTTCTTCCGCTCTATCTCGTCTCCGAGCGCTTTCCCGATTTCTTCTTCAACCTCCTTTCCTTCCGCGGCAACCCGCTCATCTACTTCAAGGGCGACCTCGCCGGCACGTTCGTCGCCGTCGGCGCGGTGCTCTTCTGGATCCGTTTCGAAGCCGCGCGCGGACTGTGGAACGCCGCCATCAGCCTCGTCCTCGCCGGCGGCGTCGTGGCGATGAACAACCGCGCCTCGCTTCTCGCGCTCATCGTCGCCACCGCGTGGCTCGCGATCCGCGGTCGCTGGCGCTTCGCCGCTTCCCAGGCCGTCGCCGGCGTTGTCGCCACAATCCTGATACTTTCCGTCGCGAGCGCGTTGCGCATCTCCTGGGAAAAAACGCCCGTCTTCGCCCTCTACGAACGCGTCGTCTCCATCGCCGATCCCGCCGGCCAGCGCGCGTATCGGGGATCGGATACGCATTATAAAGGCGACAACAACCTTTACCGGCTCGTCTGGTGGCAGGCCGTCATCGACGAAACGATCGACGGCAATCCTTACCTCGGCCTCGGCTTCGGTCACGATCTCGCGGAACGTTTCGTCCGCGAATACTATCCGGAAAACAGCGAGGAATTTAACGTCCGCAGCCCCCACAACGTCCTCCTCACGATCTTCGCCCGCATGGGCGCCGCCGGGCTTCTGCTCTTCCTCGCGATCATCCTGCTCACCGCGGTCCAAACCTGTCGCGCAATTCCGCGCACCCTCGCCCACGCCGCACCTTGGTGCGTCGCTTGGGCGATGCTCGTCAGCGCCTGCCTCGGTGTCGTCCTCGAAGGCCCCATGGGCGCCGTCGTCTTCTGGACCACCCTCGGCCTCGCCCACGGCCTCGAACCCTCCGCCCCATCAGCTCCAACCGAAACGTAAACCACGCCAATCAACCGCGAAGAACGCGAAGGAGCGCGAAGAAGAACCGGCGCTCTCAACCCAGCAAAGTCATCGCTCAACCGCGCGCAGCATCGCTCGCGTTCCGCACTTCGCGAACCTTCGCGCCCTTCGCGGTTTCCCAGCGATTTGTCTGCACTCACTGGCGGCGTCTCCCGCTTTATTCGTCTCGCGTCGCATCCGTCCCCGCCCCCGATTTCGCGACCTTTCGCGTATTTAGCGGGAAATCAATCCCTCACTCCCTCAACTCTCATCCCTCAACTCTCAACTTTCTCCCCTCCTTCCCGCCCCCATCATTGCCATCGCCCGCCGCCCGCCTTTAGGTCCGCCGCATCGTGAACCTCCCCTCGCCCACCGAATACCTCGCCGTCTTCAAAACGACGACGCGCGGTCGCTGGGACCTCCTCACGCCCGTTGCGATCCTGCTCCTCAGCGGCTTCGGCATCGCGTTCATCTACAGCGCTCAACTCTCCGTCAGCGGCAACGCCTGGCAAACCCAGCTCGTCTGGCTCACGGGTGGCCTCGGCCTCTACACCATCGTCTCCCTCATCGACTACCGCTTCTGGCTCGCCGTCGCCCACTGGTTCTACGCCGCCTGCCTCATCCCTTGCTTCCTCGTGCTCATGCCCGGCATCGGCTCCGAGGTCTATGGCTCCCAACGCTGGATCAACCTCGGCTTCTTCTCCTACCAGCCTTCCGAAACCGCCAAAATCGGAGTCCTCCTCATCACCGCGTCGATCCTCATCCGCTCGAAAATCGGCACCGTCGCACAATCTCTGGGAACCTTGGGGAAATTGGCCCTTGCGGTGGGTCTGCCCATGTTCCTTATCTTGCTCCAACCCGATCTCAAATCGGCGATTGTCCTGCCCCCGATGGTGTTTTCGATGCTCTACGTTTCCCGGCTTTCCGCGCGTTTCTTCGCCGGCGCCCTCGGAGCATTCCTCATCATCGTCGGCCTCGTTGCCTGGGACACCTGGCGTTACCAGAACTTCATGGAGTCCAACAACTACTCCTACGTGAACGACCGCGGCAAATTCGAGCCGCACACGTGGGTCCCGCTCCACGACTACCAGCGCAACCGCATCCTCTCTTTCGTTAATCCGGAGAAATACGACCCCATGGGCATCGGCTGGAATCAACGCCAGTCGCTCATCTCCGTCGGCTCCGGCGGCCTCACCGGCAAGGGCTGGACCGACGGCACCCAAGCCCAGCTCGGCTACCTCCCCCGCTCCGTCGCACACAACGATTTCGTCTTCTCGGTCATCGCCGAAGAAAAAGGTTTTCTAGGAAGTTTCACGGTTCTCGGCCTGTTTGGGATAGTGTTGTTCAACGGCATCCGCATCGCCGGTCTCGCTCGAGACCGCTTCGGCACCCTGCTCGCCATCGGCGTCACGGTGCTGTTCACGGTGCATGTGTTCGTAAACATCGCCATGACCATCGGGCTGGTGCCCATCACGGGCATACCGCTTCCTTTCATCAGCTACGGTGGCTCCTTCATGCTCAGCTGCTGCTTGCTGCAAGGACTGGTCCAGAGCGTCTATCGCTTCAGGAAGGATTTCGCATGAAATCCCTTCTTCGCGCTACGCACCGCCCTGCCGGAATCTCCTGCGCCGCACCTGTCGCTCCCGGGGTCCCCGTCTTCAACACACCCGATACCCAACATGAGCGATCAACCATCGCAGTCATCCCATCCCGGCTCCTCTCCGGACGTTGCCCGCAAATACGACGAAGAACTCGTCAACGCACCGACTCCCGCTGAGTCCACGCCCGTCACCGCCGCCGAGCTCAAAGCCGGCGCCGCCGAGCGCGCCAAACAACGCCCCCTCCTTCAAAAAATTCTCTCCGTCTTCCAGAAGGAAAAAGGTTCCTACCGCGAGCTCATCATCAATTCCGAGCCGCTGGAAAAACGCGTCGCCCTCCTCGTCGACGGCCGCCTCGAGAAATTCGAAATCGAACGCGAGTCCGACCACCGCATGGTCGGCGCCATCTACAAGGGCCGTATCAAAAACTTGGATGCCGGCCTCAAAGCCGCCTTCGTCGACATCGGCTACACGAAGAACGCATTCCTCCACTACTGGGACATGCTGCCCGCCGCCGCCGACTCCTCCGTCGAAGT
>JAEWBF010000074.1 GCA_023391285.1 Verrucomicrobiota bacterium
GCGGGGTTGTCGGTGGGGGGGGGCGGGGTGGGGGGGGACAGGAGACCCCGCCCTACATTTGCTGGCGAGGACGGGAGGATGGGACGGTCAAGCGGGTTGGTTTCACTTGTGTGATGTCGCCAAAGAACCGATACAGGCGGTCTCATGCTTCAACATATCTCACGGATCCTTTCGGCGATGGTTTTGGTGGCGGCGATGACGGCTGAGTTGCACGCGCAAGCGGCGCGGGAGGGATATTTGACGGGAGTGGCGGTGAAGGCTTCGGGGGAGCCGCTGGGTGGGGTGCGTATCCGGGTGTTTGGGACCACGGATGCGGGGCAGCGATCGTCGTTGAATGTGCGGACGAAGGCGGACGGGACGTTTTCGCTGCGGCTGCCACCGGGGCAGTTCAGCGTGCGCGAGGCGAATTGGGGGACGAACTACAATGGGCGGGCGTATTCGCTGCCGTTGTATTTGGAAGGGGAGGACAACGAGGATTTCGATTCGACGGAAGGAGCGGCGGTGCGGTTGGTGTTGAAGATGGCCGGCAAGGTGGCGGCGACGAAGAGCGATTCGGATGAGCGCGCGTGGTTTGGCGGAACGGTCGAGCTGGAGTTTATCAATTCGGACGGCACGAGCGCGGACGGTCTGCCGGAGAATGCGGCGCTGAAGATCGAGCTGACGCCGACGGGAACGTTGATGGATGGATCGGCGGCGCGGGCGCTGAGTTATACGAAGCCGCTGAACTGGCAGCGGGCGAACCGGTTTATTCTCGATGTGCCGCTGGCGGACTACGAGGTGAAGGTGGGATTGGATGCGGGCAGAGGCGTGGTGCCGCTGTTGGTGTCGAGTCGCGAGACGGTGGGGGTGCAAGCGAAGACGCCGCTGGCGAAGACGGCTCCGGTGACATTTGCGCCGGGGTCGGGAGATGTGACGCTGATGAATGGGAGCGGCGTGGTGAAGTCGGTGGTGCAGGTCGTGATTCCGGCGAAAGGCGCGGTGAGCGCGGCTGCGAGTGCGGCGGGTTCGGCGGATGGCGTGGGCAGCGGCGGCGGGGCGGCGGCGGAGTGGAAGGTGGGCGACCACGTGAATGTGTTGCGCACGCCGCGGCTCGAGCAGTGGCATGCGGGGCGGATTCGCGCAGTGAAGGACGGACTTTATCTGATCAAGTTCGACGCGTTTGCGGAGGAGCAGAACGAGTGGGTGGATGCGTCGCGGGTGAAGCGATTGTGACGGGGCGCGGCGGGGTCGGGAGACCCCGCCCTACAGGTGTTTCGAGTCAAGGGAAGCGGTCGGCGCCGGTGAGCGGGAGGATGTCTTCGGGGGGCATCCAGGTGTTGAGGAGCGCGGCGGGGCCGTTGGCTTCGAAGGCGCGCGGACCGGCATCACGGGGATGGGGGAGGCGCGGCCTACGGCGCCGCGATGTCGGCGCCGAGTTCGGAAAGGAGTTGGCGGAGGAGGGAGCGGTGGCAGCGCGATGCGTCGGCGCAGTAGCAACCCACGGAAAGATTTGTCGTGTGCGAGAGAGCGGCGAGGAGGGCGAGGTCGTGTTTTGCGGCGGGCGTGGCCATTTCGGCTTTGTATTTACGGGCGAAAGTCGACCACTGCGCGGGCGTTTTGGCGGAAAGCCCGAGCTTCATGGTGACGGCGCTGGGGGCGAGATTGGGGAACCAGACGTCATACCAGTTTTGCGAGGAGAACTCTGATTTGGGCACGCCGCGCGGCGGGCGGCGCACGGTGCCGATGCGGAGGCCTTCGTGCGGAAGGCGAGGGGTGCCGAGGCGAACGATGTGGAGGCTCATGGTGAGGCGAAGAGAGGCGCGGTGGAGGAGACCCAGCCAGAGGCGTTCTGTGTGGGACGATTGGGTGCGGGGAACCAATAATCGCGGAAGTGTTGAAGGGCAGGCAGAAACGCTAAAGAGGCGAAGATGCTGGCGGGAAAGAGGTTGTTGGCGGGGTTGAGCAAGTTGGCATGAAGAACGCGAATAGAGGTGCGTGTGCCGCTGGGTGCGAAGGTTGCTTCGCCCCGCCAAGCGCGCACCGGTTTCGGAGAACCCTAGACCCCATGAAAACGATTCAAGCTGTGATACGAGCGGCGGTGTTGAGCGGCGCGACGACGATGGCGGCCGCGGCGATGGCGGCGGAGGATGCGTTGGTGACGGCGGTGTTTGCGAAGACGCACAATGATTACCGGCGCGTGAGAAATACGGAAGGGCGGCCGGAACGGCAGACCTATGCGGTGGCGAAAGGAACTTACGAGCCGGGGTTGCGGGGGAACGCCTCGATCGACGGGCTGACGTTTCCCGGCGTGGTGCGGGCGCTCGCGCCGCATTTAGCCAAGCAGAATTACTATCCGGCGGCGGACCGGGAGTCGGCGGATTTGCTGCTGGTTTTGCATTGGGGCACGACCAGGCCCTTCGATCGCGGAACGGGAATGTATCAGGATGCGTTCACGGAAGCGACCGACGCGATGAGCAATCTGACGAATCTGGCGCGGCGTGGAGCGGTCGATCGGATGTCGCCGGCCACCGGTGGCGATAATGCGAATGGGACGCCGCGCAGTGCGGGACAGATTGCGGAGCAGGCGCAGGTGGAGAGCGAATTGGGCGATGCGTTGATTCGGCTCGAGATGGCGAACCGTGCGCGTGATCGAGCGAATGAGCACAACGCGAACCTGCTGGGCTACGTGCATGAGCTCAATCGGCGGAACAACGGCACGCGGTTCGCGGGAGCTGGAGCGGCCTACGATGAGTTGATCGAGGATATCGAGAACGAGCGCTATTACGTGATCATCGGCGCGTATGACCTGCAGGCGGTGCTGAAGGGAGAGCATCGATTGTTGTGGTCGACGCGGGTGAGCATTCGCGCGCAGGGGAATCGGTTTGGCGAGTGGCTGCCGGCGATGTTTGCGAATGCGTCGAATTATTTCGGCGAGGAAAGCGGGCGGCTGGTGCGGAGGTATCAACGCGCGGCGAAGGTGGAGATGGGCGAGTTGAAGTCGCTGGGGATTGTGGAGGCGTCGGCGGTGGCGGAACCCTGAGCCGCGCGAGAGCGAAGCGCGCGGGGTTCGAAGAGATCGAACGCGAGCAGGAGCGAGCAGGGATTCGACCGAACATTTGTGTTATGAAAAACCGGATACTTCCGAGAGGGATGATTGAGATGATCTCAGCGCTCGCCCTGGCGGGCGTCGCGAACGGCGCGGAAGAGTCGCTCGTGACGGCGGTATTTGCGAAGACGCACAATGGGTATGTGCGCGCGGTGGACGAGGAAGGTGAGCCCAAACGCGAGACGTATGTGGTGGGTCAAGGCGAGTATCGTCCGGGACTGCGGCGGAATGATTCGATCGACCGAATGACGTTTTCCGGCGTGGTGCGCGCGCTGGCGCCGTATCTGGCGCAGCAGAACTATGTGCCCGCGCCGGACAAGCAGTCGGCGGATTTGATTCTGGTGCTGCACTGGGGAACGACGTTGCCGTGGGACGATGGAACGCACCGGCAGTTCATCAATCAGGCGTCGGACTCGATCAAAAACGTGCAGTCGCTGGGGTTTTTGCCTGGGCAGAGCAGCAACTTTTCTCCGGCTGATCAGGAGACGATGGGGCAGGTGACGGCGGCGGCGAAGGGCGACATGTATCAGTTTTTGATGATGCTCGATTTGGGGAATTTGATTCGGGATCGCGCCAACGAGCAGAACGCGAACCTGCTGGGCTATACGCGCGAGATCAACCGACGTAACGACATCACGCGCCATGCAGGTCTCGGGACGGCGTTTGACGAGCTGATTCAGGATTTGGAGGAGCCGCGTTATTATGTCGTGATTGGCGCGTATGATTTTCAGGAGGTGCTGAAAGGGCGGCACAAGCTGCTGTGGTCGACGCGCGTGAGCATCCGCGAGCAGGGGAATCGGTTCGACGCGTTTTTGCCGGCGATGTTTGCGAACGCGTCGGATTATTTCGGACGCGAGAGCAAGCGCCTGGTTCGACAGTATCAACGCGCGACGAAAGTGGAGCTGGGTGAGTTGAAGACGCTGGGGATTGTGGAAGAGAACGAAGAAGGGGGCGGGCCCAGGTAAGGGCGGAGGCCTGACGAAAGAGAAAGATAAAGAGGAAAGAGAAAGATGACGTAGGGCGGGCGCTTAGGGGAGGCGGATGAATGTCGGGGCGTCGCGGTCGCAGGTGAGAACGCCATCGGCTTCGTGGAGTTCGACGACTTGGATGGAGCTGCGGCGGAGGTCGAGTGACGCGGGATCGGGAGGATTTGGAGACGTGCGGCTGGGATGAGTGAAGTAGAAGAGGAAGGCGCGGTCTTCGGACTCGTTGACCACAACGCAGGGGTGACCGCCGATGACGCCGTCGTCCGGGCCGTGGCCGGGAGTGGCGAGGAGGTCGCCGGATTGCGGTATCCAGTTTTCGAGGTCGGCGGAGTGATAGACACCGAGACCTTTCCACAGGTCGACGATCATCCAGTGGCGGTTGCGCCAGCGGAAGACGTAGGGGCCTTCGCCGGGGCGTTCGCCGACGCCGGAGGTTTTGCCGCGATCGGTCCAGGTGACCAGGTCGGGGCTGTCGGCGTGGTAGATGGATTTGCGATCGCGCTCGTTGTTATACCAGAGGCGCCAGCCGCCCGCAGGGAGTGGAAAGACGCAGGCGTCGATGACGCGGTCGGAGGCGAGGGAGAGCGGGCGAGGATTTTTCCAAGTGCGGAGATCGGGGCTGGTGAGGTGAACGATGGCGCGGGGGTGTCGCCAATCTTCGAATACGCCGGGGACGACCGTTAAGAACATGTGGTGCGTGCCGTCGGGGGCGGTGATGACGTCCGGCGCCCAATGCGTTGGATCGGTGGAGGCGAGGTCGACCGGAAGGTCGATGTCGGCGATGCCGAGGTGGGACCAGGTGGTGCCGTGGTCGGAGGACTCGGCGATGCCGATGTGCGTGCCGTGAACCCAGGCGACGCCGGAAAGGCCGGGAACGTTGGCGCGGCGGTTGGTGTAGAACATCCACCAGCGTTGGACGTGGGGATGCCAGATGACGACCGGGTCGGCGGCGCCGTCGTGGATGGGATCGCGGTAGAGGGGCAGTCTCGTAAACACATCTCCGAGC
>JAEWBF010000120.1 GCA_023391285.1 Verrucomicrobiota bacterium
CGGCGCGGGCGGGCGGGGCGGCGCGGGGCGGAGGGGGCGGGGGCGGCGCGTTGGGACAACGCGCCCTACCTCAGGTGGCTGAGGTGGGTGGCTTCGGGGCGAAGCGGGGCGAGGTCGAAGAGGTTGATGGGCGCGTTGCGCTGGATCGATTCGACGGCGGCGATGCCGACGAGGATGGAGGCGGCGCCCTGTTCGTGTTCGGCGAAGCGGCCGAGCGGATCGGTTTGCGGGGAGGACGGGTCGAAGAAGGAGCGACAAAGGATTTCGTCGGCGCCGCCGTGCGGGCCGCTTTGAGCGGGGACGGGGACGAGGTAGCTGTTCTTAAAATGTGGATACACGCGGATCCATTCGCCCTCGGCTTCGGCGCCGGGACGGTTCTCGAGTTGGAAGTCTCCAGGTTTGACGCCGCGGTTGAGGCCGGTGCCGACGAACTCGTGGTATTCGAGGCGACCGCGGTCGCCGTTGAAGCAAACACGCATGCCCTCGCGCGGGCTGTAGCAGGTGAGCGAATACGTGAGGAGCTGGGCGGTGCGGTAGCGGACGTTGACGGACATCTGGTCGTAGATGGTGACGTCGTCGCGAAAGACATTGCGGTCGCGGACGTAGCCAGAGTCGGCCTCGGCGGCGCGGTAGAGGCTGCGCAGTGGTTCGGATTCCTCGAGATCGAGGCGGAACGGATCGTCGTGGGCGAGCGGTTCGGCGGTGTAGCGATCGTAACGGGTGAGTTTTTCGTCGCCGCGGGCGAGGGCGTTTTTGCGGCCGTAGAAGACGAGGTCGCCGTAGGCGAAGACCTGTTGCGGGATGGCGTCGAGCCACCAGTTCACGAGATCGAAGTGGTGCGTGGATTTATGAACGAGGAGTGTGCCGGACTGGTCGGCGTGGGCGTGCCAGCGGCGGAAGTAGTCGGCGCCGTGGTGGGTATCGAGGAGGTATTCGAGATTGACGGAGTGGACGCGGCCGATGGTGCCGGCGGCGAGGAGTTCCTTGACCTTGGTGCGGAAAGGGGCCCAGCGGTAGTTGAAGGCGACGCGGACGCGGCGGCCGGTGGCGCGGACGGCGTCGAGGATTGCGCGGCATTTGGCGGCGTCGATCGTGAGCGGTTTTTCGGTGATGACATCGCAGCCGGCGTGGAGCGAGCGGACGATGTAATCGTGATGGGTGGCGTCGACGGAGCAGACGAAGACGACGTCGGGCCTTGTGGTGCGGAGCAATTCGTCGAAGCGGTCGGGGGTGAAGGTGGGGACGGCGCCGTGGGCCCACTCGTTGGCGAGGAGATTGTTGTAGTAGGCCATGCGCGTGGGGCTGAGGTCGCAGAGGGCGACGATGCGGTTGTGCGCACGGTGGGTGGTGGCGAGCGGCTCGATGAAGCTGATGGCGCGGCCGCCGGTGCCGACGAAGGCGTAACGAATGGAGGACATGGGAATGAGATAGTTCAGCGAGAGGAGACGGGTTCGAAAATGGTGGACGGGTCGGACGGTAGGATGGCCGGAAACGCGAGTGCGGCGGGCGCTATTTGGGTTGGTCGAGGGGCACGTCGGTCTCGAGCACGCGCGCTTCGCCGAATTCGACCACACCGCGGCGCAGCCGGCGGAAGATCGTGGCGGGCTCGGTCATTTCGCGTCCGAGAAACGGTGCGCCTGAGACGATCAAGGCGGGGAGGGTTTCGGTCATGGGGACGCCGAGGGCATCGACCGTGAGGTGCGTGCGCCAGGCGAGCCGGCGCTCGTTGCGGGCGAGCGCGTCGTGGTCGTAGGCGGAGATGATCACGAAATACAGGTCCTGCATGGCTTGCTCCAGCAGCCAGCGGTATTTGTGCGGATGGCCGAAGGGATTTTCGCTGGAGCCGTGTCGGCGTCGCACGAAGTCTTGATAGCGATGGCCGCCGACCAGCAACAGGCGCTCGGAGCGGTGTTTCGAGGCCTGTTGCGGGAAGAGGCCGCGCATCTCCAAGTCCATGACCGAGTGCGCACCCCAGTGCACGATGAGCGCGAGGCTCGGCGGGTGATGTTCGTCCGCGGGAAGGAAACCGCGTTCGCGGAGCGAGTGCTCCAGCACGGCGGTGAGGCGCTCGCGGGGCGGGGCGCGAAGTCCGGCGTAGAGGGCGCCGCGTTGCTGCATGGGCGTGAGGTGCAGCCGGTAGTAGATCGGGTGGTCGGCGGCGGGGGCGGGCAGCGTCCGACCGTAGGCGGTGAACTCGGTGACGGCCGTCATGGAGAGCCGCGGGTTGCGCTGAAAGCCCCGGGGAAGTGCGAAATGGAAACCTCGTTCCCGTTCCGGCGAGGGCGGAGTCATGGCGGGGAGCGGAACAGCGGAGTCGGCTGCGAACAGAGAAACAGCCAACGCGAACAGCGGGGCGGCGAAGCCAAGGCGCGCGTTCATGACGGGTGAAGCAAGAATGCCGGAAGCGATCCGGCGATCGCTCCGCGGCTATTTCAGTTGCACATCCCATACTCGCGAAAAGCGCGACGTGTGGCCGTCGTTGTCCCTCACTTCGAGCACGACGACGTAGTTGCCGGGCTTTGCGTAGGTGTGTTGTGGATACTGTTCCGCGGAAGTGGTGCCGTCGCCGAAGTCCCAGTGCCAGGCGTTGATCCGGCCGATGGATTCATCGTGAAACGCGACGAGGCGGCGTTGGTGGTCGACGATCGACAGGCTGAAGCGGGCGGCGAGCGGCGGGAGCAGCGCGGGCTCGATCGGCATCAGGCGAAACGCGCAGAGTTCGGAGGCGTGGCCGAAGGACGTGCGTTCGGGCGAGAGCGTCCAGAAGCCGCGCGGCGTGTCGCCGTCGTAGTCGATGACGATCCACGAGAGGCCGATGATCTTGTTTTCGGTGAGCACGGACTCGACCGCGCGGGCGGGGCCTTCGGGGCCGGCGTAGTCGAAAGGCGTGATCCAGAACTCGAGCGTGAGCTTGCCGGATTCGCCGTGCTTGAAGTGGAAGTTTTGCGCGGAGTTGGCCCAGGGAAATTCCTTGATCCACGTCGCGGCGCCCCAGGCCATGGTCCAGTCCTTGTCCACGGCGGGCGTGAAGATGTGGTAGTTCTGTGCGTGCACGCCGTGGACGGCCCAGCGAAAGGCGTCGTCGCTGATGCGTTCGTCGGCGCGTGCGGCGGGGGCGCCGGCGCGTTCGGGCGTCCAGATGTTTTTCGAATCGCGTCCGACGAGCGGGCCGCCGGAGGCGTCGCCATCGACGATGATTTCGAAGGTGTCGTTGCGCAGGCCGGGCGAGGAGAAATCCCAGAAGTCGTCCTCGGCCTCGTAGAGAAAGTAGAGGCGGTTGAGTCCGGCGACCCAGCCGACCTTCACGCGGACGGAGAGGGTTTTTTCACCGGCGGCGGGTGGCTGGCTCGCGTGGTTGCGGAGCTGGTCGGTGCCGATGACGTAGGAGTCGGGGACGATCGACCAATCGGCGGCGTCGCCGTCGATGCGCGGGATGCGATCACGGGGGAATTGAAAAACCGGATACGTGGTTTCGGGTTTCTCGAGCGCGAAGGCGGGGGAGGCGAGCCCGAGGAGGAAGGGGAGAAGGCAGCGCAGGGGGCGGACAGATTGGCGGCGGACGGTTCGGAGGGCCGTTCCCACGGGAGCGGTTCCGATCGGGGAAAGACGCGCGGAACGCTTCATCGCGCAGAACGCCGACGGGTTAACGGGGGGAGAGGAGGCCGCGGGCGCGGAGCCATTCCTCGGCGCGCTTGGGCCAGTCGGAGGAGGTGCCGAGGCCGTCGCGCATGCCCATGCCGTGCGAGCCGCGTTCGAAGGCGTAGAACTCGGCGGGGACGCCGGCGCGCGTGAGAGCTTGAAAGAAGAGGATGCTGTTTTCGATGGGGACGGTTTGGTCTTCTTGCGTGTGGATGAGGAGCGTGGATGGGGTTTGCGCGGTGACTTGTTTTTCCGGGGAGAGGAGTTGGAGGAGTTCGGGGGAGGGGTTTTTGCCGAGGAGGAGTTCGCGCGAGCCGGCGTGCGCGGCGGGATCATCCATGGTGATGACCGGATACATGAGGATGAGGAAGTCGGGGCGGGCGTTGACGGAGTCGAGTGGTGCGCCGGTTTTTCCGTGGGCGTGATCGTAGAGCGTGCCGGCGCTGGCGGTGAGGTGGCCGCCGGCGGAGCTGCCCATGACGCCGATGCGGGCGGGATCGATTTTGAATTCGGCGGCGCGGGAACGAACGATGCGGACGGCGCGGAGAACGTCCTGGAGCGGCGCGGGGTGGCCGAATTCGCCGACGCGATTGGTCAGAACAAAGGCGGTGATGCCCAGATGGCTGAGCCAGTTGGCGTATTGGACGCCCTCGCGGGCGCGGGAGAGTCCGCGGTATCCACCGCCTGGACACACGATGACGGCGGTGCCGTTGGGGCGGTCGACGGCGGGAGCGAAGACCTCGAGCGTGGGCTCGCTGATGTTGGTGATGAAGCCGCGTTCGTCGACCTGCTCGGGGCCGAGATCTTTGGCGTTGGGGATGCCTTCGGGCCAGAGCGGGATGAGGTTGGCGTTGGGCGCAGCGGCGTAGCTGAGGGTGGTGAGGGTGAGCATGGCAGTGACGGCGAGAGTGCGGGTGGGGAGCTTCATGAGTTACGGTGAAGGGGTGAAGATTTCGAGGGGGGTGAGGGTGACGGGGCCGAGGAGGCCGGAAGGGCGGGGCGGCCAGTGCGCGGCGGTGAAGAGGCCGTCGGGGCCGCGATTGGCGGGGAGGCGCGCGGGCATGTTGGCATTGTAGAAAATCTTCCAAGGCACGCCGCGGCGATCGAGATCGGCGATGCGGTTGGCGGCGAGATTGGTGACGAGGATCTCGAGGGTGTTGTGCGAACGAAAGGCGTCGGCGGGCAGCACGAGGCGGAAAGGGGGTTGGATCAACGTGGCGAGCTCGCGACCGTTGAGGAAGACGCGGGCGCTTTCGCGAACCTCGCCGAGGTCGAGCTGCCAAGCATCGGATGTGGCGGATGGGGCATCGAAGGCGAGTGTGTAGCGGGCGGTGCCGGAGAAGGAGTTTGTTTCTTCGTTGAGCAGGCGGGTCCAGGAGGCGGGCGCGGCGAGACGGACGGGCGGCGGGAGGGAAGGGCCGCCGCTTTCGAAGGTGAGAGACCACTCGCCGGTGAGTGGGATGGGAGAGCCGGCGGGGCGGGTGTAGGGAAAGGGTGGGGCGTCGCCGGGTGTATCCAGAAATTGGATGACAGTGGACGCGCCGGGGGCGAGTTGAAGGTAGACCTGTTGGTCGCGGACGATGGCGTGGGTGATGACGCCCGTCATGGGGTCGAAGAGGGCGGCGTGAGGGCGCGCGTGAGTGAAGGGAATCCACGTGTCGATCGCGTGGGTGTTGCGGTTGACGACAAAGTAGAACGGGCCGGCGTCGGACGTGCGGCGGACGAACTGGAGGCCGAGGTCGACGAGGGGCTCGCGCGGGAGCGAGGCGAGGAGCGTTGTGAAATCGTCGGCGACGTGGAGGCGGCGATCGAGGTGGCGGCGGAGCTGGGCGAGGGTGCGGTTGAAATCTTCGCGTGAGGCGAGGAGGCCGGCGGGGTTTTTTGGGAGATGGCGGTGGAAGAGGAGGGTGGCGCCGGTGTCGGCGAGGGCGGCGAGTTGGGCGAGGGTGGCGGGCGGAAGGTGTTGGATGGCGGGGAGGACGAGGGCGCGGTAGCGAGCGGAGCCGTGGGTGAGTTGGCCGTTTTCGACGCGGATGTCGGAGAGCAGACGGTCGGAGATGTAGTCGAAGCCGATGCCGCGGGCGTGGAGTTCGGCGGCGAGGGTGGCGGCGGTGACGCCGACGGGGTTCGTGCCGCCGTGGCCGAAGTGCGGGAGGGAGTTGTCGCCGCGTTCGGCCCAGGTGTCGTGGATATTATAATACAGGAGGACGTCTTCGTCGGGGCGACCGTGTTGGAGGAAGGATTGGGCGCGGGTGATGTAGGCGTTGAGGGCGGGGAAATCGGACCAGAGGGGATTGTGCGGATTCAGTTCGACGGACGCGTAGAAGTTGAAACCGGGCCAGGGGGCGTCGAGGGGCGAGAGGGCGGTGCCGTGGTAGCAGAGGTGGTTGATGCCGGAGAGAAGGAAGGTGTCGGCGTCGTGCTTCAGTTCGGCGAGGGTGGTGATCCAGTGTTCGTTGAGCCATGTGGCGGTTTCGGCGGAAGCGAGGCGTTTGCCGGTGAGGTGCGCGGCGGAGGAGGCGAGCTTCATCGCGAGGAGGCCGTTGCCTTCTTGCTCGGGGATGTCGCTGGCGGCGTAGAGATCGAGGAGGTTGGCGGGGGCGTTGTGGGCTTGGTTGCGGATGAGGGAGCCGCGGGCGTTGGCCCAATTACGCCACGGGATCGTGAATTCGTCGCGCAGCAGGTCGGAGATAGTTTCGCGGAAATCGGAGAGCACGCGAGTGTCGGGCCCGGCGAGGAGCGCAGGCAGGTGCTGGCGAAGATCGTAGCCGCGGCGCTTTTGGAATTCGTCGAGGAAGCGAGGCGTCCAGTTGGCTTCGCCGTGGGAGTCGTCGACTTCGTAGGAGTCGTTGAAGAAGGCGCGGAGCGGGGAGGGGGTGTCATACATAATATGACACTTTTCGAAGGCGCGGTCGAAGCGGGCGAGGTAGGTTTGGAGGGCGGAGGAGGAGAGGTGATCGAGGGCGGGGCCTTCGCCGCCGGGGGCGGCGCGTTCGACCATTTTGCCGTGAGGGCCGGTGAAGAGCGCGTGGAGGGTCCACGGGCCGTGGTCGGTGGGGGCGGTCCAATCGAGGCGGCCGGCGGTGGAGACGTGAGAAGTGAGATCGATGGGCTCGGCGGAGGAGCTAGCGGGAAACGCCATCAACGTGACGAGCGTGAGCGGTTGCTCGAAGCGGACTTGGTCGAGGGCGAGGTCCTGGAGATCTGGATACGTGGTGATGGGTTGGGGGAGATCGGCGATAGGGACGCGACGCGGGCCGGCGAAGCGGGCGAGCGCGGGTTGGGTAAAGGTGATGGGCTCGGTGGGGCGCGCGCCGGGAGCAACGGTGTAAGTCTGGTGAGTGATGTAGCGCGCGGCTTCGTTTTCGGAGAGCCAGGGGCCGCCGAAGGGCCAGCCGGTGCCGGTGGCGAGATCGATGCCGAGGTCGAGGCGTTTGGCTTCGGCGAGGGTGTGTTCGAGGAGGGCGGTCCATTCCGGCGAGAGGAAATCGACGAAGCGATCTTCGTAGCCGCGCACGCCGTAGATCGGAGTGATTTCGAGGCCGCCGAGACCGGCGGCGGCGGCGGATTCCATGGCGGCGGTGAGCGATGCTTGGTCGGCGATGTTGCCGAACCACCACCAGCGAGACCAGGGCTTGGTTTCGCGTTGGACGGCGGGCCAGTCGAGGGCGACGGCGGGAGGAGCAAACGTGGCGAGGCTGGCGAGGAGCAGGAGGTGACGAAGAGGCATGCGTGAGGCGGCGGGGAAAACGTTGGAGGACGCGGAAGGCCTCGGCTTCGAGCCGGATGACGTGAGTGGGGAGAAGGGGGAACGTCGGGAAGCTCGGCGACGCCGCAACGTGCGGCAACTCGGACTGTCAAGGATCGGGCCGCGTGGCGTCGTGCAAGGCGGGGACAAAAGTGCGCGACCGTTGGCGCGTTTCGCGCCGTTCACCCCGCGACTATCGCCCCTTTTCATTTCTCGTGATGTTGGGAATTCCATTCTTCTCGTATTCGCCCGTTCGTGGCGTGTTGCCGCGGGCGATTTCGGGCGGGCAAGCGGCGACCTCTGCATGAGCGACAACAGGCAAGTCTGGCGCGTGGCGCTGATCGGGATTTCCGGCTATGGACGCATTCACTTGCAGCTGGCCCGCGAGTGTCGGGCGCGGGGCGAAGTGGAGATTGTGGCGGCAACGGTGATCAATGCCGAGGAGGAGGCCGACAACATTGCGGAACTGCGTGAGCACGGGTGTGCGATCTATTCCAGTTACGAAGACATGTTGCGCGATCAGCAGGAGCGGATCGACCTCTGCTTGATCCCGACGGGGATTCACTGGCATGCGCGGATGACGATTGCGGCGTTGAGAGCCGGCGCGAACGTGCTCGTGGAAAAACCGCTCGCCGGATCGATGGCGGAGGTGGAGGCGGTGCGGGCGGCGGAGCGGGAAACGGGGAAGTTCGTCGCGGTCGGCTTTCAGGACCTTTACGAGCCGGGCACCGTGTGGTTGAAGAACGAGCTGACGAGAGGCGTGATCGGTGCCGTGCAATCGGTGCGGTTTCTTGGCATTTGGCCGCGCGGACGCGGGTATTTTCTTCGCAACGAGTGGGCTGGGCGCACGCAAGTGAACGGGGTGCCGGTTTTCGATTCTCCGTTGAACAACGCGTTTGGGCACTTCGTGATGTTGAGCCTGTATTTCGCGAGTCTGAACGCGGAAGCAGCACCGGCGGTGGTGAAGCAGGTGGAATTGTTCCGGGCGCATCGCATTGAAAGTTTCGATACGGCGGTGGTGACGTCGGAGACCGCGAACGGCGTAAAGCTCTGGTTTGGCGTGAGCCATGCGTCGCGTGAAACGGAAGAGCCGGAGATTGTGATTCACGGCGACAACGGCACTGCGGGTTGGCGGTATGAGCGTGAGGCGTGGTGGCGGGACCAGGCGGGGCGCGGCGATCATCGACAACTGCCGGACATGACTACGACGCGGCGTTCGATGATGGCGGCGGTGCTGGCGCGGATGAGCGATCCGGCGGCGCCGATTTGCGGTTCGGAGATGGCGGCGCGGCACACGGCGATCATCGAGGCGGTGCACGAGTCCGCGACGATTCGAGACTTTCCGGCGGCGGAGGTGAACTGGGCGCAAGACACGCGTCAGGGCTCCGAAGTGCCGGAGGTGAACGGGCTCACCATCGCGCTGCGGCGAGCTTTTGCGACGCAGCAACTTCTCGCGGAGAGCGGATTTACACCACTGAGCGCAGGGTTGGAAAAAACGCGGTCCGTGTAAGCAGGCTGGCGTTTTCGCGGGCGGCGTGTCCCCTTTTCCGCCGCTTCAACCGTCGTGTTGTTCATGTCTGGTGCCCCTCCCATTCTGGCGTTTCGGAATCTGCGCAAATCGTTTGGCGCGGTGCGGGCGTTGCGTGGGGTGAACTTTGACGTGAGCGCGGGGGAAGTGCATGCGCTGCTGGGCGAAAACGGAGCGGGGAAATCGACGCTGATCAAAGTGGCGACGGGCGCGCATCAGCCGGACGCGGGGACGATCGAGATTGGCGGCGAAACGTTGGCGCGGCTCGATCCGGCGGAGGCGCGACGGCGGGGCATCGCGTGCATTTATCAGCAGCCGGCGTTGTTTCCGGATTTGAGTGTGGAGGAGAACATCGGCCTGCGGCTCGAAGGGCGGGCGGGCTGGCGGCGTGTGAACTGGAAGGTGCGGCGGGAGCGCGCGAAGGAATTGTTGCAGCGGGTGGGGGCGGAGGTGGCGCCGGATGAGGAAGTGCGCGCGCTGTCGATGCCGGAGCAGCAGCTGGTGGAAATCGCGTGCGCGCTCGGAGCGGGGGCGCGGGTGATCATCATGGACGAGCCGACGGCGTCGCTGACGCGCCGCGAGCAGGAGCGACTTTACGGGATTGTGCGCGACTTGCGGGCGGCGGGCGTGGCGGTGATCTACATTTCGCACCGGCTCGAGGAGATCTTTGCGCTGGCGGATCGCGTGACCGTGTTGCGAGACGGCGAGAGCGTGGGCACGCGGGCGGTGAGCGAGATCGACGAGGCGGCCTTGATCCGGCTGATGGTGGGGCGCGAGATCGCGCAATTGTATCCGCCGCGTGGTGACGGACACCGTGCGAGGGCGGGTGGGCCGGCGCTGTCGTTAAAGGACGTGGGCTGCGCGGAAGGCGGCGTGAGCGGAGTGAGTTTCGACGTGGCGCCGGGCGAAGTGCTGGGCTTGGCGGGGTTGGTGGGAGCGGGGCGAACGGAGCTGGCGCGGGCGCTGTTTGGACTGACGCCGGCGACCGCGGGCCGAATTGTCGTGGGCGGACGCGAGGTGGAGATTCGGTCGCCGAGGGAGGCGATGGCGCTGGGGATTGCGTATGTGCCGGAAGACCGGCGGCGGCACGGAGTGATTTTGGAAATGGCGGTGGAGGAGAACACGACGCTGGCGATTCATCCGAAGATCTTTCGCGGCGGCTGGCTGCGCGATGGAGCGGAGCGGGCGTTGGCGAACAAGATGATTGGGCAACTCGCGATCAAGACGGCGGGGCCGGAGGCGCCGGCGGGGAGTTTGAGCGGCGGCAATCAGCAGAAAGTGGCGCTGGCGCGCTGGCTGGCGACGGAGCCGAAGATCTTGATTCTCGATGAACCGACGCAAGGTGTGGACGTGGGAGCGAAAAGTGAAATTCACCGGATCATTCGTGAACTCGCGAACGAAGGGCTGGCGGTGATTCTGATCTCGAGCGATTTGCCGGAAGTGATCGGGATGAGCGATCGGATTGGTGTGATGCGCGGCGGGCGGTTGACGGCGGTGTTGCCGGGTGGCGCGGCGGCGGAAGAGGTGATGAGCGCGGCGTTGGGGAGGACGAATGGATGAAAGCTCCAAGCTCCAAGATCCAAGCTCCAGAGAAGCTCGGAACATCAATCGCTCGCGGCGATGGATGGCGGACGAGCGTGGGGAAGGGAGTTGAACCACAGAGGCGCAGAGGCACGGAGAGGACTTTTTCGATGGGCTCGACCTCTGTGGCTCTGGGCCTCTGTGGTTCAAAGGATGGGAGTCGGAGGGTTGCGCGATGAGACGGTATTTTCGCGAGCTTTCGGTGGCGGCGGTGTTGGGGGCGGTGTTGTTGTTGCTCGCGGTGGTGGCGCCGGCGTTTTTCTCGCCGCAACCGTTGCTGTCGCTGGCGGCGCGCGAGGCGCCGACGCTCGTGGTGATTGGCGGGATGGCACTGGTGATCTTGAGCCGGCAGATCGACATTTCGGTGGGCTCGCAGTTCGCGGTGTGTGGCGTGGCGTTTGGGTTGCTCGCGGTGGAAGGGCTGGCGTTTCCGCTGGCGGCGATCCTGGCGGTGCTTTGGGGCGGATTGCTCGGCGCGGTGAATGGATGGTTGGTCGCGGGCCTGCGATTGCCGTCGATCGTGGTGACGCTTGCGACGATGGTGGCGTGGCGCGAAGGACTGCGCTGGTGGCGTCAGGGGCAGTTCGTGGATTTGCCGGATGGCGTGCAATGGCTCGGGCTGAGTCAGGGCGGCGGGCAGGGGTTGTTGATCGCGGTGGCAGTGGCGTTGTTTGTCGCGCTCGCGATCGGGTTGCGGCACCTCGCGGTGGGACGCGTCGTGTATGCGGTGGGGAGCGATGAAGAGGCGGCGCGGCTGGCGGGGTTGAAACCGCGCGCGGTGACGTTTGGCGTGTTTGTGGCGATGGGCGTGCTGGCGGGTGCGGCGGCGGTGATGAATGCGGTGCAATCGCCGCAGGTGGATCCGAAGGCGGGCACGGGACTCGAGTTGCGCGCGATCGCGGCGGTGGTGGTGGGCGGCGTATCCATTTCGGGAGGACGAGGGACCTTGTGGGGCGTGCTGGCGGGCGCGTTGTTGCTCGCATGCGTGTCGCCGGGACTCACGCATTTGCACATCGAGGCATATTGGAGCCGGGCGATCGAAGGGGCGATTATCCTGCTGGCGGTGGTGGCGGAAGGCTTGCGCAGCCGGAAGGAGGGACGGGCATGAGCGCGCCGGTGAAAACTCCGCAGAAAGCGCGCGGATGGCTGCGGCATGAGACGGTGCTGCTCGCGCTCGTGGCGGCGGAGTGGATGTATTTCAACTCGGTGGGGCCGCGTTTTGGGACGTTGGACAACACGTTCGACATCCTGCGTCACTCGGTGGAGATCGGCCTGCTCGCGGTGGCGATGACGCCGATCATTTTGACGGGAGGCATCGATCTTTCCGTGGGATCGCTGCTGGGATTGTGCGCGGTGTGTTTTGGAAAACTCTGGCGTGATGCCGGTGTGCCGCTGCCGGTGGCGATTGCGGGAACGCTGGCGTTGGGGGCGCTGGCGGGCGGCGTGAATGCGACGCTGATCACGCGGCTCAAGCTGCCGCCGCTGATCGTGACGCTGGGAACGTTTTCGCTTTTCCGCGGAGTGGCGGAGGCGATCACGCGCGGCGTGGATACGTTCACGGGATTTCCGGCGAGTTTCCTCTTTTGGGGTCAGGAGCGCTGGCTCGGGATGCCGGCGCAGGCGCCGGTGTTCATCGTGGTGGTGGTGGCGATGTGGCTGCTCGTGCATCGCATGACCTTTGGGCGCACGGTGCGCGCGATTGGATTTTCGGCGGAGGGTGCGCGTTATGCGGGTGTGCCGGTGGAGCGGCGCGTGGCGATGGCGTATGTGCTGGCGGGAGTCATCGCCGCGCTGGCGGCGATCATTTACACGGCGCGACTTGGGCAGGCGAAGGCGGATGCGGGAACGGGCTACGAGCTCTTTGCGATCACGGCGGTGGTGTTGGGCGGCACGAGTATCTTTGGCGGCCGCGGGTCCGTGCACGGCACGCTGATCGGCGTGGCGGCGATTGCGGTGTTGAACAATGGCTTGGTGCACGCGCGACTGCCGCGAGAGGCGGCGGGGGTGTTGACGGGCGGGCTGTTGGTGCTGGCGCTGGCGAGCGGGGTGTTGCCGAAGCTATGGTCGGATTGGCGGGCGCGACGGGCCGTGGTGGTGGCGGCGGAGAAAAACATTTCCTGATGTGGGCTGAATCGCGAACTTCGCGGTCCAACTGAACCCCTTTCCCTAAACATGAAAAAGCTGACGTTCCTTCCCCTGTTTCTCTCGCTGGCCGTGATGATCGCCGGTTGCGGCAAGTCGCCGGATGCCGCGTCGGCGGATGGCGAGCGTCAACTTACGATCGCGCTGCTGCCGAAGGCGAAGGGCAATGCGTATTTCATCTCGTGCAAGGAAGGCGCGGAGAAGGCGGCGAAGGAGTTGGGCGTGGATCTGATTTTCGACGGGCCGACTGACACCGATCCGGCGCGGCAGAATGAAATTGTGGAGAACTGGATCACGCTCGGCGTGGATGCCATCGCGGCGGCGTGCGAGAATAAGGAAGGTATCTCGACCGCGTTGCGGAAGGCGCAGGCGCGCGGGATCAAGGTGATCACTTACGATGCGGATGCGATGCCGGATGCGCGGGCGTTTTTTGTGAATCAAGCGACGCCGGAAGGAATTGGCCACAAGCTGATGGATGAAGCGGCGCGCGTGACGGGTGAAGAAGGCGAGTTCGCGATCATCACCGCGTCGCTCACTGCGGCGAATCAGCGCGAGTGGCAGAAGCACATCGAGGCGCGGCTCGCGGAAAAGTATCCGAAGATGAAGCTGGTGGCGGTGCGACCGTGCGACGACCTGAAGGACAAGGCGCAGACGGAGGCGACGGCGTTGATGAGCGCGAATCCGAATTTGAAGTTGATCATGGCGATCGCGTCGCCTGCGGTGCCGGGAGCGGCGGAAGCGGTGAAGCAGGCGGGCAAGACCGGCCAGGTGCACGTCATCGGACTCGGTTTGCCGAATGAGAATCGTCGCTACGTGAAGGACGGTGTGACCGACAGCGTGATCCTTTGGAAAACGGAAGACCTCGGCTATCTCACGGTGCAAGCGGCCGCGGCGCTGGCGCAGGGGAAATTGAAGGCGGGCGACACGAGCTTCACGGCGGGTTCGCTCGGCACGTTCGAAATCAAAGGCGACAACATCCTCCTCGGCACGCCGTTCGTGTTTAACAAAGACAACATCGATCAATTCGATTTCTGAGCGCGGGATTAGTGTGGCGGGGTGTGGTTCGGTGAGCCCCACCCTGCAGTTTCGCCGTTAGTTGATCTCTTCGCGTTCGCTCGTGGCGTTAGCTGGATGATGCGAAGTGCGGACGAGCTCTCGTCCGCGCAGATGAAGGGGAAACGATCATTGTTCGCGCGAGGGCGTGCGCAGGCTTGTTGGACCCCCGAACTCTCGCCGCTTCGAACTGTCTGAGGAAAGCTCACGTTGTATCAAAATCCGGAAGCGCATTCAGGTGTGACGCAGACTCGCAAACCCCGACACGTGCTCCGCTTCCTTCGCTTCCCCAGCGAATCGTTCCTCAACCCAAGCCCTTTCCGGCGCCACCACGGTGGCCCGCTTTTCTTTCACTACCAACGACCCCCGCTATGACTACACGCAACCGACATCTCCGTTCCGGAGTCCGATGCCTCGCTGCATCGTTGCTGGCCGCCTCGATCACGAACCTCATGTCTGCGCAGCAGGCGCCGCAGCCGTCGACGGCCGCGTCGGGCGCAAATGACGAAGTGATCGTGCTTTCGCCGTTCACCGTCGATGCCTCGCGCGATCAGGGTTATTTCGCCCAGAACACGCTGGCGGGCAGCCGCATGAACACCAATATCGCGGACCTTGGTGCCTCGATCTCGGTGGTGACGAAGCAGCAGTTCGAAGACACCGCGTCCACGGACATCAACGACATCTTCCGTTATGAAGTGAACACGGAGGGTTCGCTCACTTACACGCAGCCGACGCAAAGCATGCGCAATGACGGTGTGCTCGACGTGAACGCTGGCGGCACGCAGGGCAACAACATGACGCCCTACACGAACGCGCAGGCGAATCGCGTGCGCGGTCTCGGCGCTCCCAGTTCGGCGATCAATTATTATCCCTCGATTGGTGCGGTGCCGTTCGACTCCTACAACACGCAGTCGGTCGAAATCAGCCGTGGTCCGAACTCGATGCTTTTCGGTCTCGGCAGCCCGGCGGGCATCGTCAACCAGAGCACCGCGCAGGCGCAGCTCAATCGGGACAATGCGAACCTCTCGCTGCGGACGGATCAATACGGCTCCTTCCGCAGTTCGTTCAACTTCAACCGCGGCATCATCGACGACAAACTCGCGATCTATGGCGCGGTGCTCTACGATGATCGCCGCTTCGACCGTGAACCGGCCTACGACGAAACCAAGCGCGCGTATGGCGCGATCACGTTCAAGCCTTTCTCCAAGACGATTCTCCGCGCGAGCGTCGAGGCTTACCGCAACGAGAATCACCGTCCGAACACGCTGACGCCGCGCGATTTTGTCACGCAGTGGAATCTCGCCGGTCGTCCTTACTACGATCCGGTGACGCACCGCGTTTACAACGGCTCCGGCCAGGCGGTGAGCATGCTGGTGAACAATGCCTCCTCGCCCTATGCGAACGAGCTCCGCGACTTCGTCGCGACCCGCCCCGGCTACGACGCCACGAAGTGGAATGCCGCCCGCACGCAGTATAACGGCCTCAATGTTTTTGGAGACACCATCTTCGGCATTCCCGCCAACTGGGTCGCCGGCCAGCCCTCGCCGAACATCTTGTTCACACCGGGTATCGGTGTGGTGAACCAAGGCCGCAGCATTCAGCAGATCGCCGACGGCCAGCTCGTCAACTGGTTCCAGCCGACCTACCAGTATCGCTATCTGCCGAACTGGGGCACGGCGACCAATCCGGCTGCGAATCCTGCGGTCACCCCCGCGGAGACGGAGATCTGGGCGAACCAGACCTGGGCGGATTCCTACACCCGCACTTACACCTCGTCCCAAGGTTGGACCGGCGCGGGTAATGGCATCTTCGCGGCGAGCTATCGCTATCCCAGCGTGACCGACCGCTCGATCTACGACTGGCGCAACATCAACATCGCCTCGCCGAATTTCGGCAACGCGAAGAACCGGAACTACAATCTCGAGTTCGAGCAGGAGCTGCCTTTCGATCTTTATCTCAGCGGCGGCTGGTTCCGTCAGGACTTCTTCCAGCGTTCGAATTACACGATCGGTCAGCTCAACGTTCCCACCCTGTTCGTCGATACGAACATCAACCTTCCGAGCGGCCAGCCCAATCCCTATTTCGGCAAGCCGTATGTGGAGGAGCAGGATCCCGACAGCTACATCAACGAAGCGCTCGACGATCACTACCGCGCGATGCTGGCCTGGACGCCCGATTTCACGCGGAAAGACGGTTGGATGAAGTGGCTCGGCCGCCATCAGGTGTTGGGCCTGTGGTCGCGCGACGAATACATGAGCGCTTCGATTCGCCAGCGCTTGCAGTATCTCTCCGCGGGATCGGACGCCGCAGCGCTCCGTTATCTCCCGAATCCGAACAACGACGCCCAAGGCAACCCGACCGGCTGGAACCGCGGCACCGGCAATTCCCTGCGCCGCACTTACTATCTCGCCTCGCCGAGCGATCCGCATGGCGTGGTCACGCGCGCGGCGGGTTATTGGGACTACCTGAGCTACACGGGTGACATCAATGCCTACACTTACAGCACCAGCAGCGTCCAGCCGCTGAATGTGACGCATGCGTTTCAAGACATCGACGCCAACACGGGCCGCAATCAGCGCGTCGTCGATTCGCTCAGCGCGGCCATCACGAGCCATCTCTGGAATGACCGCCTCGTCGCTACGTTCGGCGTGCGCAAGGACGAGTATAAGGCCCGCATCACCCATTCCGCACTGCCGGCGGTGTTGGATGCGGACGGAAACGTCGTTGCTCCCGCCATCACGAATGCCGACAAGTGGAAGGACGGCGTCTTCAACCGCGACCTGATCTTCAATCGTTGGGGCCCCTACAGCGAATTGTCGGGCACGACGCGCACAATCGGCGGCGTTCTCCGCCCCTTCAAGAACTGGAGCACGTTCGAGAATCGCGCCGATTCCGGTTCGCAGTTCTGGCAATTCGTCCGCAGCTTCGGTCTGAGCTACAACGAGTCCTCCAATTTCAATCCGCCGACCACCGCCTTGGGTGACTTCTACGGCAACCAGCTGCCGAAGCCGACGGGCAAGGGCAAAGACTATGGCTTCCAGTTCTCGGCGCTCGACGACAAGTTGTTTGCCCGCGTCACCTGGTTCGAAGCGTCCAATGAAAATGAGAATATCAGCGCTCCGAACGTCTTCAATCGTCTGAAGGACAACGTCGACACGACCCTCTTCCGCAACTGGGCGCGCACGATCTCCCTCATCAACATGGGGTATGATCCGACGGCGGAAGGTTTCGGCACCAATCTCAGCACGCAGGAAGAACAGGCCGTCCAGGACGCGGCGGAGAAGATCTGGAAGCAGGACTACGACTATTACACATCGCGTCCTTACGCCTTGGGCGCCACCCGCAACGCGGAAGCCAAGGGCGTGGAAGCGGAAATCAACTACAACCCGATCCCGGAGTGGACCCTCAAGTTCACCTTCGGCAAGCAGGACACCAAATACGCCAGCGTGCTGAAGGAGTTCATGCCTTGGGAAGCCGAGCGCATGGCCGTCTGGAAGGCTGCGAAGGCGAGCGACTACCTGCTCCCGCAATACTCGGACCTTGCCACCTACACCACCAGCGGCGGTCGTGAAGTGAACCTCACGAACTTCTGGAGCTCCTATGGCTATCGCAGCGAACTGTTCCCGGAGACGGCGAACGGCTTCGACAACCCGGAAGATTACTACAACGGCGTCGTTGCTCCGCAGCTCGCACTCGACCGCGATCTCCAGGGCCAGTCGGTCATGGGGCAGCGGAAGTATCGCTGGTCCTTCCTCACCACCTACAACTTCACCGAAGGCGCGCTGCGCGGCTTCAGCATCGGTGGCAGCCAGCGTTGGGAAGACAAAGCGGTCATCGGCTACTACGGTCGTGCCAGCGGCGTGAACCTCTACAACGGCCAGCCGGTAATGGATATGTCGGACGTGTCGCGCCCGATCTACGACGAGGCGCAATACTACACCGATATCTGGGTCGCCTACCGCCGTCCGCTCTTCGACAACAAGGTCGGCATGAGGCTGCAGCTCAACGTCATGAACGTGTTCGAAGGCGGCGAACTGCGCCCGGTGGCGGTCAACTACGACGGCTCGCCGTATTCGTTCCGCATCATCGATCCGCGCCAGTTCATCCTGAGCGCCTCGTTCGACTTCTAAGCCGAGACGGGAACGATCTCAGCTCCTCGAGCTCCCTCCTTGTGAGGGAGCTTTTCTTTTGCGGCGGGCGATCCCTTCGGCAGTGTGCGTGGCTGTTCTGGATTCATGGATACGGCTTCAACTCACGGAACGCTGCGAGCCGGCGTTCCTCCGCGGCTGGTAGCATGGGCCATCGTTCTGGCTGTCCTGGCGACGTGGTGGACGAGCTTGCCCGCGCCGTTCGAACTCGACGACCACGAGTCCATTCTCGCGAACGCCACGATCCGCCGCTTCCCCTCGCTCGATTGGCTGCATCCACCTGCGAGCGGCGGCGAGACCGTCAGCGGTCGGCCCGTGCTGAACCTGAGCTTTGCGATCAATCATGCCTTGCACGGGCTGGATGTGCGCGGATTTCGGCTGACGAACATGTTTATCCATGCGGCGGCGGCGCTGGCGTTGTTCGGCATCGTGCGACGAACCCTGGCGCGCGCGGACCGCAACGACACAGCCGCGCGCGAGATTGCGCTGGTAGTCGCATTGATCTGGGCGCTGCATCCGCTCCAAACCGCGGCGGTGACCTATGTCGTTCAACGAGCAGAGTCGCTGGCCGGATTGTTCTACTTGCTCACGCTCTACGGCTTCATTCGAGCCGCGGAGCGGGACGACGCCAGGCCGAGGTGGTTCGTGGTTTCGGCCCTGGCATGCTGGCTGGGAGTATTGACGAAGGAGACGGTCGCGACCGCGCCCCTCGTGGTGTTCTTGTATGACCGCGCTTTTGTTTCCGGTTCATGGCGGGCGGCCTGGCGGAACAACGGGCGTCTACATGCGATGCTGGTTGCGAGCTGGATTGCGGTTGCAGCGTTGGCGCTCGGCCACGAGGGGCGAGGCGGGTCGGCGGGTTTGGACACCAGCATCGCACCCGTCACTTATTTTCTCACGCAATGCGAGGCGATCGTGCGCTATGTGAGACTGGCGTTCTGGCCGGCGGGACAGGTTTTCGATTATGGGGTGCCGACGGTTGCGTCGGTATCCGAAGTGTGGATGCAACTCGCGCTGCTGGCGATCGCGGGCGGCGCCACGGTGTGGCTGATCGTCCGCAATCACGCGGCCGGTTTTGCGGGCGCGTGTTTCTTCCTGTTGCTGGGGCCGAGTTCGAGCTTTGTGCCGGTCGCCACGCAGACGATGGCCGAGCATCGAATGTATCTTGCGCTGGCTCCGATCGTGGTGGTGGTGGTCTGCGGTGGGCGATTGACGCCGCTGCCCAAAGGGATTGGTGCGCTGGCGGCAATGCTGGTGATGGCGTCTCTCGCGATTGCGACGGTGGCGCGGAATGGTGTTTACCGGTCCGAGATCGCGTTATGGCGCGATACCGCGCGCAAGCGCCCCGAGAATCCGCGCGCGCAGCACAATCTAGGACGCGCACTGCACGAGGCGGGTGAAGTGGAGCCGGCGATGGCGGCGTTTCGTCGTGCGATCGCAGTTCAGCCGAATCATGCGTTTGCGCACTTCAGCCTCGGGACGATTCTGGCGAGCCGAGCCGAATGGGAGGGAGCGATGAAGCACCTGCGTGCCGCGGTAGAAGCGGACGCGAACGATACGGCGGCACGGATGAATCTGGGGCGGGTGTTGATGCAGCTCGGTCGTGACGACGAAGCGCGGGTGCAGTTCCAGGCTGCTGTGCGCGAGGATCCCCACCTCGCGCCGGCTCAACGCGCGCTCGGCCACCTCCTGGCGAAGGTGGGTGAGTTGGACGGCGCGGCGGAGGCGTATCAGGCGGCGCTGAACGTTGAGCCGTCGGTGGAAGCGCATTTTGCGCTCGGTAATCTGCTCGCGCGGGCACGCCGCATTGACGAGGCGATGACGCACTATCGGTCGGCGCTGGAGCTCGATTCGGAGCACGTGGGCGCGCGCAATAATCTCGCGAATGCGCTATTCGTTTCACGGCGTTTCGAGGAAGCGGCGCGGGAATACGAGGAGGTGCTGCGACGGGATCCGCAGAACGCGACGGTGCGGGAGAATCTGGCGCAGGCGCGACAGTTGCAGGGCGCGGTGCGCTAGGGTCCCGGGGAACTTGATCCTTTCCTCGCGCGCGGCGCGACGAGTATTCAACGTGGGTGATTCCCTGAATGACTGACGCACGTTCCACGACCGCCGAAGCACCGTCGACCGCGTTTGCGGGAGCGGCGCTCGCCGTGGCGGCGCTAGCGGCCTGGGCGAGTTCGTTCGCGGGCGAGCTCGTTGACGGGATGCCGCCGACGATTTGGTTCGCGCTGGACGGCGGGCACGTGGCGATCTCGCGCGGGATCAATCTCGGGCTGCATGTCGCAACGGCGTGCACGATGTTTGCGGTGTTGCGGCGGACGTTGCGGTTGCCGCATTTGCAGGAGCGATTCGGCGCTGGCGCGGGCTGGCTGGCTTTCGGCGTGAGCGCGATCTGGATGTTGCATCCGCTGCAAACGGCGGCGGTGACCGATGTGGCGCGACGGCCGGAATTGGTGGCGGGGCTGGCCGTGGTCTTGTCGCTGTATGCGACGATCCGTGAATGGCGCGTGAGGGCGGTGGCGGCGTGTGCGCTGGGGATGCTGGCGAACGAACTCGCGGCTGCGATTCCGTTGCTGGTGTTGTTGTATGATCGAACGTTTTTGACGGGCGGCTTCCGCGAAACGCTGCGCGCGCGGAGCGGGTTCTATGCGATGCTGGGCGCGACGTGGGCGCTGATCGTGTGGCGCGTCATGCCCGGCGATTTCCACGGCGGGGTGCAGCCGTGGGGTGCGGCGACTTCGCCGTGGATGTATTTGCAGGTGCAGTGTCAGGCGGTGGTCCACTATCTGCGGCTGGCGCTTTGGCCGGAGCCGCTGGTGTTCGATTACGGTGTGGTGCGTCCGGGCGCCTTCGTGTGGGTGCTGCCGCCGGCGTTTTTTCTGCTGAGCCTCGCGACGGTTTCGGCGGTGGCGTTGTGGCAGGTGCGAGCGCGGGGGTTTCTTGGAGCGTGGTTCTTTTTGTTGCTCGTGCCGACGTCGAGCGTGTGGCCGGTGGCGGCCGAGCCGATGGCGGAGAGTCGGATGCATTTGCCGCTCGCGGCGGTGGTCACGCTTGTGGTGTTGGGAGTTTACCGGATCGCGGGAAGACGCACGGTTATGATTGGAGCGCTGCTCGCGCTCGCGTTGGGCGGAGCGACGGTGCGGCGGAATCTGGACTATCGAGATGCGTTGACGCTTTGGACGGATACCGCGGAGAAGAGGCCGGACAACGCGCGGGCGCACGCGCGGGTCGCGGCGCTGCAGCTGTCGGCGGGAAAAGTAGCGGAGGCGATTGCGAGCGGGGCGGAAGCGATCGGACTGGATCCGTATAACGCGGATGCGCATTTCGCGCTTGGGCAGGCGTTGCAGCGGGCGGGGCGCGGCGGCCCGGCGCGGCGTCATTTGGAGCAGGCGGCGAAGTTGGAGCCGGAGCGTTTTGCGGCGGGAGATCGGGAATGAGATTCGCCGCGGACGATCGAGGCGGCGGAGGAAGCCCCGCAATGGTCAGGCTCGCGGAGGAGAGTCCAACAGGCGAGCGACGAGGGCGGAGGAGAACTGGGTGGCGATCACGGAAAACGTGAAGAGATAGAGGCCCGGACCCACTTGCAGTTCGGCGACGGCGGCGGACTTCATTGCGACGATGAGGATTGCGACGACGAACACGTCGAGCATCGACCATTTGCCGAGGTGCTCGACCCAGCGATGCAGACGTTGAACGCGGGAGAGGTTGTGCTCGCGCTCGAGCCAGATCACGGCGAGCAGGCCGAGTTTCACGCAGGGGAACACGAGCGTGAACAGTGTCAGGACGACAAAGAGGAAGTATTCTCCCTCCTGGAGCAGCGTGATGATCCCGCCGACGACGGAGATCGCATCGTGAAACAGCCAGAATTTCGTGACGTGAAAGAACGGGAAAAACACGCCCCCGATGAAAAGGAGAAAGGCGGTGGCGAGGAGCCAGGGCGTGGCGTGCGAGGAACTGCGAGCGCGCGAGCGGGAGCGTGCGATGGACGACACGGGGCGCGTTGGTGGCAGAGGCCGAGGATGGGGGCAAAAGAAAAGGGACGGGTTGGATCTGCGGCTATGTGGAGGCTTGGTGCCTCCCGCGGATCGAGGCGAAAGCGCGGTGGGGGCACCGCGCCTCCATCGGCGGAGTTGAGTCGGGGCTATTCGAGACCCTCGACGTTGAAGTCGGCGGGATGTTCGACGGAGAAGCGGACAGGCAGCTCGCGTTTTTCACCGGGCTTTAGGTCGAGCGTCCATTGGAGCATGCCAGCGGCGTCCGGTTTGATCTGCCGTTCGTCGGGTGCGAGCTGTTTGACCACGATCTTCTCGTGGCGCGAAACGGGGAGTTGATCGCGCACGATGATCTTGGCGGGGGTGCGCTTGTTGTTCTGGAGGGTGAGGGTGATGTCGTAGGTGATGCGTTTGCCTTTCGAGACCATGCCGGTGTCTTCGGTGAGGCGGTTGTTGAGCGTGCGTTTGACGCTGATCCCTTCGTCGGCGCCGAGAGCGAGGTCGAACTGCTCCGACGGCATGACCGTGCGGATCGTGCTGGTGGCGACGAAGGTGTCGTCGAGGAACACATTCATCGAGCCGGCGAGGAGCGGGTAGTCGGTGCTGTTGGTGACCTTGGCGGTGAGGAAGGCGGAGGGCTGTAACTTCGGCGTGGTGCGGTATTCGGGAGCGAGCGCGAGGGTGGTGGTGGCGATCGGAACTTTTTGTGGAGAGTTGTCGGATGCGATCGACGAGGGAACGGCGACTTTGAAGGACGCGCTCGTGGCTTGGGCTTCGACGGTCGTGGGCCGGATGTAGAAATCGTAGGCTTCGTTGGCCGCGCCTTCAGCGCCGCCGAACCTCGTCGCGGCGCTGCCGATTTTCGGCGCGCGCGGTCTCACCGAAGCGTCGAACTCGGGGGCAGGTGCCGCGGTGGCGACGGGAAGGAACTGGCGCTGTTGCACGATCCACGGCTGCAGCTCGGGCGCGGCGCCACCGAGCGAGGGGCGTGCGGTGGAGAGCGTGAGTTCGACGTTGTTCCAATCTTCGCCGGTGTGCTGGCGGACGAGACCAGCGTAACCGAGTTGGACGGAGCGGTCGTCGCTGGAGACGCGAACATCGTAGTTCGGCGTCCAATTGGCCCCGTGGACGGCGTAGCGGAGCGTGAGTTCGATGGCGCCGGCGTTTTGGGCATCGAGACGAACGGCGACGGTCTTATAGCTGCGGCCGCCTTCGCCGCGGAATTGATCGAGCTGTTGTTGGAGGGCGGCGCGTTTGATGCGAAGTTCTTCGCGCTGGGTGTCGATCCTGCGGACCTCGGTGGCGAATTCGCCAAGTTTTTGCTCCGTGAAATCGAGCATCTTTAGCCACACGTCGGGAACGATGATGGGGTTGCCCTCTTTCGTGGGAGTCGTGCTGGAGGTTTGGATTTTGACGATGTAATCGCGCTGTTGGGCGAGGATATGGGCACGATCGTCGAGTTCGCGGTCCTCGCGATCGAGGGCGCGGATTTCGTCTTCGAGGGATTTGACCCGGTCGTTGGGCGTGAAGTCGACGTAGGTGGTGCGCGGCGTGACGTCGAGGAGGGCGGCGTTGGCCTGGCCGCGACCGGCGACTTGCAGGGATTCGTCGAGGAGGCCGGCCGGAAGTTTTTCGAACACGACTTCCACGATGCCGGGTGTAGCGATTTGAATGGGAGCGGTGCGGGTGACGACGGCGCGGTCGGTGTAAACGGTCACGGCCCGGATTTGCGATTGGGCGGTGATGGGCGCGGCGTGAATTTTGGGGGAGGCGGAGAGCGCGATGGCGACGGCGGTGATAGCTGAAGCGAGGATGGAAGGTTTCATTAAGAGAGAAGGTGGGACTGCACCGACAAGGAAACGGCTCAGGAGACGGATCATTAGACGATGGTCCGCTGGTCGGGTCGCAGGAATTTTCCGGAACTTCCGATTTTGGCGCCGACACTAACCGCCCGCGTGACCGGCTTCCTAATTCTTCCCCGAGGCCTGCGAAGCGGGCGGGGCTTGCCAAGGCATCGCCCGGAGGCTTGTCATGGTCCCCTTTTTCGCGGAGAAACGCTGACCTTTCGCCTCGGCGTCTCCGGCTCAGCCGTCTGATCTCTCTCTATCACTAGACTCCCCCTCATGTTCATTGCTTCCGCTTTCCGCACCGCGTTGCGCTTTGTTTGTCTCGCGTCGCTGGTGTCGATCTCACCGGCCCTCTTCGCCCAAGGGGCGCTCTCCGCGTCGGACGGCTTCGATCCCAATGTCGGCGGCAACGTCTATGCCGTCGCCATTCAGCCCGACGGGAAGATCCTGATCGCGGGCGAGTTCAAGCGCCTGCAGCCCAATGGCGGCGCGGTGTCGAACCCGAACAACATCGCGCGTTTGCACCCCGACGGTCGCCTCGACGGGACGTTCCACGGCAACGTCAACGGTCGGATCAACGCGATGATTCTCCAGCCGGATGGCCGGATCGTCATTGGCGGCTCGTTCACGGCGGTCACTAATCCCGGTGGGGCGCCGGTGACCCGCAATCGCGCTGCGCGACTCAATGCTGATGGCACCTTGGACACGAGCTTCGATCCGAATCTCAGCGGCGGTCCTTTGGAGGAAGTCAATGCGCTCGCGCTTGATGCGAATGGCGGAATCCTCATCGGCGGCGCGTTTACGTCCGCGGGCGGTCAGCCGCGGAATCGTATCGCGCGTTTCAATGCCGACGGCTCGCTGGACGCGGGCTTCGATCCGAACGCGGGCAACGTGGTGCTCGCGATTGCGGTGCAGTCCGACGGCAAGATTCTGGTCGGCGGCGGCTTCACCACGATCGCAGGCCAGACGCGCAACCGTATCGCGCGTTTGAATGCCAACGGCTCGCTCGATACGAGCTTCAATCCGAATTTCAACAATCGGGTGCTTGCGATCGCCTTGCAGCGCGACGGCAAGATTCTCGTCGGCGGTTCGTTCACGACGGTGCAGCCCCCGAACGCCGAAGAGGCGAGCGCGAGAGCGCGGTTTACCCGCCTCAATGTCGATGGGACGCTCGACACGAACTTCGTCGGTCAGGCGGGCGGTGACGTGTATGCGATCGCGGTTATGCCGGACGGCGGCGTGCTGGTCGGCGGAACTTTCCCGAGTCTCGGCGGCGTCAACATCGCTTACGGGGCTCGCGTTCATCCAAACGGGCAGCTCGATCTGAGCTTCCTCCCGGGGCCGAACTCCAACGTTTACGCATTCGGCGTGCAGTCCGACGGCTCGGTCGTCCTCGGCGGCGGCTTTAGCGCGCTGCGGGGAAGCGGCCTCTCGTCGGTTCCGCGCAACCACGTTGCGCGCGTCAGCGCTACTGGTGGTCTCGACACGGAATTCCATCCCGATGTGAACGGCCGCGTCAGCACCGCCGTCCTGCAACCGGACGGGCAGGTGTTGGTGGGCGGCACGTTTACAAGCGTGGGCGGATTGACCCGCGACAGCCTGGTGCGACTCGGCACGAACGGGAACGTCGATCCGAGCTTCCGGGCGAACGTTACGGGTTCGGTTTACAGCGTGCTGCCGCTAACCGGCGGCAAGATTTTGATCGGTGGCAACTTCTCCTTCGTGAATGGCATTCCGCGTTCGAACATCGCACGGCTCAATGCCGACGGCTCGCTCGATACGAGTGTGTTCAACGTCCAGTTGAGCGGTCCGGTCTTGGCGATGGTCGCGCAGTCCGATGGCAAGGTGATCGTCGCCGGAAATTTCTCCGCAGTGCGTCAGACGCCGGGCGATCCGTCGATCTCGCGCAGTAATTTGGTTCGGTTCAATGCGGATGGTTCGATCGACGATGGCTGGCGCGCGGGGGCCAACGATGTCGTGAACTCCCTTGCGTTGCAGTCGGACGGCAAGCTGGTGGCCGCCGGTAACTTCACGGTGGTCGCGGGGACTGGCAGCAATCAGTCCTTCTCGCGCAACCGCCTCGTGCGCTTCAACGCCGATGGTGGCGTCGACACGGGTTTTACCGCGGGCACGGCGGGCGAGATCGTCCGCGTGGTGCTGCAAGGCGATCGCGTGGTGGTGGGCGGCTCCTTCAACGGTGCGGCTGGCACGGGAGCGACCGAATTCACGGCGCGGGCAAACATCGCGCGCTTCTCTGCGAGCGGTGAGCTCGATTTGGCCTTCAATCCGGCGATCAATAGCACCGTTCATGCCCTTGCCGTGCAGGGCAACGGATTGCTGATCGGCGGGCGTTTCACTTCGATCATTCGCGGCGACGTCACCGTCGAGCGGAATTACGCGGCGCGCCTGCAGGACAACGGCGAAGTCGACACAGGTTTTAACCTCGGTCTCAACGTGAACCCGGGCCACGAAGTGGTCGGATTCGCTGTTTCGGACGCCGGCATCCTGGTCGCTGGTTCATTCCGGCCGAGCGGCACGGGCGCGCTGCGCCGCCTGGCGCGCGTGACGGCGACGGGGTCCATCGATCCCTCCTTCGATGCCGATGTGAACACCGCGGCCGGCGCGCAGGTAAACATGCTAACCATGCGACCCGACGGAAAGATTGTGGCGGGCGGTTCGTTCTCCGGCATCAGCGGCGCGGCGTCGCAGAATCTCGCGCGGTTCAATCCCGATTCGACCGCGGACGCCAATTTCGCCCCCAACCTCGACGGCCCGGCCTACACCGTGGCGGAACTGCCGGGCGGTGGAGAGTCGATTCCGGTTCAGGCCAGCAGCTTCGCATGGTTGGAGTCGTCCGGCCAGCTCCGCAGCGTGAGCTTGCCGCAGGGCATGGGCTTCGGGTTCGTGAACGCCTTCCTCGAGCAGCCGGACGGAAAGGTGCTCGTCGGCGGCGAACTCACCATCAGCGGCAGCAGCTACGGCCTGGTTCGGCTGAATGCCAACGGCTCGCTCGACAGCACATTCCAGCTGAGGATGAAACCCGGCGTGCAGGCGATGGCGCTTCAGTCGGATGGAAAGATCATTGTCGGCGGAAACTTCGAACTAGGCACGGACGCGACACCCCAAACTCCGGAGTGGCGCAATCTCGTTCGCCTGAACGCGGACGGCACCGTCGACACCAGTTTCAAGCAGAACGTGGTGGGAACGGTGTTCACGCTGGTGGTGCAGACCGACGGCAAGATCGTCGCGGGTGGCCAGATCACGGCTGCTCAGAATGCTCCGAACAGCACCGCCACGACCGCGCGCGGCTACATCGCGCGCTTCAACAGCGATGGTTCGCTCGATACCGGATTCGACCCGCGCGCCAACGCGGCCGTGCAGCGCATCCTGCTTCTGCCGGACAACAAACTTCTCGTTTCGGGCGAGTTCACGACGTTCCGTCCAAATGGCGCCAGCGAGGCTACGAACCGCACGGCCATCGCTCGCATCAACGCCGACGGCACGATCGATGCGCTCAACCTCAACCCCAATGGCCTCGTCATCTCGACGGCGCGTGACCCGGCCGGACGTTACATCATCACGGGCTCGTTCATCCAAATCGACGGCAAAGAGGCCTTCTACATCGCTCGGTTCAACGCGGACTTCACGTTCGACAGCAGCTTCCGCCCGAATCCGAACGCGGCCGTCACGGCGGTCGGTTTCCAAGGGGACAAGATCTTGATCGGTGGCTCGTTCACGGCGCTGCAGCCGAATGCCACGACGCTCGATCCGACGCTCGCCACGCCGCGCAATTTCAGCGCGCGACTCAATGACGACGGCACGATCGATGTGAGCTACAACCCCAATCTGAACGGCAATGTCCTCCGGTTGGTGGCGCATTCGAACGGATCGGTGCTGGTTCAGGGCAACTTCAACAGCATCCAGCCGAACGGCTCGCTGCTGGTCGGCGGTTCCTTCACGCGCATCAACGGCCTTGCGGCTCGGAATCTTATCCTGCTGGGCGACGATGGTTCGGTGAGCTCCGGGTTTCGCCCGGAGCCGGACGGCCCGGTTTACGCGATGCTGCCGCTGCCCGACGGCCGGCTCGTCGTGGGCGGTTCTTTCGGAGCGATCAACGACACGACCCGGAATCGCGTGGCACGCTTCAACTCGAACCTCTCACTCGACACGAACTTCAATCCGAATGCCGGCGGCGGCGACGTGCACGCGCTCGCCTATCAGCCGGACGGGAAAGTGATCGTGGGTGGAAGCTTCACCTCGATCGGCGGCGGCAGCCGCAGCTATCTCGCGCGTTTGAACACCGACGGCACGCTCGATGCCTCTTTCAACCCCGGTGCGCCCGGCGCGGTGCGCCTGCTGGCGGTGCAAGCTGATGGACGCATTCTCTATACCGCAGACACGGGCAACGGCGCGAACAAGCTCGGCCGTCTGAACGCGGACGGCTCGGTCGACGGCAGCTTCAATCCGAATAACAACAATGCGGTGCTCACCGTGGCTCCGCAGGCCGACGGTCGAATCTACGTCGGCGGCACCTTCACCTCGATCGGCGGCGGCGAACGGAGGTATTTCGCCATGCTCACCTCTTCCGGCTCGCTCGACGCCGCGACGCCGTCAAGCAGCACGGCTGGTCCGGATGGCGCCGTCACAGCGATGCTGATACAACCCGACGGCAAGGTCGTGATCGCGGGCCTCTTTAGCAAAGTGGATAATTTGGGACGCTTCAGTTTTGCGCGGTTGGGCGCGGCATCACCCGTCGTGCAGTCGTTCACCACCGACGCCAGCGGTTCGACGCTGACCTGGAGTCGCACAAGTGGGGGTCCTGTGCCTTACGGCGTGAATTTCGAGATTTCGACGGATGGGATCACGTGGACTTCGTTGGGTCAGGGAAGCCGCGTCGGGAGCACGAGCGAGTGGCGCGTGAGCGGGCTCAGTCTCGGCGGCGGCACGAACTATTATGTGCGGGCTCGCGCTCTCGTGGCTTCAACCCCCAACACCGGCAGCAGCCTGATCTCCGCTCGCACGCACATTTACCGCGGCGCGGCTGGCGGCGGCGGCAACGGCCAACCCGTCATCACCAGCGCCACTGCGGTCAGCGGTGCGACGGGCAGCAACTTCTTCTATGCGATCGCGGCGACCGGCCAGCCGACGAGCTACGCAGCGACCGGGTTGCCACCGGGTCTTTCGATCAACACGACGACGGGTGTGATTAGCGGGACGCCGACGCAAACCGGCACCTACACGATCACGATCTCGGCGACGAACGCTCTCGGCACCGGCACCGCAACGCTCACGCTGATTGTTTCCGTTCCCGGCGGCGGCGGATCGGGGCAGTGGCACCTGTTGAACATCGCGTGCCTGGCGAACGTCACCAGCTCCCGTCCGCTGATCGTCGGATTCGTCGTCAGCGGTCAAAACAAGACCGTGCTCCTCCGCGGCGTGGGCCCGGGCCTGCAAAGCCAGAACGTCACCGGCTTCCTCACGCAGCCCCGTCTATCGCTCAATAAAAACGGCGTTCAACAGCTTCAGAATACGAAATGGGGCGGCGATCCTGCGCTGGCGCAGCTCTTCGCTCAACTCGGTGAGTTCCCGCTCGACGCGGCCAGCAACGACACGGCGGTGGCGCCGACGTTGAGCCCCGGCCCCTATACGGTCGTGATCGATCCGGCGGTCGCGAACGGAAGCGGTCAGGTGCTCGCGGAAGTTTACGACGCGGCGGGCGAATCCAGCACGCAGCAGTTCGCAGCGATGTCGGCGCGCGGTTATATCGAAGCTGGCGGCATGCTGACGGGCGGATTCTTCCTCAGCGGCGATCAGCCGCGGCGCGTGCTCATCCGTGGCGCCGGCCCGGTGCTCACGAAGGCCGGCGTGACGGACGCGCTGAGCGACACCGTCGTAAAGGTCTTCCGCGGTGGAAACATGATCGCCGAAAACAACGATTGGGAATCGCCGATCGGCGAGCAGGCGGCGTCGGGAGCTCAGATCGCTGCGGCGGTCGCGGCAACCGGTCCGGCGGCGTTTGATTCCGGCAGCAAGGACGCGGCCGTGCTCGTCACACTCGAGCCGGGCATCTACACCGCGCAAGTCACGGGTGCGAACACGGGATCCGCCGGCACGGTGTTGATCGAAATCTACGAAGTGCCCTGAGCGGGAGGCCAGACAAGTGAAGTGATTCAAGCCCGACCTCGTGTCGGGCTTTTTGTTTGATGTCGCGCGAGCTCGCCCGATGAAACGTGTTCTTTCGCATTGCCGCGAACCGGCAGCTGCGAAAGCTGCGCACCGACGCATGTCCACGCTGCCGACGCTTGTTCACCTCGATGCGCCGCGCGAAATTCCGCTCGCGGCGCCGTTCCGAATTCGAGGTTGGATCGCGAGCGAAAAGCCCGTTCGCGGAGTGTCGGCGGGAGCGAGCGCTCTCGCACTGGAGCCGAGGGCCGACGTTCGCGCGGCGAAGCCGGATTACCCGTATGTCAGTGGTTTCAGCGGCGTCGTGGATCAAACCGGTCTCAACGGCGAAATCGTGCGGCTCGCGTGCGACCTCGGCGACGGAGCTCCGTTCGTCTGGGAGCAGCGGCTCGCGCCGGTGTCGCTGCCGCCGAATAAAGCGCGTCGGCTTGCGCGAATCCGGTCTCGTTTGCTTCCGGAGCGGACGTTCACGGAAACCGCCTTTCATTTCAATTTCCTCACGCTCGAACAGCGCGCGGCTTTCGCCATCGACACGTCGGCTGCGATCTCATCGCACGACTATGGACCTGCGGTGCTCGAGCTGATCGAGCGTCATCGTGATGGGCTCGTCCTGGACGCAGGCGCGGGGCTGCGGCGGGACGATCGTCCGAACGTGGTAACGCTGGAGATTTTCCCGTTTCCCAGCACGGACGTCCTCGCGGTGAATGAATCGTTGCCGTTTCTCGACAATACCTTCGACGCGACGATTTCGTGCGCGGTGCTGGAGCACGTGAAGGATCCGTTCGCCGCGGCGCGGGAACTCGTGCGTGTAACCAAACCCGGTGGGACGATCTATGCCGATGTGCCCTTCCTGCAGCCGTATCACGGGTATCCGTCGCATTACTACAACATGACGTCACAGGGCCTCGCGAATTTGTTCGCCGAGAGCTGCCGCATCGAACGCACCGCCGTGCCGGTGTATGGGCGTCCGATCTGGTCGTTGACCTGGTTTCTCAACAGCTACCTCGAGGGCTTGCCGCCGGAAGCGCGAGAGCGGTTTCGCAACCTGCGAGTCGCCGATCTGCTGGCGCGTCCTGAGATTTACGATACCGAAGACTTTGTGCGGGCACTGCCCGAGGAGAAGAATTTCGAACTGGCGAGCGTGACTTCCGTTTGGGCGGTGAAGAAGTAGCGCGCTTCAGCCCGCGCTGGTCAGGCGAAGCGCATCATCACCAGTCGTCGCTCCGAAACGGTTCCGCGGGCAGGCCGGCGCCATTGTAGAGGTTGGCCGCCGGGGCGTTTGTCCAGGCGTAGCGGACCGCAATGGGCGCAGGGACTTGGGGTGAAGTGACGATGAGTGTGTCGCGTTCGATGCGACCGGACGCGGGATGAAAAACTTTGTCGGCGCCCGCGAGTTCCAGCGCTTGCACGGGCCGCTGCTGCGCGATGAGACCTGTCGCGGCATGCGTGAAACGCACGCGCATCGCTCCGTTTTCGCGGGTCGCTCCCACGAACATCGGTCCGGACGTGTCGCCGGGCAGATCGTGGATCTCCGTCTTGGCGATCAGTGCGAGTCGGCGGCCCACTTCCATTTTGGTGCGCGGATGAAGATCGTCGGGATCGCCGATGTCGATCGTCACGGCCATCGCGGTGCGCGGCAATTCGAGCGCTTTGGTTTGTGCTTCGCGGAGGCGCGCCCATTGGCGGCCCTGAGGATTGCGATCGGCGAAATTCGGGATCTGAACGAAGTAGAAAGGAAGCGTGTCGTCGCCCCAGTTCGATCGCCACGCGCGGATCATCGCGGGGAAGAGCTCCTCGTATTCGTTCGGGCGTTCGACGTTTGACTCGCCTTGATACCAGAGGAATCCCCGCAGCGCGAACGGCTGCAGCGGTGCGATCATGCCGTTGAAGAGATTTCCTGGCCGCTCGGAAGATTCGTCGGTGGCGGGCGGACGCGGCCAGGGCAGGGGGTTCTCGGTTTTCGTTGCGGTGGCGTGCGCCTGCGCTTTCTGCCACGCGTCCAAGTCGGCCGGATAGCGTGCGATGCGCTCAGGCGTCCATTGATTCTTTTGTGCCTGCCAGCGTTCGTCGATCACGGGGCCAAGGGTGGTTGCGTGGCGCGAGCGGTCGCTCATCCAGGCCTCGATTGGCGTGCCGCCCCATGAACTGTTCACGATCCCGACGGGCACGCGCAGTCGACGGTGGAGTTCGCGCGCGAAGAAATAACCCACCGCGCTGAAATGAGGGACCGTTGAGGGGCTCGCTTTTTGCCAGCCACTCGTCCTCACGGTGTCCGCGGGGCGATCGGCGGTGGTGCGTTCGATTTTTAGATGACGGACGAGCGGCAGGTCGACGGCGGCGATCTTCTGTTCGTGAGGTTGAATATTCGAGATCGTCCACTCCATGTTCGACTGTCCCGACGCGAGCCAGACTTCGCCGACCACGACATCGCGGAGCACGACACTCTCCTTTGCCGCGGCGACGACGATTTCGTGCGGATCGCTGCTCGCTGGAACAGCGTCGAGGTAAACAATCCAGCGTCCGGCTGCGTCCGCGGTCGTGCGCACTGTTTGATCCTGAAACGTCACCACGAGGTTTTGCCGAGGTTCGGCCCGACCCCAGATGGGAATGGGTCTCTCGCGTTGCAGCACGACACCATCGGTGAACGGCGGCGCGAGCACGATTTCGGCTCGCGTCGCCTGGAGCGCTGCCACGCAGACGCTAAACGTCAGGATCGGGAGAAGTCTCATCGTTCGCGGGAGCATTTGCCGCAACTGGCTCGGGTTTCCGAGCTAGAAACGCGTGGAGCTCCGCGGCGAGTTTCGGACCGAATCCTTCCACCTCTCCGATGTCTTCCGACGACGCGGCGCGCAGCCGGTCGATGCTGCCGAAGTGAGCCATCAACGCGGCGCGGCGCACGGGACCGAGACCGTCGAAATCGTCGAGCACGCTCTCGCGAATCTTCTTCGAGCGCAGCACGGCGTTGTAGGTATTGGCGAAACGGTGGGCTTCGTCGCGCACGCGCTGCAGCAGCTGCAGGCCCGGATGGTTGAGCGGGAGGTTGAGCGGCGCGCGTTCGTCGGGGAAGAAGATCGTCTCGTGTTTTTTGGCGAGGCCGATGATCGGCGGTGGCATCGCGTCGAGGCCGACGAAAGCTTTCAGGGCGGCGCCGATCTGGCCGCGGCCGCCATCGATGACGACGAGATCGGGGAAGAGCTTGCCCTCTTCGGCGAGACGTCGGTAGCGGCGCCCGACGACTTCTTCCATCGCGCGGAAATCGTCGTTGCCGATGAAGCTTTTGATTTGGAAGCGTCGATAGTTGTTTCTGTCGGGCCGCCCGTTGGCGAAGTGCACCATCGAGGCGACGACGAAGGTCCCGGAAATATGTGAGATATCGAAGCACTCGATCGTGCGCGGCGGGCTTCGCAGCCCGAGCGCCTCGCCGAGCGTGCGCAGTGCTTCCTCATCGACGCCGGGACGCGTGGGATCGAGCCGCTCGAAGCGGCGCGTTTTGCGCAATGTTTCCTCGAGCGCGAACACGATGTCGCGGAGCTCGGCCGCTTTTTCGAAATGCTGGCCGGCGGCCGCCTGCATCATTTCAGCGCGGAGGGTTTCGAGCCATTCACGCGATTTTCCCTCGAGGAATGCGGCGGCGTCTTCGACGCGGCGGCGATACGCTTCGGTTGTGACGACGCTCAGGCCGCCATATATTTCTTGGCGAACGTCGTCGTAGAGCCGCCAGGTGCCGTCCGGAAGTTTCTCCGGCGTTCCGTCGCCGAGGAGGATGCCGAACTGGCGACGCATCTGCGCGAGCGTTTTTCGCAACAATCCGCTGTGTGCGAATGGACCGAAGTAGCGCGAACGATCGTCCTTTTTGATGCGGGTGAGGCGAAAGCGCGGCAGCTCCTCGTGCAGATCGAGACGCACGAGCAGGAAGCGCTTGTCGTCGGTGAAGTCGGTATTGTAGCGGGGTCGCCACTGCTTGATGAGCTTGCCCTCGAGCAGCAGGGCTTCGGGTTCGGACTTCACCTCGATGGTGTCGAAGTCGGCGATCAAAGGAATGAGCGCGCGAATCTTCGGCTGCATGATGAGTCGCGCGCGACCTTGCTGAAAATAGGATGAAACGCGTTTCTTCAGGCTGCGGGCCTTCCCCACGTAAATGATTCTTCCGAGCCGATCTTTCATCAGATACACCCCTGGCTTGTCCGGCAGGTGCCGGACCTTCTCCTTGAGATTTGCCGGGTCGCTCGCTGGCATTTTCTCAGATTCCGCCTAATCTCCGCCCTCGCAAGTATGGTTTCATCTGTCCACGCCGGCCCCCTGTCAAAGCCTGTGAAACAGGTGCACTACGAATTGCTGACGCTGGGCGACGAGTTGTTGCTGGGGCTGGCGACGAATACGCACCTGACGTTCATCGGGCAGCAGCTTGGGCGACGGGGTGTGACGCTGGCGCGCAACGTGACGATCACCGACGACGCCGACGCGATTGCGCGGCAGTTTCGCGAAAGCTGGGCGCGGTCGGACGTGTTGATCACGACGGGCGGCCTGGGTCCGACCTGCGACGATCGCACGCGCGAGGTGCTCGCGGCGGTTCTGGGGCAAAAATTGATTTTCGACGCGGAGATCGAGCGCACGATAACGGATCGCTTTGCGGCGTTCGGTCGGAAAATGCCGCCGAACAATCTCAAGCAAGCGTATCGGTTCGAGGGGAGCGAGGTGTTGCCCAACCCGAATGGCACCGCGCCGGGTTTGTGGGTGGAGCAAGACGGTCGCGTGCTCTGCATGTTGCCTGGTCCGCCGAATGAAATGCATCCGATGTTCATCGATCAGGTGCTGCCGCGGCTCGCGACGCGCGGGCTGCTGCTTGACCGCGAGGCTTACGTGCAGATTCGCACGGCGGGAGTGGGTGAGTCGGCGCTGGAGACCAAGCTGCAGCCTATCTTCGATCGTTACGGCGAAGCGTTGAATGTGTCGTTTTGCGCGCATCAAGGAACCGTCGACTGCCGCGTGAGCTCGTCGAGCGGCGCCTTGTCGGCCGCGCAGCTGGAAGTCGCGGCGCGGGAATGCGGCAAGCTCCTGGGCGAAGATCTGGCCTGCTACGGTCACGATTCGCTGGCGAAGATCGTGAGCGACCTTCTGCGCACGCAGGAAAAACGACTCGCGGTGGCGGAGACCGGGACGGGCGGTCTGCTGGCGAACGCGCTGAACGAGATCGGCGGCGCGTGCAAATTCTTCGCTGGCGGCGTCGTCTGCTGCTCCAACGACGCGCGTATGCAACTTTTGGATATACCCGAATGTCTGCTGCTCCAGCATGGCGCGGTGAGTGCGGAGTGCGCCGTGGCGATGGCCACGGGCGCCGCGGAGACGCTGGGTGCGGACTACGGCCTCGCGGTGACGGGGTTCGGCGGCGAGACAAGCGGCGCGGGCGGGAACCGCGTCGGCACGATTTATATCGCGCTGCACGCACCGCATGGCGTGTGGTCAAAAAAGCTGAGTTATCCGGGGCCGCGGGCGACGGTGAAGATTCGGGCGGTGAGCGCGGCGCTCGACTGGCTGCGGCGTGAACTGCTCCGCGTGGCGAATGGGGCGGTGGCTCCGGTGCGCCGCACGGGAGTGATGCAGTAATAGCGGCTCGTTGTCGTGGCGCTGAGAGTTTCGCGACCGCCTAGAGCGACCACTGATGCATGAGAGCGCCGGTGGCTCCGGAGAGCGGATCGGCTTTCGGCAAAGGCACGCGTGCGATGCGTTCGTCGGCGGCGGGGCGTTCCCCGGCGCGGCCGCGAAGGAGGTCGGCCTCCTGTCCTTCCGGATAGCCGCCCACGACATGAAAGTCTTCGCTCGCGCCGAGATTTTCGTGACCGGTGCCCGCAGGTAGAACGACGACGTCGCCCGGCTCGACAACGAGCGTCACGCCGGCCGTCGCGCCCAGGCGAAGGGATGCGCGGCCCCGATACACGCCGAGGATTTCGTGCGCGGTGCTGTGGTAGTGGGGAAAGTCATACACGCCCCAGCGCCAGGCCGGGCGCCAGTGATGCTGCGACCATGTTTCCTCGAACCAGCGCGCAATCGCGTCTGGGTTGTCGGGGGCGCAATACGCGAGGGCCGCACGCTTATAGATCAGGACGGGGAGGCGCGGATGATTCGGAATCTCGCCGGCGTCGCCGAAGCGAAACGTGAGGAGTTCGGGTGCAGCGGCCATAACCAGCGCGAAGATGGCCAATCATCCCGACCGCGCAAACGAGCTGGTGGCGGATCAGCCGAGGAGATTGCGCAGGGCGGCGAGGTATTTTTCCTGCGTGCGCGCGATGACGTCGCCGGGCAGCGGGGGAGCGGGAGGTTTTTGATCCCAGCGGATAGCCAGCAGGTGATCGCGGACGAACTGCTTGTCGTAGCTCGGCGGGGACATGCCGGGCGCATAGCTGTCGGCTGGCCAATAACGGGAAGAATCGGGTGTGAGGACTTCGTCGATCAGGAAGAGGTTTCCTTGATCGTCGGTGCCGAATTCAAATTTCGTATCGGCGAGGATCATACCGGCCTGACGGGCGCGGTCGTGGCCAAACTGATACAGCGCGAGGCTGGTGGCCTTCACTTTTTCATAGAGCGCGCCGCCAATTCTCGCGGCGCCTTCGGCGTCATCTATGGGTTCGTCGTGCTGGCCTTTGGGGGCTTTTGTGGTCGGCGTAAAGATGGGCTGGGGGAGGCGATCGGCCTGACGCAGGCCTTCGGGCAAACGAATGCCGCAAACGGATCCAGTTTTCTGATACGAGCTCCAGCCGCTCCCGATGAGATAGCCGCGAGCGACGCACTCGATGGTGAGCGGCTTCAGCTTTCGCACGACCATGCTGCGGAGCTGAAGGTCTGGTGAGAGCTTGTAGGTGTCAGCGAGGAGGTTGCGTTGGTCCGGGAGCAGGTGGTTGGGAATGAGGTGGCGGGTTTGTGCGAACCACCAGTTGCTCATTTGGGTGAGGATCGCGCCTTTGCCGGGGATGCCGTCGGGGAGGATGACGTCGAAGGCGGAGAGCCGGTCGGTCGCAACGAGCAGGAGGGCATCGCCGAGATCGAAGATTTCGCGGACCTTGCCGGATGCGACCCGAGGAAAAGGAAGATCGATCGAGGTGACCGCTTGCGAAGGAAGGGCTGCGGCGATTTCGGCGGAGGTCATCGAGGTGGGTTTGTCGCGAAAAAGAGGGGAGGTGCGAAGCGAAATTTTCGGAACGCGACGGTTGAAATTTGGCCTTGCGCGGTGGGAGTCGGGCCGTAGCGTGCCCGGCTCCACGGTTAGTCCCCATCGTCTAGCCTGGTCCAGGACACCACCCTTTCACGGTGAGAACCGGGGTTCGAATCCCCGTGGGGACGCCAGGAATTTAAGTTGCGCAAGCAGCTGAAATCACGGGAGATGCGCCGAATTCTGGTTCATCTCCTGTTTCGTATCCGGGTGACGGAGCATACAAGTTCTATGCTCCGCCCGAGGAAGAAAAATCGTCCGCCGCAGAAAAAACGTCGGCTGACCTTAGACAGGCTCTTCCGGATTTCCCAAAGGACGGGAACGTGGCCAAGCTTCGTTCCAGTCCGGCAGCAATCAGAGCCGTCCAAAATCGGTCGGGTTCGTGGAGTATCGCATGACCGTCACGATTGCAGGACGTCAGAGGAAGAAGGTTTTCAGTCGGAGGAAGAAGCGCGGGAGTTGCAGGAAACGTGGGAGAACGAACGCTTGCATGGCGCGGCTGTCCGATATTCCGGCGACGAGGTCGACGCGGCGCTCAAACTCCTGTCGAGCCGAGACACCGGGGCACGGCTGCCGCGTAACCAAGGAATTTGATTCGAAGAACGATGTCGCCAAGTTGAAGCAGGCTTTCTTGTTCGAAGACGTTGCTCATACAGAGCGGACTGCGTTCAGAAATCCCTCGAAGATCTTGTCGCGGATTTGAGCGGGAAACCCGGACTTGATCTCGCGGCTGACTTCCTCGACGGCCCGAGGGGCAGCAGACGTGATCTCGGCCAACAGCTCCGCACTATCTCCGAGACCGGCGAGCCGCGTGATCGCGTCCCAACTGCGAGCCCTAAGTTCGCTCATTTTCCAGTGGGCACTTTTACTACGCACCGCCATGGCAAGTTTGGCTTTGCGCGCGTCGAGGTGATTCGGCCCCCGGCCGATGATGGGCCACGCAGAGAGTATGTCGTAGAAAGGGGTCAGCCGATGGCTACCGCCTCGCTCAATGAAAATGGAGAAATTCTTCGCGTGACCATCGGTCGCCGCCAGCAACCAGAGAATCATCTGAGCTTTGAGGAAGGCGCGTTTGTCTTCCATGGGATCCAGACTGGCATCAAGCACCCGCAGAATGTCCCGCATGCCAGGACCGCCATCGCCCTCATACTTCATCGTGCTCGGCAACCCGAGCGCCTGACAAAAATCCTCTTGGGGCAATCGGGCGATCCAGCCCGTGTGCTGGAGGCGTCGATCAAATCGCTCAACAGCGAGGACCTTCCTCGCACCGAACTCCACGATCTCGCAGCGGGCGGTGTTGAGCCCCATGCTCTGCATCAGACGGGAGCAGAGCCATTCATTCTCTACCGAGCCCTGCATATCCATTTGCAGGTGACCGATGAGTCCGAGGGGCAACTTCAAGATATGCGTGGTCGGAGTGGCGCCGCGGGGGCGGCACCATTGGCCATCGTGAAAGAGGAGTGCCGTTTTTTCCTGCGCACCGGCGAGAGATATTCGGAAGTCACTCTCATCGTCCTGTCCCATGACGCGTGCAGGCGAAAGACTGCCCGCAATCAGTTCCTCGACTCGGCGCTCGCTGAGTGGTTCGGCATCGATGCGGTCGAAGCCGGCGGGAGTTTCACCGTCAGGCAAAAGCTGGATCGCTCCGGCGCAATCGCGGCCAATCGCTTTGAGCAGGTCGAAGGCTTCGATAGAAGCCGTAGCGAACTTCGCGCGAATGCGGGTGCGGATGGAAGCGGCGTCGGGCAGCAGATTGTCGAAGTAGTGTTCCACCTTCGCCCCACGAATCGGCTCATTGCGCGGGGTGAATGGCAGGGACAGAGACAGTGGTCGACCGGCCGGCGACTCGATCCAGGCGGGATCGTATTCCAACACGTGGACGTGCCTCACGATGGACCACCTTCCGACCCGTAGTCCATTCATCCAAATCGTGAGAGTGGAAGCAGTCGTCACGTTACCAGTCTCCCTTCTCCGAGCGCGCGGCTTTGGTCGTTCGCTTACGGTGGACCGCGTTAGCCTTGCTGGGAAGGTCGTCGATGGCCAGCCGGCCGCCAAGCGCGGCAACGATTCGGGAAAGCTGGTCAAAGCTGGCGCGGCCAGGGGATGCTTCAATAGTGGCAATCCGTCGCTGGCTCACTCCGATGCGGTCGCCGAGCTGCGCCTGAGTCAGGCCCCGTGACTCGCGGAGCGCGCGCAGCACGGTTTGCAGCTGTGCAGGGGTGGAAACGGCATAATTCATGGAGGAACGTTAGAACCAAGGGATTCTAAACGCGAGTTAGAACTTAAAAGGGCTAAGGTGGACTAAGCCCGTTAGGATTCTAAACCGCTATTAGTCGCCAGGCGGTGTTTCGGCTGAAGGACATCGCTCAAGCACTCACCCTTGTAACCGCAGGAAAACTCTTCGCGCTGCAGCAATGGGTCGCGGAAGGAAAGTGCGTGCAGGCCGACGATTTCAATGACCACAGATTCTGCTGGCTTCATCGCGCCTGTGAGCGGGGTTTTCACAGCATCGTGGAGGTGTTGCTCAAAGTCGATGGCTGGTCCAACCAACAAAAGGATTCCGCCCTGACGGGAGCGATGCATGCGAGTCGCTTGGACTTGGTCGAATTGTTGCTGGCGCATGGAGCCCGGGTCGCAGCCATCGATTTTGAGGATCTGTGCCGGACGCTGAACATCGAGCTGATGACCCGTTTCCTCGAGGCAGGTGTGGACCCGGCGGCCGACAACGCCTTCGCACGTGCCCTAGACGAGTTCAAGGCCCGGCCATTGCTCCGGTTTTATCGGGACCAAGTGGAAAAATATCCCAGCCTGAAGGGGCAAATCTCACTCGCGCTCGCCGAAGCCGTGCGCGAAAAGAAAACCCGCTGGGCTGCACTTCTCACATGGGTGGGTGCCGATCCGTTCATGACCGCTCCGGAGGGAGCTCTCTCCCTGCAACGTGGGCAGAAGGATGCCCTCCACGGCTTTCTCGATGCTATTTTTTCACTCCAGCCTGCTGCAAAAGCCATTCGTCGATCGCAGCCCACTCCTCCGGAATGTTGGTGTGCCCTCCGGCAAGAACGAGATTCAGCGCCTTCGGGGCCGTTATTACATTGTAGGCGGCGAACATCGAGGTGGGAGGGGTGACTTCGTCGTTGTAGCCCCACGAATAAAGGCCGGGAACTTTGATGAGACGCGCGAAGTTGACGGCGTCGTAGTAAGCGGTGGTCGCGACTTTTTCCGGGTTCTGCGCATGGAAGTTCATGCCGGTTTTCGGGTCGGGACGGAACATGTGCGGCCACCCGCCAGCGCGGCCGTGGAGATAGCCCGTGACGTCGCAGCCGGCGGGATGCACGAGGGCGAGGGCAGTTACCCGCGGGTCAAGGCCAGCGGTGGCGATCGAAAGATGCCCGCCCTGGCTTCCGCCCGTAACGAGCAGGTTTTTGCCGTCCCAGTTGGGAAGCGACGCAAGGTAGTCGTTGGCGCGGATGCAGCCGAGAAAAACGCGGCGGAAATAATACGTGTCTTTATTGTCGAGATTGTAGTGCGCGTAGTTCTTGAGCGCGCTGGCGCGCAATGCGGAGTAGGCTTGGGCTGGCAGGTTTACCGGAACGCCGTGGATGCCAATGTTGAGTGTGATGACGCCTTGCGCAGCGAGGTCGGTGTTGACGGGCACATAGGGGCGCACGCCGGCGCCGGGCACGCGCAGCACGGCGGGGTAGCGGCCAGGAGCCTTGGGCTCGCAAAGGATGCCGTAGATGCGGCTGTCGTCTCGGGCGACGCGGAAGCTGACGTGGTAAACGTCCACCGCGCTCGTGCTGTATTCAGGGAGCAGCGTGCGGGTCGGATCGATCGGCACCGCGGCGAGTTCGGCTTTGCTCCCGCTCCAGAACGCGTCGAAGTCGTCCGGCAGGACTTGTGTGGGCTGAATGCGTTCGGGGGAAAAGCCGGCGGTGGCGATGCCGCGGTAGGTTTTGCCGTTGATCGTCGTGGTGACGATGCAGCGGATGAAGCCGGGCTCCTGCAACGTGCCGGCTTCCACGACAAGTCCATCCAACGGAACGGCAACGCCAGCCTCTTCGATGATCGCTGGCATCTGTTCGGGCCCGATTTTGTAGGCGACGGTCGCGCCGGCGAGCGGGTTGTTGTCGGCCAGCACGCGGATGGTAAATTTCGGGGTCTGGCCGGTTTGATAAGTCCAGTCGGGGCGGTCGGGGGCGACGATCACCTGCACGGGCCCGAGCCGCGCCTGCGCAAATGTTGGTATAGGCCGCAGCGGCGAGACCGGCGGAGCGGCAAAAGCCGCACCCGCGATAATGGCGATTCCTGCGATGAGGGCTAACCCATGTTTTTTCATAAGAGTCATTCGAAATGCGACATCGGGCGGAAGAGGCGAAGCGTTCGCCCGATGTATAATAATCCGCCAGCCTCTCCTGGCGCAGGTGCGCACGCTGCGGCGCGCCGATCTATTGGCGTGATTGGTCGTTGGCGATGCCGCTTTTGATCATCGACTTTGCCACGAGCAATAGAATCGCGGCGCAACCGGCCAAGGCTACTGCAGAGGCCGTAAACACCAGGGTCAGCGGGGTCTGTTGATCTCTTAGCACACCGCCGACATATATCATAACGCCGCCGGCCACACAGCCGACCAGGTTTAGAATGCCGTAACCGGTGGCTCGATAGCGCGCCGGCACCGCTATGCACAAAATCGGCATCATGTTCGCATCCGTAAAGGCCCTGGTGAATCCGCACAACGCCAGCCCCACGATCGCGCCGGATAAAACAGGAGAAAGGCTGGTGCCCAGGAGTCCGATGGCCGCTATCACCAGTCCGATGCTCGGAATATACACCCGGCCCAACGGATTCGTTCTGCTCCACTTATCTGCCAGCTTGCCGCCAAAAATTACTCCCACCATGGCCGCGATCTGGAAATAACCTGTCGCAGAGAGGCCCGCAGCCCCTTGGCCGAGGGAAAAGGCTTCCTTGAGATACGTCGGCATCCAGCCGAGGATCACCCAGCCTGCGACGCCGAACAGTCCCCAGAAAAGCGTCATCAACCAGAAGCTCCGGCTGTGCGCCAGAAACGACACGGCGGCGCGGATGGACGGCTTCTGATTCGATTCGTGACTGGATGTTTCGTTTGAAGCGGAGGGAATCTTGGGGTCCCGAAGCAGGAATATAAGCACCAGCGAATAGGCGACCCCAACGGCTCCGAATATAATGAAGGCATGCTGCCAGCCATGCGATTCCGCAATATAGCCTCCGAGGCCTCCGAGGCCTCCGCCGACAAACGTTCCGGTCATGTGGATGCCGGTCGCGAGCGACCGGGTCGGGCCCCGGTGGTAGTCGGCGATCAGCGCGAGTGCCGCCGGCATATAGCAAGCTTCGCTGATGCCCATGAGGAACCGGGCAACCAGCAGTTGCTCGTAGTTCGTGACATGTCCGGTTAGCCAGGTGACGGCGGACCAGACGAACGCACTCAGGATGATCACGTGGCTGCGGCTGAAGCGGTCCGCGAGAAATCCTCCGATAGGGCTAAACGCACCGTAGCTGAAAAGGAATACGGAGGTGAGCAACCCGAACTGCGATTCCGACATCGCGATGCTGCTCTTCAACGAGGAGCCCATCGTCGTGATCAGGATGCGGTCGAGATAGTTTAGACATGCGAGATGCCATAATAAAGCCACGACGAGCCAGCCTCGTGGAAGCGGATTTCCGGACTGCGTATTCATGGGAGGAGGTGAAGAAGGCCGTTCGCGGCTCCGATTCTTGCGTCGGACTCCGTGGCCCCGAGTTGTTGAACCATGATCGGCAACGCTTCGCGGACTTGGAGGCGGCCAAGAAGCGGAAGAATTTCGTATTTCTGGGCCGTGGTGCCGCTGCTGGCGAATTGAAGCAGGCTGCTGATTAGCTTTTGATATTGTGGCGAGCTTGGCGGGGTGTGTTGAGCACGTGCCGCGATAATATAGGGCAAGGCCGCGGATTGGGGTGGTTCCTGCGCGAGTTGTTCGTCCAGGGCGGCCAGGGAGCTGGGCGTAAGAGGTTTAATACGCGCGAGAGCATAGGCCGCGCGCAGCCGGGCGGTTTCGTCGGGTGAACGCAGGAGGCCTGCGAGCTGGTCGAGCACGGATTCGCGACGCTCGGCAATCGGAGCAGTTGCGAGGAGCCAGTAGAGGTAGGCTGCGTCGCGGGCGCTGGCGTCGCGCAGCCACTCTTCTATAAGCGGTATATCGAGGAGCGTTCCGGCGCCCAGTTTCGCCAAAGTCTCTGTGGCGTGGACTCGTGCGGGCGAACCTAGATCGGCGAACGTCGCGCGGATTTGCGACACGTGGGATTGCTTCTCGGCGCGATCGGCCACGGCGAGCACTCGAAGCACGCCGATGTGATAAGGGGGCGCCGCGTTCGTCAGTTCGGCTTTGAATAAGGAAGCGATCCCGTCGGAAAGGTTGTGCTCCAGCAGCCCCTCGGCGGCATGCACTTTGAGCCATGAGGAGTTCTCGTGAAGTTCTCGCTGGAGGATTTGGATGCACCGCTCGCGGAGCTGGCGTTGGTCAAGGGGGGCATGTTCGGTTTCCGCGCCGCGGCACACGATCAGCGCGGGTCCCGCTTGAACACAGAGGCCCACGGCTAAGCGGAGGGGCAGCATCCGAACGGAGCTGAAGCGAGGAAAGAGTCGGACGGGTAGCGGACGGAATAAAGGTAGGAACATATCGCTGGTAGGTTATCTGGGCCGACGGAGCCCGCGGCAACGTCTCTCGACGGAGCAAAAAAGCTCGAAAAATAAGCTTGAAGTGCAACAACAATCTTCCGATTTGTTGGAACAAATGAGGAACAAGACGCGTATCTCCGCCCGGTTGGAAGGGCTGTTTCTGGCGGCCATCTTCGTCGTTGTTGGGAGTTGGGCGAAGGCTGCTTCATCGGGGGTGGAGGCGGCGGCGCCGGTCCGGCTGGAGGTGTTGGAGACGCGTCGGATTTGGGATGCGGCGGCTCACAATGCCTTCACGGACCTGATTCATTGGCGGGGCACTTGGTGGTGCACCTTCCGTGAATCGGCGGGCCACGTTGGAGGTGATGGGGCGATCCGGGTCCTAAGCTCCCGTGACGGCGTCGAGTGGGTTTCGGCCGCTTATCTAGTTGCCCCGGGTGCGGATCTCCGTGATCCAAAATTCTCCGTCACTCCGCAGGACCGTCTGATGATCAACTGCGGCAGTTCTTTCTATGAGGGCAAGAAGCTCAAGGGCCGGGTCTCGCTCGTCATGTTCTCGGATGACGGTTTGGCCTGGACCAAGCCCGTGCCGGTCGTGGGGCCAAATGAATGGCTGTGGCGGGTGACCTGGCACGACGGCGTGGCGTATGGAGCGGCTTATGACAATTTCCCGCAGCGCCAGGTGGCGAGCTGGTCGAAGAAACCCGACGGCGTTCTCAAATTATATCGTTCGACCGATGGGATTCAGTGGAAGCCGATCACCCGCTTGCGCGTCGAGGGGCGGCCGAACGAGACGACCCTGAGGTTCACGAGCGACGGAAAGATGCTCGCGCTTGTCCGGCGCGAGGATCCCGACGATCCCATGGGATTTGTTGGAACGAGCGCTCCGCCCTATAAGAAATGGCAGTGGTCGAAGTCCAATTACCGGTTTGGCGGTCAAAATGCCATTCAGCTGACGTCCGGAGAGTGGGTGGTTGGCACCCGCGATTATTCCCAGATGAAGGTGAAAGGCTCGTGGGCCGGAGCGGCTTCCATAGTGGCGCAACTGGGGGATGACGGACGCTTGGCGCCACTGGTCACGCTCCCGAGTGGAGGCGACTGTAGTTATCCGGGCATGGTGCAAATAAAAGACCAGGTCTGGATCTCCTATTATTCAAGCCATGAAGGCAAGGCTGCCATCTATCTCGCAAAACTGCGGGTTCTCTGAGCGATCCATAAACCATAAAACCTATAAGCACCGATAAAACTACATTGTAGATTATGAATCCACTCCTGCGCTCCAAAACCTTGCCAGCACTCCTGGCGGGGCTCTTGATATCATGCACATGCGCATTTCCGGCGCTGGCGCAGCAAGCGGCCCCCACGACTGCGGATTCGCAGGCCGATGACGAGACCGTGATTCTGAATGTGTTTCAGGTGACCGACAGCCGGGACGTGGGCTACTCCACCACCAATGCCATCGGTGTCACTCGAACGAACACGGCGTTGATCGACACTCCGCAAGCGATCAATGTCATCAACCAGGCGTTCATGCAGGACTTCCAACCGAGCGAAGTGTTTGACGTCTTGCAGTATGTGCCCGGGGTCTCGATCGAGTCGAACGTCGGCGACAGCGTCATGATCCGCGGATATACTGTGCGCGATCATTACACCAATGGTATCATCGACAACCAGTATCAAAGCCAGGCCGGCGCCGAACCGTTCAATTTCCAGCGCCTCGAGGTGTTGAAGGGCCCGTCGGCGCTCGTCTACGGCTCGACGGCCATCGGCGGCGTCCTGAACCGCGTGCGCAAGGAGCCGCTTTGGAAGGAGCAGGGTGAGATCGCCGTCACCGTCGGCAATCACGGGCAGTTGAAGGCGGAGTTCGACTACACGAAGCCGATCAACGACAAGGTGTCCGTGCGCCTCATCGCGACGGGACGGGATGAAAACATGGTGAATAACGTCGCGGTCAAATTCGCGTATCTCCATCGCTGGACCGCGACGCCGCAAGTCACGTGGAAGATCAGTGACCGGGTTCAGCTAAAGCTGGTGGGTGAGTTGCTCGAGGAAAAAGGCTTCAAGCACTGGGGAGAGCTCGCCATGTGGTATCCTACGAGCACCGTGTTTGGCGAGGTCGAGCTGCCGTTCGGCCTCACGAAAGAAGAGGGTGGCATCACGACTTGGGGCGTCTTGCCTCGCGATTTTACGGTCTCGAGCCCGCAAGGCTATTCTCGGAACCGCAAACACGCGCCCTATATGTATCTCGAGACCCAGCCGACGGACAACCTGGCGGTCCGTTTGACCAGCACGGCCACGTGGTGGGACCATGAGGCGGAAGATGTCTTTCCGCACAGCGGAGGCATATCCTATGATGCGGCGAAACAAGCCTATCGGATTCGCCGTGGCTGGCGCGACTATAGTGACGACCAGTTTTTCTTCACGTCGGCCGTGGACGCGGTTTACGACCTTCAATTGTCGAGTCACTCGCACAAGATTCTTGCGATCGCACAGTATAACCAGAAGTCGCTGTTTCAGAACTACGAGAATCTAAACACCGGGGAGACGAACTATCTCTATCTCACGGACGATCCCAATTATTATTTCTCGCCCCAGATGCCCACGTATACGCACGCGCGGACGCAGAGATATGATCACTCGGCTGCGTGGGCCATTCGCGATCATATCCAGTTTTTTGGCGACAAGCTGCAGTTCGTGGCCGGCATCCGATATGATGATTACGATACCAAGACGAACAACTTGCTGACGGGGCAGGAAGGCGAGCTCAACCGCGGTCATGCCTACACGCACCGGTATGGAGCGGTCGTTAAGCCGTCCCGGAGCTACTCGGTGTTTTTCAGCCACGCGACGAACTATACCCCGAATTATGGAGCTCAGCCGGATGGACGCCCGTTCAAGCCGTTGGAAGGGATTTTGGACGAGGTCGGGTTGAAGGCGAACTTCTTCGACGGTCGTTTGTCGGGCACGTTGTCCGCCTATGATCTGCGGATGACCAATATCAAAGAGCGCGATCCCGATCCGGAGCGTCCTGGCTTCTACATCCAGACGGCCAGGCAGCGCACGCAGGGACTGGAGCTCGATATGCACTGGCAGATGCTGGAATCGCTTCAGGTCGGGTTTGGTGGAGCGCTGCAGGATGCGCGGTTACCCGCGCCCACTCCGCCGGCCTTGTATAACGTCGCCAGGAACGTTCCCCGGTATACTGCAAGCTTCACCACACGCTTTGCACCACGCGAAGGCGCCTTGAAGGGCTGGGCGGCCGGCCTCGGACTTACATGGAAAGACGCCGTGGCGGCATGGACCACGTCCAATTATTGGCTGCCGGCAAGCTGGAGTGCATCCGCGTGGACCAGCTACAATTGGAAGGACTATAAATTCCAGCTCAATGTTATGAACGTCACAGACGAATGGAACCTCACTCGTGCGGTCAACCATTACCAGGTCTTTCAAGGACCCATGCGAGTCGTGAAGTTCCGCGTGAGCCGCCGCTTCTAAGCCTGGGCAAACCGCAGGGGTGGCAACGCCCCTGCGGCTTCGGGCCCATTTTAGCCTGTTGCTGACGCCGGATCATTTCGGCGCCATCTAAATGTTATCGCGGTGGCGGGATTATAATCCCGGCCGTGAAGGTCTCACCGCTCCAGCGATATCTCGCTGGAGCTTTGCTTTCAGATTGCAGCCCCCGTTTCTATGCACACTGCCCCGACCCCCAAAAACCGCCTTCTTCATTTGGGATTGTTCCGCGCCGGCGGACGTCACGTTTGCAATGGCAACAGACGAACCTCCATTTTGCCCCTGGCCGTTCTGTTGACGCTTGTTTTGGGAGCACGTTTTGCCCCGAACCTGCAGGCGAGCCTGGACGTTCCCACCAGCTATGACGTTTTGATCAAAGGAGCGCAGACGATCGGAGGACAGGTTTATGAGCCGCGTTTTCCGGAGGTAGCCCGGTGTAGTAATGGCGACCTGCTGGTCGTATATTACTGGAATAACGTTCACGTGGGTGTTGGGAGTTACGGGACGATTTGGATAACGAGAAGCACCAACGACGGTGCGTCGTGGGGAACGCCGACCCTCCTCGTGGATCACAGCGCCGATGGCTACGACGCCCGCGATCCAAATATCTCCGTGATGAGTGACGGCACGGTAACGATGACCTATTTCAAGAAAGTCCCCGGGAGCGTGCCGGAAAACAAAGGCGTTTTCTTTGTCAAAAGCTCGAATCACGGCGTGACCTGGACCGCTCCGGTGCAGATCGTGAGCAACGCCGCGACCACGGCGAGCGTGGTCGAAGCCAACGGGGCATGGCTGGCGCCCGTTTATCAAGTCGGGGGTCCCGTCGTGAGTGTTTTCAAGAGCACGAACTCGGGGAGCTCGTGGAGCAGTCAGGGAACGATCATCAATGGCGGAGCGGACGAGTCGGCCGCGATGTATGCGGGTGGAAATACTCTCTACTCGCTGGTCCGGTATCGGGGCTGGATTTCCAAGTCCACCGACAATGGAGCCACCTGGACCAGTGTCGACATGGCGCGTCCGGAAGTGCATGCGCCACACGCGCTCAAGCTGGCCAACGACAAGTTCTTCGTCACTTGGTGTCGGCCCAATGCCAACAACGGAAATCGCGTGGTGGAGGGACGAATGTTCTACCCCGAATACGGATGGTGGAGCAATGGCAGCCGGCTGATCTACAATTCCACGGCATCGAACGTGTTTGATATGGGCTATCCCAGCTCAGTTTACCTGCCTGACACGGATGAATTGTTTACGGTCTATTATGATGTCGAACGAGGCATCTGCGCCGGCACCTATACAAGCATGTCGGATTGGTCGCGGCCGTTCAACTATCTGGACACGTTCGAAAGCGACGCAACCGGCGCGGTCCCTCCGGCCTACGTGGAAGTGTCGGGCAGCGCCCGGGTGAGTTCGGCCAAGGCGTATGCGGGGTCAAAGTCGCTTCGCATCCACGACAACTCATCCTCGGCGCTGACGTCGGTGGCGAAAGTGGCAAAATCCGACACGGCGGTCTCGTATGAGTTCAAGCTGCACCCGAATTTGCCGAACGGCTGTTACATCAGCCTGGCCAGCGGGGGTAACGCCAATAGCAATGTGATCTTCCATCTTCGGATCAATTCCTCCGGCAATCTTCATTGGTATAACGGGAGCACCTACACGGCGTTGAGCGGGGCGAGTGTGATCCTGAACAGCTGGAACACCGTTCGTATCGATGCCTCGAATACCGACAGCGCGTTGGTCACCGTGAATGGCACGGTGGCCGGCACGGCCGGGAAATGGAACACCCACGGCACGATCGACCGCATTCGTTTCACCAGCCATTCCACCACCGGCGTCGGCGACGACATTTACGTCGATAACCTGCAACGCACGGATTACGTGAACAATTTCGACCGCGATACGCTCGGCAACGTGCCGGCCAATTTCGTTGAGGTGGCGGCGAGCGCGCGCGTCAGCAATCTCCAGGCGTATAGCGGATCGAATTCCCTGCGTATTCACGATACGTCGAGTTCCGTGCTGTCGTCGGTCGTCAAAACTTCGAATGCGGGTGCGTTCAAAACCGTCGAGTTCAAGGTGAAGCCCGTGACGCTGGCTCAGGGATTCTACATCAGCTTGGGAAGTGGCGGAAACGATAATGCCAGCATGGCGTTTCATATCCGGGTGAACAATTCTGGAGCGCTCAGTTGCTACGGCTACAACGACGACAACGGCGGCGTTCTTGAATATAAGAACATGAGTGGCGCCAGTCTCGCGCTCAACGCGTGGAACACGGTGCGGATTATCTCCCTCGACATGGGACATTGCGCCGTGTTCGTGAATGGTGTGCTCGCCGGTTACGGTTATGACTGGAACACGAAGACGTCCATCGATCGTGTGAGGTTTACCAGCTATTCCAGCGCAGGTGTGGGTGACGATTTCTATATCGATGACCTGGTCTTCAGTAACAAGTATCAGTGAGCCATGTGATGGGCTCGGAAGCTTGGACTAAGTCCGATAGTCGCCCGACGAGCCGCTCAAGGTTCCATGCGTTTGTGTGCCGGAATCAATCGGCTGCCCTGACCTCGCCTAGGCTGCGACGATCGATATGCCGAATCTCCGTGTCTGACGGGGCTGGACCCAGTCCAGCCCGATCTTATTTTCAAACGCATTCGGCACGCCCATCCACGGCTCTATACAATAATAGGGTAAACCTGCTTGCGACCATGTGACGAGGCAACTGCCTTCGGGTGGTTTTTCCGAGGACCCAAATCGGATGTGAATCGTCGACGGGCTGCTTTGGTCTCCGAAATATATCTTGTTGGACGAGAGACCCGAATGGATCGCATCGACCAAGGCTGGGTTCGCCAGGGGCTGGTCTCCGGCTAAGCACGGACGGGAGATTAGTTTCCCTGCTCCATCATAGTCGTGATTCCATGTCTTCGTCGCGGGAAGATGGATACGAAAGTTCTTTTGAACGCTTTCGTCGCTCCATGGCAGCGAGAAGTAGGGATGATGTCCGGCGCACCAGGGCAGTGCTTGGGTGTCGCGGTTATGCAGGCTCAGCTCGCAGTGGAGCGTGAAGGCCTCGAACCGGTAGGCGACCTCGAACTCGAAGTCGTAAGGATAACACCGTTTGGCCTCCGCGTCGGGGATCAATACGGCGCTAAAGCCGGACGCGTCGAGTTTCCGCAGTTGAAACCGGCTGTGGCGGGCAAATCCATGGATGGGCATGGGACGCTGCACACCGTCAGGTCCGCGCCAAAGGTTGATCGCGCCCTGATCAAAGCTTCTTCCGGCGAACGGAAATAGAATCGGGTTGCCTCCGCGGATGTCGCCGAAGTCGGCCGTCGAATATTGATCCGGCCAGTATATTATTTCCCGCCGCCGGCCGCCGTCGCTTTCCAGGTGCCAGCTCATGAGTCGGGCGCCTATTTCGGGACACGCTACATACGTCGAAAGACCGCATTGCCAACGAGTCAAAGCGTGCCCTTGGGACTGAATCTGTTCCACGACAGGTGTCATGATTGCGCCCGCTTGAGTGGTAGCTTCCGCGTCTTGATATAGCACACTTCAAGCTTCGTCGCCCGCGAGGCGAAGCGGGTTGGCTTGCCGGCTGTGCTCCGTTTAGGAGCGGAACGTAAAGCCGATCTGCGCGAACTCCTGTTTGATGGTTTCGAGTCCGCGCTTCAGAATCATGATGTCGGCATTGTGGCAGATAAACTTCGCGCCGAGGTCCAGGAGCATCTTGGCATGCTGCGCGTTGAAGGCCACTGAACCCCAGTGAATGCCGGCCCGGGCGGCGGCGCCAGCGACGGTCTTGAGCGCCTCTGCGATCAGCGGATGGTCAAACTGGCCGGGGATACCGGCCAGGACGCTGAAGTCTCCAGGTCCGAACATCAGAATATCGATCCCGGGAACCCGGGCGATCTCCTCCGCGTGCGTCAGCGACTTCGGGGATTCGAGTTGCGCAATAATGAAGGTTTCCTCGTTGGCCTCTCGCACGTAGTCTCCAAGCGAATACAGGCCGTAAGGCAGATCGGGACCGCCGCCGTCGGCGCCGCGTTCGCCGATGGGCGCGAATTTGGCCCAGCGCACGATCTCACGGGCTTCGTCCGCCGTTTCGCAGCGCGGATACATGATGCCCTGGGCGCCAGCCTCGAGCAGTCGCCCCATGCGCATGAATTCGCCCTTGGCGGGACGGGCGACGATGTCAGCTCCACCGACTCGCGCCGCGCGCATGAGTTGCGCCGCGGTTTCGAGCGAGTGGGCGTGATGCTCCAAGTCCATCCAGATACCATCAAATCCGAGCAAGCTCGTCATCTCGTAGGCGGACTCGTCGGCGAAATGGAGCGTGGTGATCAACGACACCTCATTGCGTTGCAGTTTTGATTTGATGAGACTTTTGCGCATCGAAAGGGAGGAAAAGTAGGAACAAAGGAGGTAGCAATACCTAAGTGTGACGTCGGCGCGATTTGACAGGCGACCTCAACTTGGCGATTAAAGTCCCTACAAATGGAGGATTCCTTAACATTGGATCTGGGAGATTCTGCGGCTCGTTCGAAACACGAGCGCTTGCACAACTATTTCATGACCGAGTTGATTTCGGGTCGGCTGCGTCCGGGAGACGCGTTGCCCACCGAGAAAGAGCTCACGCGAGCGGCGAACATTTCGCGAAACACCGTGCGCCAGGCGCTCGGCGAATTGGCGCGGAAGGGGTTGATTCAACGCACGCGCGGCCGGGGATCCTTTGTGCATGAGTCCGCGCTGATCAGGCTAAAATCAGGGCTCGATGCGTTCGGTTTGGTGATCCCTGAGACGAGAACGGGTTTCTATCCTTCGCTGCAGCGGGGGTTCAATGCCGCGGCGGCAGCGCTCAATAATCAAGTGATCGTCTGCGACACTGACAACGACACGAACAAGCAGGCCTCGGCGTTGCTGCAGTTGATGGATAAGAAGATCGCGGGCATTGCGATCGTGCCCACGACAACGACGGCGACTCCGCCTCACCACATCCGACCGTTGCAGGCGGCGGGTATTCCGGTTGTGTTTTGTCACCGCCGCGTCGAGGGCATTCAGGCTCCGTTGATCACGTTCTCGGCCAAGGAGGTGGGCCGACTGGCGGGGCGGGCGTTTTTGAAGTTCGGGCACCGTCGCGTGGCGATGTTTAGTCACACCCGCGGAGGGCTCGCTCCGCTGTATGAAAAAGGTCTGCGCGACGAGATGGAGGGCGCGGGATATGGGCTGGCGGCGGATTTCGTCCGCTGTGATGATGCTCCGAGATTCACGTCCGAGCATGAATCCTGGGTCGCGACTAATCTAAAGCAGATCATGACCCGTCCGGATCGCCCGACGGCGATCTTCTGCACGTTCGATGCCGAAGCCGAATTGGTGTTTTTGCTTCTGGGCAAGTTGGGATATCGAGTGCCGGACGATGTTTCGATCGTGAGCTTCGGCGGGCGCTGGCGGGAAGGCGCCATAGCTCGGCGCCTGGTCTCGGTCACCGTCGACGAGGAGCAGCTTGCCGCACAAACGGTGAAGTTACTGGATGAAATGCGGCACAAGATTCGCGCGTTGGACGATGCGACCGAACTCCTGATGCAGTTGGAACTGAGCGCGGGCGAGACGCTGGCGAAAGCGTCCGGCTAAGCCCGAGGCGCGACGAAGGATTGAAGCAAAGACGGGATACGGTTGAGCCGCCATTCCGGCGCGCTCACGTGGTGCTTCCGCTCACAAACTGGGGCTCGAGCGTATGCCGCTGTGGCTCGACGCTGCCCAGCGCCTCCACCGCGCGGCGTCCCAATTCGCGAAAATCGTAGCGCAAGCAGCTCAGTCCGGCTTTCACCGCGAGGTCTGTGCCCATCACGGAGAGCACGCCGATCTTTTCCGGACAACGCAGACCGGCGTCCCGCGCGGCTGCGGCGAGCAAAGCGGCGACGTGATCCTCGGGGCAAAGCAGCACGGTGCGCTTGTTCCCCCGCCGCAGGCGCTCCATCAACGCGGCGCGTTCCTTGGCGGTGCTGGCCAGGGCGGAAGGGGCGAGGCGATTGCGGCAATCGAGTTCGCCTGCGGCGGCGTCGAGCGCGGCGTTGAATTCGGCTACGGCGGGGTCGCCTTCGAACGGTTTGATTGGCACGATCTGTTCGAAGCCGCGGCCGAGGAGGTGTGCGAGCGCCTTCAACGCGCCGGCGCGAAAATCCGCGCGCACGTTGCTGCAGCCTGGGAGCGTGCAGTGGCGAAACAGCACCACGGCGGGTTGCAAGCGCTCCAGATGAACGCTCAACGCCTGATCGCTCCACACATGATCGAGCACGAAGCCACCGGCGGAAGATCCGTGGCGCTCGACGAAATCGCCGAGGATGGCGCGCTGTTGCGCGACGCTGGCGAAGATCGGCGGCTCGTGCGCGTCAGGATGGTTGACGAGTAGTTCGTCGTGCCAGAGCAGCATCGTGCGGCGATGCGCGCCGCAGCCGGCGCTGACGCCTTCCAACAGCTCGCGATACAGGGCACTGCCCAGCTCGAGGCGGCGAAAGAGGCAGGCGACGGGCTTGGGGCGATCGACCACGGCGCGGGCAGCCGCCGGATAATAGCGTCCGTTTGTCGGGTGCTGCCAGATCTCGCCGGCGGCGGTCAGGTCGCGCAACACGCGGAACACGGTCGTGTTGGCCACCCCGAACGCCTCACCCAGCGCGCGAGTGGTCGGCAGGGGTTGATCGTTGGGCGCAGCGGCCACCCGTTGACGAAGACCGGCGAGAAGATCGGCCGGGGTTGGGGGTGCGGGTGTGCGCCGGCGGGAGGCGGAAGTCAGACGGGCCATGGATTTCGAGGAAAACGCTGCTCTCCGCAACGCAAGGCAAATGTTCGCAACAAAAGAAAGATGTTGCGCAACGGCAGGCAAAGATGTTGTAGGGAAGCATGCAGCCAAGTCTCGTGATTCTCGCCGCCGGCATGGGCAGTCGTTATGGCGGACTCAAGCAGCTGGACGCCGTCGGTCCGGGTGGGGAAACCATGCTCGACCTCGCGGTGTTCGATGCGGTGCGCGCGGGGTTCAAGCGGATCGTGTTCGTGATCCGCCACGATTTCGCCGAGGAATTTCGAACGCGCATCGGCGAGCGGTATGCGTCAGCGGTGGAGGTGGCCTATGTTTTTCAGGAACTCGAGGCGCTGCCCGCGGGCTTTCTTTGTCCTGCCGGGCGAATCAAGCCGTGGGGCACGGGCCACGCCGTGTGGTGTGCACGGGTGGCTGTGGCCGGGCCGTTTGCGGTGATCAATGCCGACGATTTTTACGGCCGCGATTCGTTCGAGCAGCTGGCGGGCTTTCTCCGGACCGATTCGTCGGGAGCGCGGCGCGCGCGGCTCGCGATGGTGGGTTTTCGCCTGGCGAACACGCTATCGGAAAACGGAGCGGTGTCGCGGGGTGTCTGCACGGCGAACGGGCGAGGGGTTCTGCAAGGCATCGTCGAGCACACGGGCATTCGCCGTGAAGATGTGGGCACGGGACGATCGTTTTCGGGGGAAGAAATCGTCTCGATGAACTGCTGGGGGTTGACGCCGGCGGTGTTTCCCGGGCTCGACCGGGAGTTTGCCTTGTTCCTGCGTTCGCGGGCGGCGGATCCCAAGTCCGAGTTCTATTTGCCTACCGCTATTTCGCGACTGATCGAAACCGACGAGGCGGAGGTGAGCGTGCTTCCGACGAAAGCGAGCTGGTTTGGAATCACGTATCGCGAAGACAAGCCGCGGGTGGTCGACGCGATCCGTCAACTCGTGAGCGCAGGGGAGTATCCCGCGAAAATCGAGCTGCCTCTCACTTCATGAGCATCGTTCCTGGTTCATCTTCGACGCCGCTGGATCTCGCAGCGGTCGCCCGTGGTTTTCCGCTGCTGGGCCGGTTTCGCAGCGGTGCGCCTTATGGCAGCGGCCATATCAACGACACCTTCGCGGTGCTGTTCGATCAGGCGGGCACGCCCGTGCGGTATATTTTCCAGCGAATCAACCACCGGATCTTCAAGGATGTGCCTGCGCTGATGGAAAACATCTCGCGCGTCACGGCCCATGCCACGCGGAAGGCGGGCGCCGGCGGCGGAGACGATGCGTCGCGTCGGGCGCTCACGCTCGTTCCGTCGCGCGAGGGCGCTCCCTATCATCGCGATGAGGCGGGCAACTGGTGGCGGTGCTATCTCTTCGTCGAGGGCGCGCGCACTTACGACATCATCGAGACGGTGCAGCAGGCCCGCGAAGCCGCGCGCGCGTTTGGCGAATTTCAGCAACTGCTCGTCGACCTTCCCGGCACGCGCCTGCACGAGACGATCGCGAATTTTCACCACACGCGTTCGCGCTTCGAGGCTCTGCGGCACGCGGCCGCGAAGGACGCGCACGGACGTGCGGCGCAGGTCGCGTTGGAGCTCGAATTCGCGATGGAGCGCGAATCGCTCGTGGATCGTCTGCTCGACCTGCAGGCGAAGGGCGAGATCCCGGAGCGTATCACGCACAACGATACGAAACTGAACAATGTGATGATCGACGATGCGACGCACGAGGGCGTCTGCGTGATCGACCTCGACACGGTGATGCCGGGCCTGGCGCTCTACGATTTCGGCGACATGGTGCGTTCGGCGACGAACTCGGCAGCGGAAGACGAACGCGATTTGTCGCGCGTGCAGGCGCGGTTGCCCGTGTTCGAAGCGTTGGTGGAGGGCTATCTTGCCGCGGCGCGTCCGTTTTTGAACGAAGCAGAAATCGCGCACCTGGTTTTCTCGGGTCGGCTGATTACCTTCGAGGTCGGTCTGCGCTTCCTCACGGATTTCCTCGAGGGCGACGTTTACTTCAAGACCAAGCGTCCCGGTCACAATCTCGACCGCGCGCGCAATCAGTTCGCGCTGGTGCGCAGCCTCGAAGCCCAGGCGAACGAGATGGAAGCCATTGTCAGGAAACACGCGACATCATGAAAGTTCTGATCACCGGCGGTTCGGGTTTCATCGGCAGCCATCTTGCCGAATACTTCCAAGGCAAGGCGGACGTGCGCGTGCTCGACAACCTGCGCACCGGGCATTGCCGAAATCTCGCGGGGCTCGAGGTGGAGTTCATCGAGGGCTCGATCACGGATCGGCAACTCGTCCGCCGCGCGGTCGAGGGTGTCGATTATGTTTTCCACCTCGCCGCATTGGTCAGCGTTCCGGAGTCGGTCGAGCGTCCGCACGAATGCGTCGATCTGAATGTCACCGGATTGCTCAACGTCCTCGAAGAGTCTGCGGCGGCGGGCGTCCGCAAGCTGTGTCTCAGCAGCTCGGCCGCGATCTACGGGAACAATCCCGCGGTGCCGAAGCGCGAGGACATGCTGCCGGAGCCGCGCAGCCCCTACGCCGTCACGAAGCTCGACGGCGAGTATTACTGTCAGCACTACAGCGAATCCGGCCGGCTCGCGACGACCGCGCTGCGTTTTTTCAACGTGTTCGGTCCCCGGCAGGATCCGGCCGGCGCCTACGCCGCGGCCGTGCCGATCTTCATCCAACGGGCGCTCGCGCATCAGCCGCTGACCATTTACGGCGACGGCGGCCAGACGCGGGACTTTGTTTACGTGAAGGACATCGTTGCCGCCAATGTCTTCGCCGCGACAAATGCGGACGTCACGGGTGTATTCAACGTCGGATACGGCGGCCAGATCACGATTCGGGAACTCGCGGAGCGCATCATCGCGCTTGCCGGATCCCGGTCCGAGATTCGCCATGCCCCCGATCGCCTGGGCGACGTGCGGCATTCGCGGGCCAGTGTCGACAAACTCGCCGCGGCGGGATTCCGGCCGGCGGCTACGCTCGAAGCCGGCCTGCGCGCGACGGTCGATTATTTCCGCTCCCTTTCACGGTCGTGACTCTTCCAATGATTTCCGCCTCAGCTGAAGCCCAGCAACGCGAACGCATCCCCACCGAGATTTTCGCAAGCGCCGACGAAGCTTGCGCGCGAGTCGCCGGCGAGATCGCCGCGCTTATCCGACGCAACGATGCCGCGGGCAAAAACACCGTGCTCGGACTCGCGACCGGTTCGACGCCGGTGCGGCTTTATCGCCAGCTGATCCGGCTTCATCGCGAAGAAGGACTGAGTTTCCGGCGGGTCGTGACGTTCAACCTCGACGAGTATTACGGCCTGCCGCGCACGCATCCCGAGAGTTACTGGCGCTTCATGCACGAGCAGCTCTTCGATCACATCGATGTGCCCGCGACGAATATCCACGTGCCCGACGGCATGGTGCCGCGTGGAGAAACGTTCGCGTGGTGCCGGCGTTACGAGGAGCAGATTCGCGCCGCGGGCGGCCTCGACTTGCAGGTGCTGGGCATCGGGCGCACCGGCCACATCGGCTTCAACGAGCCCGGCTCCGGGCGCGACTCGCGCACGCGGTTGGTGACGCTGGACAGCATCACCCGTCGCGACGCGGCGCGCGATTTCCTGGGCGAAGCGAACGTCCCGCGTCACGCGATCACGATGGGCGTGGGCACCATCCTGGAGGCGCGCCGCATTGTGCTGCTGGCGTGGGGCGAGACCAAGGCGGGCGTGGTGGCGCAAGCGGTGGAAGGCGTGCCGACCGACGCCCTGCCCGCGAGTTTCCTGCAAGGGCATGCGCAGGTGAGCTTTTTCGTCGATCGCGCCGCTGCGTCGATGTTGACGCGGGTCCGGCATCCATGGCTCGTCGGGCCCCTGGAGTGGACGCCATCGCTTCGGCGCCGGGCTGTGGTCTGGCTCGCGCAAACCGCGCGCAAGCCGGTGCTGAAGTTGCTCGACGAAGATTACAGCGAGCATGGCATGGCGGATTTGTTGACCGAACAAGGGCCGGCCTACGGGCTGAACATCGAAATCTTCAACGAGCTCCAGCACACGATCACCGGCTGGCCGGGCGGAAAGCCTGGCGCCAACGATTCGGCGCGGCCGGAACGTGCGGCGCCCTTTCCCAAACGCGTCGTGGTGTTCAGTCCGGAGCCTTCGCATGACGTGCTCGGCATGGGTGGCACGCTTCGCCGGCTGCAGAGCCAAGGGCACGAGGTGGACGTCGTGTATCTGACCTCGGGCAATCTCGCCGTGCCCGACGACGAGGCGATTGTCGCGGCGGATTTCATCGGGGAGCTCGGCAAAGCCCTCGAAATAAACGGAGCGCCGGTGCAGGCGTTCACGGGAGAGGTGCGTGAACACCTGCTCGGCAAGTCGGCTTTCACGAGCGATTCGGCGCAGATTCGACGGTTCAAAGGACTGTTGCGACGCGGCGAAGCGCGAGCGTCGCTGCGCGATTGTGGGATCGCGCCCTCGCAGGCCTGCTTCCTCGACCTGCCGTTCTACGAGCGTGGGCGTTATCGGCAGTTCTCGCCTGATCAGGCGGACGTCGACGCGATCGTGGGCGTGTTGCGCGAGCTGACGCCCAATCAGATCTTTGTCACAGGCGATCGCGACGATCCCTCCTCGGTGTCTGCCGTTTGCTTCGATCTGGTGCGTCGTGCCTGCCAGGCGCTCGCGTCGGAATCCTGGTATGCCGACTGCCGGGTTTGGCTGTATCGCGGCGTCGAAACGCCGTGGGAAGCGGCGGACATCGACATGGCGGTGCCGTTCAGTCCCCGCGAGCTCGCGCAGAAAGTTCAGGCGATTTTTCAGCACAAGAGCCAGCGCAGCCAGACGCCGGTTGCCGCCGGTCTGCGCGAACCCTGGCAGCAGGCGGAGCAGCAGAATCGCGGACTGGCGCAGGCGTATGACCAGCTCGGCCTGGCCGACTACGAGGCGATCGAAGCGTTTCGCCGTGCACCCTTCTAACGGAGACCGACGATGACAGACCCGCTGACCCTGTTGAACATCCGGCCGCTCCACCGCCCGCCGCTGGAGGAAAAGTTCCTGCCCGCCGCCTTGTGGAGGCGCGCTTATCGCGCACTGGTGGCCAAAGATCGAAACGCCCGACCGCTGGCCATCGCGCTGCTGCGCGCGGACGGCGCCGCCGCGCGACACACTACGCACGTGCTGGGACGCGAGCATCCCGCCGCGTATTTGAATTTCACCTACGTCGAGCGGCTCGTTAAGTTTCTGCTTTGGCAAAAAGGCGGATGCCGCGTGCAGCTCGCCGGCGCGCCGGAGCTCGCGAGCGCGCTGGCCGCGGTGTATGCGCCCGGCGGAGCGCGGGAATTCGATCACGCGTTCATGGGCGACAAGGTGTATGGCCGCACGTTCTCGGTTGAAGCGGTCGAACTCGCCCAATTGCCGGAGGAGAAGCTCACGGCCTTGCCGCTCGGCCGCAATCTGGAGGGCTGCCGAATCGGCTTCGATCTGGGCGGCAGCGATCGAAAAGCGGCGGCGGTGATCGATGGGCGCGTGGTGTTCTCCGAGGAGATACCCTGGAATCCGTATTTCGAAAAGGATCCCGCTTATCACATCGAAGGCGTGCACGACTCGCTCCGGCGGGTGGCGGCGCATCTGCCGCGCGTGGACGCGATCGGCGGCAGCGCGGCCGGCGTGTATGTGAACAACGAAGTGCGCGTCGCCTCGCTTTTCCGCGGCGTCCCGCCGGAGCGGTTCGAACGCGATATTCGCCGGATGTTTTTCACGCTGCAGCAGCGCTGGGGCGGGGTTCCGTTCGAGGTGGCGAACGATGGCGAAGTCACCGCGCTCGCCGGCTCGATGAGCTTGGGAGACGGCGCGGTTCTCGGCGTGTCGATGGGCACGAGTCAGGCGGGCGGCTATGTGACGCCCGACGGCGGAATCACGCCCTGGCTGAACGAGCTCGCGTTTGCGCCGATCGACTATCACCCGCACGCGCCGCGCGACGAATGGTCGGGCGACATCGGCTGCGGCGTGCAGTATTTCTCGCAACAAGGCGTCGGCCGCCTGGCGCGGGTGGCGGGATTCGATTTTCCCACCTCTCAACCGCTGGCCGAGCAATTGGTCGCGGTGCAGGCGGCGATGGCCGCGGGCGATGCGCGCGCGCGGGCGATTTACCAGTCGATCGGGGTGGCGTTCGGGTATTCGATCGCGCACTACGCGGAGTTTTATGCCCTGCGGCACGTGCTGGTGCTCGGGCGAGTGACGAGCGGTGCGGGCGGCGATCTCATTCTCAGCGAGGCGCAGGCGGTGTTGCGCGCGGAGTTTCCGGAACTGGCGGAAAAGATCCGCCTGCATACGCCGAACGAACACGACAAGCGTCACGGTCAGGCGATTGCCGCCGCAAGCCTGCCGAAACTGTCCAACGCACCCACTTCATGAAATTCACCCAGCCTCAAGCCGACGTTTATGTGCCTGCGGGCGAGCTTTCGCCGGAGGCGGCGCTCGCGCGCGTGACCCACCTGTGCGTCGCGGCGCATCAGGATGACATTGAAATCATGGCGCATGCGGGGATTTCCGACTGCCTCGATACTCCCGGTCGGGCGTTTGGCGGGGTGGTGGTGACGAATGGCGCCGGTTCCCCGCGCACGGGGCGCTACGCGCAGATGACCGACGCGGAGATGCAGACGGTGCGCCGGGAGGAGCAGCGAGCCGCGGCGCGGCTTGGTCGGTATTCGATTCAGTTGCAGCTGGCGCACCCGAGCTCGGCGGTGAAAACGCCCGGTCATCCGGGTGTGGCAAGCGATCTCGCGACAATCTTCACGGGCTGCCAGCCGGAGGTGGTTTATCTCCACAATCCGGCGGACAAACACGACACGCACGTGGCGGTGCTGGCGCGTTGTCTCACGGCGCTGCGCGCGCTTCCGCCGGAGCGGCAGCCGAAGCGGGTGTTGGGTTGCGAAGTCTGGCGCGATCTCGACTGGCTGGTGGATGCCGACAAGGTGGTCCTCGATTCCGGGCGACACCCGGAACTCGCGGCGGAGTTGCTCAAGGTTTTCGATTCCCAGATTTCGGGTGGAAAACGCTACGACCTGGCGGCGCTCGGGCGGCGGGCGGCGCACGCGACCTTTCATACGTCGCACGCGACCGATCGCGTCAACGGCATCACGTGGGCCATGGACCTCACGCCGTTGTTGCGGGTGCCTGAAGTCTCGCTGGTCGATTACACGCTCGATCACGTCCGGCGCTTGCAGAAGGACGTCGAAGCGCGGATTCGGCAATTTGCGGACTAGGCGCGAACCGTTTCGGTGAGCCATGGCTCGACGAGGACTCCGACAAGTCGGGCAGGCTGCCTCGCCTAACGAATGCGGCTATATTCAACTTAGCCCGCTCTAAAAGGTCTGAGGATAGTTCGCAGCAAACTCAGAGCCGGAGCCGGGACGGGCGGGTCGCGCGACGCGGCCGGCGTCGAGGGCGTTGCTCACGTTGTTGATCTCCGCTTCGAGTCCCCCACCGCGACGCTGGACGCGCGCGTATATTACAATGCGCGCCCCGCGCACTTGCTTTTCGCGGTGAGCACGTCCGATGGTAGGGCGCTCGTTGAGCGCATCTTTCTTTCTCCTGACCCGTGGAACGTCGCATTACGAAGCCAGACATCACCGATCAAGCCGGTCGATCGTGCGGACGAGGCGCTTCGCGCGCGGCGCTCGTTGGACGTGGTGTGCGGGTGGTCGTGGTGGGGTTGGCGGCGCTGTTGTCGGCTTGTCAGCGGGAGGCCGAGCAAGGCGCGACGCAGACGAATTCAAAAAGCGAAGCGGCTGTGTTCATTTCGTCGGATTCGCGTCCAGGGTTGGCGGCCTATGAGCCCACGCGCGGAAATACATCGCGGCCGGATGGGCCGGTTCCGCCGGGGATGGTTTGGATTCCGGGCGGCGAGTTCTCGATGGGCACGGATGATCCAACGATGGAGGTGTGCGGCGGATCCGAGACGATGGACGATGCGCGCCCGATTCATCGTGTGCAGGTCGACGGATTTTGGATGGATGTGACCGAGGTGACGAATGCCGAGTTCGCGAAGTTCGTTGAAGCGACGGGATATGTGACGGTGGCCGAGAGAAAGCCGCGGGCGGAAGATTTCCCGGGCGCGAGTGCGGACCAATTGGTGGCGGGGTCGGTGGTTTTTTCGCCGCCCGGGGAGCCGGTTTCGTTGGACAATGCGCTCGTTTGGTGGCGCTACGTGCCGGGTGCGAATTGGCGGCATCCGGAAGGGCCGCAGAGTTCGCTCCACGGGCGAGCGAACGAACCGGTGGTGCATATCGCCTATGAGGATGCGGAGGCTTATGCGAAATGGGCCGGTAAACGTTTGCCGACGGAAGCGGAGTGGGAGTTCGCCGCGCGCGGCGGAAAAGCGGGCGAACGCTATTCGTGGGGCAACGAGCTTCAGCCGGGCGGCAAGTGGATGGCCAACATCTGGCAGGGACGTTTTCCGAATGAGGATACGGCGGAGGATGGTTACCGCGGAGTCGCGCCGGTGCGGTCGTTTGCGGCGAATCCTTACGGGCTGCACGACATGGCGGGAAATGTGTGGGAATGGTGCAGCGATTGGTATCGGCCGGACATGTATCGGCATGCGGTGGCGATGAGCGGAGGCGTGGTGAAAAATCCGCGCGGGCCGGCGAGGCATGACAGCTACGATCCACAGGAGCCGGGGCAGGTGAAACGTGTGCAGCGGGGCGGATCGTTTTTGTGCACGGACCAATATTGCACGCGCTACATGCTTGGTTCGCGCGGCAAAGGAGCGCCCGACACGGGGAGCAATCACGTGGGTTTTCGGTGTGTGAAAGATCCGGCGTCGGCGCCGGGCGTGCGGGATAACGCGGAAAAGGCTGGCGCGTAGTGGCGCGCTGACGCGGACGGCGGTGCGGGACTTTGCAGTGCGTGGGGATTTGCGTAGGGTGAGGGATGCAGGTGGAGAAAACGCAGATTATCGCGCGAGGCTTGGCGCATCGATGTCCGAACTGTGGGGAGCGAACGCTCTTCCCGCCGCGATCGCTGCGGATTCGGCGGCGGTGTCCGAGTTGCGGAACGGGGTTCGATCGGGGTGAAGGATTTTTTCTGGGGCCCTGGGTGCTGAACTACTCGGTGGCTTCGTTCGTGTTTGTGATTCCTGCGATCGTTGCCGGGGCGAGTGGGGTGGTTTCGTGGACGGTGGCGACGGTGCTGGCGGTGGTGGGGTGCACGCTGGTGCCCGTCCTGCTTTACCGGAGTTGTTGGAGTTGGTGGCTGGCGCTGTATTTCTGGTTTCTGCCGCAGCGGCTGCCGGCGAACGGGGGCGTCGTCGGAGAGGCGGAGGAGGACTGAGCCGCAACGATTTGGTTAGACACGAGTGGATGCGGAGACGCCCGCATGAATGCCTGATTTGAGGAGCTCGCGGGCTTGCGGAGAAGGAGGTTGGTGGCAGGGTGGCGCGGCCCCGGCTGCGACTTCGCGCGGAAGGGCGCCGAATACGTCATGTCGATCAATCTGCTCGAATCCGGAGGGGTGTTGGACCCCGATGCGCTGATCAAGGAATCGCACCGTCTGGTGCGCGTGTTTGCCGAGTTTCTCGACGGGCTGCCGGAAAGCAGCGAGCGGCGAATCCGCTTGTTGGATACGAGCGAAGGGACGCTCGGGGTGTATCCGGTCGACGGCGACAATCCGCGGGCGGTGGAGGCGGCGATTCAGGCGCGGTCGATCGTGTTTCACCTGTTGAACATCGCGGAGGAGTTTCAGGGGGCGCAGTTGCGGCGCAAGGTCGGCGAGCCGCCGGCGACGGGACGGCTCAACGAGGCGACAACGATCCGGTGGTCGTTCCGCTCGATCGTGCGCAATCTGTTGAAACGCGGGGCGACGGCGGAGCAGATCGCGGCGTTTTTGGGACGTTTCGAGATCCAGCCGGTGCTGACGGCGCATCCGACGGAGGCGAAGCGGGTGACGGTGCTCGAAGGGCATCAACGCATTTACCGGGCGCTGCACCGGCTGTCCGACGATCTGGGGGCGGAGGAGCGGCGGGAGGAAGAGCAGCGGCTGCGGGCGAACATCGAAGTGTTGTGGCAGACGGGTGACATTTACCTGGAGAAGCCACGGGTGGCGGACGAGGTAGAGAACGGATTGTTTTATTTCCGGGAGACGTTCTATCCGCTGGTGCCCTCGGTGATCAGCGACCTGTATCATGTGCTGGCGGAGGAGCTGCCGGGCGCGCGGTTCGACGTGCCGGCGCTGCTGCAGTTTTCGAGCTGGCGGGGCGGGGATCGCGATGGGAATCCGTTCGTGACGGCGGAGGTGACGCGGCGGACGCTGCGGCGCCACGCGGAGTTCATCCTCGACCAATATATCGAGGAGCTGGATACGCTGATCGGGGTGTTTGCGCAGTCAATTCACCGCGCGGCGGTGTCGGACGAGTTTTCGGCGTCGCTGCAGGCGGATGCCGAAACGCTGCCGGACTGGAGCGAGATCTCGGCGAGGAATCCGCACGAGCCCTACCGGCAGAAGCTGGCGGCGGTGCGGCGGAGGCTGGAGGCGCGGCGCGAGGCATTGCGGGCGGGGCGGTCGCGCGGTGAGTGGCCGCGCCATGCGTATGGGTCGAGCGCGGAGTTTCTCGGCGATATCGCGATCGTGCGGCGCAGTCTCGAGGCGCACGGCGGGCGGGAAGCGGCGGAGGCGTGGCTGCGTCCGCTAGACGTGCGGATCAAGACCTTTGGATTTCATCTGGCCCGGCTGGATTTGCGCGAGAACAGCGAAGTGCTGGAGAAAGCGATGGATGAAATCTGCCGGACGGCGACGGGGCGTTCGTTTACGGAGATGGCGGAGCCGGAGCGACGCGCGTGGTTGTTGCAGGAAATCGCGTCGCCGCGACCGTTGATCGCGAGCTGGCATGTGTTTTCGGCGGGGACGCAGGAAGTCATCGAGACCTTCCGCGTGGTCCCGTGGGCGCGGAGGGAGATCGATCCGGAGAGCCTGGGGTCGTATATCGTGTCGATGACGCGGGACGTGTCGGACCTCCTGGTGGTGTATCTGTTGTTGAAGGAAGTGGGCGCGTTCGAGGAAGGCGTGTGTGAGTTGTCGGTCGTGCCGCTGTTCGAGACGATCGACGATTTGCGGCGGGCGCCGGCGACGACGGAAGCGTTGTTTGCGTGCGCTCCGGTGCGGGCGCGGCTGGCGGCGCGAGGCGGAATGCAGCAGGTGATGATCGGTTATTCCGATTCGAACAAGGATGGCGGGCTGATGGCGGCGGCGTGGGAGCTTTACAAGGCGCAGGACCGGTTGGTGCGCACGGCGGCGGCGCGCGGCTATGTGTTGAAGTTTTTCCACGGCACGGGCGGTTCGATTTCGCGCGGAGGCGGGCCGGCGGATCGGACGATCTTTGGGTTGCCGCCGCGGACTCTGGCGGGGCGGATCAAGATCACGGAGCAAGGCGAGGTGATTTCGTCGAAGTATGCGAATCGGGAGACGGCGATTTATCATCTGCGGCGCCTGGTGGGGAGCGTGATGGCGGCGAGTTTGGAGAACGAGCTGGCGCCGGCGGAGTTTCCGGCGGAGTTCGGGGAGGAGATGGAGCGGCTGGCGGTCGACGCGGATCGGGCGTATCGAGCGTTGGTGAACGACCCGGATTTCGTGGCGTATTTCCTGGCGACGACGCCGATCGATTTGGTGGGGCAGTTGAATCTCGGGTCGCGGCCGGCGAAGCGGAAAGCGACGAAAGGGGTGGCGGATTTGCGCGCGATTCCGTGGGTGTTTTCGTGGACGCAGAATCGTCATGGCATCTCGGGCTGGTATGGGGCGGGCACGGCGTTGCAGGCGGCGTTGGCGGATCCGGAGCGACGCGCGCGCTTGCGCCGGATGGAGGGTGAGTGGCGTTTCTTTTCCAATTTGGTGCGTTCGCTCGCGGCGAGCGTGCTCACGGCGGACATGGAAGTGGCGCGGTGGTATGCGGAGCTTTTTGGCGAAGTGGGCGCGCGCGAGCGGATCTATGGGGCGGTGAAGACGGAGCACGAGCGAACGATCGCGGCGTTGCGGGACGTGACGGCGCAATCGGCGGTGGAGTCGTTGGTGCCGGCGGTGGCGGTGGTGAGGACGTTGCGGTTTCCGGCGATCAGGGAGATCCATCGATTGCAGGTGAGCCTGTTGCGGCGCGTGCGCGAAGGGCGGGGGACGCCGGCGGATCAAGCTCAGCTGCTGCTCACGATGAATTGCATCGCGGCGGGATTGCGGAACACGGGGTGAGGGACGCGGACGAGGGATTTCGGTGAGGCGAGTGGCTTAGGCGACTTCCGCTGGGCTCTGAAACCGAGTTTCGACCCCGTGTTCATTCGTGGTTGAACGGGATTGTTCCGGCTGAAGCGTAGGCTGGAACTTCGCGGCGGACCGAGGTGTTGGCGCACGTCCAAGATCGCCCGCGAGCGGGCTCCTACATGGGGCTGCGACTTGCTCTCTTTACGATCCGACGAAACGCTCACGCGTTCCGCTACGGTGAGTGGCGTCAGCGTGTGCGGAGGGTGGGGCCTTCGCGGAGGATGGCGGGGATGGTGGTGAGCGACGGCTGATCGGGAACGCCGAACTCGTTGTGGAGGAGTTGGCCGATGACGAGTTCGGCACAACGCGCGCCCAGGACGGAGCTGCGGAGGTCGAGGGCGGCGCATTCGTCTTCGCAGCGGAGCGAATTGAGGCAGACGAAGGCGTGGGTTTTTGGGATTTTTGCGCCGGCGGCTTTCATCCAGCCAATGACTTCGGGGGAGTGGCCGAGAACGACGTCGGGTTTGAATTTCTTGAACCACGCTTCGAACTCCGGACGCGCGATCGATTTCATGCGGAGGGCGGGGACGGCGGCGGTTTCGGGAAGGTATTTCTGAAGCGCGAGGAAAGCGCCTTCCCAACGGAAGTGCAGACGCTCGTCATGCGTGATCTCCATGAAAAGACCCGGACGCCGATAGCCGCGCGTGTGGAGTTCCTGGAGGAGGCCGACCATCGAACGATAGTGGTCGGAGCAGACGCAGTGAAGGGGCGGGTGGTCGATGAAGTAGTCGGCGTAAACGGCGGTGTAGCGCGTCCACGAAAGCGGCGAGAGGTCGGGGAAGCCGGAGGCGGGGAGGACCACGATGCCCTGGATGCCGCGCGTGTGGAGGATTGTATCCAGACGATTGAGACGCACGCCCTGCGGGCCGATTTCGAAGCGTTCCACTTTGAAACCGAGCTCGTTGGCGCGTTCGGAGATGCCGGCGAGGAGGGATTCGTTGTAGCGGACGGCGTGAGGCGGGCGGCCGGGCTCGACGACCTCGAGGGCGGCGAGGACGCCGCGGAATTGTTGTCCGCGCGAGCGACGGAGGAGGGACATGACGGCGCCGGTGAGCGGGTTGCGCTGGTAGCCGGCGGCTTCGGCGGCGGCGCGGACGCGGGCGACGGTCTCGGGGTTGACGCGAGGTGAGCCGCGCAAGGCGTCGGAAACGGTGGTGCGAGACAGACCGAGGGAGCGGGCGAGCGTGCGCAGGGTGGGGGCGGCCATGACGGTGAAGTCGGCGAAAATCCGGCGCGGCGGGCGGAGGGGCAATGAAAATTCGGAGAGTCCGAATATGCCCGCCGCGGAGCGGCGGGAAGATCCAAGATCCAAGATCCAAGCTCCAGGGAATGTTCAAAAACCAAGATCCAAGCGGAGTGGGCGGAAGGTGATTGGAGGTTGGAAATTGGAGGTTCTCTGGAGCTTGGATCTTGGTGCTTGGAGCTTTTCAAACTGTCCCGCTAAAGCGGATTAGCGGTTGCGCGGCTGGCGTGTAGCGTTCGGAGCGCTTTCTTCCCCTTCCATGATTCGCAAGGCATTCGTAATGTCGGTCGACGCCGGCAAGGAACAAGAATACGAGCGGCGGCACAGCCCGATCTGGCCGGAGCTGGAGCGCGTGTTGAAGGCGCATGGCGTGCATAACTACTCGATCTTTTTGCACGAGCAGACGCGCCAGTTGTTCGCGTATGCGGAGATCGAGGACGAGGCGCGGTGGAATGCGATCGCGCAGACGCCGGAGTGTCAGCGCTGGTGGAAGCACATGGGCGACGTGATGCCGAGCAATGCGGATGCGAGCCCGGTGTCGGTTGGGCTGCGCGAAGTGTTTCATTTGGATTGAACGATTTTTCAACGCGGGGCTCAGACCGCGGCTTGGTCACACATCGTGCGGGCTGAAGCACCACACACCTTTTATTTCCTATGAGCTCTCTTACTCGGCGTCAGTTTGTGAAGAATTCGGCGATTGCGGCGGCGGCGGCGCAGATGGTGGCGACGTGGCGGGTGGACGCGCAGACGAATCCGGCGAATGTGAGTGCGACGGTGAAAAGGACGGGAAAACCGGGCGAGGCAGGATGGCTCGATGGGGTCGCACCGAAGGCGCAACCGGGGGTGACGTGGGGCACGGCGTGGGCGCGGGGAACGCAGGCGGCGGGCACGACCTTTGCGTTGAAAGGGGCGAACGGTGAGGCGTTGCCGGTGCAGAGCTGGCCGCTGGCGACCTGGCCGGATGGGTCGTTGAAATGGACGGCCCATGCGGTGCCGGCGGGCGCGGGATGGAGTGAGAGTTTCGAAGTGATTCCGGGAACGCCGGCGGCGCCCGAGCGGGCGTTGAGTGCCAAGGAGACGAGCGACGCGATCGAGATCGACACGGGCGCGATGCAAGTGCGCGTGGCGAAGCGCGGGCGTGAGTTGGTGCCGGCGATTTCGAGGGGAGGAAAAGAAATTTTGCGGGGAGGGAAGCTGGTGTTGTTGCGACAAGGGGGTGTGGAGGCGGATGCAGCGGTGGAGGAGTTTTCCGGCGAGATGGGGAAAGTGACGCTCGAGCAGAGCGGGCCGGTGCGGGCGGTGGTGAAGGTGGAAGGCAAGCATGTGGCGGAGAAGGGCAGCAGGGGGGCGTGGCTGCCGTTCGTGGTGCGGATGTATTTCTATGCGGGCGGGGAGGCGGTGCGGGTGTTGCACACGATCGTTTACGACGGCGACGAGAAGCAGGATTTCGTGCGCGGGCTGGGGCTGCGGTTTTCGGTGCCGCTGCGCGGTGAGTTGCATGACCGGCACGTGCGTTTCTCGGGGCAGGATGACGGACTTTTTGTCGAAGCGGTGCGAGGGTTGACGGGATTGCGGCGCGATCCGGGTGCGGCGGTGAAGAACGCGCAACGGGCGGGCGAGGCCACGCCGGCGCTCGACACCTGGCCGGAAAATGTGAGCAAGCGGCTGCACTGGATTCCGGCGTGGAGCGACTGGACGTTGTATCAGCCGAATTGTGACGGATTCGAGCTGCGGAAGCGGACGAAGCCAGGACAAACCTGGATCAGCGCGGCGCGCGGGCAGCGGGCGGGCGGGATGGGATATGTGGGCACGCCGGACGGCGGCGTGGCGTTTGGCGTGCGGAACTTCTGGCAGAGTTATCCGGGGCAGCTCGACATCCGCGGCGCGGCGACGGATGCGGCGGAAGTGACCATGTGGCTGTGGGCGCCGGAGGCGGGGCCGATGGATTTGCGCGGGTATCACGACGGCATGGGCCAGGATACTTACGAGAAGCAGCTCGATGCGCTGGAGATCACGTATGAGGATTACGAGCCGGGCTACGACGTGCCGGAAGGCGTGGCGCGGACGAGCGAGCTGTATGTGTGGGCGCTGGCGGCGACGCCCCGCGGCGAGCAGCTGGCGGAGCTGGCGACGATCGTGCGGACGCCGCCGACGATCGCGGCGCGACCGGGGGCGTTGAGCGCGGCGGGGGTGTTTGGCGGATTGTGGACGCCGGAAGATCGTTCAACGCCGGAGCGGGCGGCGATCGAGGATCAGCTCGCGTGGACATTCGACTTCTATGTGAAGCAGCAGGAGCAGCGGCGGTGGTATGGGTATTGGAATTTTGGTGACGTGATGCACAGCTACGATGCGGATCGTCACGAGTGGAAATACGACGTCGGCGGATTCGCGTGGGACAACTCCGAGCTGTCGACGGACATCTGGCTGTGGATGTATTTCCTGCGGACGGGACGCGCGGACGTGTTTCGCTTTGCGGAGGCGATGACGCGGCACACGGGCGAAGTGGACGTGCATCACATTGGGCGTTTCGCGCCGTTGGGGTCGCGGCACAATGTGTTGCATTGGGGGTGTTCGGCGAAGCAGTTGCGGATCAGCACGGCGGTGAATCGCCGATATTATTATTATCTGACGGGCGATGAGCGCGTGGGGGATTTGATGCGCGAGCAGGTGGAGGCGGGACGGGCGCTGGCGACGGTGCAGGCGAACCGAAAAGTGGCGCGCGATCGCGTGACGGCGGCGGATCCGAATGCGAAGGAGGTTTATGCCGGGTTTGGAACGGATTGGGGCTCGGTGGCGGGCGCGTGGCTGACGGAATGGGAACGCACGGGTGATGCGAAGTCGCGCGAGCGGTTGATCGCGGGGATGCGCGGGATTGGAGCGCAGCCGCTCGGATTTTTCACGGGCGGGGCGAGGATGGATTTGGATACGGGGGCGTTTGCGAAGAGCGAATTCGAGCGGCCGAACGTGTCGCATTTGAGCGCGGTGTTCGGGTTGGTGGAAGTGTGTGCGGAGCTGGTGGAGTTGCTCGACGTGCCGGAGTTCACGCAGGCCTGGCTGGAATATTGTGTGTGGTATAATGCGCCGGCGGAGGAACAGGCGAAGAAGTTTGGGGCGCCGCTGCGGGGGATCAGTTTGCAGCAGGGTCACTCACGGCTGACGGCGTTTGCGGCGAAGTTGAAGAACGATCCGGAGCTGGCGCGGCGGGCGTGGAAGGAATTCTACGGTGCGGAAGGGAGCGAAGGGTGTGGGCGAAAGCCGGCGTTGGAGACGAAGTTGATCGAAGGGCCGGAGGTGTTGCGGCCGGTGGAGGAGGCGCGGTGGGTGTCGACGAACGGGTCGGCGCAGTGGGGGCTCGCGGCGATGGAGTGTTTGGCGTTGGTGCCGGAGGCGATGCCGCGAGGGTGAGGGGCGGGGGCGGCGCGTTGGTGGGGAAGTGTCATACAATGGATGACACTTTGGGGGTGGCTTGGGGGTGGCGCGCGGTTACGGCGGGGTCGGGAGACCCCGCCCTACAAACGTTTAGTTTTCGGGGCGGGGGGTGCCGAAGTGGGGAGTGCCGTCGCGATTCCAGGAAAGAGGTTGGACGCGGGTGTGGCGGTTGGGGTCGCGGAGCGGGTCGCCGGGGATGTCGCGGTAATTGCGGGCGTGATACACGATCAAGTCGGTCACGCGATCTTCGGCGAGGGTGAAGCTGTTGTGGCCGGGGCCGAAGATGTTGTTTTCCTCGCTGGTGGCGAAGACGGGCGCGGGTGCTTTGGTCCAGGATTTCGGATCGAGCGGGTCGGCGGATTCGTCGGCGGAGAGGAGGCCGACGCAGTATTCGGCGCCGGTGCCGGCGGCGGAGTAGGCGATCCAGATGCGATTGTGGCGGATGAGGACAGCAGGGCCCTCGTTGACGGCGTAGCGGATTTTTTCCCAGTCGTATTCGGGGCGGGAGAGGAGAACTTGCTGGCCGGTGATGGAGGTGGGCGTATCCATCTTGGCGATATAGAGGTCGGTGTTGTTTTTGACGGCGGGATCGCGCTGGGCCCAGACGAGGTAGCGGGTGCCGCGGTGTTCGAACGTGGTGGCGTCGAGGGAGAAGGATTCCCAGTTGGTTTTGAGCTGGCCACGTTCGATCCATTCGCCCTCGAGCGGGTTGGCGGAGGCGTTTTCGAGGACGTAGATGCGGATGTTCCAGATCTTTTCGGCTTCGCCGGCGGCGAAGTAGATGAACCAGCGGCCGTCGACGTGGTGGAGTTCGGGGGCCCAGATGTGGGCGCCCATGATGCCGGTGGGGTGTTTGCGCCAGATGGTTTTGGCTTCGGCGGTGGCGAGGCCGGCGAGGGTCGGGGCGCGGCGAAGTTCGAGGCGGTCGTATTCGGGGACGGTGGCGGTGAAGTAGTAGAATCCGTCGGTGTGCTGGTGGATGAAAGGGTCGGCGCGTTGAAGGATGAGAGGATTGGGGAGATCGGTCGCGAACGTGGCGGTGAAGGCGATGGTGGTGAGGAGAGCGAGACGAAGGGGAAGGGAAAAAAGAAGGCGGAGCATGGGGCCGGGGATGAGGTTGGGGGTGTCGCGGACGGGGGGGGGGGGGGCCCCCCCCCCCA
>JAEWBF010000127.1 GCA_023391285.1 Verrucomicrobiota bacterium
GGCGGGCGCAAGCAGCGCCAGGACTACCTTGCGGCAATCCCGGGCTGCTCGCAACGCGGCCGAACTCCATTTTGCGATTCCGTCCGGCCGCATTGCGAGCAGCCTCGGAATTGGTATCAGCGAAGAAGCCACGTGTGCATCCGCTTGCGGGCGCCGTTCTGGATTGTTCGCTTCGCTCAGAATGACAAAGGGGATTCGCACCATTCTCCCACAAAAAGCAGCTACGGTTACCGAACTACTTCAGAACGAATACGTCGCCGTCAGAAAGATCTCCCGCGGGTTCTTGTAGAGAATCGTTCCACCTTCCTGGTCATACGCCTGCGAAATGATGCCCACGCGCTGCACCATATCGTTCTGGAAAACATTACGCACGTTCAGCTGCAGCCGCAGTTCGCGACGATTCCGCAAGTCCCAGCGATAGCCCGCCGTGAAATCCGCCGTGTAATCCGCGTCGCCTTTGTATTCTTCGATCACACCGTCGCCATTCGCATCATCGTAACCGATCACCGAGGGCCCAAGGTAACGCACGCCGCCGCCGATCGAAAGCCCCGCAAGGCGCGTCCCAGCCGCAAACTCGTAATTCGTGAAGAGATTCGCCGTGTATTCGCTCTCGCCCAGCTGTCGCTGCCCGTCGCGCACAAATGAAACCAGAATCGGATCGATCGTCGCGATCGCCTGCGCCACCTGGCCATTCGGATCCAACGGACCGCCCGACTGCGCCAGCCACTCGTCGCGTTTCGCGGCGTAGAGGGCTTTGTAGTTCAACCCCTGATTCGAAAGCACCGTGCGCTTCTTCGCTGCGTTGAACGTCAGTCTCCACTGGTCCGTCAAATTCGCCGTCAGCTCGAACTCGTAGCCCTTGCCCTGTGTGTCCGTCGTGTCCTGAAACGCCGTCGTGTAGGCCCCCGGCTCAAGCAGGTTCACAATGACCGCCGTCTGCGTCACCACCGAGCCGAACCAGAAGAAGGTCCGATTCAACTCGGCCGTTTCATAATAGCCCGCCGAACCCTGCAGCCGTCCGTTCAACAATCGGAAGCGCAGGCCGTAGTCCGTGCCTTCGCCCGAGCGCGGCGGGATCGCCGTCAGCATCCACCGTCCATCGCTGCCGATCGTCGGCACCATGTTGGACTGGTTGTTGAAGTTCTCCGATTTGTTCGCGTAGGCGTAGAGTCCTTCGACGATCTTCAAGGTCGCGCCGTAAGTCTTCGTATTGCGCCCCGCCGGCGGATCGAAGGGACCGTAATCGCCCGTCACGTAGAAACTCCCCCGCTCATCCTGCGCGCGTCCCGCCCGCCGCCGCGTCTTGAACTCATCATTGCGCAATCCGCCGATCAACGTGAGTCGATCGCCGAGGAAGCGGCTCACCATCGAAATCTGCCGATAGTCCTGCCGCACGATCTCGTCGCGCAGCTGCCCGCCCTGCCAGACGAGGAAACCGATGTCCGTTCCCGGCGCCTGATTCGCATTGTCACGCGCGGTGTAGTGCGGCGCGTCACCTGTATTCAAATAAACACGACGATACACGCGGTGCGCATCGTTCGTGATCGGCAGGTTCGGGGCCGCCGTGCGGTTGAAATCCGTCTGCCGCGCCGTCGCCGAGGTCGAGTTCTCCTCGCGCCGCCCCAAGAGCCCTGCGATCTGGTGCTTCCCCCACACGTCGCCGAAATCGAATTCGTAGGACGCCGTGAGCCGATAGTCGTCGGAATTCAGCTCCTGGTGAATTTTCTGCCAGTTCCCCTGCACGAAGGGCTGGCCCACATTCGGATTCGGCTGTCCGTTCGGCAGCTGTTCGTTCGGATCGATGCGCACCTGATACGATCCTCCACCGACGCCACCCTGGATGAGGAACGGACGGTTCAGATCGATGGTGTAATCCATCTTGTTGTAAGCCGCCTCGATGAAGAGCTTATCGAAGAGCCGTTGCTCGACGAAGATCGAATAGTTCCGTCCGCTCGTGTCGTTGCGATCGTCCGGCCCGTTGAAGTTCTGATGCCGCATCAACGTTGGCTCGAGCGCACTTCCGCGATCGGTATTCGTCATCGCCATGCCGGTCCAGTTCATCACCTGCCCCGAGCTCGTGTCGTAGATCAAGATCGGGATCGTGCCCATGTTCGCCACCGTCGTGTCGCCCGCCGGAAGCGGCCCGCGCGCCACCGGAATCGTGTTCCCCGACCAGCCCGAGTAATAGTCGAGCAGCGGAAACCGCCGCGCGATGTTGCGATCCTGGTCCAGCCGCTCCGCGTCGAACCGGATCGTCGTGTCGCGCCAGGGCCGGAACGTCACCGCACCGTGAATACCGCGTCGTTTCGTGAATCCGTAATTGATCCAACTGTCGCTCTCGTCCCAGACGGCATTGATGCGCGCCGACAGCTTCTTGTCCCAAAGGATCTGGTTCCAATCGAGCGTCGCACGATACGCATCACGCGTGCCGATGCGCCCGCTGACCGCGCCGATGTTGCCGTTGAAGTTAGCGCGCTTCGTCGTGGTGTTGACGATGCCGCCCGGCGTGCCCGTGCCGAACAGGATCGAGTTCGGGCCGCGCGCAAAATCGAGGCGCTCGACGTTGTAAGCGTCGGACGCGACCGACCAAGGGAAGAAATTCCTCGTCGCCGTGCCCGACACAAAACCGCGGAAGCTCACGCCGGTGTTGCCGAAGATATTCGCCTCGAAGTTCGCCGACGGAGAGTTCTGGAACTGCGGCGTCGCGTTCAACGCATACAGCGACGCCTCCATCACGTCGCCCGCCGCGATGTCGTTCAGAAAATCGCGCGTGAACACCGACACCGCCGCCGGCGTGGTCAGCAGGTCCGTATTCAAACGGCTGCCCGCGAGCGTGTTCGTCGCCACATAGCCGCGGTCGCGCGTCGTGCTGACGGTAAACGGCGACAACTCGACGATCTCCTCACCCGTCGTGGCAGATGGAATCTGCGCTCGAGCCGACGATCCAACAGCCAAGCCAAAGATGGCCACGACCGGCCACAGCGTTCGATAGGGAACAAGGGAGGGCGACATAAGAATCCTGAACATTGAAGGCGCGCCGTCAGCGGATTCGCCGACCGTGCCGTTCGCAGACTTCGCACCGTCGCCTGGGGCTCAACGCCCGCACTATCGAAACCGTTCGATAGATCGCGACCGCCCAAATCCACCCGTTTCGCTATGCTGGCGCGTTCTCCTTGGATCTCACGATCCGTGCCGCCGCCGTCACCTAGATGAGCGAAACGAACGTTGAACGAGCTCGCGCACCGCAGACGTTACGCGCGACCCCGCACATCATGAACTCCTTACCCTCTTCCCTCGCGGGCATCGCCCGCTGCTTGCTGCTTTCTCTCCCGCTGATCACCGCCGCTTACGCCACTACACAGCCGCCTCGCTGGCGTTTCGAAACCATGCGTCCACCCCAACTCGCCGAGGCGCTGCGCACGCGGCCGGTAGCGTGGCTCGTGCTGAGTCCTCTCGAATGGCATGGCGAAGCGATCGCGTTCAACGCCGACCCGCTCGTCGGCCGCGCCATCCTCGAAGGCGCCTGGGAAAAAGTCGGCGGCGTGCTCCTCCCGACCCTCTACATCGGCTCGGAAACCGAATACAAGGAATGGGACACCGACAAAGGCCTCATCTCGCGCTGGGGCATGGAACTCATCTCACGCGAACACAATCCCGGTTCGCTCTACGTCCGCCACATCACGCTCGAACTGGTCCTCGTCGATTACCTGAAGGCGCTCCAGCGCGAGGGTTTCAAACTCTGCGTCGTCACGAGCGGCCATGGCGGCGCGGAACACATCGACGTCATGGAGGAGGTCTGCCGCCGCGATTACGGCGACATGAAAGTGCTGATGGCTCGCGGCTGGTCGGAAAAACTGCCGGATCACCTCCGCTTCAAAAAAGTCGAGGGCGCGTCCCACGCCAACATCGTCGAAGCCAGCCTCGTCGGCGGCGTCGACCCCACGCTCGTCGATCGCGAAGCCTTCGGAAAACTCGAACGCGACCGCAAGACCGGCCTGAAATCCGAGAACGTCGCCGAAATCGATTTCGAGAAGGGTCGCGGCGTCATCGAATTCCGCGCCGCCTCGCTCGCGAAGGAAGTCGAGAAACTCATCGCCACCCTGCCCCGCTAGCGTCCTTCGGATTGATCCCCGGTAGGGCGAGGCGTCCCCGCCGAACCGTCCTTTAGCGCCCCCTTTGTAGGAGCCTGCTTGCAGGCGATCTTTCGACTTCTCTCCGGGCGCAAACCCCAACCCTCGCCTGCAAGCAGGCTCCTACATCCGGGCATTTCCGCCCCGCGGCTCGGCGAGACGCTCGCCCTACCTGCCATCCGCCCACTTCTACACGATCTCCAAATAGTCCTTATCCGGCAACGCCGGAAACGGCGCGGTCGGTAGCGTCTGATACCAATACGCCACCGACGCGATGTCGTCCTGCAACGGCAGATACCGGGGGCGCTTCGGATCCGACCTCCAGCCCAGCGCCTGCATCGTCACTCGCAGATCCTGTTCAAAGCGCACCGGGTCCATGATGTGCCAGCGATAAAGTCCGAAACGGTTTGGACACAGGAACGACTCCGGATACGCGCCCTGCGCTTTCGCGATTTGATGCATGCCCGCATAGGGCGTGCAGAAGGTTTCATACTTCTTCGTGAACGGATTGATGAAGCAGTAGGAACCGCAGAAATAATCCTCCGTGCCCGTGCCACAAATCGTCGGCCATTCCCCGTCGCCATCTAGGTAAAACTTGATTTCGCCCTCGCCCCACCAACCGCCGTTGTTCGTTCCCCACGACATCACCGTGCCGACGTAATGCCCCTTGCCGCGCACGCCATCGAGCATCGTGTAAACCTGTTTGTATGGCAGCGGATTGGTCCGCCGGAACTGCGCGTGGAAATACGCCGCATCCTCCGGCACGTCGGTGAGCGTGTAGTTCACCTGGAAAAACAAGGTCATCGTCTCCTCCGCGATGTTCGTGGCTGTGATCCTGCACCGTTTTCGAAACGGCATCTCCCAGTAGCAGTTGAACGCACTTCCCGGATTCACGCACACCGGCAGCGACACCAAAGGCGCATATTGCGACCACGTTCCGCCGAAGAAATCCCCGATCGGACACTCCACCGAGGGATGCTCCTGATCGTCCCAGTAGATCCTCAAGATGCAGAATCGCCAATGCCCCGTAGGGGTCATCCACATCTGCTGAATCGCGCCGCTCTCCTTGATATCCGCAATCGTGAAAGTTTCTCCGGGCTTGATCTCGACCGCCGGCGATATCTTCCACCCGGGTCCGAGTCCTTCCGCATACTTGGCGCTGAGGCCATCGGTCGCCTTCCCCCCTGCTCCTTTCGCGCCGGTCAAATTCTCCGCGCTGATCGACCGCGTGCGAGCATGCGAAAGCCGCGATAGATTTCCGAGGTGTAGTCCGAGGCCGTTGAAAGGGGCGTTCATAACAGCGGATCTTACGACAGATTCCTTGAAAGGTGGAGCCCGACAGCTTGCCGGGCTCAAGGTAGGGCGAGGTGTCCCCACCGAGCCGAGACCGACCGCACGCCGAACCGGCTCGGCGGGACGCCTCGCCCTACCTAAAGGCAGAAGCCCGGCGCGGACCCCGACAGGACGGGGCAAGCTGCCGGGCTCCACCTGAACCAAGCTCAGAACTCAAACGTCGCGCTCAACCGATAATTCCGCGGACGGAAATAGTAATACTGGGTTTCGAGCGCACCCGCGTTCGGATTCCACGCCGACGCCAGCACTTGCCGATCGTCGTTGTCGAACAGGTTGTCCACATTGAGCTGCAACCGCAGCGAGTATTTGCCGCGAATCTTGAACTCATACGCCGCCATCGCGTTGAACAGGTAGTAATCCCCGCCTTTGAACATCTGCGACTTTTCCGTCGGACTCGCCGCGGGCCTCACCCCCAGGATCGAATCGCCGCGATAATTCATGCCCGCGCCGATCGTGAGCCCGCTCAGCGGACCGGTCGTGAAATCGTAGGCCGTATAGGCATTCGCATTCCACGGACGATTGTTCACCTCGATCTGACCTTCTTCCGATTGCGCGTAGCCGAGGATTTCATCGAGTCCCGTGATCAGCGCGCCGATGTTGTTCGTTCCGCCGGCATTGCTGAGATTGCCCGGCGCGCGGCTCACGTCGTAAGCCAGCGCCGACTGCGCGGCCCAGGTCGCACGATGCTTCGCGATATACGCGGACAACGCTCCGCCGACATTCGAAATCGTGTTCTCGGTTTTGCTGATGTTGAAGCTCACGCGCCAGTTCGGCGTCGGGTTCGCGGTCAACTCGAACTCGTAACCTTCCGACTTCTGCGAGCGGGTATCCACACCGCCGAAGCGATGCCCATTGGGATCGTCCTGATCCGTGATCACCGTATCCGGACCGCCGTTACGAAGCGTGGTCCAGATCGCATTGATGTAGTTGAAGACGTTGCCGTCGATGCTGCCGGCGTTCGCTCCGTCCTGGGAAACTTCGAACCGCGTGATCGTCGCATTTACGCGATTCTGCAGCAGGTTGAACTTCAAGCCGAAGTCGCGTCCGCGACCCGTGAGCGGACCGAGCTTGCGCGACGGGCGCAGTGCTTCGTCCTCGAAGAGTTCCACGTCGCCTTGGCCGCGAAAGTTCGTGGACGTGTTCCCGAAGAGGCTCACCCACTCGATTCCCGGCCAGCGCAGCACCGCGCCGAGCGTGTAAGTGTTTTCGCTCACATCGAGTGTCGGGTCGGAATGCCGCGTGACGCCGGTGACCGCACCCGTTTCCTCGTCGGTCGTTAACAGATCGTCGCCGGACCACGAGCGGATGGTGTCGCGCCGCAGACCGCCGGTGAGGATGACGCTGTTCTCGAAGAAGCGGCTCTGCGTCGCGATCGTGCCGCTGTCGTTCTTGCTGCGGCCCCACGTCCAGTCGTCGCGCACAAACCCGCCCTGGAACGCGCCGCCCGCCTCCGAATCGCCGGGAAGGCCCGCGACGGTTTGCTGGCTAAAGATCGGATTGTTTCGATTGAAGGGATCGCGAATTCCGCGCTCCTCCTTGTTCGGAGAAAACGGGTCGATGTGATAAAGCTGCGGAAGAACGCCGCGGAAATGATACGGATTCACGCGATTCGGATGCACGTTCCCGAAAGCCCAGTTCTGGCTCTCGAACTCACCTTCGTTGCGGCTCAACACCGCTAGCAGCATATGATCGCCGAACGAGCCAAGATCGAGGTGGTAGCTCGCGCTCAAGCGATAGTCCTCACTTTCCGATTCCCAATCGTTATAGGATGGATCGGCGTAGGCCATCAGCCGGCCGACATTCGGATTCGCGATTGGATTCGCGAGATTGAGTGCATTACGCCCCTGCTCGGTCGGCACATAAGGAATGCCCATTTTCGTCGCGAGCGCCTCACCCGTCGCACTGCCGATGGTGCCTTCATAGAGACCCTGCGCATTGAAGGTCGGAAGCGTCGTCACGACGTCGAAGAAGATGTAATTCTGACCGTAGCCGTGCACCTGCTGACGATGCCCTTTGGTCTTCGCGCGGTTCGCGGCGAACTCGAGATTGAGATCCTGCCCGATGCGCTGCTCGACCGTCAGGCCGACGTTGGAATAACGCGTGTCGGCGAACTGGCCCGGCCCCGCAATATTCCCCCAGCGAGGAAAAACGCTCTCGTCATCGAACTGCGGGGGCGTGTTGAAACCCGGCTGATTCTCATTGCCCGATGTGCGATACCAGCGCGTGCCTTCCCCCCCCGTGCCCGCGTAAATGACTTTTCCCGCCAGCGGCCCGTCCATGATCGCGAGCCAGCCGTCTTGATGCTTGTTGCCGATAATGTGACCCGCCGTGCGATTCATCGGCAGACCCGTCGCCGGGTCGGGAGGCGAACCGTTGGTCTGCGAGAAATAGTCGTCGCCTGGGATGCTGCCCGGATTCTGCGGCATGCCATACGGCACCGTGTGGCTCCCCCACACTTTCCAACTCATCGTGGCATCGTAGGGCAGAAACGGACGCGCTCGATTTTGGTGCAGATCGCCGAACTCACCGTTGACGCGGACCGTCGTATTGTTCGTCGGACGCCACACGGCGTCGAATGCGGCGCGGTCCTGATCGTCCTCTTCGAATTCGTAATAACCGTCCGCCCGCTGCGTCATCAGGTTCACGCGAACGCCTGCCTTGTCGTCGAGCAGCGGCTGGTTGAAATCCACGCCCGCGCGCCGCAGGCCCCAATCTCCCACGATCAGGTTGACCGCACCAAACCGACGGTCGCTGCGTGCCTGCTTCGTTGTCATGTTCACCACGCCGCCCGGCCCGCCGATGCCGAACAGAATCGAATTCGGACCGCGCGCCACGTCGATGCGATCCATGTTGAAAACATCGCCCGGGATTTCGGTCGTGAAATAATTGCGCGTGATCGTCGTGTCGCGATAGCCGCGGATCTGAATGTTAAACGCGTTTTGGATGAGTCCGTTGCCTGTGACTTCGCCCGCGTGATTGCCCGCACCGACCGCGTATTCCATCGCGCCTCTGAGATCGAGCGCGCCGATGTCGTTCAAAAATTCGCTCGTCATCACCGAGATCGACGCGGGGGTGTCGACCAGCGAGGTGTTGATGCGGCTGCCCGCGAGCGTGTTCGTGGCCACGTAGCCGCGGTCGGCTTCCGAGCGCACTTCAAACGGCGAAAGCACGATCGTTTCGTCATTCGCTTCATCCGCCGCGGGGACAGGCGTTCCAGCGGGTTGCGCACGAAGATTCGATACGAGAACGCCGGCGGTTGCACATAGCAACGCCAGCAGACGGGGGGGCAGGTGTTTCATAGGGGAGGAACGGATTCCGGTTTGCGGGGCCAATTGCGCTGCCGGTAGTCGTCCGGCATCATCTTGTTGGGAATCCGTGTGCGCCTGACTCGCAACGGATGGAACGGTCATCCCGGTGATCGCCGATGAGCGTCGGAACACGCATCGAAAAACAAAGGCCGGATCGGAGTTCCCTCCCATCCGGCCCGTATGATTTAGTAGATTCGAAACGGAAACGGGTTCTTACGGCGTCACCATCAAATTATCGAAAACCGCCGTGCACAACTCGCTGCTCGTGTTGCTGGTGACCGCCAATCCGATTCTCACCTCCGTCGGCATTACGATCGTCGTCGAGCCGACCTGCGTCCAGGCCACTCCATCCGGCGAGTGATACGAAGTGAAGGTGTTTCCGCTCCGCACCACTCGCACCCACAACGGCGCAGTCGCCGCGCCACCCGGCGCATACCCGCTGTTGCCGGGACTCACCGCGCGATAAATAAACTCCGCCGCGTTGTTCGGAATGATTTCCATCAACGCATGCGTCGAGTTCGCGTCGAGGCTCGCCCGGATCATCACGCCCGCTTTCGCATCCGTGCTCGTATTCTCGATGCTCACCACGCGCGCGATGATCTCGCAATCGCCGCTCGCGGCTTGGTGCACGAAGTGAAACTGGTCCGTGCCGCCCCAGATGTCGGCGCCGGCACCGTCCACCGTAAACGTGCCCGCTTGATAACTCACCGAACCGGCCAGGGGCACGCTCCCCACATCGCTGCTGGCCCACACCGCGGGCAGGTCATCTTCATCGTCGTCAATGACCACGTCCGCCGACGCCGGAGTTCCAATCGTGTAGTTCGAGCCGGGCAGCAGCTCGACGATCACCGTCTCGCTCCCTTCATGCGTCGCATCATCCACGACATTGATGTCGATGGTCGCGGTGCCGCTCGTTCCGACCGTCACAGTTGAAGGCACGTTGGCGTAATCCACTCCATTCGTGGTGCTGCCACTCACGGCAAGGTTCACGACCATCGGGCTGCGCGGCGCCGGCTCCGCAATCAACGCAAACTGCCCCGTGTCGCCGGTCTCGGCCGCTTCCGCATCGCTGGCCACGATCGAAATCTGCGGCGTATCATCGGCAATGGATACCACCGCCGACGCCGCTTCCGGATCGACGAGGTATTTCTTGGTATTGGGCTCGATGGTGACGATGACCGTTTCCGTGCTCTCGATCAGCGCGTCTTCCCTTACCTCGATCTGAATCGCCGCTTCGCCGCTTCGGTCGATTTTCACTTTCTTCTTCAGCTTCTGATAATCGACTCCGCTCTGTGCGGTCCCGGAAACTGCGATATCCACTTGAATCGGATGATGCGGTGCCGGGGTCGCGGTCACCACGAATTCCCCGTCGTTCGCCGGCTCGCCAGCATCCGGATCGCTCGCCGAAATGCGAATAATCGAGAGCCCGGCGGAATCGTTGTCGGCGATACTCAATGTGGCCGCCGCCGCGCCTCCGACGAGGTATCCTTCGCCGTCCTGCAGCGTGAGCGTCACGGTTTCCGGCACCTCCGGAATCGAGTCGTTCAACACCGCCACGCTGATCGTCGCCGTGCCACTGGTGCCAATCGTAACCGCGGACGGAATCGTTGCGTAATCCACCCCGTTCGTCGCCAGTCCCCTGACTGCGAGTTCCACCGTGATCGGCGCTTCCGGCGCGGGAGTCGCCGTAATGCGAAACGTTCCTGCGTTCGCCGGTTCGCCCGTGTCCGCGTCCGTGACTTCGATCGTGATCACCGGCATCGGATTTCCGTCGTAGCCGTAATAACCCACCACCGGAGAACGATTGAAGCCCGCGCGGATGTAGTTGATCGCCGCATACGCGGTCATCGTCCATTCGAGTTCCTGCGGCGGCCGTTCGCGCAACCAATTCAGATAAGCGGTCGTCGAGTCGCTTCCTCCCACGGACGCATAGTAGTCGCCCAGATCGTCATTCGGATGCGGCCACGTCGCATCGAAACTGTCGAACGTCGGATCCCATTGATACGAGATGTTCGAACCGAAGTTCATGTGCTCGAATCCCTCGAAAGCCGCGTTCGATGCGTCGCTTACCCGATTGGCGACGATGTTGTCGTCAACCAACACCTCATCGATGAATCCCGGCACGGAGATCCCCCACACCGCGGCGGTGCGCGGATAATCCAGGTCCGTCGGATGCATCGTGCGGCCATCGATCACCACATTATCGAGCACTGCGTTCGGAAACTCGTGCACCTCCGGATACGTGGGCTCGGCCACGCCGCCGACATTCACCGACACGGCATTCAGCACAAACAGGTTCCGCTCCACCACCCCGCCTGATCTCGCTTGCAATCCATGCGCCGCGCCCCGGGCGAAGATATTCCCCCGCATCACGCCGCCGGCGCGATTGTCGTATTGGATATAGGCATTGTGGTTGAACATGTTCGCGCCCGCTCCCGGCACGGCTTCGCTCCAGCCGTTGTGATCGAAGAAGTTCTCCTCGATCAGATATCCGTCCACTTCGCTCATGAAGAGTCCTTGGATGCGCGCCCCGCCGTTCGTGAACGAACCGTGCACCCACGTATCCACGATAATGTTTCGCCGAATCCGGATATCCGTGTAGCGGCCGAGATCGTAACTCTGCACCACGATGCCCACAAAACGGAAGCGGCAGTCCTCGATCAGCAGATTCGCCCCGCCGCCTACCAGTCGCATGCCCTCCGATGCGCTTACGTTCGTGAAGTCAGGCGACGCCGGATCGCTGTTCGACTTATAGATATCCAGGCCGATGAACGCCTGGTAGTTTCTCGTCTGCCCATTGTGATCGATGAATCCATCCGGCACCTTGATCTCCGGCCGCGGACCACTTTCGCCATACGAGGACAGCACCACCGGCTCGCTCGCGCTGCGTCCATTCTTCCAACGATAAAGCGTGCCTCCATTCGCCTGAAACACGTCGCCGCGCCGCAACAGCAGATGATCGGGAAAACCGTCGCGCACCAGCGCATTGCCCGCCGCGATCGTCGCTTTCGGACTCGCCGGCGAGAGTCCGTCGTTCGCATCGTTTCCTTGCGAACTGCTGACGTAGACGACGCGCGAATCCGCACTCGGAGTCACCACCGTCCAGCCGTAAGGATTTACGGATACAGCCGCTGCTCCCGCGACCGGGAGCAGGCTGATGGACAACAGGAGAAAGCGCCGCCAGCGCGAAACACGCACGGCAGCGCCGACGAGCCAACCTTGGGTTGGCACACCGACAGGGCGAAGGATCATGGCTATCGAGGGGTTCGGGGGTTGATCGCCGAAGCTGGCTCGTGAAACGTTCACGAAGTGCGCGTATCGAGTGCCGCACCCCGCCGCCGGCAATGCCCGGCCTTACTCATCCCGATGATCGCCCCCGGGACGCGGCGCGGCCCCTTCCTTCAACCCGCTGGCGCTAATGCGATTTCTCCTGCAGGCGCATCGCTTCCATCGGCACATTCGTCGGCCAGGAAAATCGGAAGCTTCCCGACACCAACTCCAACACCACGCCGTCGCCGTCGCTCCGCACCTTTTCAACGCCCTCCGTGCGCTCGAGCTCATGCCCCGCTTCGCGCAACGTCGCAGGATCGGTCACCGGGAGATGAACCGTTGCGCGCGTATTCGGCGGCACCACGAGCTCGAATTGCAGCATTCCCGCCCGCTTCCGCCAGGCGATCGCGATCTTCCCTCGCACACTGTCGTAATGGCCTTCCGCCCAGTCCATTTCGCCTCGGTCCAACAATCGAGGCCGGACCACGAAGCTCCCGAATCCGGCTTCGTCTGGAACGATCTGCAAGCCCAGCACGCCATGCAGAAACCACGCTCCCACGAACAAGAACGAGCTGTGCAACAAGGAATCCCCTCGCGGACTCCAGGTCTCCCAGAACGTCGTGGTTCCGTTGCGCAACATGGCACCCCACCCGGGAGGATCGACCCGGTTGACCATCGCAAAAATCAAATCGTCTCGGCCCGATTCCATCAGCAGCTGAAACAGCACCGAACCTCCTGTAATGCCCGCGTGGATATGGCCCCCGCGCACCACCAGGATCTCGTGCTCCAATCGTTTCCACACCGCTTCGCGCAGCTCCGGCGGGGGCACCTTCGCGAGGAGCGCGATCGCAAGATAGGCTTGAAAACCGTTCACATAACTTGCGTCCGACGGGTTGAAGAACTCCGCGTGCACCGCCGCGCGAACTTCGTCGGCCCGCCGCTCCCACCTTCTTTGCAGGTCCGGTCGCCCGACAATGCGAGCGATTTTCGCTCCGGTTTCCAGGTTATAGATCCAGTAGCAATTGTTGAAAAACAGCGTTTCGCGCGTGTCGCCGTTCACATCCTGCGCGTCCGGCCACATCCAGTCGCCGAGGAAGTCCCACAGCCCGCCATAGCGTTCCAGCAGCGTGCCGTCCGCTTTCGTCTCCAGAAACGCCAGCCAGCGCTCGATCGTCGCGAAGTTCTCTCGGAGAATCCGTTCGTCTCCGTATCGTCGATACACCTCCCACGGCAGATACACGCAGAACCCGCTCCACGCCGGTCCACCCCCGCCCCAATAAGTCGGCGCCGTATACGGCAGATTGCCTTCCTCGTGCCCGTCCGATCCCGCCTGCCCCGCGGGAATGCCCATGCCCCACGTCGGCATCCGCCCCTGCACGTCACGCCAGTCTTCCGACCACTTCGTGTAAAACGCACCAAGCCCATACGCGCTCAATCCCGTCAACGTCGTCGCATACGCGTCGCCGCCATATCCCATTCGCTCGCGATGCGGGCAATCGACGACATATCCGCCCAACGTCAGGTTTTCGAAGGTCCAGCACGCCGTTTCGTAAATACCGTTCAGCAGCGGCAACGAACATGAAAAATCCGCCGCCCGCGCATACGCCGGCCGCACGAGCCAGCCGCGCAGATCCTCCAGGCTCGGAGCCCGGCGCAAACCGCTCACCGTGATCCATCGGCCCACGCCGTAATTGAATCGATTGCGAAACATCCCCTCTCCCGCCGGACCCACCACGTAAACGCTCCGTAACCCGTGCGTCATCGCGCGCTCGGCTCTTTCCGAAAACTGAATCTCGATGCGATCCCCCGGCTCTCCGCGCAGCTTCAGCTCGATCCAGCCCGCAGAGTTCCGGCCCACGTCGAATCGATACGCGTCCCCCATGCGTTGCAGCGCCACCGGCTGCATCTCCTCCACCAGTTCGTTCGGCTCGGCGTTGTCGGCCGACACCGCTATCTTCGGCGAATACTCGACGGCGCTCCGCCAGCTGTCGTCGTTCAACGAGCACTCACACCAGTTCGGCACCTCCTGGTTCGCATCGTAGAGTTCCCCGCCGAAATCCTTAAAGTCCCACGAGCCGATCAGCATGCTCGGGCTCGGATGCGTCTTCCACCGCGCGTCCGTGATCACGCGGCGCATCTCCCCATCCGAACCCTCGATATCAAACTGACCCAGCACGATCGGCGCACGTGGTTTGTCCGAGGTGACGAATTTCGAAAAAATCGACCAGCCCGTTCCCAGCCAGATGGCGATCGCATTCCCGCCTGCGCGCAGCAACGGTCCGATCTCATACGCCACATAACGCGCCCGCTTCGAGTTGTCGGTCACGTTGGGCAACAACACCGCTTCGCTCGCCTTTACGCCATTCACGTAAAGCTCGTGAAATCCAATCGACGCCACGAACGCCGTCGCGCGCAGCGGCTTCGCCTCGAGCTGAAACGTTCGCCGCAGCCACGCATCCGGCAGGGTGTTGGGAGAGGACCGGGCCGACTCGCCTTTCTCCAACGACTCACCGGTGCCGATCCACCTCGCCTCCCATTCACGAGGATCGAGCAAACCCATCGTCCAACTCGCCGCCTCGCTCCACTCCGACCAGATGCCTAGCTGGTCGCGACAACGCACGCACCACCAGCACCGCAGCCGCGAACGCAGCGCCCGGCCGGCGTATTCGACGTGCACCGTCTGGCTCGATTCCGTTTCAGCCGACACCCAAAGATCCGCGTCCTCCGGCGTGAGCCGGGTCGACGTGGTCGCGACCAGAATTTGCCAGGCGGTCTGACGCAACCCACGCGCCTCCGCTCGCACCGGAATCAATTCCCAGCTGAGCCGCGGCACCGCGGTGTCTATCCCCAGCGGTTCGACGCGGTATTCCGTCCGCAAGCCGGATGGCCGGAAGGCAGCCGACATGTCAGGAAATTGAATACACTTCCGCCGCGAGCTGCACCGGCGCGGATTCCGTCGTGGAACACGCGATGCTCAACAGTCCCGTCGCCACGACGTCGTTCAGCGCGATTTCTCCCACCGCCCAGGACAGCCCGCTCCAGATCGCGAGATCGTAGTTCACTCGCACGGGAATCGTCCGCGCGCCCTGCCGCACCTCGATCCGGAGGATCTTGGCCAGCGTCACGCCGTTCGGCGGCGGCCCTCCGCTGCTGCGCAGCGCCAATCCACCTCGCATCTGGCGCACCATCACGCGCAGTGTCGTGCCCTGCGGCGGACGTTCGATGTTCGCGACAATCTTGTTCCCGCCCGCAGCTTCGAATTCCGCCGGCACGCGCTCGATCGCCTGCGGAATGGTGACATCGGTTTCTTTGCCGAGAAGAAACTCTTCGCTCGCAAAGCGACCGCCGGCCACGACCGCCAGTTGTTCGGGCCCCAGCGTGATCTCGCGCCCATCGATCACCGGCTCAAAGCCTGCATCGCTGAACAACAATCGCTCCACACGCGTCGGCAACTCGATCGTGCGATGCGTCGCCGCGGGATTCACCACCGTCAGCGCGTCGCCGTCTGCCACATGCGACCAAAACCCATACGGTTCTCCTTCCCCTGGAATCGCGCCGAAGGTCGTCAATCGCGCCGTATGCTGCAGTTCGAAGAAGAGCTTCTGCGCCTTCCCAAACCAGCGCGCATCGCTGTCCGTCAGCAGATCGAGATTCCCATAGTAAGTGTTCGCCCAGCCGCCACGCGCGAGCGACAACACCAACATCCCGCGCCACGCCTGCTTGCGCCGCCCGTAGCAGGTGCCGGTGGTGCCGATCATAAAACCCGAATTGTCGATGCGCGGAAACGGATATCCGTTCGCTTCAAAGTAGCGGACCATGTGATCCGAATAAATATCCTTCGAGCGCCAGAAATTCGCGCATGGCACATCCGCCGGCCGCGGATCCCCGCAATACACCGCATCGAAAACCTCCAGCCATCGCGTGTCGATCGAACGCCGGATCGGCGCACTCGTCCCCGCCATCGGCATCGGCGTGCCCGCTTCGATAAGTCCATTGTAGGCGAGCAGCTTCACCTCCGGATTCCGCTCGCGAAACAAACAGAGCGCGGTCCGCAGCGCGTCCGCGTTGCGTTGTCGAATCTCGCTCGGAAGACATGCGCGCTGAATCTCCAAGGGCGCCGCATCGAGATCCGCGAAATCGAATTTGAACAACCGAATGCCGCGGTCCACCCAGTGCTGCAGCACGGCCACGAAGTCCGCCATGAAGCCGCCGTGAAACATGCATGCGCTTTCGCCGTTGGGCGTCAGCGAATCCTGCCACGCCGGAATCGCTTTGAGATGTTGAAAGATCGGCGTCGCCAGCGCGTTCGTCGCCACCCACAAGCCCGGCAGCACGCCATTGTCGTGACACGCCTTGATCCAACGCTCGCCGCCCGACGGGCTCCAGTAGCGGCGGTCCCACGTGCGATAGCCGCCCTCCGGATCGAACCAAAAGCAATCCATCAGATAGTAGTCCATCCGCACCCCCTGACACTTGAGGCGCAGGAGATGATCGAGCTGCGCAAACGCGAGTTCCTCCGTCAGCGGCACCGCGTCCGACAACAAATCATACGCAGCCCAGTTGATGTAGATTGAGACAGGTTTGAAAAATCCAGGTGAAGACATGGCAACACGCCGCCCGCAGCGCGAATCGCGGCGGTAGCACGCCGCACCTCTCGCACGCGGCCGGTCCCTCTCGCAACCGGCGCTCTGGTCATTCCGGTGAGCGCGATGGCATCTGGCTTTGTTTCGCGCCCAACCCGTTGTCACCTGTGTGAGAAACGCCGCATTTGCGGGGGAAGCGCCGAAGCCCAGCTTCGCCGCACCCCACGCGTCTTGCTTCCTCCTCCGGACCGACGCTCCCCCGTAACCCTACGCTGGATACATGAAAACCGCCCCCGCCGCGCAAGCCTTGCGCCGCTTCGCCTCGTTCGCCGCGACCTTTCTCGTCGCCGCTTCCGCCCTCGCCGCTCCGTTCGCCAACTTCGTCACCCGTTCCGGCGACAAGCTGATGGATGGCTCCACCGAGCTCCGGTTCGTCTCCACCAACATGCCGGACGTCCTGCAGATCATCACGAACAAGCCTTTCGATTCGACCAACTTCGTTCGTCTGCCGGACGCCTACGAGCTGCGCGACGCCGTCGTCACCGTGAAGCAACTCGGCGGCCAGGTCATGCGCACGTTCTCCATCACCGCGAAGAACGGTAGCAGCGGCGAGCACATGTTCAACGTGTCCTCCAATCCCGTCGTGCCCAACGAGACCGCGCTGCGCGTCCTCGATAAGCTGCTCCAGATCTGCAACGAGGAAAACATCCGCATCTACATTCCGCTCATCGCCTACTCCAATGCGAATCGCGGCGATCCCGACACCTACGGCACCAACTTCTGGACCGTCGGCAGCGCCACCAATCTCAAGTTCAAGAACATGGTCAGCCAGCTGCTGAACCGCACGAATTTCTACACCGGCGTCCAATACAAGAACGACAAGGCCATCCTCGGCTGGCAGAGCGGCAACGAGCTCGTCATCGGCACCGACGCCACCAAGCAGGCCTGGCTCCACGACATCGCCGCGTATGTGAAGGGCATCGACGGCAACCACCTCTTCATGGACGGCCGCAACCGCCCCGACGACATCTACAACAACTACTCCGGCTTCTTCAGCAACGCGAACATCGACGTCGTCTGTTACCACACTTACGTGAACCTCTCCGCGTTCAACACGCCCGCTTCCACCTTGCAGGCGATGCGCGCCTACACGCAGGGCAAGCGTCCGCTCGTCGTCAGCGAGATCGCGATGTATACGACCGAGTCCGCGCTCACCGCGTTCATCAACGAACAGATCGCGAACGGCACCAGCGGCTCGAACTGGTGGGGCCACCGTTTCCGCAACCGCGACGGCGGCTTCTACCGCCACTCCGACAACGGCTCGCTCTTCGAAGATCTCAACTGGCCCGGCTTTCCCGGCACCAGTTCCTACCTCTCCGACATCGCCAAGGCGATCAACCTCCAAGACATCCTCGCCAACGGCGCCTATCAAATCCGCGGACTCACTCGGCCGCCGCTGCCAGTCCCCGCCGCGCCGACGCTGCTCTCCATCCCCGACGTCGGCCATATCTCATGGGAAGGCTCCACCGGCGCTCAGTCGTTCGACATCTCGCGCGCCACGAGCGCGTCCGGTCCGTGGACCGTCATCAAGTCCGATTATTACGACAACCTCGTGAACTGCGACTCGCTGTTCTGCGACGACTCCGCTGTCAAAGGCGCGACCTACTACTATCGCGTCGTCGCGAAAAACAGCTCCGGCTCCTCCTCGCCATCGAATGTCGTCGGGCCCGTCACCGTCAGTTCCAACTGGCTCGTCGACGACCTCTTCGATCTCTCGCGCGTTGCTTCCTCCTCCAACGTTCAGGTCAAGAAGGGCTACAACCATTACAATTACCAAAACGATCTCGCCGTGCTGATTCGCTCCAACACCAGCTCGGCCAGCACCGTCACGTATCAGGTTGGTGGACACATGAAATCGGTGATCGCCTACCTGCACCAAAGCACCACGAACCCGACGTTCCAGGTTTCGACCAACGGCTCCTCGTTCACGACCATCACCGCGACTCCGACTTCCTACGGCACCCGCAAACTTTTCGCCACCAGTCTCTCCCCTTCGTCCGGTTATCGTTACCTGCGCATTCAACTCAACACCGCCACGACGACCGAGGCGATCGGCCGCGTCGAAATCGAATACGACCAAACGGGTTCGCCCCCGCCGACGTCGGTGACTTTCGAAGCCGAAGCGCTCACCCGCACGAGCAGCGGTGCGACTACGTCCGTCGAGTCCGACTCGCCCGCGAGCGGCGGCCAATGGGTGAAGCTCAACTCCACCGCCGCCGGCCAATACGTCCAATACACCACGCCCAGCATTCCCTCCGGCACGTATCAGCTCCAATACCGCTACAAAACCTCGTCGTCCCGCGGCCGTCACAATGTCACGCTCGACGGCACTGCGATCGGAAGCACCGTCGACGAATACGCCGCCGGCTCTTCCGTTTACGTCACGGTCACACTCGGCACGCGCACGTTCTCATCGTCCGGCACGCACACCATTCGTCTCACAGTCGCTGGCGCCAACTCCTCTTCGACCGGCTTTCTGCTCGGCTCCGACTCCTTCACCTTCGTTCCGACCGCGTCCACCGTCACGCTGGAAGCCGAAAGCCTCGCGCGCACGAGCAGCGGCGCAACCACGTCCGTCGAATCCGACTCGCCCGCGAGCGGCGGTCAGTGGGTAAAACTCAACTCCACCGCCGCCGGCCAATATGTCGAATTCACCACGCCGAGCATTCCGGCCGGCACCTATCAGCTCCAATACCGCTACAAAACCTCCACCGCCCGCGGCCGTCACAACGTCACGCTCGACGGCACCGCGATCGGGAGCACCGTCGATGAATACGCCGCCGGTTCTTCCGTTTACGTCACGATCACCCTCGGCACGCGCACGTTCTCATCCGCCGGCGCGCACACCATCCGCCTCACGGTTTCCGGCGCGAATTCATCTTCGACCGGATTCCTGCTCGGCTCCGACCGCTTCGTCTTCACACCTTAGCGCGCCCGCGTCTCTCGCTTCTCCGCGCGGCGATGCTTCACCGCGCCGCCGCGCTCACCCGGTCCGGCAACGTTCTGCCTTCGACCCAATTCGGCTCCAGCAGCAGGCAATGTTGCACCGGCGGCACCCCGAATTGGTTCTCGTGCATTTGGCTGATGAGAAAGTCCACCGCCGAGCGCGCCACTTGCGGATGTTGCACGCTCATCCCCGTAAACGGTTCGCTCGGCCACACGTTGAGACACGCAAAAGCGATGTCTTCGGGCACACGATAGCCGGCCTCAACCAACCAATGATAAACCCGGTTGATGAAACCAATCACCACGTCCGGCCGGTGCTGTTTCACCCACCGTAAGAACGCCGCTTTGTCGTCCGGATCGCTCTGCAAAATCGGAATGTGCCTCGCCACCGGCACCAGCTCGCTTTGCTCCACCATGCACGCGCCAAGTCGGCTGTGATCGTCGAGCGCCACCGGCGTGTGCCGAAACATCGCCGCCCCAATCCGCGTGTAACCGCGCGCCACCACCTGCTGCCACACCCGCCGCGTCCCTTCGAAGATATCCGGCGCCACCACGTTGAACGGCGCTCGCGCCCAACCGAACGAACAGCACACCACCGTAAAACGATTCCACTCCGCTCCGTTCAACCGCGCATCCGCCCCTTGTGGCATGTAAGGCAGGATCAAACCTTGAATACCTCGCGCATAGAGCACGTTGCTCGCGCGCTCCATGCTCCGATACTCCGCAAGATCGAATTCCATCAACTTGTAGCCCCGCTGCTCCGCCCGCTCGACCGCGGCATCCAGCTGATTGCGCTGCTGCTCGTAAGCACCCGCATTGCTCCGATCGACGAGATAAGCCAGCGTCGCGCCGGTCTCGGAATCGCTCCGCGCCCAGCGATGCCGCGCGAGCATCGCAAGCGCCGGATCCGGCCGGTAGCCCATGCTTTCCGCCAGCTCGCAGATCTGTCGCCGAGTGTCCTCCGGGATCCGCGGATTGCCGCTCAACGCGAGCGATACCGTCGATTTGTCGCAGCCGAACCGAACGGCGATGTCCTTGTGGGTAATCCGAAGCGACTCAGGCATAACCGCGCGTAGCATGAGGCCAAATTTCGCCCCGGCAAACCACGACAAATGCCCGGGTGGTCATCCTGATGACTCACTCTCTACCGGGGAGATTACCGATAGGGCGCTCCGTGTCCTCGGGTCATCGAGATGATCGGACGGGATTTTGACCGTCCCGCGCCATCGCAACCACGTTGAGCCATCAACCCGAGCGGCACGTGCCATCGGTCGCCGCCGGGTTTCCTGACCGCCCCCAACCCCAAAAGGAAACCGAACCTCATGAACGTGCTCGTTCGTCTCCGTCCGACCGCCGCCTGGCTCACCTGCTTTGCGTGCGCCGTCGTTCCTCTCCTCCCCGCTCAGCCCGCCGCTTCGAACACCCCCGAGCCCGGCGATGATTCCGTGGTCCGCCTCTCGCCGTTCAACGTCGAAGCCGCTCGCGACTCCGGCTACCGCCGCTTCAACACCGCCACCGCCACCCGCGTCGGTGTCAGCATTGCGGATACGCCGCTCAACATTCAGGTCATCTCGCGCGAGTTTCTCGACGACCTTGCCGTCGACAGCCTCAACGCCGTCTTCGACTACTCCGCCGGCGTGAAGTCCAGCTACGACTTCAGCATTCTCAACACGGGCAACGTTCGTATCCGCGGCATGCCGACCGATGTGATCTACCGCGACGGCTTCCGCAAATACGCCAACACCCACCTCGACGGCGTCGACCGCGTCGAGGTCGTCAAAGGCCCCGCCTCTCTCTTCTTCGGCCGCGCCGAACCCGGCGGCATCATCAATTACACGAGCAAGAAACCGCAGTTCACCGATGCCACCTCCCTCCAGCTCACCGGCGGCAGCCATGCCTACTACAAGGCTCTGCTCGATCACCAGGGCACCGTCTCCGAAAACAAGCTGGGCTATCGCATCGTCACCTCGAAACGCGACAGTGACGACTGGCTGCAATACACCAGCTGGGACGAAACGTTCTTCCAAGGCGGCGTCTCCTTCCGCCCGAGCAATCGCCTCACGTTCACCGTCGCTTACGAATACGCCGATCAGCAACGCGACGGCGGTCCCGTCCCCGCGCTCGTCGCCAATCTCGACTACCTCGCCGACTGGGAAGCGGGCCGTTTGCTTCCTTCGCAAATCATGCCCGGCCTGCCCGAGCTCTATTACGAGGAATGGCAACCGCGCCAATTCCACGAGACCGGTCTCTTCCCGAGCGAATACACCGGCTACTGGTTTCCCCGCGGCTACAACTGGAATCGCAACGGCAGCGGCTCGTTCGAAAACGGAAAATCGAAGGTCTTCGACGCCCAGATGCTTTGGACGATCGTCGATCGTCTCGATCTCCGCGTCGCCTACAGCCGCCAGCACGCTGACTTCGAAACGTCCTGGTTCATCAATCAGGATCCCCACCAAAGTCCCAACAACTTCAACAACGCCGCGCCCGCTCACGCCTACGTAAACTACGGCTTCCTCGTCGCCCCCGCCTGGCGCACCGATCAGGGCTTCGTCGTTCCAGGCTCTCAGGCCGACGTGAACAAGGTCGACTCGATCCAAGCCGACCTCACCTACACGCTCGACGCCCTTGGCGCTACTCACACCTTCGTCGTTTCCGGCGAATACGTGAACGACGAGCACCGCCAATATGGCTTCGAGCTCAACGAAGAAGCATTCGTCGCCGCCGGCGGCGTGGTCGGCACGTTTGATGACCCGGGAATTCCGAACTGGGGTTTCTTCCCCGGCGCGTTCGGCACGATGTATCGCGACGTCACCGATCCCAATTTCGTCCCGCCGAATTTCCGTTCCTTCATCACCGGCCGCAGCAATTTGGTGAACCCCGGCAGCTCCAGTGAATCGATCGAGAAAGCCATCAGCGGCAGCTATCAGGTTCCTACCTGGACGGACGTCTCCGCGTCCTCGGTGGCGCGCGCTACACCGAATTCGCCACCGTTCCGCTCGATAACGACGGCCGCCAACTCGACGACCCAGGCTGGCGGAAATCGTCCGCCACCACACCCACCGTCGGCGCCAATTTCTACGTCACACCCTCGACGATTCTCTACGCGAGCTACAGCCAGAGCTTCAAAGCCGTCACCGGCCGCAATCCCACCTACCGAAATGTTTTCACCGGCGAAACGCTCGGCGGCGACCAGCTCGACAACGAAGAGGGCGAAGGCATGGAGTTCGGTCTCAAACTCCAAGCCCTCGATCAGAGGCTCACCGGCACGATTTCCGTTTTCCGTCTCGACCGGCAGGGCGTGGTGCTGAACGACGCATTGACCAACAGTCGCATGGAGGACGAAACCCTCGCGGGCACCGCCCAGTGGGTCGACTCCGTCACCGGCTCCGTCACCGACTACAGCCTGCAACGCAACTCCGGTCTCCATCGCGTCGAGGGCGCCGAATTCGACCTGATCTGGACGCCGTCCCCGAACATCCAACTCCTCGTCGGCTACTCCAACTTCTGGACCCGCGAGGTGCTCAACGACGACCCCAGCGTCATCAACGTCGTCAACGGCGGCCTCTACGAACCGGAACTCAACGACGGCCGCGACGCCAACTGGCACACGCTCGCGCAGGTCCCCGAGCACCTCTTCAGTTTCTGGGGCAAATACTCGTTCACCGATGGCCGGCTTCGCGGCTTGAGCGCCGGCTTCGGCGGCAACTACGAGAGCGAGTCGCCCGGCGATCAGTCGCGCAACCGCGGTTGGATCGCGGGCAACTTCTGGAAATTCGATGCGATGCTCGCCTACGAAACCGAGATCTTCGACCGGCGCACCACGTTCCAGCTCAACGTGAGCAACGTATTCGATCGTCAATACATCACCGGTTCCTTCGGCCTCGCTCCGACCCGCATCTGGCGCCTCTCCGCGCGCGTCGAATTCTGACGTCGCCGGTGGAGCCCGATGCCGTCATCGGCTTTGAACCTTCGCACGCACCACCGGCCCGACGAAGGCGTCGGGCTCCCACCCATGAAACCCCTCCTCCCGCTCCTCTTCATCGCAACGTCCTTTGCCGCCTCCGCCGCAGACTCGTCTGAACCGCCCATTGTCTGGAACAATCCGGCTCCCGCTCCCACGCCCGGACTCGATCTCCAGCACCGCAGCTTCGCCAGTCCCTCCATCGGCGAAGAGGTCGGCTACAACGTGTATTTGCCTCCCGGTTACGCGGACGCCACCCGCGGCGATACCCGCTACCCTGTCCTCTATTTCCTCCACGGCGCGACCGGCAACGAAAACTCGGACGCCGCCGGCGTCGCCGGCCTCGTTTCGCGGTTGATCCGGGAAAACAAAATCCCGCCCGTCCTCTGCGTCTTCCCCAATGGTGGCCCGCGCAGCGGCTATCGCGACCACGCCGATTCGAATCAGAAGGTCGAAACGATGATCATCCGCGAGCTGGTTCCGCTCGTGGATCGCGAATTCCGCACCCAACCGGATCGCGGAGCGCGTGCCATCTTCGGTTTCTCGATGGGCGGTGGTGGCTCCATCCGCTTCGCTCTCAAATATCCGGATCTCTTCTCCGCCGCCGGTTCCTGGGCGGGCGCCTTCACTTATCGGAGCAATCCCGAACGCACGCTGCCCGCCGAATTCACGGCTTCGGCCCTTGCGCCTCTCGCCGGTCGCGTTCGGCTCATCCTCATCGTCGGCACCGCCGATCAAGTTCTGCCCTCGCACCCGGCTTTCCTGCAGAATCTCATCGAAGCGAAATTCCCGTTCGAATTCGAGCTGCTGGCCAACGTCAATCACGACCCCGGCGCCTACTACCAGCACTCCGGCGAGAAGATGCTCCGCTTCCTCACAAGCCGTTTCGAGAAGTAACCCGGCGCCCCCCGCCCGCTTCCGTCACGCGCGCGCCTTCTTCTCCCCAAACTCCACTCGCGCATGCGCGATCACGCGCCCGCGTTTCACCTCACGCGCGAAATACCCCACGAGCGCAAACGCCCCCGCCGCCGCCATCGCCTGCCACAGAAACGCGCTCGAGTAGTCGAAGGTGCTCTTCCCCGCCGTTCCAAACACGTGCGTGAACCCCTGCACCCACAATCCCGCGCCATTGATGAGGAGGAAGTTCGCCAGCCCGCCCACGAACGAGAATCCCGCTCCCGCCGTCCCATAGCTGCTGCTCGGCAGGTAGTCGTAAACCAACGGTCCCCACAGCACCATGACCAGTGACATCGTGCCTTCGCTCAGAATCGCAAACGTCAGCAACGCCGGAAACGAGAGCGTGTAATCCGTCCCAAATCGCACCACCAGCCAGAGCGTCAGGTTGACCAGCACCGGCACGATGAGCGCAAAATGAAACAGCCGCAGCCGCGGCAGCCGGTCGGCCAGATACCCCCACAGGGGCACAAAGAGCGCCATGTTCACGATTCCGATCGTCGCCGCCGCCCATCCGACTTGCTGTTTCGAAAATCCCAACTGCTCCGTCGTGAACAGGGTCACGAACGCGCCGAACGACGAAGCCATGAACGATCCGATTCCACCAATCACGAGATACGGGCTCACATACAGCAGATACACCATCCACTGCTGGCGATTTCCGAACACGTCGCGGAAAAAACCCACCACCGTGAACCGCTCCCGGCGGATGCTCTCTGGCGGCGGTGTTTCGCGCACCTTGAACGCAAGGAAAGCGGATGCAGCGAGCACCACCGCGCTCCCCAGCCAGTAAAGCAGGCGCTCGCCGTCGACGCGCAACCAGTCGTTCACGCGCCCGAGATCGTATTGCCGGTCGAATTGCGCGAGCATCACTCCATTGAAGAACAACCCCGTCATGTTCTGCATGATGTTGCGCATCGTCGACGCCCGCCCGCGCTGCGACGGCGGAATCACCTCGTTGTAAAGCGGCTCATACGGCGAGCCCACATCCGAGCAGAACTGAAAGATGATGATCAGCGCCGCGAGCGTCCAAACGTCGTTCGCCAGCGGCACGAAAAACATCGCGATCGCCCCTCCCGTCCACCCCACGATCAACAACGGCCGCCGCCGCCCCCAACGCGTCCACATCCGGTCGCTCATGTAGGACGCCCACGCACTCACGAGAAACACCATCGCGAAGTTGATGCTGCTCAGCAGCGCCACGAGCGCCGGACTCTCGACGAGCTTGCGAATCGTAAACGCCAGCGGCGCGCCTCCGCAGTTGCCGAAATACGTCAGCGCCGACCACGGCATAATCATCCACGCGACCCAGCTCCACGGCACTTTCGCGTGGTGTGTTTCGATTTTCTTCATCCGTTCAGCTCGAAGGTCAGCAATTCACGCCGCGCAAACCGGCCCGCATTCAGCTTCGCAAAATCGAAACGCTCCGGCCGCCCCATCACCGCACTCACGTCCAGCGCGGTTCCGCCGCGCAACATCAGCTCCGCGGCCATCTGCGCTATGCCCGCGTGACACGTGATGCCGTGTCCATTCAACCCCACCGCATGGAAAAAATTATCCACCCGCTCATCCCGCGACACGATCGGGAATCCGTCCTCCGTCGTCCCATACACGCAGCACCATCCGTTCAAGAACGTCGTCCTCGGCAAATGCCAGTAACGCCGCACGACGGCCTCCACCGCGCCGGGAAACTCCGCATCGTTCACCTTGTTCACGAAGTCAGGATCCACCGTGAAGCCCGCCTTCGTCGTGTGATGATGCTGCCCAAACAACATCGTGTCGCCGATTTCGCCGCGGCACCACACCCCTTCGCCGTTCACCTCCTGCGGCAACGGCGTGAGCGGCGCGCGTTCCGCCCCGTCGTCGAACGCCGTCGCGACGCACACTTGGATTCGCTGCGGCGTCAACGCCAGTCCGCTTCCCGCCAGCGCCGCCACTTTCGCGCCCCACGGTCCACCGGCGTTCAGCACCGCGCCAACGCTCCACGACCCGCGCCTCGTCACCAATGTCTCGATACGCTCTCCTTGTTTGCGCATCTGCAGCACCGGTGTGTTGCGCATCACCGTCACGCGCCCCGTCGCCACCGCGAGCTTCTCATACACCGCCGTCAACGCCGTCGGGTCGATGTAGCCTTGGTTCGGATAATATAAACCGCCGCGTAGATTATCTTCCTTGATCCAGGGAAACCGCCGCACGAGCTCGGCCGCCGAAAGCACCTCCTGTTCGTAAATGCTGTGAGGCTGTCCGCCAAATCTCCGCGTATAAACATCCGGTTCGCTCGGCAGCTTCCCCTCGCCATACAGCGCCAGCAACGTTCCCCACGCTTGGAAACCAAAGTCGTGCTCGCGCCTCAGTTCCTGCACGCGCGCGAAACCAAGCAGCGTCAAATACGCGTAGATTTCACCCATGTCGTGCAGGCAAATCACGCCCGCCGATCCCCCCGTCGTTCCCGTCGCCGGCACCTGTTTGTCGAACACCACGACGCGCAGCCCGCTCTGTCGCGCCAGCTCATACGCGCAGCTCATCCCAATGATTCCGCCTCCCACGATCGCGATGTCCGCGGTGCGTTCAGTCGGAAGGAAGGCGGCGTGCGTGTTGGCGTCCATGATTCGATTATCCCAAGTTCGCCGCCGATTGGCTCCCGATCCGACGCGGTCCGCGACGCGCTTTCACATCGGCGATCGCCGCACTCACCATCGCGAGGCTTCGAACGTTATCCTGCGCACAGGTCTCCGGCTGCCGCCCTGTGCGAACGCAGTTCACGAACTCCCGCATCACGCTGTGGTGCGATTCATCCCGCCCCGGCGCCGGTTGCACCGGAATCGCCTGCGTGCGAAGCTCGCTCTTGAATCCTCCTGCGCGCGCCACGGTTTCCGCCATAATCCGCTCCCCGCCATCCCACGTCAGCGTGCCTTTCGTCCCGCAGAATCGCCACGCGCCATTCCCAGGCGTCGCGCAGCCTTCTGCACACCAGCTCCCGCGATAACTGAAGATCAGGTCGCTCGCGAACTGAAAGGTCGCAAACGCGTTCGCTCCGTAGCGATACCACGAGCCCGCCGGATTCCACTCGCAACAATCCACCCGCGTCGGCTCATCCGCCCCGAAGAATCTCGCGAGATCGAAATGGTGAATCGACATCTCCACGAGCAACGGATGCTCCATCGCATCTCGAAAATTCCCGAAGTGCAGCGCATCGAAATAATCGCAGGTCATCGTGGTGACGTGCCCGATCAAACCCGACCCGAGCACCTCGCGCACCGTGCGCGGCGCCGCGCGATAACGATAATTTTGCGTCACCGCCAACACCCGATGCGCCTTGGCCGCCTCTTCCACCAGATCACGTCCTTGCGCCAGCGTGGCCGCCAGCGGTTTCTCCGACAACACGTGCGCTCCCGCACGGAGCGCCGCTCGCGAAATTGCGTGGTGCGCGCCAGGCGTCGTGCAGTTGAAAACGATATCCGGCCGCAACTCGCCTATCAATGTGACCGCATCGCCACTCACACGCGCATCCGGCGCGAACTCCTCCCGCGCGACCTGCGCCGCATCCCGATTCACATCCGCCAGCCCCACCACCTCGATTTCCGCCACGTGCGCCGCCGCTTGCAGCCACACCGCCGCCATGCTGCCGCATCCCACATGAACTGCGCGAAGCCGCTTTTTCATTCTTTCCAGCCAAGTTCTTTCTTCGCCGCCGACCACCGCTCCGCCATCTGCTCGTTGAAGAGCAACGGCTCGAACCCAAGCTGCAGGTAAACTTTGATCGCCGGCAATCGATGATCGTCGGTCTTCAGGTAAATCCGACGATACCCCGCTTCGATGAACCGCCGCACCACCGCCGCCGTCGCCGCTCGTCCCAGTCCCTGCCCCGCGTGTCCCGGCATCGCCGCAACAAACGACAACTCCCCGCCTTCTTGATGGCGCTCGTTCGGCGCATGGTTCGCGTTGGCCGTCGCCACTAGCTCTCCCGTCGGACGATGCTCGATCACGAAAAACCCGCGCGGCAACACCCCGCGTCGGTGCGCCTCGATCCGCTCCGGAGGCCACTCGCCGAAACCAACCGCCGCCATCAACCGACTCCAACCGGCATAATCGCGCGGCTCCAACCCACGTAGAACGTAATCGCCGCTCAACGCCACCTCCGGCGGATCGTTCAACCGCGTCTCCGGCCAGATCATTTCCAATTGCGGACGCGAAGGTTTCAACCACGCCCGCGAATCCGGCACATCCATCCACGCTCCTCCGCGCAGAATGGATTGCTGCGATACAAGGCCCGGCAGCGTCATGTCCATTCCCGCATGAATATCGATGGGCGACGGCATCTCTCCCCGCACCGCGCGCACGAAATCCCGCACTTCGAAAAAATCGCCGCCGCCGTGCCCCGCGTTCAATGCCTCCGCCGGCGGATTCCGCCATTCTTCCGGCATGTAGCGCTCCGCGAAATCGGGTCGCGCCAGCAGCTCCTCCACCGAGAACCACGTTGGCTTCTCGCTCAATTCCGGGAGCCACAAGCGGCCGTTGTGATACGCCCCCGTCGTTCCCTGCAGTTCGTAATGCGTTTCATATGGCCGCGGCGACACCAGCGCCAAACGCAGATCGATCAACGCGTCGCGATCCGTTTTGCACAGCGTCACCGTCGTATCCTCGTGGAAGGGTTTCCTGTCGTCGTCGAAGTGATGCTTCCCGCTGCCCGCGCACGCCACCCGCACGATCCGCTGGCCCACCAAACATTTTAGAACCGGCCCAAGGCTGTGAGTCGGATACGTATTCCCATCGATTCCCATCTGCCAATGCCGCCGCCAGGGCGTGTGCGGAATCAGGTGCCGCACGTCGTGCAGATACGAGCAATACGCATAATACAACTCCCCGAACTTCCCCTGTTTCGCCAGCTCCGCGATCAACCGGTTCTCGCGCCAATAACAGTAGTTCTCCGCGAGCATGTAGATCCCTCGGCTCGCGGCCGCCGCGAGCACCAACTCCCGCGCTTCGTCCAACCCCACCGCTGCCGGCACTTCGCTCATCACATGCAGATTCCGCTGCAACGCCATGATCGCCTGTCGCGCGTGCAAATGCTGCGGCGTGCCAATCACCACCGCATCGAGCCGCGCCCGATCGAGCATCTCCTCGAAGTCGGTGAAGCGCTCCACCTCGCGATCCGGCCATTCGTTCAGCGCTTCCGTTCGCAGATCGCAGATCGCGGTGATCCGCGCGCCGCTCACTTCGAACGCGGTTCGAAAATTTCCACCGCGACCCGCGGCGCCGACCAAACCGACGCGGATGGGGCGTTGTCCTGACTCGGGGTTCAAAGAGGGAACAGAAGCACTCATGCGATGTTTTCGACGCCGACAAAGGGGCACGGGCAATCGGCGTTCGCGCTAAGCAACCCTGACACAACCGCCTCTCAACCGCTAGCCCACTCATCCCGATGACCCGCCGGCTCGCCTCCATTGTCCGCGCTCACCGGGATGATTCTTCGATCCATTGATGCTTTCTTCTTCACGCCATCCGCTTTCAAGCCCCCTGTGCACTCGCTCCCATCCAAACTCTCTCCTCTCGCCCTCCCCGCTGCCGGAATCTCCCAACACGGCGAGGGCCCGGTCTGGGATGCCCGCCTTCGCCGTCTCTATTGGGTCAACATCGTTCACGGCCAGTTGCTCTGGCTCGACGAGAACGCGCAAAAATGCCGCGCGCTCGAATTCCCTCCCCCCCTCGGCTTTGTCGCTCTCACCGACGATCCCGGCGTCCTCGTCGCCGGCCTCGCGAGCTCCCTCGCCTTGCTTCATCTCGAATCCGGCCGCGTCGAAGCGCTCGCCCAACTCGAATCACCCGACGCTCCGTTCCGGTGCAACGACGGCAAATGTGACCCCACAGGCCGCGTCTGGGCCGGCACGATGTCCACCAATCCCGACGCCCAACCTCCTGGCTCTCTTTTCTCGCTGAAACCCTCTTCTCCGCCTCAACGCGTCCTCCGCGACGTCGGTTGCAGCAACGGTCTCGCGTGGAACATGGTGCGCCGCGAGTTCTACTTCATCGATTCGCTCGCCCATCGCGTCGATCGTTTCCGTTGGGATCCCGAAACCGGCGACATCACCCACCGTTCCACACTCGCTTCCTTTCCCGACGATCACGGCCTGCCCGACGGCATGTGCATCGACACCGATGGACACTTGTGGGTCGCCTTCTGGGACGGCAGTTGCGTCCGCCACATTCATCACGAAACCGGCGACACGCTCGCCACGATTCAGCTCCCGGCAAAACGCGTCACGTCCTGCACTTTCGGCGGCCCTGACCTTGCCACGCTCTACATTACGACCTCGCACGAAGGACTCTCCCCTTCCGAACGCACCGCCCAGCCGCTCGCCGGCAGTGTCTTTTCCGTGACGCCTGGCGCTCGAGGCCTCCCCGCCGATTACTTCCACCTTCGCACCCTTGCATCATGAAACGTGCTCGCCCGCTCTCCGGCCAGGTCGCCGTCATCAGCGGCGGCGCGGGTGACATCGGTCGCGCCATCGCGCACCGTCTGCACGCGGAGGGAGCGCAGGTCGCCCTCGGCGATGTTCTTCCCGCTGCGAAGGTCCGCTCCCGCGTCGCAAAATTCCACTACACCGAGGTCGACGTCTCCAGCGTCGAAGCCACCGAAGCCTGGCTCGCTCGCGTCAACCGCGATCTCGGCCCACCCACGCTGATTATTCCCAACGCCGCCGTCGTGGAACTCGGCAGCGCGCTCGAAACTTCCCCCGAAGCGTGGAATAGCACGCTCAACGTGAATCTCACCGGCGCATTCCTCCTCGCCCAACTCGCCGCAAAACGTCTTCTCGCCGCGCGTCGACGCGGTCGCATCGTCTTCGTCGGCTCCTGGGCCGCCCACGCGCCTCATCCCAACATCGCCGCCTACTGCGCCGCCAAAGCCGGCCTACGCATGGCCATGAAATGCCTCGCCCTCGAGCTCGCGCCGCACGGCATCCTCGTCAACGAGGTCGCGCCCGGCCGCGTCGACGCCGGCCTGAGCAAACGTTTGTTCGATCAAACACCCGGCTTTCGCGAGCGCGCTCGCGACGAAGTCCCCGTTCGCTCGCTCCTCGATCCAACCGAGGTCGCCGACGGCGTGGCGTATCTGTGCCGCCCCGACAATCGCCAAATGACGGGCGCCGTGCTCCTCCTCGACGGCGGTCTCTCACTCGTGCACGCCGTTTAGTTCCCCATGACCGCGCCGGATCCGCTGCTCACCACCGCGTTCACCGGCTCCATCGGCGTCGCTCGCGTCGATATCACACCGCCGCTCGCCATCAACGCGCGCAACTGGGGCGCCGCCGCCCACGACGTCGCCGACGGGATTCATCGCCCGCTCACTGCGACCGTCCTCGCACTTTCTTCCTCGGGCGGACCCGCCCCACTCCTGCTCGTCGCTGCCGATCTCGGCTGGTGGAAAAGCCGCGAAGACGAAACCTTCGTCCGTCGCGCCCTGCTCGAAGCCTTTTCGCTCGATCCTCCCCGGGTCCTGCTCTCGTTGTCGCATACCCACGCCGGCCCCAATCTCTACCGCGAAGACCGCCAGAAACCCGGCGGCGAACACATCGAGCCTTATCTCGTCACGTTGCGCGAACTTCTCGTCGCCGCCGCGCGCGAGGCGCTCGCTCGTCGTTCGCCCGCGCGACTGTCGTGGCGCTATGGTCGTTGCAACGTCGCGCAAAACCGCGACCTGCCGCATCCGACCGAACCGCGTTTTCTCGTTGCCTGGAATCCCCGCCAGCCCGCCGACGACACGCTCCTCGTCGGCTTCGTCGAGGACGCGCAAACGGGCCGCCCGATCGCTTCGCTCGTCAACTACGCGTGCCATCCCACCACTCTCGCGTGGCAAAACCGATTGCTCTCCCCCGACTTCCCCGGCGCCATGCGCGAGGTCGTCGAATCCGCCACTCACGCTCCTTGCCTCTTCCTCCAGGGCGCATCCGGCGACCTCGGCACCGCGGTCCAACACGGCCAGGATCCCGCTGTCGCCGACCAACTCGGCCGCCGTCTCGGCTACGCCGTGCTCAGCGTGCTCGAGAGCTGGCCCGACGCCCTTCACGTCGTCGACCAGATCGTGGAATCCGGCGCCCCGCTCGGCATCGCGCACCTTTATTCAGCCCCCACGTCTTCAGCCTTGGACGTCTCACTCGTTGACGTCCCGCTTCCCCTCAAACCTTCCGAGTCCATTTCCGAAATCGAAGCCGCTCTCGCCACCTGCACCGACCGCGCGCTCCGCGAACGTCTCTGGCGGAAGCGTGCCATTCGCCAGATCGTCGGCGACGGCCCCATCTCCGCCATGCCGCTCTGGACCTGGCGCATCGGCGAAGCGCTGCTCTTCGCGCAACCCAACGAAGCGTATTCATATTTCCAATTCACCCTTCGCGCCCGGCTCGCCCCCCGACCGATCCTCGTTCTGAATGTCACCAACGGCTACGCCGGCTACCTGCCGCCGCGTTCACATTACGAGCGCGATCAATACTCCGTCTGGCAAACGCCGTTCGCGGCAGGATCGCTCGAGCAGCTCACCGACCAAGCCTCCGCAGCAGCAAGTGCGCTTCTTTCAGCCGGCCGAGCGCGATCAACCGCGTAATACTTCGCTCGGCGTCCGTCCAAACTTCCGGCGAAACGCCTTCGAGAAATAGAGCGGATCCGCATACCCGACCCTCGCCGCCACCTCTTTCACTCCCCACGTTCCCCGTGCCAAAAAATCCCGCGCCCGCGCCAGCCGCAAATCCTGCAGATATTCGATCGGCGTCATCTTCAGATGTTCGACAAACATCCGTCGCAACGTCGAATTCGACATCCCCGCCGCTCTCGCCACGTCCTCGATCGTCAACTCCGCGTCCGCGGACCGCGCATCGATCACCGCTAGCGCGCGCTGCAGTCGCCCCGGCCGTGTCGCTCCTTCCGGCGCCTCGCGCGCTAACGACAAATTACCCAGCAGCCGAATCAACGCCGCTTTCAACATTGTCGTCCGCAGCGGGTCCGCCGTCGCGCGATGCCACCGCACCGCCTCGCCAAAAGCGCTCGCGCTCCATTCCAAACTTGGCCCGCACATTACCTCCAACACCGGCGCTTTTCCCCAACGGCGAAACTCCGCCCGCCCACCCACCTCCAACGACACACAGGCATACCTCGCCCCCGTGCCCGCCAGTTCCGCTCGATTGCCGTGATGTGCATTGATCCACGCCACGTCGCCCGCCTCCAACTGCCGCTCGCGATCTCCCACCCACAGGACAAACCGCCCCCGCACCACCAGCACCAACTCCAACAATGCACGGGGCTCCGTCTGCAACACGTCCGCTTGATCCGCCTCCGCAAACACCAGCGGCACGACGTTCTGCCGGTCCAGCCAGCCGATCAGATCCTTTACCGTCGTGATGGTTTTTTCCATGCTAATGCCATTTTTGTCCATGGTATGCTGCTTGAGCATGCGCCGTGTGCGACGCAAAAATCCATTCAACACGCTTCGTCATGCCCATCATCCAAGGTAAAAACGCCAATCAGCCCGCCAACGACTTCACCTATTGGGGCATCGCCCGTTTCAAAAAAGGCGAGCGCAACCTCACGGAGCCTCATTTTCACGACTGCGACGAATACGTGTTCATGATCGAGGGCCGCATGCACATGCGCTCGGAAGGCATCGACTACACGCTCGAACCCAAGGACGTGCTCGTCACGCGCATGGGCGATGTTCACGAGGTCGTCGAGATTCTCGAAGACACGGTTTACTTCTGGGCCGAGGGCCCGATGCGCGGCCTCAAACGCGAAGGCCACCTCAATCCCAGCCTCCCGCGCTCTCCCGTATCATGAAATCCACCACACTCGCGGAGCTCGGCCTCCCTTCCCAACTGCCTCTCCCCCGACGCCGCGACTGGCGCATCGGCGTCATTGGTCTCGGCGGCATTTCCCGCGCCCACCTCCCCGCCTACCACGCCGCCGGCTGGTCCGTGGTCTCCGCCTCCGATCTCGATCCGGCGCGGCGCGAAGCCGCTGCCCAGGACTTCAAGATTCCTACGCTTCACGAGGACTATCGCCGCGTCATCGAAGATCCACACGTGCAGGTCATTTCACTCCTCACCCAGCCCGCCGTCCGCGAAGAGATCGTCGCCGCCTGCGCCGCCGCCGGCAAACCGCTCCTCACCGAAAAACCCCTCGCCCTCGATCTCGCCGCCTGCGAACGCATGATCTCCGCGGCTCACGCCGCCAACATCCCTTTCGCCGTCAGTCAGAACTATCGCTGGCTGCCCGCGCCTTTCGCCGCGCTAGGACTCATTGGCGCAGGTTGGATTGGACAGCCCTACTTCGCCAAAATCGAGCTGCATGGAACGCAGGATCGCGATCTGGCCGAGCACCCGTTCTACAGCACGTGCCGCGACTTCCTGACCGTGCAGTGGAACAGCCATCTCGCCGACCTCGTCCGCGGCTTCATGGGCCGCGACGCCCAGCGCGTGCTCGCCCGCACCAGCCGCATGCCCGACCAGGCGTTCGCCGCCGACAACTTCCTGACGAGTCTCATCGACTTCGGCAACGAGGGCACCGGCCTTATCGTTCACAACGAATTGCACCGCGGCGGCCTCAACGCCAACGAGGTCCGCATCGAAGGAGATCAAGGCACGCTCACATTTCCTCTCTGGGGCAAAACGCTGACACTTCGCTCCGATCGTCTCGGTTCTGAACCTCGTGTGCTGGACTGCGCGCCCGAAGGTTTTCTCGACAGCTTTTGCGGCCCGATGGCCGATCTGCTGATTTCCCTCGAAGAAACCCGCGAGCCGCTCGTCAGCGCCCGCCGCAACGTCGCCACCATCCACCAGATTCTCGCCGAGGATCTATCTGCGCGAAACCGCGCCAGATGGGAGCCGCTGCAGCTTTCCCGCTGCACATAAACCTCGTTCGGTCGCTCCGAGCGAAGCGAAGCGCCCGATGACCATCGCCGCAGAACATTCTTCGCGTCTCCTGAAAGGCACAGGGAGCGGCGGCTATTTCGCTCTGCCCAAGGGCGTGCCGCACCACGCTGCCTCGTGCAACTCAGGCCGTTGCGCGCGCACCTTCCGGCGGGGCTTTTTCTTACCGATAGCCCCTTAGGGAATCCCTGAGGTCGGTCCGAGCGGTTGCCTGCCTTATACCCCAGGGGATTCGCCCGTGTTAGAACATTCCCCGTCCGCCGCGCCCGCGCGACCGCATCCTCGGTCTCCCGTCTGCCTCGCGGGTTCTCACACCAGCTTCGATGACTTCCATTTTCCCGCCGCGGCCATGCCCGCCGGTTCGCTACCGCTTCTCCGGTTTTCGCGCTCTGCTTTGTGGCAGCGCGATGCGATTCGATTGCGCGCGCTTCTCTCTCACCCCTACGCGTCGCCGTCTGGGATGTTCCCGCGACCGCGACAGTTCCGCCGCATCCTCGAACGGCCGATCAGGGAAAAGAGCAGGCCGCCCGGGCGATCATGCACCGAGCCGTCCTGTCTCTAGGGCCAAACATTCGGTGTTCCTGAGTTCTTCACCTACCTCCACATGAATCTCCGCTCCTTCCTGGTCGCTGTGAGCGCACTCCTCGCCGCCGCGACCGCTTCCGCTTACAACTTCTCCCTCAGCCAGCTCCAAGGCGTGACGTTGACGCAGTCGACCTCACTCCAGTTTGGCCCCGACCACCGGCTCTACGTCTCGCAAGTCGACGGCTTGATCAAAGCCCTCACAATCCAACGCCTCGGCCCCAACAACTACCAGGTCACCGCCACCGAGAACATCGACCTCGTCAAAAACATCCCGAACTACGACGACAGCGGCGTTCGCAACTTCACACTGAACAAGCGCCAGGTCACCGGGATCCTCGTCGTCGGCACCGCCAACAATCCCGTCATCTACGTCAGCTCCAGCGATCCTCGCATCGGTGGAGGCAGCGGCGGCGAGAACGACCTCAACCTCGACACCAACTCCGGCATCATCTCCCGCCTCACACGCGTGAATGGTTCATGGACCAAGGTCGACATCGTCCGCGGCCTCCCTCGCTCCGAAGAAAACCACGCCAACAACGGCCTCCAACTCGACCCCGTCACCAACACGCTCTACGTCGCCCAAGGCGGCAACACCAACGCCGGCGGGCCTTCCATCAACTTCGCCTACATGGGCGAAACCGCCCTCGCCGCCGCCATCCTTTCGATCGACCTCACCGCCATCGAAGCGCTTCCGATCAAGACCGATCCTTACGGCCAGAAATATCTCTACGATCTTCCGACGCTCAACGATCCCAATCCGTCCCGCGCGCACAATCCCGACGGTTCCGACGTCAACGATCCCTTCGGCGGCAACGACGGTCTCAACCAAGCCAAGCTCGTTCCCGGCGGGCCCGTCCAAGTTTACTCCCCCGGCTGGCGCAATCCCTACGATCTCGTCATCACCAAAACTCCCGGCCGCGAGGGCCGCATGTATTCCTTCGATAACGGCGCCAACGTGGGTTGGGGCGGCTATCCGAAAAACGAAGGTCCCGGCGGCACCGTCACCAACGAATACGTCGAGGGCGAACCCGGTCAGGTAAACGACAAGGATGGTCTCTACCGCGTCACGCCAGGCTTCTATCGCGGCCACCCCAATCCCCTTCGCGCGAACCCCGCCGGCGCCGGCTGGTTCCATTTCGATTCCTCTCTGCCGCCCGGCTCGCAAAAAATCTTCTCCCTCAATCCCACCTCCGACTGGCCCGCCGTCCCCGTCTCCATGGCCAATCCCGTCGAGGGCGACTTCCGTCTTCCCGGCGTCGCCGACGGCGCGCTCCTCACCTACACCGAATCCACCAACGGCCTCACCGAATACGTCGCCACCAACTTCGGCGGCGAAATGCAGGGCAATCTCATCGCCGCCGGCTACGACGGAAAACTCCTCCGCATCGCCCTCTCCGAAAACGGCAACTCCGTCACCAACGGCGTCGAATTCCTCGCCACCGGTTTCGGCAATCAACCGCTCGATGTCACCGCACCCGACCCCGGTCACGGCGCCCCCTTCGTCGGCACGATCTGGGTGGTCCACTACTCGCCCGCCAAGATCACCATTCTCGAACCCGCCGACTTCGACTCTCCCGGCGGCTCCAATTGCACGGGCATAAATTCCTTCGATGTCGACGAAGACGGCGACGGCTTCAGCAACGCCGACGAAATCGCCAACAACTCCGATCCGTGCTCCGGCGCGATTCGTCCACCCGACTTCGACGGCGACAACGTCTCCGATCTCCTCGATCCCGACGACGATAACGACGGCATTCCCGACCTCCAGGACCGTTTTCCCGTCGACCCGTTCAACGGCATCAACCTCGCCACCCCGCTCCACTACGAGCTCTTCAACGACTACGGCGTCGGCTTCTACGGCGTCGGGTTTACCGGGCTCATGATGAACCCGGGCGAAAACTACCTGCAGCGCCGCAGCGCCGACAACATCATCGCCGGCGGCACCGCGGGTCTCTTCACCATCGCCCAAGCCAGCACCGGCACTCCGCGCGGCTCCGCCAACTCGCAAAAGGACGCCTATCACTTCGCCATCCCGTCCAACGCCTACACCGCACCTTACCTCGTCAGCATCCGGCTCGCGGGCCCGTTCTTCAGCAGCACGCCCACCGGCTCGCAACGACAGGGCGTTTACGTCGGCAATGGCGATCAGGACAACTACGTCTCCATCGCGCTCCACGCCAACAACGGCGCCGGCGGCATCGAGGTCGTGCACGAATCCGCCGGCGTCATTGTTGCCGAAACCATCTATCCTTTCCCGCAACTCGACGCGTCCTCGATCGTCGACGTCTTCTTCCAGATCGATCCGATCAATGGCACTGTCCTTCCGCTTTATCAGCTCGAAGGCGAAGCCGCTCTCACCGCCCTCGGTTCGCCTATTTCCGTCGAGGGCTTGCTCCTCGACGCCATCGCCGGCCCCAGCCCGCTCGCCATCGGCGCATTCGCCAACCGCGGCAGCAGCGATCCGGCATTCCCCGCCACGTTCGACTACTTCGACGTCTCACCGATCTCCTCCACCGCCATCGCCAAGATCACGGTCGATCCGACCGGCTCCAACATGGCGACGTCCAGCACGTTCAACACCGGCTCATTCAAGATCGAAAACCTCTCCACCGGCGCCCAACAGATCCAACACGTTCACATCGATATCAGCACGTCCGTCCTGCCGGATCTCGTCTTCGATACCAATGGCGCCGCCGGCGATCCGGTCGCCAAAAACTTTACCCCCAACAGCGCCACCGGCGGCGTCGTTCTCGCCAGCGGCAGCGCGACTCAGCCGCACAACGGCGTCGATGCCAACGACGGCTTCGACGCGGTTACGATGGACTTCTCCGCCTTCCCGGTGAACGGAGTCTTCACGTTCTCCATCGATATCGATCCCAACAACGTCAAGGGCGTCGCCCAACCCGGCGAACGCGATTCCGCCAGCGTCTCCGGCCTCGAGCTCGCCGGCGCGACTGCGACCGTCACCTTCAACGACGGCTCCACGTTCCGCACGCGTCTCAGCCGCATCGAAAACAGCGTCGACGGCTCCTACGGCTGGCTGCGCGCCGACCAACCGCCACAGCCTTCCATCGCCATCATCGGCCAGACATCGCCGTTCACCACCAACCAGGCAGCCCAAACCGTCCGCGTCTTCGGCCCGCCCGGCCTCAACGTCTCGCTCGTCATCCTCGAATCCGGTCTCTACCTCGGCGGCGTCCCCGGCGGCGGCTACAACGTTCAGCCTTACGACACCAACACCGTCATCAAGGTCACCGAAAAGTCCGCCGTCATCGCCGAACCGGGCTACGTCGACATCCCCGTCACGCTCACCCAAACCGAGCTCAAGGCCGGCTACAACTTGATCACCGCCACCCTCGCCTCCGGCGGAATCAAGGGCCCTGCCTCGCGCACGCTCATCGCACGCTACGATCCGACGTTCACCGGCGGTGACACCCAGCCGCCAACCGCTCCCGGCAATCTCGCCGCGTCGAGCGTGACGTCGCGCAGCGTTTCGCTCAGCTGGTCGGCGTCCACCGACAACGTCGGCGTCGTCGCCTACGACGTCCTCCGCAACGGCGCGCTCCTCACCACCGTATTGGGACTTAACTACACCGACATCGGCCTCGATCCCGGCACCGCCGTGAACTACTCGGTCGTCGCTCGCGATCCGACCGGCAACACCTCCCCCGCCGCCACCACGTCCGCCACCACGATTTCCCGTGGCACCGTGGCGCTTCGCGTGAATGTCGGCGGTCCGTCGTTTGTCGATAGCTTCGGGGCCACCTGGGCCGCCGACAACGGTTTCAACACCGGCATGACGTCGAGCACCACGCAGTCGATCGATCGCACCGTTGACGACACGATCTTCAAAACCCGCCGCCTCGACTCCCAGTCCGCCGCACCCGATCTCATCTACTCTTTCAACGTCCCGAACGGCGACTACGAGGTGCAGCTCTTCTTCGCCGAAAACGACACCGCCAACGCCGCCGTCGGCAAACGCGTCTTCGACGTCTCGCTCGAAGGCACGCTCGCCCTCGACAACTTCGACATCTTCGCCAGCGCCGGTGCGCCGTTCACCGCTGTCATCGCCACCACGACCACGTCGGTCAGCGACGGCCAGCTCAACATTCACTTCGGCCGCGTCACCGGCAATCCCCAGGTCAACGCCATCAAAGTCATCGCGCTCCCGCCCGCCGAAGACATTCCGCCGTCCACCCCCGGCAATCTCCACACGGTCAACATCACCGCGAGTGCCATCAGCCTCGAATGGGACGAAGCCACCGACAACGTCGGCGTCACCGGGTATCAGATTTCTCGCGACGGCATCGTCGTCCAGACTGTCTCCGGCTTGTCGTTCACCGACACCGGCCTCGCCGCCAACACGACCTACACCTACGAGGTCCGCGCGCGCGACGCCGCCGGGAATCTCTCGAATCCCGCCACGCTGAGCGCCACCACGCTCGAACCGTCCGGCGACGATACCACGCCGCCCTCCGCACCCGGACCGCTCGTATTCTCGAGCGTCACCCCCAGCTCCGTCACGCTCACCTGGACCGCCGCGACCGATGACGTCGGCGTCACCGGCTATCGCGTTTCCCGCAACGGCGTGCTGCTCGATACCGTCACCGTCCTCACCTTCACCGACACCGGTCTGTCGCCAAATACCGAATACGCCTACTCGATCGTCGCCGTCGACGCCGTGAACAATGCCTCCACCGCCAGCACCGGCACGGTGACCACCGCCAGCACGCCGACGCCCAACGCCATCCGCATCAACGCCGGCGGCGGCTCCTACACCGACAGCTTCGGCAACACCTGGGCCGCCGACACCGGCTACAACACGGGCACGGCCAAGGCTTGGCCCAACACGCTAACCGTTAGCGGCACGAGCGATCCCGTGCTGTTCCGCAGCGAACGCTACGATCCCGCGCCGAGTCCCGAGCTCTCCTACAGTCTCAACGTCCCGAACGGCACCTACCTCGTTCGCCTCCACATGGCCGAGACGTTTGCGAATACCTCCGGCCCAGGCTTGCGCGTCTTTGACGTCGATATCCAGGGCGCGCGCGCTTTCGAAGATGTCGATATCTTCGTCCGCGCCGGCGGCGCCAATATCGCCGTCGCCCTCGAGAAAACCGTCACCGTCTCGTCCGGTCAGCTGACGATCACCTTCCTCCACCAGGTCGAAAATCCGAAGGTCAACGCCATCGAAATCATCCCGACCGGCGGCTCGCCCAGCGACACCCAACCGCCCACCCAACCGGGGCCGCTTTCCTTCACCAACGTGAGCGCGACCAGCGTTACCGTCGGTTGGACCGCGTCGACCGACAACGTCGGCGTCACCGCCTATCGCGTTTCGCGCAACGGCACTCAGATCGGCACCACCGCAACGTTGTCGTTCACCGACTCCACCGTCGCCAGCAATACCACGTATTCCTACTCCGTCGTCGCCGTCGACGCCGCGGGCAATGTCTCCACCGCGCGCACGGGCTCAGTGACCACCGATCCCGCGCCGCCCGCACCCAATCTCGCCATTCGCGTCAACGCCGGCGGCCCCACCTACGTGGACTCGGTCGGAAACACGTGGTCTGCCGATTTTGGATACAACACCGGCAAGTCCTCCACCGACTCCGCCACCGTCACCGGCACGCCCGATCCGCAACTCTTCAAGACCCTGCGCTTCGACGACGTTGCCACCCCGCATCTCGTTTACGCCTTCAACGTGCCCAACGGCAATTACCTCGTCCGCCTCCACATGGCCGAAACGAGCGGCTCCGCCAAGGCGCCCGGCAAACGCATCTTCGACATCGATATTCAGGACATCCGCGCGTTCGACGACGTCGACATCTTCGTCCTCGCCGGCGGCGGCAACAAAGCGCTCGTCCTCGAATCCGAAGCCGAAGTCACCAACGGCCAGATCGCCATCAAGCTGATCCCGCAGGTCAACGTCTCGCGCATCCACGCGCTCGAGATCCTCTCACTCGACGCAGCGGACGATGAGCCGCCCACCACGCCCGGTCCGCTCGCGTTCAGCGACGTCACGCCTTCCAGCGTCACCGTGAGCTGGCCCGCGGCCACCGACAATGTCGGCGTGATCGGCTACGTGGTTTCCCGCAACGGCGCCGTCCTCGGCTCCGTCAGCGGCACGAGCTACACGGACACCACCGTCAGCCCATCCACCAACTACACCTACTCGATCGTCGCCTTCGACGCCGCCGACAACGTCTCGCCACCTCGCACCGGCAACGTCGCCACCCCCGCGGTCGGCGGCTCTCTTCCCAGCATCCGCGTCAACGCGGGCGGTCCCGCTTACACCGACTCTGCCGGCAACACGTGGTCTGCCGATTTTGGATACAACACCGGCAAGTCTTCCACCGACTCCGCTACCGTCACCGGCACGCCCGATCCGCAGCTCTTCAAGACGCTTCGCTTCGACGACAAGCCCACCACGCCGGACCTCATCTACACCTTCGACGTCCCGAACGGCATCTACCTCGTCCGGCTTCTGACGGCAGAAACCAGCGGCACCAACAAGGCGCCCGGCAAACGCGTCTTCGACGTCGACATTCAAAACCAGCGAGCCTTCGACGATGTCGACATCTTCGTCCTCGCCGGCGGCGGCAACAAAGCCCTCACCCTCGAAAAGGAAACCACCGTCACCAACGGCCAAATCTCGATCCGCTTCATCCCGCAGGTGAATCTGCCGCGCGTCCACGCGATCGAGATCGTCCCCGCCACCGCCACCCCTCCCGCCGATTCCCAACCGCCTTCCGCGCCGGGCACGCTGACCTTCTCCGACGTCACCGCCACGAGCGTGAAACTCAATTGGACCGCTGCCACCGACAACGTCGGCGTAACCGAATATCAAATACTCCGGAACGGCACGCCTGTCACCACCGTTACCGGCCTGACGTTCACCGACACCGGCCTCTCCGCGGCGACCACTTACAACTACTCCGTCATCGCCCGCGACGCCGCCGGCAATTCATCCGCTCCCAGTTCCGCCTCGATCGCCACCGCCTCCGGCGGCGAGCCACCCGCTGCACTCCGCGTCAACGCCGGCGGCCCCACCTACGTCGACACGCTCGGCCGAACCTGGTCCGCCGACACCGGCTACAACACCGGCACCGCCAAAACGTGGTCCTCCACGCTGACCGTTGCCGGCACCAGCGACCAAACTCTTTTCCGCACGGAACGCTACGATCCTTCCGCCCCACCCGAGCTCAACTACTCTTTCGACGTCCCGAACGGCGACTACCTCGTCCGTCTCTACCTGGCCGAGACCTACGTCAACACCAGCGCACCCGGCGAACGCGTGTTCGACGTCGGTATTCAAGGCCACGTCCGTTTCGAGAACATCGACATCTACTCCGCCGCCGGCGGCCCAAATCGCGTGCTCGTCCTTCAATCCTCGGAAACCGTCTCTTCCGGCACCCTTTCCATCGACTTCCACCACCAGGTCGAAAACCCCAAGGTTAACGCCATCGAGATCCTCCCCGTGTTGTAATCGAAAGATTCGACCGCCCCCAGCCACACGATCCGGCCGATAGCATCCTTCGTGCTTTCTCCTCGGTAGAAGAGCCGGTCAATAGTTGGCGCGCAGCAGCGTGAGAGACGGCCAAAATAAAAGCTGTCACCTCCGCCCACATTGGTTCGACTAGCCGGACCAATGCCCACCCCCATCCGCCTCTTCGCCACTGCGTCCGGCCTCGTTCTCGAATCCGCCGGACAATATCGCCAAGCGCCTGCGTCGTTCACCATCGACGCTCTCTTCTCCGCCGCCGATCCCCACGCCGCCATCGCCGCCGCCTTTTCTTCCGGCACGCCCGCCTCGGCTCCTACCGAACTTAGCGCGCCCATCGCCTCTCAGGAAATCTGGGCCGCCGGAGTGACCTACCTGCGCAGCATGACCGCGCGCATGGAAGAATCCAAAGACGCCGGCGGCGGCACGTTCTACGACCGCGTTTACTCCGCCGACCGCCCCGAACTCTTCTTTAAAGGCAACGCCCTTCGCACCGCCGCTCCCGGCCGCGATGTCCGCATCCGCGCCGACTCCAAGTGGAACGTCCCCGAGCCCGAGCTCACGCTCGCGATCAATTCCTCCGGCAAAATCTTCGGCTTCACCGTCGGCAACGATATGTCCTCGCGCGACATCGAGGGCGAAAATCCGCTCTACCTCCCGCAGGCCAAAGTCTACGCCGGCTCCTCCGCGATCGGCCCGTGCATCGTCGTCACGCCCGACCTGCCCTCCGCCGACACCGCCATCCGCCTCGAAATCCTCCGCGACGGCGCCACCGCGTTTTCCGGCGAAACCACCGTCGGCCGCATCAAACGCCCGCTTCCGTCCCTTGCGGAATGGCTCTACCGCGACCAGACTTTCCCGCACGGCTGCTTCCTCATGACGGGCACCGGCATCGTCCCGCCCGACAACTTCACGCTCCGCAGCCGCGACGAGGTCCGCATCACCATCGAACCCGTCGGCACCCTCATCAACACCATCGCCTGATCATGTCCCTCCACGGAAAAAGCTACATCGCCGGCGCCCTCGGCCAGACCGGCGGCAAAACCTTCCAAGCCGCCAACCCGTCCACCGGCGAAGACCTCGAACCCGCCTTCCACTCCGCCTCGCCCGCCGAGGTGCAGCAGGCGATGGACGCCTCCGCCGCCGCCTTCGCGATCTATCGCAACAAACCCGCCGCCGAGCGTGCCAAACTTTTGGATACGATCGCCGCCGAAATCGAAGCGCTCGGCGACGCGCTCCTCCAACGTGCTCACGCCGAAACCGGCCTGCCCATGGCCCGCCTCACCGGCGAACGCGCCCGCACCACCGGACAACTCCGCCTCTTCGCGCAACTCGTCCGCGAGGGTTCGTGGGTCGATGCCCGCATCGATCGCGCCCTCCCCGATCGCCAGCCGCTTCCGCGCCCCGACATCCGTCGCATGCTCCGCCCGCTCGGCCCCGTCGTCGTCTTTGGCTCGAGCAATTTCCCCTTCGCGTTCTCCGTCGCCGGCGGCGACACCGCGTCCGCCTTCGCGGCCGGTTGCACCGTCGCGGTGAAAGCCCACCGCGCCCACGCCGGCACCGCCGAAATGGTCGGCAGCGCCATCACCAAAGCCGTCGCCGCGTGCGGTCTTCCCGCTGGCGTCTTCTCGATGCTCCACGGCGACGGCTCCACCGTCGGCATCGCGATGGTCAAACATCCCGCGACCGCCGCCGTCGGTTTCACTGGTTCCACCACCGCTGGCCGCGCGCTCTTCGATGCCGCCTCCGCGCGCCCGCATCCCATTCCCGTTTTCGCCGAAATGAGCAGCCTGAACCCCGTGTTCCTGCTCGCCGGCGCCATCGAGGAACGCGGCGCCGCGATCGCGCAGGGCCTCACCGGCTCGTTCACGCTCGGCGTCGGACAATTCTGCACCAAGCCCGGCCTCGTCTTCGCCGTGCGCAGCGCCCACACCGACGCGTTCCTGAAAAAACTCGCCGAAGCCGTCGCCGCCGCGCCCTGCGGCACGATGCTCACCAGCGGGATTCAGGAAGCGTTCGTCAAGAACCGCGACAAAGTCACCGCCATCTCCGGTGTGTCCTCCGTCGCCCAAGGCGTCGCCGCCCCCGGCGGCAAAGGCACCGCCACGCAAGCCAGCGTCGCCACCACCACCGCCGCCAACTTCCTGAAGCACCCCGAGCTCGCCACCGAAGCCTTCGGCCCGTTCACCCTCGTGATCATCGCCGAAAGCGAAACCGAGCTCGCCGCCTGCGCCGCGACCATCGAAGGCCAGCTCACCGCGACGGTCCACGGCACGCCCGCCGACCTCGACCAAGCCCGCGATCTGCTCACCGAGCTCGAAACCAAAGCCGGTCGTCTCCTCATCAACGGCTTCCCCACCGGCGTCGAAGTCTGCGCCGCCATGAACCACGGCGGCCCGTATCCAGCCACCAGTGACGTCCGCTTCACCTCCGTCGGCACCGCCGCGATCTACCGTTTCGCGCGTCCTGTCTGTTATCAAAATTTCCCCGATTCGCACCTGCCCGCGGAGCTCCAAAACGCCAACCCGCTCAACCTGCTGCGCCTCGTCGACAACAACTACACCCGCGACGCCGTTCGCTAACGCGAACAGAAGCTCCAAGATCCAAGCACCAAGCTCCAAAGAACCTCCAAGCTCCAAACTCCAGTTGAACATTGGTGCTTGGACATTCTCTGGAGTTTGGATCTTGGAGCTTGGATCTTCTTCTCCTCCATGACCGACCCCATCTTCGACTCCGCCAACGACTCCATCTACACCCTGCGCACCACCGCGCCCGGCCCCTCCGGCCAGCTCCCCGTCACACCCGAGCGCCTGCGCGCGATGAGTTCCGGCGAGCTTTTCGGTTGGACCCAGAACGCCGGCATGGGTTGGGACCCAAAACTTCTCCTCGGTAAACAATTCCTCGTCCTCAGCACCCAAGGCGGCATCCGGTCCCCCGACGGCTCGCCGATCGCGCTCGGCTATCACACCGGCCACTGGGAAGTCGGTCTCCTCATGGAGGAAGCCGCGCGCACCTTCTCCGCCGCCGGCGCGATTCCTTTCGCCGGCTACGTCAGCGATCCGTGCGACGGCCGCACCAACGGCACCGCCGGCATGCTCGACTCGCTGCCCTATCGCAACGACGCCGCCGTCGTATTCCGCCGCCTGATACGCTCGCTCCCTTCCCGTCGCGGCGTGCTCGGTGTGGCCACCTGCGACAAGGGACTTCCCGCCATGCTCATGGCGCTCGCCGGCACGCACAACCTTCCAACAATCCTCGTCCCCGGCGGCGTCACGCTCCTCGCCGAAGAAGCCGAAGACACCGGCAAGGTCCAAACCCTCGCCACCCGTTTCGCCCGCGACGAAATCTCTCTCCAGCACGCCGCCGAAATGGGCTGCCGCGCCTGCGGCTCCCCGGGCGGCGGTTGCCAATTCATGGGCACCGCCGCGACGTCCCAAGTCATCGCCGAAGCCCTCGGTCTTTCGCTCCCTCACGCCGCGCTCGCGCCGTCTGGATCCGAAATCTGGCGCGACATCGCCCGCCGCTCCGCGAAAGCCGTGATGTCACTCGACGCCGCCGGACTCACCACGCGCGACATCCTCACCGACGACTCGATTCACAACGCCATGGTCGCCCACGCCGCCGTCGGCGGTTCGACCAATCTCGTCCTTCACATCCCCGCGATCGCCCACGCCGCCGGTCTCACGCGCCCCACTGTTCACGATTGGACGCGCATCAACCGTTCCGTCCCGCGTCTCGTCGATTCGCTCCCCAACGGCCCCCGCCACTTCGCCACCGTGCAGGTCTATCTCGCCGGCGCCGTCCCCGAGATGATGCTCCACCTCCGCGAACTCGGCCTGCTCAAGCTCAACGCGAAAACCGTCACCGGCCGCACCCTCGGCGAAAACCTCGAGTGGTGGGAATCCTCCGAGCGTCGGCGCCGCCTCCGCGAAAAACTCACGCAGCTCGACGGTATCGATCCGCTCGATGTCATCATGCCCGCCGCCCGCGCGCGCGAGAAAGGCCTCAAGAGCACCGTCACCTTCCTCCGCGGCAATCTCGCCCCCGAAGGCGCACTCGTGAAGAGCACGTCGATTCTTCCCGAGCGCCTCGACACCAACGGCATCTACCACCACGAGGGCCCCGCGCGCGTGTTCACCAGCGAGAACTCCGCTATCGCTGCGATCAAAAGCGGTTCGGTCAAAGCCGGCGACATCATGGTCCTCATCGGTATCGGCCCCGGCGTCGGCATGCCCGAAACCTATCAAATCACGTCCGCGCTCAAATACGTGAAGGACGGCCACAAGATCGCCCTCCTCACCGACGGCCGTTTCTCCGGCGTCTCCACCGGTGCGTGCATCGGCCACGCCAGCCCCGAAGCCTGGGCCGACGGTCCCATCGGCAAAGTTCGCAACGGCGACACCATCCGCCTTCACATCGATTCGGTGAACCTCATCGGCACCGCCGACGTGATCAACATCGACGAAAAAGACTTCCTCGCCCGCCCGCGTCATCCCGACCTCCGCTGCGACGAACGCCTCCCCGACGACACCCGTCTCTGGGCCGCGCTTCAAGACGCCAGCGGCGGCAGCTGGAACGGCTGCGTCTACGACGTCGACCGCATCGCCCGCCTCCTCGAGCTAGGCAAAGCCGCCGAAAGCCAAAGGTAGGGCGCGTTGTCCCAACGCGCCGCACCCCTTACAAACCACCCTGCTCCTTCGCCCACCAAAGCTCCCCTCTAAAAAGAGGGGTGCCCGAAGGGCGGGGTGTGTCCAACCGCCCGCCGTCTCTCTCCGCTCTTTGCGTTCTCTGTGGTTCAATTCCGCCCACCTCACAACTCCTTCACCCGAATCCGCCGATACTCCATCTGCCCCCGATCGCTCTCCAACCCGATCGGCCCATCTGCCGGCACCGGCATCGCATCGATCAACACCTCGCCATTGCACGTGCAGTGCGCGAGCCCGCCTTTCACCACGACCACGATCTCGTTCCACTCCAGCGGACGATAATTCCTCAAATTCACATACGGTCCCGCGATGTGATAATCGCGCACCTGTAGTTGCGGCGCCCTTACAAACACCCCGCTATCCGCGTTCGGGCTCGCGCGAAATTCCAGCCGCAGCTCGAAATCCTTCGGAAACGTCTTCGTCGTCCACAGCGTTTTATAGTCCTGCGCCACCCGCGCGACCGTCGCGATCAACCGACCGTTCTTTGCGAGATACCTCCCGTCGTCGCTCAGCGTCTTCCCATCGAACGCCGGCTGCCCTTTGTAGCCCCAACCGCTCAGGTCCTTGCCGTTCGTAAGACTCACGAAACCCGGCTCCGGTTTGAAATCATCCGGCCACGCTTCGATCATCCCCGTCGCTTCCATCACCGGCCGCAGCGCCTTCTCCCATTTCGCATAGCCGATCGCATTCGGATGCAGCAAATCCGGAAACTCATCCTCCTTCGCATCGCCTTTCGGATCCGCAAACAGCGCCCACGTATCCAGCACCGTCACCTGCGGCAGATCCTTCACAAGCGCGAAATAGAGCTGGTTCATCTTCTCGATCTGCGCCTTCGGCCTCCGCATGCTCACCGCACTCGGCATCACGTTGCAGAGGATAACCGGCATCTTCGGATTGTGCTCATTCAACGCCGCGAGGATCAGCTTCATGTTCCCCGCGGCGATTTCCGGCGAAGCCCACTCGTCGAGATCGTTCGTGCCGATCAACAACACCACGCCTTTCGGATTCACCGCGAGCACGTCCTCCTTCATCCGGATCAGCACCCCGCGCGTAGTGTCGCCGCCAATACCGCGGTTCGCCACCTTCACACCTGGAAACAAACTTTGGAAATGATCGCCCCATCCTTGCGTGATCGAATCACCCAGGAAAACGATCGCTCCTTGATCCTGATCAACCCGCTTCGCCCACGCACTCCGCCGCGACTGCCAAAGTCCCTTGAACCAGTCATACCGCCGAATCGGCCCCGCGCCCGGCAGCCCCTCGTCCGTTGCCGGAATCGCAAATGACGCCTGCGCCGAAGTCGCCGCCGTCTTTTCCGCCGCCTGACCGATTTCCGCCGTCGACACCGCCAGCACACCGATCAGCAAACAAGAGGTAATACGTTTCATGGGGATTGGGTTTCGCGAACAAATCGTCTCTCCCCGCCCGACGCCAGCCCTCTCTGAAAGTCACACCCATCTCGTAGCGGAACGCGTGAGCGTTTCGCCCCACCGTCCGCCATCCTCCACACCTCACGAAAAAGCAAAAGCCCGCCGAAACCGACGGGCTTCCTTCCTTCGAAACTTCTTTCGAGCTTCGTCCGCCTTTACGCGAACAACTCCCCCGGCTTGAAGAACCGCGCCAGCTCGATCTTCGCGTTCTCGTCGCTGTCAGAAGCGTGCACGACGTTCTTCATCATCTCCGTGCCGAAATCGCCGCGGATCGTTCCCTTCGGCGCTTTGCGCGAATCCGTCGGTCCGAGCAGATCGCGCACTTTCTGCACGATGTTCTCGCCCTGCAGCGCCAGCACGATCACAGGACGCGAGCTCATGAAGCCCTCGATCTCCGGATAAAACGGCTTGTCCGCCACGTGCGCGTAATGCTCGCGCAACACTTCCGGCGCGAGGCGCACCATCTTGCAACCGACCACGTCGAAACCCGCGGCTTCGAAGCGGCTGAGCACGGTGCCCACCAGGCGTTTCTCCATGCAATCGGGCTTAAAAATAACGAACGTTTTCTGCATAAGTAGCGGCCCAACGTAGGCCGCCGCCCGCGTTTGGAAAGCCTGATTTCACTCGGCCTCAGCGACCGAGCGTCGCCCGCAACGCTCCCTCCAGCTCCGCATACCGAAACTCAAAGCCCGCCGCCCACAACCGCTCCGGCATCGCCCGCTGACTTCCCAGCAACGCCTCCTCTCCCATCTGCCCGAACACCGCTTTCACCACGACCGCCGGCACCGGCATCACCACCGGCCGCTTCAACACCCGCCCGAGCGTCTTCGTGAACTCCTCGTTCCGCACCGGCGCCGGCGCCGCAAGATTGAACACCCCCGCCGCCCGCTCCTCCTCCACCGCCCACCGCAGTCCCGCCACCGCATCGTCCAAACTCACCCAGCTCATCCACTGCTTCCCGCTCCCAACCTTTCCACCGATCCCCGCACGAAACACCGGCAACATCTTCGCCAGCGCCCCGCCTTCTTTCGCCAGCACCACGCCCAATCTCAAAATCGCCGCCCGCACTCCTTCCCGCTCCGCCGCCTGCGCCTCCGCCTCCCAGGCCCGACAAACCTCCGCCAAGAATCCTTCTCCCTTCTTCGCCCCTTCGCTCAGCACTTCGTCGCCGCGATCCCCATAAATCCCCACCGCCGACGCATTCACCAACACGCCCGGCTTCTTCTGCGCCCGCCGCATCGCCTCCACCAACGTCCGCGTCGCGTCCACTCGACTCCGCAAAATCGCCTCCTTCCTCGCCGGCGTCCAACGTCCCGCTCCCACGTTCTCCCCCGACAAATTCACCACCGCGTCCACTTCCTCCATCACCCCTCGCATCATCTCGCCCCGCGCCGGTTCCCAACTCACCTCCTCCGCCGTCCTCGCCTCCCTTCGCACCAATCGCATCACGTTCCACCCGCGCGCCGCCAGCTCTCGCCTCAGCGCCGTCCCAATCAGCCCCGAGCCTCCCGCCACCAAAACTTTTCTCAACTCCTTCATCGTATCCAAAAACTCCCTCCCCGCTCCGCCCCTCCATTCGTGTTCATTCGTGTCCCTTCGTGGTTCCCCACCACCTCTCCGCCTCTGCATCCGTGTCCATCCGCGTCCATCCGTGGTTAGGATTAAATTCCCCTCCGCCCCGCCCGCATCTTCTCGAACGCCTCCAACGCCTCTCTCCGCGCCGCCGTATGCTCCACGATCGGACGCGGATAATCTCTCCCCAACTCCACGCCTGCCTCTCTCAACACCTCCACCGGCGCCTCCCACGGCGCATGCACAAACTTCGCCGGCACCTTCGCCAACTCCGGCACCCATCGCCGCACATACTCGCCACGCGCATCGAATTTCCGCCCCTGCAACACCGGCGCGAAAATCCGAAAATACGGCGCCGCATCCGCCCCGCACCCCGCGCTCCACTGCCATCCGAGCGTATTGTTCGCCAGATCCGCATCCACAAGCGTCTCCCAAAACCACGCCGCGCCCGCTGTCCACGGCAGCCGCAGATGCTTCACGAGAAACGACGCCACGATCATCCGCACACGATTGTGCATCCATCCCGTTTCCGCCAGCTGCCGCATGCCCGCATCCACGATCGGATAACCCGTCTCGCCCCGCTGCCACGCCCGCAACTTCACCCCGCCCCGATCCTCCGCCCACGGAAAACCCGCGAACTCTTCCCGCAGCGGCCGCTCTGGTGTATGCGGAAAATGATACAGCAGATGATGCGCAAACTCGCGCCAGCCGATCTCCGCCAAGAAAACCTGCGCCCCTCGATTCGGCGGAAACACGCCGCTTTCCTTCGCCCGCTCCTTCACCGCCGCCCAAATCTGCCGCGGTGAAATTTCGCCGAAATGCAGCGCCGCCGACAGCCGCGACGTCCCATCCTCCGCCGGCACATCCCGCCTTTCGTCATACCCATCGATCCCCTTCGCCACAAACTCCCGCAGCCGTTTCGTCGCCGCTGCCTCACCCGGTGTCCACGTCTCACCAAACCCCTCACGCTCGTCCGACAACACCACCGCCTCCACCGCTCGCGACTCCGGCCAACGCTCCGGCGCCTTCAACCGCTCGCCCGCCCCGAGCTTCACCGGCGGCGCCACCGCTCGCGTCAAACACGTCCGCCAAAACGGCGAATACACCTGAAACGGCCGCCCTTGCTTGTTCGCCACGTCCCGCGGCTCGTGCAGCAGCGATCCATTGAAACTCCGCGCGTCCAACCCGCCCGCCGCAAACTCGACCTCGATCTTCGCGTCCCACGCCACCACCGCCGGCTCGTAACCACGATTCCAATACACCGCCGCCGCCCCCGTTTCCTCCACGAGCTCCCGCAACACCGCCCGCGCATTGCCTTCCCGCATCACCAGCCGCGATCCCCGTCCGCGCAGCGCCGCTTCCAACGCCGCCAGCGTCCGCCGCAGCCACCATCGCGACGCCGCTCCCGCCCGCCGGCGTCCGTCCGTCTCCTCATCCCACACAAACACCGGCACCACCGCCCCGCCCCGCTTCACCGCCGCATGCAGCGCCGGATTATCCTGCAATCGCAAATCCCGCCGAAACCACACGATCGCCGGTCTCATCCGCTGCAGGTCGTCGTGGGCCGCGAGCTCGCCCGCGCTAATTGCTCCCGCTTTTCACCGTCGAGTTCACGTTACAACGATTCCCGATACAATTCCTCATAACCCGCCGACGCGCTCTTCCAGCTGAAATCCCGCGCCATCCCGCGCTGCTGCACCGCCGCATACCGCGGCTTGTCGGCAAAGAGCTTCATCGCTCGCCCCAACGCGGCCCGTAGCGACGCCGCATCGGGCTCGCACATGATCCCCGTGCCCTCCGCCGGGTTCTCATCCGCATCGATCACCGTATCCGCCAATCCACCCACCCGGCTCACGATCGGCACCGTGCCGTAGATCTGCGAATACATCTGATTCAATCCGCACGGCTCGAACAGCGACGGCATCAGGAAAAAATCGCTGCCCGCCTCCACCAAATGGCTCATCGCCTCATCGAGTTTCGCCGTCAGCGACACCTTCTTCGGCGCCCGCACCGCGAGCGCCTGCATCGCTTCCTGATACTTCTTCTCACCCGTGCCGAGCACCACCAACCGGCAGTCTTCCTTCAAAAAGAAGTCTTGGTTCGCGAGCACCAGATCCACGCCTTTCTGCTCCGTCAGCCGCGCGACGATCCCAAAAATCGGCCCCGCAAACTCCGCGTCCATCCCGCATCGTTTCAACAGCTCCGCCCGGCACGCTGCCTTGCCCGCCATGTTCCCCGCTGAATACCGCATCGGCAGCAGCGAATCGCTCGCCGGATTCCACACGTTCGTATCCACGCCATTCAACAATCCGACCATGTCGTCCGCGCGCGTCTGCACCACGCCTTCCAATCCACACCCAAACTCCGGCGTCTGGATCTCCTGCGCATACCGCGGACTCACCGTCGTCACGCGATCCGCAAACAAGATCCCCGCCTTCATGAAGCTCACCTGCTCGTAATACTCCAACCCGTCCACGCTGTTCAGCTCCTCCGGCAGATTCATCCGCCAAAACACGCCACGCGGAAAAATCCCCTGAAACGCGATGTTGTGAATCGTGAAAATCGTCCGCATCGCGAGCGTCACGCCCTGCCGCCGCTCCGCATCACGCAACATCAGCGGCAACAGCGCCGCCTGCCAGTCGTGCACATGCACCACGTCCGCCTGCAAATCCCCCAGCCGGAGCGTTTCCACCACGCCTTTGCAGAAAAAGATAAACCGGTCTGCGTTGTCCTCGAAATCCCGCTCCCCATTCCCATAAGGCGCCCGCCGATCGAAGAACTCCTCCCGACAAATCAGATAAACCGTCAGATTCTTCCGCGGCGAAAACACCCGCACGTCGCCCGACAGAAACTGGTTCCCCATCTCGATCTTCAACCGCAACCGCCGCTGCGCCCCCGCCGCATCCTTGTGCTCCAGCACCGCCCTGTATCCAGGCACAAATACGGCCACGTCATGCCCATTGTCCGCCAGCGTCACTGCCAGTGATCCTACCGCGTCCGCGAGCCCCCCCGTTTTGACGTAAGGAAACAGCTCGCTCGCTACATGGACGATTTTCATCGGACTGCCTGGGGAATTGGTGGGTGCCACATTTCTGCCACTCGAATGAACGCCCGGCGAACAAGCGGCGGCAGGTGAAAAGTGAATTCAGAACGGGAACTCATCCACGCAAATCTCAGGTAGTCAATTCAGAGCGGGAACGATGCCTTCGCTCCAGACCGCGCCCACAAGCCGCGCGAACGTTAACCGGAGAAACTAACCACGCATTTGCAGCAGGAGATCGGATGTGGCGACTCTCCGCCGCACTGAAGCGCCGGCAACGGATCGGCCTCGGTAAACCCCAAACCCCGTCAGTCTACAAAATTGTATGACCTCCCAGCCGTGCCCGTGGACGCGCGGAGCTGCTTTCGTTGCCCTTTCCATGGGCTTGCAGCTGCCGCTTATTGCCCAAGTCGCCTCGTCAACAGACACCCCACAACAATCCCGCGACGAGGTGGTTCTCCTCTCTCCTTTCGAAGTGCGCACCGATCGCGACGTCGGCTACACCGCCACGTCGACGCTCGCCGGCAGCCGCATGAACAGCGACCTGCGCGACACGCCGTCCGCCATCTCCGTCATGAACCGGGAATTCCTCGACGATATCGGCGCGCTCAGCGTCAACGACACCGTCGAATTCGCCCTGAACATGGCGCCGGACATGGACGCCACCGGCAACTCCACCACCGAAAATAACTTCAGCTTCCGCGTGCGTGGCATCAGCGGCGCCCAACGCGCCCGCAATTTTTTCCGCACCCAGCTGAACGCCGACCTCTACAACGTCGACCGCATCGACCTCGCTCGCGGCCCCAACTCCATCCTCTTCGGCGAAGCTTCACCCGCCGGCCTCATCAACACGTCCACCAAATTCGCCCGCATCGGCCGCGACTTCGGCTCCGTGCAACTGCGCACCGGCAGCTACAGCGAGAAACGCGCGACGCTCGACTACAACCTGTCGCTCGCCGACAAAGCCGCCGTCCGCGTCAACCTCCTCGCCCAGGACACCGACGGCTACCGCGATTTCGAATTCCAAAAGAAGAAGGGCATCGCCCTCGCCGGCACCTGGCGTCCCTTCCGCCAAACTCAAATCCGCCTCGAAGGCGAAAAAATCGACATCGACGAAAACCGTCCGCGGCCGTGGACCGTCTGGGACGGCTACACCGCCTGGGTCGCCGCCGGCAGCCCGCTCGCAGGAACTCCGACGCAGTGGGGCCAGACTCTCGGCACCAACGTCAGCAATCGCATCGGCAACAACCAGGTGATGTATTTCCAGAACGGTCCCCTCGCCGGCCAGGCGCTGTTCACCGGCAATCCCGCCAACGCCAACCCCGAGAGCTTCCGCGTCTCCATCGGTTCGCGTAACATCATCAACACGCCCAATAACGTCCTCGACGAAACGCGTTTTCCGCGCGACGGAAATCCCGTCGGCCCCAGCGCCCGCTCGAATTCGCACGCCGAAGTCGGCGGCATCTATCTCGAACAAACCATCGGCGAGGATCTCACCTTCGAACTCGCCGCCGGCTTTGAAAATGAAACCCGCATGTGGGCCAACCCCATCGGCTTCGGCAGCATTTCGCTCTTCTACGATGTCAACGCCTACCTGCCGCAGTTCGATGCGCAGGGCAACCAGACCGGCATCGTCGCCAATCCCATGGCCGGCAAGCCCATCATCGCCTCCACTGGGTCGACGATCCGGACCTTCGATTATGCGCGCGCCCAGTATCGCGCGACCGGTGCGTATCACCTGGATTTCAGCAAACTCATGAAACGAGAGTCGCTCGCCACGCGCATCCTCGGCCACCACCGCATCGCCGGCCTCGTCTCGTCGGAAAAGTTCACCGTCGATCGTTTCGACTATCGCGAGGTCAACTCCAGCCCCAACCGCCTCGTCGCGGATTACTTCAACACGGCCAACGCCATCACGCGCGTGAACTACTACGATCCGTTCGCCCCGAACGCCGAGGACCGCGGATTGTTCGACTTCGAGAAGAACCCCATCTCCAACGTCCCCATCTTCGGCACGTCCGTCTCCCGCCCCCAAGTCATCGGCAAAACCGTCACGGCCGAGTGGCTGCGCAACGACTGGCGCTACTCCGAAAACCAGCTCGATACCCGCCTCCTGGCCGCGCACAGCTACTTCTGGGACGATCGCGTCGTGCTGCTTTTCGGCTACCGTCACGACGACACCAAAACCTACGGCTCCGACCGCGTCTTCGATCCGGTCACCAATCTCACCACCGGCTACAATCGTCGTGCCCGTCCGGATACCGACACCGGCGGCAACACCAGCACGCGCGGCATCGTCTTCCACGCCACGAAGAACATTTCGCTCTTCTACAACGAAGCCGACAACTTCGCGGTCCAGACCGCGCGCGAGCTCTTCAACGAGACCGATAAAAACCTCCCGCTCGGCAACCGCACCGGCGTGGGCAAGGACGCCGGCGTCAAATTCAGCCTCTTCGGCGGCAAACTCTATAGCTCGTTCGCCTGGTATGAAACCGCCGACGTCGGTCAGGCCGTTTCCGTCAACGGCAACTACCGCGGCTTCACAAACCGGATCTGGCAGGCGCTCAACACCGCCAACCCCGCCCAGTTCTCCTCGCTCATCGAAACCGAGGGCGACGACACCGTCTCCCTGCAAAGCGAGGGCTACGAATTCGAACTCACCGCCAATCCCACGCGTCAGCTCCGCCTCGCCTTCAACATCAAGAAATCCAAAACCACGAACAGCGATCTGCTGCCCAACGTCCAAGCCTACCTCAACGCGCACCGCGCCACCTGGGAGGCCAACTCGTCCGTTCCGCTCGTGATCGCCACCAACGGCGCGCTCACCATCGGTCAACTCCTGCCCCTGCTCGACGAAGTCCTCAGAAACGACCTCGGCGCCGAAGGCCGCGCTCCCGTCCGCGACCGCGAGATCATGGCCAACCTCACCGGCAATTACACCTTCGACAGCGGCTTCATCAAAGGTTTCGGCATCGGTTCCGCCGTCCAATACCGCGGCAAATCCGTCATCGGTTACCGCGTCGTCACCGACGGCGAACCCGTTTACGCTCCGTCCTACACGACGGCCAACGGCTGGCTCTCCTACAACCGAAAGATCAACGAACGCGTCAACATGCGGCTCCAGCTCAACGTGAACAACCTGTTCAACTTCGACACACCGCAGCCGGTCGCCAGCGCCGAGCCCACCGTGATCGACAGCCGCACTCCGCCGCTCACCAACGGCGTCGCTTACGTGTTCTATCTCCCGACTCCGCGCACCTACAGCTTGTCCGCCACCTTCAGCTTCTAACGAACGCCGCTCGGAGCTTTCAGCACAATCGCTCGCACGGCCGCTCTCACCGAGCGGCCGTTTTTCTCTTCTCTTCTTCCGCTTTCACTCGAAAGCCAGACCATCGAAACCACTTCTCCTCGGACTCGTTTTTTACGCCCATGAGCTTCCTCGCCTCTCCGAAACGTCCGCGCCACATGCGGCTAGCCGTAGTCGCTTTTCTGATACCGTGCGCCGCTCTCGCTCAATCCCCGCCCGCGCCCGCGCCCGCCGAATCGCCGCGCCCGCGCCGCGAAGTCATCTGGAACAACATCCCCGCCCAGCCGAATCCCCTCGTCTCGCATCACGATTTCCACAGCGAGGCGATGCAACGCACCGTCGGCTACACCGTGTATTTGCCGCCGTCCTACGCGACCGACACCACCCGCCGCTTCCCCGTGCTCTACTTTCTCCACGGCGCCGGCGGCAACGAAAACGCCGACGGTCCCGGCTTCGCCAGCATCATCGATCGCCTCATCCGCGCCGGTCGCATTCCACCCACCGTCTGTGTGTTCCCCAACGGCGGCATGAGCGGCTACCGCGACAATCCGGAAACCGGCATCAACGTCGAAACGATGATCACCCAGGAGCTCGTTTCGCTCATCGATAAAACCTACCGCACGCTCCCCCGCCGCGAATCGCGCGTGATCGGCGGCTTCTCGATGGGCGGCGGCGGTTCGCTCCGACTCGCGCTCACGCATCCCGATCTCTTCAGCGCCGCCGCCTCGTGGGCCGGCAGCGTCGCCAACCGGCGCACCCGCGAACTTCCTCCCGAGCTCAACGTCGACATGCTCCGCGTTCAGGAACCCACCGTGCGGCTGCTGATGATCGTCGGCTACGAAGACGAATCCGCCCTCGCCGGCCACCTGCCGTTCATCGACCTGCTTCGCGAGGCGCGCTATTCATTCACGTTCCGCACGCTCCGCGGCGTGCCGCACAATCTCGGGCGTTACTACGAACTCACCGGCGAAGACTTCGCGACGTTTCTCCTCGACGAGGTAGCGACCGACGACCGCAAATAGATCCTGTCCCGCGTCGTGCGCGAGCGAACATCGCGCGCCATCCTCGAGCCCGCCTCACGGTGGGCTTTTCTTTTTAAGCATTGTCGGTAGGTTGCGATTCACCGAATTTCATCGCGCCGACTTGAGCGGCGCGTATTCGTAAGTCCAATTCATCGCCCGGCCTGCGCGCCGCGCCCCGAAATTCCTACATGACCCTTAGAGATAGCCTGCTCGCCCTTCTGCGAGAACCCCATTACAAGCCCGCCAACGAGCCTGAACTTCTCCGCCGCCTCGGCTTGCCGAAAAAACGCCGCGGTGCCCTCTCGCACGAAATCCGCCAACTCCTCGCCCGCGGCGAACTCGCCCGCACCACCGGCGGCCGCCTCCAGTTAAAGGTAGGGCGCGTTGTCCCCAACGCGCCGTCCCCCCGCGAAAAACGCGAGAAAGGCGGCTCGCCCGCGCGCACCACCACCCATGGCCGCCAAATCTTCTCCCCTTCAAAACGCCGCGCCGCTGCTTCCCCCACGCCCGCCCCCATCGCCCCCGCGCCCGCCGTCACGAAGCTCTCGAAAAAATCCGCCCTCCCTCAACCCGCGCGCCCCTCCCTCTCCTCCGCCCAACTCATCGGCCGCATCCAGTTCCGCGCCGGCGGTTCCGCCTTCGTCATCCCCGAAAACCGCGAGACCGGCACGCCCGACCTCAGCGAACCGTCCGTCCAAATCTTCCCCGAAGACACCGGCGTCGCCCTCCCCGGCGATCGCGTCGTCGTCCGCATCCACCCCGGCCGCCGTGGCAAACGTCCCGGCGAACGCATCGGCGGCATCGAAAAAATCCTCGAACGCGGCCGCGCCTCCATCGTCGGCGATCTCCGCCGCCGCGGCCGCAGTTTCTACGTCGCACCCGACGACCCCAAGTTCGTCTACGACATCCACGTCGACGATCCCGCCCGCTCGCAGATCGAGCCCACGCCGCAGGTCGGCGACAAAGTCGTCGTCGAGCTCGACGACTGGAAACACCGCCGCGACCCCATCACCGGCACGCTCAAATCCCGCCTCGGCCGCACCCACGAACCGCGCGCCGAACTCCTCGGCGTCTTCGAAAAATTCAACCTCGCCACCAGCTTCCCCCCCGACGTCGAACAGGAAGCCGCCGCCATCCCGGACCGCGTTCACCCGCGCGAATTCACCGACCGCCTCGACTATCGCGACGCCGCCGTGTTCACGATCGACCCCGACGACGCCAAGGATTTCGACGACGCCCTTTCCTACGAAAAGCTCCCCAACGGCGACGTTAAAATCGGTATCCACATTGCGGATGTGTCCGCCTACGTGAAGCCCGGCACCGCCCTCGATCGCGAGGCCCAGCGCCGCGGCAATTCCACCTACCTCGTCGGCGTCGTCATCCCGATGCTGCCGGAGAAACTTTCCAACGGTCTCTGCTCCCTCGTCGAAGCCCAGGACCGTCTCTGCAAAGCCGTCTTCCTCACCTTCGGCAAAAACAACCGGCTCAAGGAAACCTCTTTCGCCAACACCGTCATCCGCTCCCGCAAGCGGCTCACCTACAAACAGGCCTACGCGCTCCTGTTCGAAAACGACCTCGACCGCGTCCGCGCCCTCCCGCTCCCACCGAAACACCAAACCGGCTCCACCGGCCGCGCCCTCAACTCCCTCTCCGACGCAGAACTGATCGATCTCCAATCCTGGGTTCGCGCCCTCTGGAAAATCGCCTCGAAACTCCGCAAGGACCGCTTCGCCCACGGCAGCCTCGACCTCGACATGCCCGAGACGAAAATCTTCGTCGACGAACAGGGCTACGCCGATCGCCTCGAAAAAATCGAAAACGACGAAAGCCATCAGCTCATCGAGGAGTTCATGCTCGCCGCCAACGAGGCCGTTGCCCGCCTCACGCGCACGCACCGCCTGCCTTCGCTCTACCGCGTCCACGACGAACCCGATCCCGAAAAACTCGAAGAATACCGCCAGCTCCTCGAAAGCTTCCACATCCACCCCGGCGACCTCACGCAGCGCGAGTCGATCAACAAACTGCTCGAGACCCTCAGCACGCATCCGCAGGGCTACACGCTGCGAACGCAGCTTCTCCGCAGCCTCAAAAAAGCCGCCTACCGCGCCACGCCCGACGGCCACTACGGCCTCAACAAAAAAGACTACACCCACTTCACGTCTCCAATTCGCCGATACGCCGACCTCGTCGTCCACCGTGTCTTCGACTACTACCTCATCAAACACCAGGGCCAGCCGTCCCGCGGCCAACCCAATTACAACCTCGCCGGCATCGAGCGCCTCGGCGAACACCTCAGCCTCACCGAAATCAACAGCGCCGAAGCCGAGCGCGAGAGCATCAAGATCAAGCTCCTCGAGTTCTTCGAACGCGAGATGCACAAAAAGGAAAAGACTCGCTTCGCCGCCGTCATCACCGACGTCCGCCAAAACGGCTTCTTCATCGAGCTCATCGAATCGCTCACCTTCGGCTTCGTCGCCGCCTCCACGCTGAGCGACGACCACTACACGCTCAACAACGCCGGCACCATGCTCGTCGGCCGCAAGCGCAAGCGGAAGTTCGCCCTCAACGACCGTCTCGAGGTCGTCGTCGACCGCGTCGACCGCTTCAAGCGCCTCATCGACTTCCGCCCCGCTTGAGAATTGTAGGGCGGGGTCTCCCGACCCCGCCGTCCGTAGCGCACCGTAGAGCCGTAGGCCGCGAGCTCGCTCGCGCTCCTGCCGCATCACCTCGACCCCGCCGTCCTCCCCCGTCCGTAGCGCGGTCAACCTGACCGCGCCACCCTCGCCCAAGTTGCCCGAAGACCAATTCGGTTCTACCTTCCGCGCAACCCCGCTCCGCCATGAACCCCGCGCGCCTCTCCCTGCTCCTCTCCGTGGCCGCCCTCACCGCTCCCGCGTTCGCCGCTTCGCCAATCGTCGATCGCCCGCATCTCCAAGCCATCCAAACCACCCCGCCGCGTTTCCCACCTGCCCTCATCGCCCAAGGCGTCACAACCGGCGAAGCCTGGATCGTCCTCAGCGTCGATGCCGACGGTCATCTCACCGACGCTCTCGTCAGCCGCTACACGCACCGCGCGCTCGCCGACGAAGCCATGCGCCTGGTCCGCGTCTGGGAATTCCAGCCCGTCATCATCGAAGGTCATCCCACCGGCGTCGCCACCGAACTCCGCTTCCGCTTCGAAGCCACCGGCGCCCTCGTCTCCCTCGACGCGATTCGCACCGTCGAACACCTCGCACTCAAACTCAACGGCCCTTCGTATCACAAAATCATCTACAGCGCCGGCGAGCTCGATGCGCCGCCCGCCGCCACTCGCCGCGTCTCCCCCGAACATCCCGGACGCCTCCCCGATCAACCCGCGGGCGACTACAAAGCCGTCCTCGAATTCGTGATCGACGACACCGGCCGCCCCCGCATGCCCGCACTCGTCCAGGCCCCGCATCCCGAATTCGCCAATCGTGCCGTGGAAGCCCTCATGCAATGGGAATTCACCCCGCCGATGCGCGACGGTAAACCCGTCTCCGCCCGCGTCCGCCAGGAGTTCATCTTCCCCAACTCGTAGCACGGGCAACCTGCCCGTGCTCCCAACCTGCTGACGCACCTCCCGTTTGCCTTTCCACCCTGCATGCACAGACCGTTGCGCACCATGCAACACTACGATTTCCCCACCCGCTTCCGCCGGATCTACGACCACGCCGTCGCCCTCTACGCCAAGGGCCAGCGCGGCGCCGACACCTTCTTCGACCGCGATCAACTCGCTTTCCTCACCGCCAACGGCATCACCGCCCAACACATCTACGATTACGCCGAGGACCATAACAACTACAACGGCGAGCCCGGCTTCGAAAACGCCCTCACCATCGAAACCGTCCGCCGCGACTACTTCCTCAACGCGCAACAAGGCCGCGCCTCCACCACCGTCCTCGACGAATCCAAACTCCCCGCCAAAACCGACGCCGTCCGCGGCATCGAATGGCTCCCGCGCATTATTCCGAAAGCCAAAGCAAAACTCCGCGGCGAACTCCCGCCTTCCCTCATGTATTGCTGCGGCGGAGACCGGCGCTTCCTGAAAGCTCACGATATCCTCCCCGCCGAATTCCTCGCCCTCATCTGGCGCCACGAAAACAACGACGAAGCCATCATCGACTGGGTCGCCAAACGCACCGCCGCGAAATAAATCTTGCCCGCGATCTCGTAGGGCGGGGTCTCCCGACCCCGC
>JAEWBF010000030.1 GCA_023391285.1 Verrucomicrobiota bacterium
CACGAGGACGTCGGGCTCCACCGATCGCGCGAAATACTTTGAGGGAAAGGGCGGGGGCGGGTGTAGAGTTGGTCAGAACGACATGAAGGCATCCGACAATAAATTGAGTGAAACGTTGAAGACATGGCGGGTGGCGGCGCAGCCGTCGGCGAATTTCCGGCCGGAGGTGTGGGCGCGAATCCGGCGGGCGGGGCGGGAGAGTTGGGCGTCGTATCTGCGTGGACGGCTGGCGGGATGGGCGGTGGGGGCGGCGATGGCAGTGGCGGTGGCGGGATTGGCGGGGAACGCGATGGCGCGGGCGAAGCTCGACGCGGAACGCGAGCGGATGGTGGTGTCGTATTTGAGCGAGCTTGATCCGCGGGTGTTGGCGAAGCTGGATCACTGAGGATGAAGAACCGGCTGATTTCGCTGGCGCTGGTGTTGGCGGTCGCGGCGGCGGCGGGCGTGGTGGCGTATCGAAGCGGTGGAGACACCGCGCTCGAGCGGGCGTTGGTGGAGCGGGATGCGATGGCGTGGTTGCGGGCGGACTTCGGGCTGACGGACGAGCAGTTCGCGGCGATCAAGGCGTTGCACGACGATTACTCCGTGGTGTGTGCGGAGCATTGTTTGGAGATTCAGAAAGCGAGTGCGGCGCTCGAGCGGCTGAGGGCGCAGGCGGGGCGGGAGGTGGCGGTGGTGGACGAGGCGGAGCGGCGACTGGAGGAGTTGAGGCTTGTTTGTGAATCGGCGATCGCGGCGCACGTGCGGCGATGTGCGGCGATGATGTCGCCGGAGGCGGGCGAGCGCTACCTCGCGTTGGTGCTGCCGAAGATCAAGGATTTCGATCACCAAGCGCCGCCGGATCTGGGGCTGAGTCATCACCGCCACTGATTCATGGCGAGCGAAGACGAGGCGAGTTCCGAGGCGGGCGAGGATCGAGAGTTGATGCGTCGCGTGCAGGCGGGCGACGAAGTGGCGCTGGGCGCGTTGATGCAACGGTGGGAGCTGCCGGTGAAGAGCGTGATTGCGCGGATGGTGTTGAATGCGCGGGAGGCGGAGGAGCTGGCGCAGGAGACCTTCGTGCGGGTATGGCAGCAGCGGGGAAAATTTCGGGCGGGCGCGGAGTTTCGGCCGTGGGTGTTTGCGATCGCGATCAATCTCGCGCGCAATCGGCTACGGTGGTGGCGGAGGAGACCGGAGGTGGCGTTGGAGGAATGGAGTGAAGCAGCGGAAGGAGCAGGGGGCGGGGAGCAGGGAGCGGGAACGCTGGAGCGGAAGGAGCGTGCGGCGGCGGTGCGGAACGCGATTGCAGAGCTGCCGGTGAAGTTGCGGGAGGCGCTGGTGTTGTTCGAATACGAGCAGATGTCGTATGCGGAGATTGCGGCGACGGTGGGAGCCACGCCGAAGGCGGTGGAGACGCGGATTGCGCGGGCGCGGGACGCGCTGCGCGGGGTGTTGAAGCGGTGGGTGTGAGGTTTCCGCGGCTCGCGGCTCGGCGGGGACGCCTCGCCCTACCTGGGACGCCTCGCCCTACTTGGCCGCACCGGATTGGACGCGCTCGACTTCGAGTTGGACGGCGTGGAGGGAGACGAAAATGTCGCGGAGGAAACCGACGAGGGAGGCGATCAGGAAGAGCACGCTCGTGACGAAAATCGCGGCGAGCGTGAGGCCGGGTTCGCGGCCGAGGAAGGCGACGAAGAACAGACTCAGGATGAGCGCGCAGGACGTGAGCATGCTGCAGCCTGCCAAGGTGACGGCGAGGCGGATGAGTCGGGAGCGGCGCCACATGATTTCGAGTTGGCTGGCGAGGTGAACGCGGTCTTCGCCGGAGGCGACGCGGGCTTGTCCGGCGAGGCTGCGGGTGCGGTCGACGATGCGGCCCATGCGATTGGTGAGCGTGATGGTGAGGGCGCAGACGCCGGAGATGAGGATGACCGGCGAGATCGAAAGCTGGATGCTCGAGACGAGGGAGGGGACGCCGTCGGGAGTGAGGAGGTCCATGGGGAGGGAGGAACGGCTCGGCGGGACGCCTCGCCCTACCGTTTGGTGATGTTTTCGAGGTAGAAGCCGTCGTCGCGTTGGACGAGGGTGGCGGCAATGGAGTCGCCTTTTTTGAAGGACGAGAGGGCGGCGGCGTCGACTTTGAAGAGCATCGTCATGGCGCGCATGTAGCCGGGGATTTCCTCGTGTTTCACGAGGAGCGCAGAGTCGTCGGGGCGGACGGCGACGACGACGCCGCGCAGCGGATGGCGCGCGACGACGGTGTCGGATTTTTGGGATTCGGAAGAAGAGGCGGAGGCATCGGCGGCCGAGGAATCCGCGGGGAAGCAGCAGCAGACGTCTTTGCCGGTGCAGCAGGAGCAGCCGCAATTTTTCTCGTTCGATTTGTCGGCGGCGGAGGCGGCGAGAGGAAGGAGGAGCGCGGCGAGAGCGGAGAGGAGTTTTGTTTTCATGGAGCGAGCGGTGTGGGAGTGGAGCGGGAGCGAAGGAGGGAGAGGAGTTTGTCGGCGAGGAAGAGGATGGCGAGCGAGGCGGCGAGCAATGGGAGGAGAGCGGCGAAGGTGAGGAGAATGATCAGGACGGAGCGGGGAAGCGAGGCGTTGCTTTCGGGGGCGGCCAGGGATTTCGGTGGGCGGCGCTGCCACCAGAGGGCGAAGCCGCTGAGTGCGAGGAGGACGATGCCGACGGCGGCGAGGGTGCCGAGGATCTGGTTGGGGAGACCGAAGAGGCGACCCTCGTGCGCGACGATGCCCCAGGAGAAGAATTGGGCGAGGTAGCCGAAGTCGTGGAAACGCAGGTGGGCGAGGACCTGGCCGGAATAGCGGTCGAGATGGAGATAGGCGCGATCGAACGGACGGGTGCGATCGGAGATGACGCTGTAAACGCCCTCGGGGCCAAGGGGGAGACCGATGATGAAGGGCTCGGGGATTTCGTGTTCGCGGGCGAGGGCGATGACTTGCGCGAGGGGCAGGGAGGGCGCGGGTGTATCCGAAACGTGGTGACGAGGCGTGTGGTGAGTGTGAGGCGGGGAAGAGTGAAGGGCGTCGATTTTTTCGGCGAGGCCGGAGGTGAGCGGAGGGGACCAGCCGACGAGTTGGGAGCGATGGGCACTGGCGGCCGATTCGCGGGGGGAGTCCTGGCCGAGGGTGGAGGAGATTTGGCGATACCAAGCGCCGGCGGCGTTGGTCCAGAGGAGACCGGTGGTGAGGAGGAAGATCGATGCGAAGGCGCACCAGGCGGCGGGGACGACGTGGACGTCGCGGAGGAAAGTGCGACCGGTGGCGCGGAGACGTGGATAAAGAAAACCGGCGGCGGAGAAGCGGGGGCGCGGCCAGGCGAGATAAAGGCCGGTGGCGAAGAGGACGAGCGTCCAGCTGGCGGCGAGTTCGACGAGGTATTCACCGGTTTTGCCGAGGAGGAGGGAGCTGTGGAGTTTTTTGACGGTGCTCATCAGCCGTTCGTCGTCGCGGAGCTGGCCGAGGACGCGAGCGGTGGGCGGGTCGATGAAGACGGTGGTGGTGGCGGTGGCGTGATGGGCGGGGG
>JAEWBF010000034.1 GCA_023391285.1 Verrucomicrobiota bacterium
CAGCGGCGTGGGGGGCGGTGGGGGGGGGGGGGCCCCCCCGCCCTACAGTGATCAGCGTGAGGGACGGACGATGGGGCGGTCGAGGTGGGCGTGTTCGCCGGTGTTTTTCGGTGGCTTCCCGGTGAGGGCGAGTTTGGCGAGGCCGAAGAGGGCGACCATCATGCCGGAGGGAGAATCCCAATATTCGGCGGCTTCGATTTCGACGCAGAGGAGCGTGAGGCGGGGATCATCGAGACCCTGAGGAAACCAGAGTTTCGCCATCGGCGTCCAGAGCTCGGCCATCTTGGCTTTGTCGTGGACGAGACGGGCGCGACCGGAAATAGAGACGTAATCCTGTTTGCCGGGCGAAGCGTAGGAGAGGCCGACATTGCGATCGTGAGCGATTTCTTCGGTTTTGCCGGAGTGTTCCGCGGTGAAGAACCAGAGTTCGCCGGCCTGGGTGTCGAACTGGAGGGTGGACATGGGCCGGCTGCGAAGACGGCCTTCTTCGTCGACCGTGGTGAGCATCGCGAAATTGATGTCGGTGACGAGCTGATGGAGTTTGTGGAGGGCTTCGGCGCGCGCCTGTTCGGTTGGGGTCGGTGAGTTCATGGCGATCCGACAGACCGCGGTTCGGGGCGGTGGATCGCGGGGAAAGGCCGGACTGGGGTGGTGGGGAGATGTCCGAGGGCAGGTGTGCGCGAGATCGCGACAAACTACATTGTCGCGAGGGTGCCGCGGACGAAGCCGACGGATTCGGCGAGGCCGAGGGTGGGGTTGACGTTGGCGCGCTCGTATTCGAAGGCGACGGCGCCGGCGTATTTGATCTCCAGGAGGGCGCCGAGGACGGCGGGGGTGTCGATGCGACCGCGACCCACTTCGGTGGGCACGTCTTTCGGCGTGCCGGGGATCGCGAGAGTGTCCTTGATGTGGAGATCGTAGAGGCGCGAAGAGCACTTGCGGATGGCGTCGGCGGGATCGACATGCGCGCGCATGGTGTGGCCGACATCGATGCAGAGGCCGACGCGGGAATCGAGGGACTCGATGAGTTTCAGCGCTTCGTAAGGAGAGGGGTAGAGTTTGTCCTCGGGGCCGTGGTTATGGATCGCGAGACGGATGTCGTATTCCTTGGCGAGGCGCGCGATGAGCGGGAGCGAGGCGGGCGTCGGGCGGCACGTCATCATCTCGAGGCCGGCGGCGCGGACATTGTCGAAAGCGCGGCGGGCGGCGGTTTCGTCGTTGGTGAGGTTTACGACGCTGGTGGTGACAGGTTCGACGCCGGCCGCGCGGAAGGCTTCGGCGGCTTTGCGGCAGTCGTCGGGCGTTCCTTTTTCGAAAAACGCGTGTGTTCGGAAGATGGATACGCAGGGAATTTCGAGCTGCTTGAGGACGGCGGCGGCGTTGGCGGCGGTGAGGTCTTTCAGCGAAATGGAGGCGACGCCGAGCTTGAGGTCGGCGAGGCGGCCTTTCGGGGAGGGCGACAGCGAGTCGACGGAAGTGGGGGCGGGTGAGTTGGCGGCGCCGAGGCGGGAGAGGGAGCCGAAGAGCGGGATGGCGACGGCGGAGAAAGCGGCGCGTTTGACGGCGGCGCGACGGGTTAGGAAGCGGTCGTTGAGCATGGGGCGAGCGGCGGAGGTTTGGGGGGGGAAGAAAGCGCGGCGGCGGATTCGTGCTCCGGAAGACGACGGGGAGGACGCGAAAGTTTCCGCGCAGGTGGGGGAGCAGAAGCGGAGGCGGGGAGATCTCGAGACGAAGGCGGTGGCGCGGTGGCTTTGAGCCTTTGTGGTTAGTTCGGAGGTTTTGATATTTTCGGTTCCAAGGCTTCGTTGGGCGGATGATTCCGTTTTCGGTTTTGGATCTTTCTCCGATTGTGGAGGGCGGCACGGTGCGGGAGGCGCTGGACCGGTCGCGCGATCTGGCGCAGCAGGCGGAGCGGTTGGGCTACAAACGCTACTGGCTGGCGGAGCATCACAATATGCCCGGGATCGCGAGTGCGGCGACGGCGGTGGTGATTGGGCACGTGGCGGCGGGAACGAAAACGATTCGTGTGGGCTCGGGCGGAATCATGTTGCCGAATCATGCGCCGTTGATGGTGGCGGAGCAGTTTGGGACGCTGGAGGCGTTGTATCCGGGGCGAATCGATCTTGGGCTGGGCAGGGCGCCGGGGACGGATCAGCTGACAGCGCGGGCGTTGCGGCGGGGCCGAATCAATTCGGCGGATACGTTTCCGCAGGATGTCGTGGAGCTGCAGGCGTATTTTCGCCCGGCGGAGCCGGATCAGGCGGTTACGGCGGTGCCGGGGGCGGGGCAGGACGTGCCGATTTGGTTGTTGGGATCGAGTTTGTTCAGTGCGCAGGTGGCGGCGGCGCTGGGGCTGCCGTTTGCGTTTGCGTCGCATTTTGCGCCGGACCTGTTGATGGAGGCGTTGGAAGTTTATCGGGCGGAGTTCAAACCGTCGAAGGAGCTACAGAAACCCTATGCGATGGCTTGCATCGGGGTGTTTGCGGCGGAGACGGATGAGGAAGCGCGGCGGCTGTTTACCTCGTTGCAGCAGAGCTTCGTGAGTCTGCGACGCGGGACGCCAGGGCGGCTGCCGCGGCCGGTGGAGGATTTGGGTGCGGTGGCGTCGCCGATGGAATTGGCGGGCGTGAGTGCGGCGTTTCGCGAAACGGTGGTGGGATCGCCGGAGACGGTGCGGCGTGGAATTGCGGCGTTCGTGGAGCGGACGCGGGTGGATGAGTTGATGGTGACGGCGGCGATGTATGACCACGCGGCGCGGGTGAGGTCGCTGGAGATTGTGGCGGCGGTGAGGGAGGAGATGGCGAAGGTGGAGTGAGTGGGCGTAGCGTGGGCACGTGCTCGTGGGACTCGTAATCGAGTGGCGGGCGAAGGAGCACGATTACGAGCACGAGCAGGAGCGGGAGGACGGATAGGAGAGGAGGCGTTGCGGCTCGGCGGGGGCCCCGACATGTCGGGGCAGGCTGCCTCGCCCTACCGGCGGCGGAGAAGGGGCGGCCGAAAGGAACCTTTGACCGGGGGGCTCGTCAGTCGGAGAACAGTTTACCCCTATGAAGACTTCGATTTCGCGGCTGGTGCGGTTTGGTTTCGCGTTGTCAGTTGCGGTGACGCTGGTGGCGTCGGCGCACGCGGCGCTCGGCGGATGGAAGAATCTTTTCGATGGCAAGACGCTGGCGGGATGGAAGGCGTCGGAGCATCCGGAGGCGTTCAAGGTGGCGGACGGCGCGATCGTGGCGGATGGAGAGCGGGCTCATCTGTTTTATGTGGGCGAGGACGGGAAGGCGGAGTTCGAGAACTTCGAGCTCGAGGTGGAGGTGAAGACGATCGCACATGCGAACTCGGGCGTGTTTTTTCACACCGCGTGGCAGGACGAAGGCTGGCCGGCAGCGGGTTTCGAAGTGCAGGTGAACAACACGCAGAAGCCGTTCGAAGTGGGGCAGGCGACGGGGCACAATGCGTATCGCGAGAACAAGAAAACCGGCAGCCTGTATGGCGTGCGGAACATCTACAAAGCGATGGCGAACGACGGCGAGTGGTTCACGATGAAGATCAAGGTGCAGCGGCCGCGGGTGCAGACCTGGGTGAACGATGTATTGGTGACGGACTACATCGAGCCGTCGAACGCGTTGCCGGAAGGAGCGCCGCCGTTGAACCGGCTCGGGAAAGGGATGTTTGCGCTGCAGTGTCACGACCCCCAAAGCAAGGTATTCTACCGGAAAGTGCGGGTGAAGAAACTGGAAGCCGGGTTGGCGAAAGACGTGAAGCAGCCGGAGTGGAATGCGCAGGACGTGCGGCTGTATTCGATGGGCAAGGACAATGTGCCGCTCGTCGATTTGCACACGCATCTGAAAGGAGACCTGACGTTGGAGAAGGCGCTGGCGGTTTCGCGGGCGAGCGGAATGGGGCTGGGGATTGCAACGAACGGAGGCCAGGGGTTTCCGATTCAGAACGACGCGGCGGCGCTGGCGTTCCTGGAGACGATGAAAGGGCAGCCGGTGTTTCTCGCGCTGCAGGCGGAAGGACGCGAGTGGATGAAGATGTTCACGCCGGAGGCGTATGCGAAATTCGACTACATCTTCACGGATTCGATGACGTGGACGAACAAGGCGGGGAAGCGGCTGCGGTTGTGGATCCCGGAAGAATCGGAGATCGGCGACGATCCGGAAGCTTTCATGGAGGAACTCGTCGAGCAGACGGTGAAGATCATCGAGACGGAGCCGATCGATATCTATGTGAACCCGACATTCCTGCCGGATTCGCTCACGGCGAAGGCGAAGGAGCTATGGACGATCCAGCGGATGCAGCGGATCGTGGCGGCGCTGGCGAAGCATGGCGTCGCGGTGGAGATCAATGCGCGCTACAAGATCCCGTCGGAGGAATTCGTGCGGCTGGCGAAGTCGGCGGGCGTGAAGTTCACGATCGGGACGAACAACACGATGGCGTCCGACTGGGGTGATTGGTCGTATTCGGTGGAGATGGCGAAGAAGACGGGACTGGAATGGAGAGATTTCTGGGTGCCGGGGTATGCGCCGAGCCGGGCGCAGCGGATGGTGGCGGGGAAGTGAGTTGGATTTTCGAATTTCGATTGGGGATTTTTGATTTTCAGGAATGGCCGCAAGGAGGCGCAAAAGGCGCAGGAATCGGAGAGGGCGGCTAGAAGGTAATCGCCTGCAAGCAGGTTCCTACCTCGCGAAGAAGCCGAGATCCTGTTGAGGAGGGGCGGCTCGCCGGGGACGGCTCGCCCTACCTTGCGGAAACGCCCGCCGGCCCGGCGGGCTCCACCTTAGTGTTTGATGTGGACGACTTCGCCGGCGGGTTGGCCGATGGTTTTTAGGAGATTGGTGAACCAAGGGGTTTTCGTGTTGAAAGGTTTGCCGCCTTTGATGCGGGGAAACTCGATCGCGCGAAGGACGTTGTTTTGGTCTTCGTCGTGGCCGATGACGCCGCTTTCGCGGCGGAAGGCGCATTCGACGGCGAGGTCGACGCAGCTCTTGATAAGGCGAAGATCGTCGATGTTGGCGGCGGCGGCGCGGGCGAAGTAGCCGCTCTTTTGGACGAGGACTTTTTCGGCGCCGAGCATCTTGGCGAACTGGTCGCCGAACCATTTGCCCGGGTTGACGGCGTCGAGTTTGACGTGGCCGAAAGCGTCGCGGGGAACCTCCTGACCGCGGGCGGTCATTTCGGCGACGATGGTTTCGACGCCGGCGCCCTCGCTAACGAAGATATTCACATTGTCGATACGGTCCATGATCGCGCGGAGGCGGGCGGCTTCGGCGGCGATGTCGAAGGACATTTCGGGGATGTAAATTCCGTGGACGGAGATGCGATCGCGCGAGAGGCCGAGGCCGGGGACGAAGTCTTCGGTGGAGATGAGCTTCTCGTAGGCGGCGGCGGTCGCGGCGGTGAGCCAGCCGCAGTTGCGGCCCATGACCTCATGGATGATGAGCATGCGCGGGTTGGCGTTGTGTTCGGCGACGACGTTGCGGAAGTAGCGCGCGCCCTGTTCGGCGGCGGTCCAGGCGCCGAGAGATTGGCGGATGGGGAAGACGTCGTTGTCGATTGTCTTGGGGAGGCCGATGACGGTGAGCCCGTAATCGTTTTTGGCGAGGAAGGCGGCGAGGTCGGCGGCGGCGGTGTTGGTGTCGTCTCCGCCGATGGTATGAAGGATGTCGACGCCGTCGCGCACGAGTTGGTCGGCGGCGACCTTTTGCGGATCCTGGCCTTCTTTCACGAGGCCGCGTTTCACGCAGTCTTTGACGTTGGTGAGTTTGACACGGGAGTTGCCGATGGGGCTGCCGCCGTGGCGGTGGAGGACGTGGGCGTGGGCGCGTTCGGCGGGGCCGATCTTATAGCTGTCGCCGAGGAGCAGGCCCTTGTAGCCGCCCTTGTAGGCGATGATCTCGATGTCGGGCGCGATTTCGGTGTAGCGCTCGATGAGACCGCCGACGGCGGAGCTGAGGCAGGGGGCGAGGCCACCGGCGGTGAGGAGCGCGACTTTTTTCGGGCGGGACGGAACGTTCATAGAATGGCGTTTAAACGTGAGGAGCGGGGCGGCGGGAGTCGAGGGGGAGCTTATTGCAGGTGTTGGCAAAAGGTGTGCGGCGGTTGGTGCGATGGCGGGTTGCGCGGAGAAGGGAGTGCGGTAGGATGGCGCGTGAAGTTGGGCGAGCGCAGGACGTTTTTCTTGGCGGTGGGATTGCTGGCGATCGTGGCGGGCGTGTGGATGTTGATGCGCGAGGACGAGCGACAGGTGGAGATTGCGGCGCGTGAGCCGGTGGAAGAGCGCTCGGAAACAGATGCGACGATGGCGGTGCAGCGGAGCGGAGAGATTCACGACGATGCGTTCGTGGGCGACGGACCGGTGGATCGAAATGAAGCCAGGCCGGAGGCGGGGGACGGCGAGCGGCCGTTGGAGCATGCGCTGCGATCGGTGGTGGACGCGAATGCGGCGGAGCTGCAGTTGGAACCGGCCGAGGTGGATCGGCTCGTGGCGCAGTATCTGGAGTTTCAAGAAGTGCACAGCGAGCTGGTGTCGCGATTTGTGGAGGAGCGCGGTTACCAACCGAATCGTGTGGAGCTGCGGGTGCCGGCGTTTCCGGTGGAAGGGAAGGCGTTGCGGGAGTTGTTTTATACGCGGATGCGGGAGAGTTTGCCGGAGGAGAAAGCGGGGCGGGTGGTGGAGCATCTCGGGCAGTATTTCGAGGCGGCGTTTCATGGATTTGGCGCGGCGGAGATGCAGATGACGGTGACGCGAAATCCGGGGGCGGAGGAGACGTTCGATGTGGAGTGGCATGCGACAGTGCCGGAAGGAGGCTCGATCTCGACCGAGGTGGCGGATGTGCATTTCGGGGGATCGTCGGGAAATATGCGGCTTAGTCGCGAGCAACTGACGACGGGGGAGTTTCGATTTCTGGCGAATGTGGTGGGGACGCGATTTCCGGAGTGAGGCGGGTGCGACGGGGGAGAACGGTGCTAGTGTTGGAACGTTTTCGGCCAAGATTCGTCGTGCGGGGGCAATCCCTCCGAACAATTTGCTCACTCAACCCAAACCTATGAATCCACGCACACCCCGCGTTACGATCGGTTTTGTTTCACGTTTTGTTGCCGGTGCTTTGCTGATCGCGCTGGCGTTGGCGCCGGTGACGGCTCAGCCGTCGGGCGGACCGTATGGTCCCGTGCAGAAGACTTACGAGCTGCCGCAGGCGGCGCGGATTTATTATGTGGCGCCGGATGGAAAGGCGGATGCGGCGGGTTCGTCGCTGGAGCAGCCGACGACGTTGGCGAGTGCGATCGCCAAGGTGGTGACGGGCGACGCGATCGTGATGCGTGGCGGCACGTATCGCACGGGAGGGTTGCGGTTGAACCAAGGCATCACGATGCAGCCGTATCGTGATGAGCGGCCGGTGGTGAAAGGGACGGAAGTGGCGACGAAGTGGGTGGCGCAGCCGAATGGATTGTGGCGGACGGCGTGGCATCGGTTGTTTCCGGCCAAACCGGCGGATTGGTGGCGCCGCGATCGTCAGGCGAAGCAGACGCCGCTGCACGTGTTCAACAACGACATGGTGTTCATCGACGGCGAGCTGTTGAGCTCGGTGGCGGGTGAGCACGAAGTGACGGAGAAGACCTACTTCATCGATTACGAGGAAGGGAATGTTTACATCGGCCAGAATCCGGAAGGGAAACTCGTGGAGATCACGGCGCACGACAGCGCGCTGGTGCGGACGATCGATGACGTGCATGGGAAGAAGAACGATCGCAAGGGGCCGACGCTGCGCGGCATCACGTTCACGCAGTATGCGTATCGCGCGCTCGAGGTGGAAGGCACGGAACCGCAGAAGCACATGCACGAGTCGGAGTTCGGCAAGGAAGTGGTCGGGACGGTGTTTGAGGATCTGACGATTTCGTTTTGCTCGCGGGTGGCCGGTTATTTTCGCGGCGACAAGCTTGTGATCCGGAACTGTCTGATCTCCGACTGTGGCACGGAAGGAATCTACGTGATCAATTCGGCGGATGTGTTGCTCGAGAAGAACATGATCACGCGGACGAACAGCGCGGAGAAGATCTCGGGGTATTTCGCGTCGGCGGTGAAGATCTTCAATCAGTCGTATCGCACGGTGTGCCGCGACAATCTCGTGATCGATAATCCCTATGCGAGCGGTATCTGGTATGATGTCGGCAATATCGACGGCGTGTTCGTGAACAACTGGATCGAGCGCACGAACGACGGATTCTTCTTCGAGATTTCGAAAGGGGCGATCTGTGCGGGAAACGTTTTTGTGAACTGCAACAAAGGTATCCGGATTTTGAATAGCTCGGACGTGCAGGTTTATCAGAACACGTTCTACAACAGCCTGGCTTCGTTCGAGCGTTCGGAGCGCAGCGCGGTGGGGGATCACTTCGGCTGGCATCCGAGCGCGGGACCGGACGTCGAGGAGCGGCACAGCCACGTGTTTGTGAACAACGTGCTGGCGGCGGACGAGAGCTTCAAGGGGCCGCTGGTGAGCTTCTGGCAGTCGGCGGCGGTGCAGGATCGGCTGACGGATCCGCAGGTGAAGCAGATGGACGGAAATGTTTATGCGCGGCGGACGCCGACGAAGCCGCAGCCGCTGGTGGCGTGGAGCCCGGTGGCGGGCCAGAAAGGGGCGGTGGAGATCCACGACTTGAACGAGCTCCGGAAGCTGCAGCCGAAGTTCGAACTCAAATCGGAAGTGTATGCGGACTATGGCGGGCCGCTGTTCCGCGGGGCGGAGTTGGGGCATTTCGAGATCTTGAAGGAGTTCCCGGGAGCGGATGCCGGGATCGCGATCCCGGCGAATGTGCGCGAGCTGTTGAAAGTCGACGCGAACGCGCCGGTGTTTCCGGGCGCGCACGCGCCGAAGTTGTGAGCTGAGTTTTGCTGGCAGGCGGCTCCTGCGGCTGCCTGCCGAGCAACGTGTTGGGGAGTTCTGTCTCGCGTGACGGGTAGGGTGCGGCAACGTGTGCAGCCATGCTTTCTCGACTGCTCTGGATTTGTGGCGTGGTGTGGTTAGGCGGTGGCTGGGGTGCCGCGCTGCGAGCGGAGTTGACGTTTGTCTATGAACTCGACGGACGAGATCTGCCCGTCGCGGGGGTTGAAAATCGGACGATTCTAGTCGAGCGCGACGGCGTGAAGGTGAAAGCGCCGCCAGGTGGAACGTATCAGATTCGAGGAGACTTGGCGGCGAACGCCGAGCTCGTGCGAGCGACGCTGAATTACGGCGTGAATCATCGCAAAGTTCCCGGAGGAGCGGATGAAGCGCGGCCGGTGTCGGGATCGGTCAGCATGCGCCATGTGTTCTGGCTTGGACCGAAAAAAGAGCGGCCGAGCCAGATTTTGGAGGCGTGGCCGGTGGCGCGGAAGCAGGCGGGCATTTTGGTGGCGGCATGGATTCACGAAGGCCGAATCGTGAAAGCGGCGCCGGGGGGCATCCCGGCGATGAAGTCCGACGATTCGTTCACCTTCTACCGGCGATTTCCCCTCGCACCCGAAGAGGTGAAGGGGAAGGGCGTGTTGTTGTTTTGGTCGAACGGCGTTTTTTTGCCGGCGGCTGATCATTTCAAAGAAGCGGCGGCAAATCGGGCGTTGCACGCGTTGGTGAGAGACGACGCGGAAGCGTTCGCCGTGGCGGTCAATCGGCTCGAGAATGTCGACACCCGCGGCGCGGAAGGCGAAACGCTCCTGCATCTGGCGGCTGCTGCGGGAGCCACGGATGCCGTGCGACTGCTGATCGAGCGCGGAGCGCGGGTGAATGCGGACGCCGCTTACATATTTGCGCCGCTCGCTTGGGCAGCGATGAATGGAAGGAGGGCAGTCGTGGAAGAGCTGCTGTCGCGTGGTGCGCGCGTTGATCAGAAGGATCTGACCGGCAACACGGCCCTGATGAGGGCGGTCGAAGTCGGCCACGTGGACGTGGCGCGCGCATTGCTCGCGGCCAACGCGAATCCGCACTCCGAGGAGAGCAGCCATCGAACTCCACTGACCGTGGCGATCGACAACGGGCTGGCCGAGCTCGCGGAGGCGATGTCTCCCAAGGCCGGCAAACGTTTCTGGAACGACGACCAGATGCGCCGCGTGCTCGCGACGCAGGCGCGAAAAGGAAACACCGCGATGGTGAAGCTGTTGCTGGCGAAAGGCGTGAAGGCGGATCGCGATCTGGGTGGATTCACGGCGTTGCTCGGCGGCGCGGCGTCCGGCGACCCGGAGTTGGCGCGCGTATTGATCGAGGCGAGTTGCCCGTTGGAGGTGGCGGGTGCCGATGGAGAAACGGCCTTGCTGACGGCGTGTCGGCGGGGACATTTCGCGTTTGCGGAACAGCTGCTCAAGGCGGGGGCCAATTCGTCGGTGGCGAGGCGCGACGGATCGACGGCGCTGCATCTTGCGGTGGTGCGCGATGCGGACGATTTGGTTTCGCTCCTGCTGGCGCACGGAGCAAATGCGTCAGCCACGGACCAGCCGGGAAACACTCCGCTGACGTTGGCTTTGGCGGCGGGCGCGGGGCAGGCGGCCCGGGTGCTCGTCGACCACGGGCAGCGATTGGAAACGCGACAGCTGGAGGCTTTGCTGCCGGCCGTGTTGCAGTTCGATTTGGTTGAGCTGATCGCGCCGTTGCTGGCCAGTCGGGACGCAGTGGAGAAGCCACTTGCCGGCGGCTGGACGCCGATGCAGGTTGCGACGTTGTTTCAGGCGGAGCGGTGCATTACGGCGCTGCGGGCGGCGGGAGCGGGTGAGGCGTCGGAGATTTTGGTGCCGGTGCGACAGCTCGATGCGCGTCCGAAACTAATCGCGGCGGTGGAACCAGTCGATCCGCGGGATGTGGATGAGTTTCCCGAGGCGGCGTCGGTTGAGCTCGAAGTGGTCGTGGGGCCGGATGGGAACGTGTTGTTTCCTGCGGTGAGATCCGGGACGGATCCGGTGCTGGGATTGGCGGCGTTGATCGCGGTGAGGGAGTGGGGGTTTGCGCCCGTGACGCGGCAGGGCAAGCCGGCGCATGTTCGTGTAAGGATGCCGGTGCGGTTTCCGCCGGCCAGTGAACGGGTGAGGGATGTGGCGAATGTCGACGTGGCGCCGCGGTTGATCAAAGCGGTTCCGCCCGATTATCCCGCCGCGCTTCGTCGCCAAGGTGAGCAGGGGCGCATTCACGTGCGATTCACGGTGGGGGTAGAAGGCAGGACGTCGGACATTCGCGTCATTGGTTCGTCGGACCCGGAATTCAACCAACCGGTGATCAAGGCGGTGGCGCAATGGGAGTTTTCGCCGGGCGAAGTCGATGGCGTTCCGGTGCCCACGCGCATGGAGCAACCGGTGGTGTTTTCACTGGAGAACTGATCCTATGGCACAGTCGGAACTAAAGATTTGCGGGCTCGCGGCGGTGAAGGGGCAGTTCGCGGCGGAGGCGGGCGCGATCAAGCGGTTGTATTTTGATTATGATACGGGACGGAAGGTCGGGGTGATCAGCAAGGCGCTCGCGCAAGCGCGGAAGGTTTATCGGTGCGTCGAGCCGGCGGAGTTGGAGAAGATCGCGGGGACGGTGCATCACGGCGGGATTGTGGCGGTTGTGGCGGCGCCGGAGTGGCGGGTCCCAGCGAAGGAGGACATGGCGAATTGGGCGCGGCGAGGGGAGGCGGTGGTGGTGCTCGATCGGGTTGGCAACGCGCATAATCTCGGAGCGATGGTGCGAACAGCGGCGTTCTTCGGCGTGCGGCAGATCGTGATTGTGGACGATCCGGCGGCGGCGGTGCCGGGAGAGGCGGCGTATCGCGTGGCGGAAGGCGGGATGTCGCAGGTGGCGGTGTGGCGCGTGAAGGATCTGCCCGGGTTTTTGCGGGAGCTGGCGGCGGCGGGCTTCGACGTGGTCGGCGCGGCGACGCGGGGGGGAAAGTTGGAGAAGGCGTGGGCGGCGAAGCCGAGCGCGGTGGTGCTGGGCAACGAGGAGCATGGGTTGTCGCCGGCGGCAGCGAAGGCCTGCACACGGTTGGTGACGATTCCGGGAAGCGGAACGGTCGAATCGTTGAATGTGTCGGCGGCGGCGGCGGTGTTGTTGTGGGAGTTGGTGGGGTCGAGGCGGCGCGGCGTTGGATGAGCGGAGTTCGTGGCCGCGGAGACAAAGGCGTAACATGGATCCGCAACAACGTGTCACGATGCAGGATGTCGCGCGGGAGGCCGGGGTGCATCAGACGACGGTTTCGCTCGCGCTGCGGAATGATCCGCGATTGCCGGAGGGCACTCGAGCGATGTTGCAGAGAGTGGCGCGGGAGATGGGTTACACGCCGGATCCGATGCTGACGGCATTGAATGCGTATCGCGGGGCGAAGCGCGGGACGGGGGCGGCGGTCACGATCGCCTTCGTGTTGGATTTGAAAGATCGAAGGGAGCTGGCGGCGTGGCATCCGCATCGAATGTTTCTCGAAGGGGCGCGCGAACGGGCGCGGGAAATTGGATACACGCTGGAGGTGTTCTTTCTTTCAAGTCGGACGGCCGCGGCGGTGGAGCGGCTGGAGCGGATGCTGCGCGCGAGGGGGATCACGGGCGTGATTGTCGGCGCGTTCGTGGATCGCGAGATCGAGTTTCGACTGAATTGGGAGCAATTCAGCGTGGTGCTGATCGAGTCGGAGCAGCTGAAGCTGTCGCTGCACATGGTGGGAAATCACCAGACGATGGTGACGCGCGAGGCGGTGCGGCGGTTGAAAGCGTTGGGGTATCGACGCGTGGGGATTGCGGTGGGAGCGCGCGAGGAGTTTTACCTGCAACAGGCGTTCACGGCGGGATACTTGATCGAGATTGCGCAGGCGCCGGAGCTCCCGCGTTTGCCGTCATGTTTGCTGGGGCCGGATTCTTCGTCGCGGACCGGCAGCGTGGTGCTTTCGTGGATACGAACGCACGAAGTCGATGCGGTGATCACGAATTGGCATTCCGTTCCGGGAGCGCTGCGGCGAAAAGGCGTGCGTGTGCCCGGGGATGTGGCGGTGGCGACGTTGGATCTCTCACCGGAGGAAGGGTCGAATGCCGGCATGCGGCAGAATCATCGCGTGGTGGGGCAGCGCGCCGTGGAGCAGCTCGCGATTTTGATGAAGACGAATCAGCGGGGGCTGGTGGGGTCGCCGAATCATACGTTGATCGATGGCGAATGGGTGGACGGGAGCGATGTGCCGGCGGTGGGAGGGCGGGGCGTTCTTAAGTAAGCATGAAATGAGGCTGCGGGCGGCGCGTGGGGCATTGACCGCGGGGTGGGAGTGGCGGGACGGTGGGTGAAAGCCCGGCGAGACGCCGGGCTCCACCTTATGTTTTCGGAGCACTTTGTTTGGGGAGCGGCGACGTCGGCGTATCAGATCGAGGGCGGGATCGAGCGCGACGGGCGCGGCGCGTCGGTGTGGGATCATTTTTGCACGCGGGCGGGGGCGGTGCATCGCGGAGAAAACGGAGCGGTCGCCTGCGATCATTACGTGCGCTCGGTGGAGGATGTGGGGTTGATGAAGGAGATTGGGCTGCAGGCGTATCGGTTTTCGATCGCCTGGCCGCGGGTGCTGCCGGAAGGGACGGGGAAGGTGAATGGGGTGGGATTGGGATTTTACGATCGGTTGGTGGACGAGTTGTTGAAGGTGAACATTCAGCCGTGGGTGACGCTGTTTCACTGGGATTATCCGCTGGCGCTGTATCGACGGGGCGGGTGGCTGAATGCGGACAGCCCGAAGTGGTTTGCGGATTATACGCGCGTGGTGGTGGAGAAATTGTCGGACCGCGTGGCGCACTGGGTCACGTTGAACGAGCCGCAGTGTTTCGTGGGGCTTGGGCATGAAACCGGAGTGCATGCGCCGGGAGACAAGCTGCCGCTGCACCAGTCGCTGCGGGTGGCGCATCATGCGCTGCTGGCGCATGGTGAATCCGTAAAAGTGATACGCGCGCACGCTAAGCGGGCGCCGAAGGTGGGTTGGGCGCCGACGGGGGATATTCCGTTGCCGATGACGGAAAGTGCGGAGGATGTTACGGCGGCGCGGGAGATGTATTGGTCGGTGACGAAGCCGGACGTGTGGAATCACGCGTGGTGGTTGCGGCCGGTGCTGGAGGGACGTTATCCGGAGGACGGATTAAAGCTGTATGGAGCGGCGGCGCCGAAGTTCACGACGGAGGAGATGGCGACGATTTCGCAGCCGTTGGATTTTCTTGGGCTGAATATCTACAACGGATTCTTGTGCCGGCGCGGAGCGGAGGGGAGGCCGGAGCGCGTGCCCTATGCGACGGGACATCCGCAGACGCACAACGGGTGGAATGTGTCGCCGCCTGCGCTGCGTTGGGGACCGCGCTTTGCGCATGAGCGGAGCAGGCTGCCGATCGTGATTACGGAAAACGGGATGGCGGGGCATGACTGGATCGCGGACGACGGGGTGGTGCACGATGCGCATCGGATCGACTACCTGCGGAAGTATCTGCGCGAGTTGCGGCGGGCGGTGGCGGACGGGGTGCCGGTGCAGGCGTATTTTGCGTGGTCGTTGATGGACAACTTCGAGTGGGCGGAGGGGTATCGGTATCGGTTTGGGCTGGTGCACGTGGACTATGCGACACAGCGGCGGACGTTGAAGGAGTCGGCGCGGTGGTATCGGGAGGTGATCCGGACAAAGGGCGGGGCGCTGGAGGCGTAAACGGACGTGTAACCTAATAGGTTACACTTTGCTTGGTGGCGGATCGCATCAACCCGACGCGATGTCGGGTCCCGCGGCCGAAAGAGGGAGGGTGAGGCGGAAGGTGGTGCCGACGGCGCTGCTGGAATCGAGGGCGAGGGTGGCGTTGATCTGGCGGGCGAGAAGCTGGCTGATCGCGAGGCCGAGGCCGGAGCCGCCGGGACGGCCGCTGCGGCCGGGTTCGAAAAGATGCGGGCGGAGTGTATCCGGAATTCCGGGACCTTCGTCGGAGACGAGGACCGTGACGCGATCGGAACCGTTGCGGAACATCACGTGGACGGTCCCTCCGGGCGGCGAAGCGTGGAGAGCGTTGTCGACGAGATTGTTGAGGATCAGGCAGAGGAGGCCGCCGCGATGGCTGTCGATGGGATGGTCGAAGCCGCCGGTGATTTCGAGGGTGGCGTTGCGTTTTTGGACACCGGGCAGGTTGCGACGGCGAACGAGATCGACGAGTTCGTGGCCGGTGAGCTCGTAAGAAGCCGCGGAGGCATGATCACCGAGGAGGGCGACCGCTTCGTGGATCATGGCCTGCATGCCGTCGGTGTAGTCGGCGGCGGTGCGCCAGTCCGTCGTATCCATGTTTTCACGACCGGAGACGACGGCGCGAAGGCCGGCGACGGAGCCTTGGAGGCCGTGGATCAGATGAGACGTGATCTGGCCGAGAGCGGAGGCTTTGGCGGCGAGGGAAAGTTCGAAGTTGGCGCGGACGAGTTGTTCGTTGCGTTGGGCGATGGTGCGCTGGGCGCGTCGGATTACAAAAAGGGCCGCGGCGAGAATGGCGCCGATCGAAAACACACCCAAGCTGAGCGTGACGACGGTCTGATGAAATACACGGCGGTCGAGTGCGGCGAGTTCCCGGGCGAGGGCGCGGGCATCGAGATGGTAGCGCACGAACCCGATCGTTTGATTCGAGCCGGCGAGAGCGGGCGAGCGGCGGCGAAGCGGCAGGATGATCTCGAGGACGGGAGACGCGGGAGTGGGCGGAGTTCCGGGAAAGAAATCAGCGGCGGAAAAGGCCGGATGGAAGCGGGTGAGCGGGCGACCGTTTTGCAGCCGCAGGAAGTCTTCGAAAGGCAGTTCGACGAGGAGCTGGTCGGACGGGACCTGATCGAGTGCGACGCCTGATTCGTCGAAAATCGCCATGGCGATCAAGCCGTCGCGACGCGCGTGCGGAAGGAGCGCTCTGAGCGAAAAGGCGGATCCGTCGGGGGCGGACGGGGAGGAGGTGTCGGCGTCGACTTGTTGCTGGACGACCGGATAGAGGACGGCGGCATCGCGTTCGATCATCCGCTGCCGGATTTCGCGGCGCAGCTCGTGTCCGTAGCGAATAACCAGCGCAACGAAAACGGCGACGAGGAGCAGGCCGACTCCGAAGCCGAGTGCGGACAGGCGGCGGGCGGAGGGTGGGCGCATGCGAATCAGCGGAAGGCGAGGACCTGTTGCTTGGTCAAGTCACTCCAAGCGGCGCGATAAAGTAGGCGCCGCAGCTCGGGTGAGAGGCCGGGAATTAGCACGGCCGCGTGGTAGTCGCGGTAGCGGTCCCAGGCTTCCTGTTTTCGGTAGGAGCGATCGAATTCGGCGGCGAGACGGTCGATGTCTCTGGCTGAGCTTTGCGCGCCGGCGGGTGCGATCGCGCGGAGATCGCGGCGCAAGGCGTCCATTTCTTGAGAAAGGTCGGTGTAGCGGCCGGCGATCGAGGCGTTGAACAATTCGATATCGGAGAGGACGCGCTCGCGTTTCTGCGAAGACACCTGGGGAGACGGAGGGCCATCGACCGACAAGGCGAGACCGTGGCCGCGACGAACGATTTTTATGTGTTCCCCGGGAAGCTCGGTTTGCAGCTGTTTCAAGCGGGCGATCAGCTCGCGTTGCAGGGCTGCCTTGCGGGTGGTGGCGTGACCAACGCGTTCGGTGAGTTCGCTCGACAGCGTTGGACCGGATGGCGCATCGGGATATGGGATGCGGGCGAATTCCTGGCGAATCTCTTCGGCGAGACGGTGGAGCTCGGCGAAGGCGGGGGCTTGTTCGCGGGCGAGCTGGGCGAGGTGCTCGGCGCGAGAGCCAGCAAACTTGAATTGGTGACTGTCGAGCGCGCTCTGGAGTTCGGATTTGAGGAGGGTTTTCTGTGCGGTGAAACGCTGGATTTTCTCGGAGAGAGTTGCGGGGAGATCGGCGGGAAAACGGATGCGCGACGTGGATGGAAGGAAAAAAATGTGGTCCGTGGGCGAGGCGTCCTTGGCGGCAACCGGTGGATGGGCGCGGGCGCGTTGTTCCATCGTCATCTCGTGGAGCAGGAGCCGCTGATCCGCGGAGAAGCCGGCGTAGAATTGTGCGCCGAGAAGAGGGAGGATGTAGGCGAAGGAGCCAGGGCGCGCAGCGTCGCGTGACCAATCGGCGGATCGGGCGAGATCGAAGGCCGAGGCTCCGAAGCGAAAGAAGCCCGGCGAGGTGAGATCGGCGCGGATGGCTTCAGCTTCCGCTTCGAGGGCGGAGGCGCGGTGCGTGTGAGCGGATGAAAAGTCGCGGAGGGTTTCGGTGCGGCGCGGCTCGGGTAGGTTTTTGGTGCGATCGAGGAGCGTGCGGAGTTCGGTGACGAGATGGTCGCGCTCAGAACGGTAGCGGTTGATCCGATCGGTGCGCTCGTCGGACAGCAGACGCGAGTCGAGCATCTGCCCGTAAGGCATGTAGAACGTCTCGGCGGCGAAATCGAGAAGGCCTTCAGGAACCTTCGGCGAGAGCGGACGTGCGCGCGGAGGAACAGGTTCGGCGAGTGCAGGGGGAGATGGGGGAACGAAGTGGTGTGAAAACGGGTTTTCGTCGAGGAACATGACCCAGCGCTGGCGCGGATCGACTTCGAGCAAACCGACGTCGGGTCGGTCCCATGGCGACGAGTTATCGACGTGCTGCTTCCAAGGAACGAATGCCTGACCAGTGGTGGTGAAAGACGTGTTAGACGGCGCCGGTGTCGACGCGGGCGCGGGAGCAGGGGTTGGCGCGGAGCCGGATGAAGAGACGGTGCCGCGCACGGGCACGACTGCCGTCAGGGGGAAGACGATGAGAAGACAAAGCCGGGCTTGCATCATGGATGCCGATGAGATGCGGAGCGCGTGCCAAGAACAGCGCCGAGGCGTGAGACTTATTTGTAATCAGCGATTTGGGGCGCGCGATTGCCGTGCGCCGTCGCGGGCGGAGATTCGCGATTGGGGGAAGCTAACCCGAGAGGCCGGAAGGATGGGCGAAGGTTTGGGGGAATGAAACCAACGGTTGTTGCTGGCTTGAAGGGCGGTGTGAGCGGGATGAAGGGGGAGGGTTACGCGCGAGCGCGCAACCTACTGCTTAAGACGGTAACGGAGGAATTCACGGGTGACGCCGAGGCGGCGGGCGGCGGCGGAGACGTTTTGATTGGTTTCGCGAAGAGCGTCGGCGATGAGTTCGTCGATCATCTGGTCGAGGACGAAGCCTTCCTCGGGGAGTCGCCAGGCGGGGTTGCGCCAGGAGGCGGCGGACGCGGGGATGAAGCCCGGTGAGAGGTGGGCGAAGTCGAGTTGATTGCCGGTGGCGAAGATGACGGCGCGTTCGATCTCGTGCGCGAGCTCGCGGATGTTGCCGGGCCAGGGTTGGGCGAGGAGGCGGGATTCGCCGGCGGCAGAGATCGCGAGATGCTTCAGGCGGTGGCGGGCTGCGATTTGAGCGAGGAGATGGCGGGCGAGGTGAAGGATGTCGGTGCCGCGTTCGCGGAGCGGCGGGAGGGTGAGACGGAGGAGGTTGAGGCGGTGGTAGAGGTCTTCGCGGAAAGTATTTTGTTTAACGAGATCAGCGAGTGGGCGGTTGGTGGCGGCGATGAGACGGACGTCGACGGGAAGTTCGCGCGTGCCGCCGAGGCGGCGGATGGTGGCGTCTTCGATCGCGGTGAGAAGTTTCGCCTGCGTGCCGGCGGAGAGCGTGCCGATTTCGTCGAGAAAAAGTGTGCCGCCATCGGCGGCTTCGAAGAGGCCGATGCGTCCGCGTTTGGCGTCGGTGAACGCGCCGCGCTCGTGGCCGAAGAGTTCGGATTCGGCGAGGGTGTCGGGGAGCGCGGCGCAGTTGACGGAGATGAAAGGCCGGTCGGCGCGGGGGCCGGAGCGATGGAGCCAGCGGGCGAGGGCGGTTTTGCCGGTGCCGGTTTCGCCTTCGAGGAGGATGGGCGGCAGGCGGTGTTCGAGGCGGCGGTCGGTGGCGAGGATGGTGTCGAGTTGCGTGCGGAGTGCGCGAAGGGATTCGCCGAAGAAGAGATCGGAAGAGGACGCGGTGGATTGGGCGGTGCGATGTTCTTCGCGGCGGGCGGCTCGGCGGGTGGCGTGGCAACGGGCGAACGCGAGCGGGAGTTCGTCGGGTTCGAACGGCTTCGTGAGATAATCGCCGGCGCCGTGGCGCATGGCTTCGACGGCTTCCTTCACGCCGCCGAAAGCGGTCATGACGACGACGGCGGTGTTTTCGGAGAACGCGTTTTCGCGGAGAAGATCGAGGACGTCGCCGTCGGGGAGGTGAAGATCGACCACGGCGAAATCAAAACGCATGTTGGCCAGGAGCCGGCGGGCCTCATCGAGGCGCGAAGCTTCGGTGACGTCAGCGCCGTCGTGACGAAGGTGCGCGGCGAGACGTTTGCGGAGCGGGGCGTCGTCTTCGAGCAGGAGGATTTCGCAGCCGGGGGTGAGCGCGGGGGCGGCGTCGGGCATGCGGGGGGGAGTGCGCGACGAGGGCGAACGGATTACAAATCGAAAATGCGTGACGGGAGTAACGGTCCGGGAGCGCGGGGTGCGGAGGGAATGAAAAAGCGCGGCCGGGTGGGCCGCGCTGAAGGGGAAAGATAAAGAGAAAGAGGAAAGAGAAAGATGGGGTGGAACGCGGGCGCGGCGTTTTAGGCGAAGGAGTAGTTGTAGGGTTTGCGCATTTTGCGCTTCAGGTAGCGGTTGGCTTCGCGGGCGTGGGCGCCGACGAATTTTTCCTTGTCGGAGTCCCACGTGAGCTTCTTGCCGGTGCGGAGCGAAATGGCGCCGAGGTGGCACATGATTGCGGAGCGGTGGCCGGTGACGACGTCGCAGATCGGGTCCTGGCGGGAGCGGACGCAATCGAAGAAGTTTTTCCAGTGGTCGTTGCTCTTGTAGAGACGCTCGGCGTTTTCGGGGAGCGGCTGGCGGAGGAGGTCGCGATCGCTGGCCTCGATGCTGTTGCGGTTGACCCAAATCCAGCCGTCTGTGCCCACAAAACGGATACCGTTGCGCTGGCCGTCCTTGTTGAGGATTTCGCCGTAGATGGAGTCGTCGGGCGTGGTGTGGATGTTGAGCTTCACGCCGTTGGCGTAGGTGTAATTGACGACGTAGCTGTTGTAGGCGTCGTAGCCGCCCGGGATCGGTTCGGCGAGGCGGGTGGATTCGACCTCGCGCGGAGCGACGAGACCGACGGCCCAATAGGCGATGTCGTTATGATGCGCGCCCCAGTCGGTCATGGTGCCGCCGGAGTAGTCATACCAGAAGCGGAACGTGCCGTGGCAGCGTTCCTTCATGTATTCAACTTTTGGAGCCTGGCCGAGCCAGAAGTCCCAGTTGAGGCCGGCGGGGACGGGAGAGGATTGGAAGGGGCCGCCGCGGAGACCTTGGGGGAGCCAGACATTGGCTTCCTTGAGTTTTCCGATGCGGCCGTTGCGGACGAGTTCGCAGGCGAGGCGGAAACGTTCGGAGCTGCGTTGTTGGGTGCCGGTTTGGAGAACGGTTTTGTTTTGGCGAACGGCTTTGATGAGGTGACGGCCCTCGTCGATGGTGAGCGTGAGGGGTTTCTCGGCGTAGATATCTTTGCCGGCTTTGGCGGCGGCGATGTTGATGATCGTGTGCCAGTGATCGGGGGTGACGTTGACGATGACATCGACGTCCTTGCGATCGAGGACGCGGCGGAAATCGGAAAACGAGTCGGGCTTCTTGCCGTCGACGGTGAACTTGGTGACGGCTTCGGCGGCGTGGTTGTCGTCGACGTCGCACACGGCGACGATGTTGCCGTGGTTCATGGCGTTTTGGCCGTCCCATTTGCCCATGCCGCCGCAGCCAACGAGGGCGATGTTGGGGCGATCGTTGGCGGAAAGTTTAGGTGTCGCGGACTCGGCGGCGAGGAGTTGGCGCTCGATGAACCACGAGGGAAGACCGGTGGCGGCGGCGAGGACGGCGACGCGTTTGACGAAGGAGCGGCGCGAGAGATGGAAGTGCGGGGTGGAAGAAGCGGAGGAGGAGTTGGGGTGGGTCATGTCAGCGAGAAGTGAAGGACGGAAACGTCGGAGGAGAGGGAGGAGGAGGCAAGCGGGGGGATGCGGGGACGTGGTGGATCGTAATGGGGAAAGTGTGCCCCAAGACGGCGGGTGGGGACAACCCGCCCTACCTTTCGATCACGAGGCGGCGGGAGTCGGAGTTGGCGGTGATTTCGGGGACATACATCGCGGAAGCGGTGACGGGGAGGGCGCGGAAATCGCCCGGGGTGACGGCGCGGAGGGCGAAGCGGAGTTCCCAGGTGCCGGCTTCGATGCGGTCGATAAAGAAGACGCTGCGGTTGTCGTGCTCTTCTCGATACAACGGGCGGCCGGAGTCAGCGGTGGTGGACGTTTTGTTTTCGTGGGTGGGGAGACGGACGAGGCGGGCGTCCCAGCCGCTGAGAGGATTGAGCGGTTCGCAGCCGGCGGGTTTGGGGACCTCGATCATGAGGTATTCCAGTTCGTTGGGGACGGTGAGGGTGATGCGGGCGGTGACCTGTTCGGTGACGCGGGCGGAGCCATGGGGGGCGAGGAGTTCGGGCGTGAGGCGGAGTTCGCCGATGAGGGTCGGCTCGGCCTTGTGACGTTCGAAGGTGCGGGACGCCGCGATGAGGTGGGCGGCGGATTGGACGCTGTCGCCGCGGGCCCAGGAGGAGGCGAGCGCGGTGGCGAGGACGGGGTTGCGGCCGGAGGTGTGGCGGAGGGTGAAGGTGTTTTCGCCGGGGCGGAGGGAGGAAGTCGGGACTTCGATGGCCGTGGGAGTTTGGAGCAAAGTGTCGGGCGAGAAAGCGATTCGACGAATTGGAGTCTGGTTGGCGAGGAGTTCGACTTCGCCGGAGGCGTCGAGGTTGCCGTGACGGACGAGGAAGGAGTTGAGCGCGAGGATCGCGAGAGCGGTGTCGCGTGTGCTGGACCAATGGGAACTCCGGCGGTTGAGGGCGAGCCAGTGGGCGGCGGGCTCGACGAGCGGGTTTTTCGGATCGAGTGTGAGGAGCGCGAGGAGCGTGATGGCGGTGGATTCGACGGCGCCCTCGGACGCGCGCCAGTAATTACGAGTAGCGCCCCAAAAGGCGGTGTTGCCGAGACCGGCGGCGGAGGCGCGCTGGACGCCATTGTCGAGATTGCGGAGGAGCGTGGCGGTTTGGTCGCGCGTGCCGAAGCGCGCGGCGGCGAGGGTGAGCCAGGCGCGGCCGGAGGCGGAGAGACGGTCGCGTTCGGCGAAGGCCGCGGTGAAGCGGGATTGGAGGTCGGGGAGTTGAGCGAAGGAGGAGAGGTTTTCGAGACGGGCGAGTGCCGCGAGAGCGAAAGCCGCTGAGTCGTCGAAGCGCGTGGAGGAGTTGAATGCGTGGATGAGGGAGCGGTGAGTTTTCTCGGCGAGTGTATCCGGAATTTCGATGCCGGCGTCCGCGGCGAGCGAGAGGCCCCAGGAGACGTAGGCGGTCATCCAGAGGTCGGGCGAAGCGCCGGGCCACCAGCCGTAGCCGTGCCATTGATGGGCTTCGTCGAGGCGGGCGAGGCTTTGGCGAATGACCTCGTCGAGCGAATCGAGCCCGGCGGAACGTTCGCGGCGCGTGCGGTCGGCGGCGGATTCGCGGGCGAGCATGCGTTGTTCGACGGCGGCGGGATCGAGGCCGAGGTCGGTGAGAGTTTGATGGACGACGACGGCGGGGAGGAAGCGGCTCATGGTTTGTTCGACGCAGCCGTAGGGAAAGTCGATGAGGTAAGGGAGTGCGTCGAGGAGGGTGAGCGCGTGGTTGGGCGAGAGCTGGACGGACACGTGGGTGCGTGCGGGATCGAGTGGCGACGGGAGAGCGAGCGTGAAGGAAATTTCGCGGGCGTCGGACGCGAGGCGGGCGAAGGCGGCGGTGTGTTGTTGGAGGCCGTCTTCGAGAATCGGCAGCGGGAGCTGCATGGCGTCGGACTCGGCGGCGGCGCGGGCGGTGAGGGTGAGTTGAGCGGTGCCTGGGGCGGTGGCGCGGAGCGACCAGGCGGTGGAAGATTCGGAATTTGGCGCGACGGTGGTGGATTGCGGTGAGAGAGGTGTGTCGGGTTTGAGCGGACCGGAGAGCGCGAGAGTAGCGTCGGCGGAGAGCGGAGTGTCGGTGCGGTTGACGAGAGTGGCGGACGGTGAGGCGGTGTCACCGACGATGAGGAAGCGCGGGAGGTTGAGGCGGGCTTGGAAAGGCAGAGAGGTGTGCGCGTAAGTGTGGGCGGCACCGAAGGTGTTGCCGTCGGAGCCGGTGGCGTGGGCGTCGATGCGCCAGCGGGTGAGGTTGTCGGGGAAGTCGAAGGAGACGCGGGCTTCGCCGCGGGCGTCGGTGACGACGGAGGGGGACCAGAATGCGGTGGAGGCGAAGCGGGTGCGGAGGTGGAGGGAGGGTGGTTCGACCGGAGGTTCGACCGACTGCTTAAAGGATTCCAGACCTACAATCTCGCTGGCCTGATCGCGCAAAAATGAATTCGAGCGCGAGCCAGCGAGCGTTTGGGCGGCCCTGTAGCCGCCTTCCGCGGCGCTGTTCACGGCGAAGGGCGAGAGGATGATCACGTCGTCATCGATTTCGCCCGAGGGGTTGAGGAGGGCGCCGGGGCGGGGGTCGGTGAAGCGGGTGGGGACGTCGGTGGTGCCGGCAGACCAGCGGGATTGGGCGGAGACGATTTGCGAGGCGCGGAGAAAGTCGGGGAGATCGGAGTCGATGGCGGCCGATTCCGCGGAGTCGGACGCGATGAGGGAGAGGACGGCGTCGTCGGCGACGGCGAGCGTGAGTTCGACGTTGGCGGCGGGCTGGCCGGAGGGCGTTTGGGTGGTGACGAGGAGTTGGGCGGGCTGGCCGGGACGTTGTTCGTCGGGAGTGGCGGTGACGGAGGTTTGGAGCAGGTGAGTTGTAGTTGAAACCGGGATACTCGTGGTGATGGAGGATTGGTTCGCGGCGGCCGCGGTGTGGTGGAACTCGACGGTGGCGGAGCCGAAGAGGGGCGGGAGGTTTTTGAAGGTGTGGACGGAGATGCGGTCGTTGAGCGCGGCGGCTTCGGAGACGAGTTGAGAAGCGCCGCGGAGGGTGAACCAAGCGTGCGAGGCGCCGGCGGGAGCGATGCCGAGGGCGAGGAGAGATTGGTCGGCGCGGGCTTCGGCGGGAAGGATGAGCGCGGAGGTCTCGGGGTTCAGGGCGAAAGAGGTCGAGCGGGGGTCGAAGGCGACGACGGAAAGGACCTCGCGGCGCGAATCGAGAAGGAGATCGCCGGGGCGGTCGCGGCGTTGGGAGTTGAAGAGACTGCGGCGATGCCACGGGCGATAGATCGTGGGCAAGATTTCTTGGTCGGTGAAGAAGCGGATGCGGAAGGCGCCGGGATGGGGAAGTTCGAAGGAGGTTTCGAGACGGCCGTCGGCGGACGGTAGTGGTTTTTCGGAGACGAGGGTTTCGAGATAGCCGGCGTGGACGAGGCGCCAGGTGTCGGGAACGCGTTGAGTGGCGCTGCCGGCGCGCTGCCATTCGGCGGCGAGGCGTTCGGGTGGAATGATGGCGCCGTGGTCGTCGATCCAGACCTCGGTCCAGCGAAGTTCGAGGAGTTGCGCATGGCCGTCGAAACGGGCGGGGCGGTTTTGGCCGTCGCGGATGACGGCGGAGACGGAGATCGTTTCGCCTGTGCGGGCGAGGCGCGGTGCGGTCCAGCCGAGCGGGTCAAGGGTGAGGCCGGTTTCGCTGAGGGTGAGAGAGGTTTCGGCATTGGCGGAGGCGGCGCCGGTGGGGTTGACGGCGGCGTGGACGCGGAGGCGGATGTGATCGGGGAGGAAGGCGGGGAGCGTGAGGGTGAAATCGGCCTGGCCGGAGGCGTTGGTGGTGGCGTGGAGCGGGCGGGCGGCGAGGGCGCGGATCCACTCGGCGAAGGTTTCGTCGGTGTGGGGAAAGAAGTCGTCGACGGAAAACTGGCAGGTGACGGGGGCTTGGGTGAGCGGTCCGCCGGAGAAATAGGAGGCTTCGACGCGAACGGTGATTTCGCGGCCGGGGCGGAGCGTGTCGGGATCGCTGAGGAGGGAAACGTTCGCGAGAACGGCGGGCGGGACGAAACGGTCGACTTGGAAGAGGGAGGTGGAGGAATGGGGGCGGTCGGGTGAGGCGTTTTCGAAGAAGAGGTCGATGCGGGCCTGGCCGGGACGGATGTCGGCCGGGAGGGTGATCTCGCCGTGAGCGGTGCCGTGTGCGCCGAGAGTGAGCGGCGTGGAGTCGACGAGGGTGGTGTCGTCGAGCATCACGCGGTAGCGGAGGGGCGGAAGGTTGGCGGGAATGACAAAGCGATCGTCGCGACGTTCGCGGGCGACGAGACGCCAGTGGGCGGTTTCGCCGGGGCGGTAGAGGGGGCGATCGGTGACGATGTCGACGAAGAGGGTTTCGGAGCGGTCTTGATAGAGGCCGTAGTAAGGGAACCACAGCGGTTGGTCGCCGACGAAGGCGAGGGTGCCGTTGGAGGAGGCGTCGAGTTGGGGGAGGAGCGCGGAGCCGGAGGCGTCGGTGGTGGTTTGTGTGCGAGCTACGGGTTGGTCGCGGAGGCGGGTAAAAAGCTGGACGTGGGCGTTGGCGGCGGGTGAGCCGTCGGCGGTGTGGAAGGCGAAGAGTTGGCTGGAGGTGGTGCTGGAGAGTTGGGCGAGGCCCCGGAGCGAGGAAACGAGGAAGCGACCCTGCCAGAAAGTGGGTTCGCCGGAGTGAGGGGAGCGGCCTTCGAGGGTGAGGAGGTAAGTGCCGGGGCCGAGGGACGGGAGTGCTTCGACGATTTGGGAGTTCCAGGTGAGGTTGGAGGCGTTGCCGAGAGGGATGGACCAGTCGCGGAGGCGTTCGGCAGGGGCGGGGCGAACGATGTCGCGGGAGTGGCGCGGGCCGGGGTTGTCGGGGAGATTCAGCGAAATCCAATCTTCGGGCGAGAGGCGGTCGACGGTGGCATGGAGAGAGTCGAGGCCGGCGGCGCCGAAGCTGAAGCGGGCGGGAGTGTCGGGAGTGATGAGGGTGGGGAATTGAACGAGGAGGGTGGAGGCGGAGAGGACGTCGTGGAGCGAGCGGAGCTCGGTGCTGAGCCGGTGAACAAAGGCGGCGGGTTGGGAGGGAAGTTGATCGCGGGCGGTGTCGATTTCGGCGAGAAGCGCGGGGATGTTGGCCGGAGTGTCGGGAGCGGCGTCGGGTGCCCAGCGGGAATGGATGCGCCAAAGGAGAGCTTCGGCGCGGATGAAGGGGGCCCAGTCGGTGTTGGCGGAGGAGTCGAGTGCAGCGGACCAGAGGGAGGCGTGTTCGCGGAAGTCGGGCTGGTGGGTGGAAGTGATCGTGGAGGAGAAGGTGCGGGCGAGTTGCCAAGCGGCCCACGCGCGATCGGGAGCGTTGGCGGCGATGCGCGCGGCGTGGGAGAGATGGGTGCGGAAAGAAGAGAATTCGGCGTGATGCGTGGGAGAGGAATCGGTGAGGGAGTTTTGGAGGAAGTCGATGTAGCGGCGGGCGGCTTCGGGGGAGGGCGGTTGCGCGGCGAGGTGGTCGGCGATGGTGGCGCGGAGTTTCCAGGATTCGCCGAGGCCGAGTTGGGCGGCGAAATCGGCGCGGCTGGTGAGGATGGCGATCCAGAGATTGTCGCGGGCGCGGATGGAGTTGTCGTAGGGCGCGACGAGGGTGTCGAAACGGGCGAGAAGGTGGTCGGACCAATCGGGGCCGCGTTGCCAGCGGGTGGAGATTTCGGAGCGCCACGTGGCGTCGAGGATCCAGAGTTCGAGCCAGCGGCGGGCGTCGGGGTCGGATGCGGGGGCGAGTGCGAGCGCTTCGGTGAAGCGATCTTTTGCGCGTTCCCAGGAATCTTCGGCGGCGAGGGAGTGAGCTTCGGCGAGAAGGGATGAGTAGTGGGGCGTGTCGGCGGGTTGGGCGGCGAGGACGAGAGGGAGGAGGGCGAGAAGGAGGACGCGCATGGGAGAGGAAGTTGGGCGGAACGGATGAAGTGGGTTGGGCGGCGAAAGGCTCACACCGATGAGTTGGGGCGGGCTGCGTTTCGATAGGAGTGCGGGTAACGAGGCGAAACGCTTACGCGTTCCGCTACGAAAGGACGAAACGCTTACGCGTTCCGCTACGAATACAGGTGGGTGAGAGCGGTGGCGGTTTGACGGAAGGTGGCGCGGAGTTCGGGTGGGGAGAGGACTTCGGCGTGGGCGCCCCAGCTGAGTATCCATTGCTCCACTTCGGTGAGGGCGCCGAGGTGGAGACGGAGTTCGAGGGCGCCTTTGGGAAGGTCGCGCATTTCCTGGGATTCGTGCCATTCGCGTTCGCGGATGCGTTCGGCGACGGCGGAGGAGAAGCGGATGACGACCTTGTAGTCGCCGGTGCCGCCGAGAACGCCGAGAGCGGTGGCGAAGAATTTTTCCGGAGAGAAATCCGCAGGGCGGGTGAAGTTCTTTTTCGTGGAGGCGACGTCGGAGATGCGCGGGAGGGCGAAGGTGCGGAGGGCGTCGCGCTCGAGATCGTGACCGATGAGATACCAGAGGTTTTCGCGGTTGGCGAGGTGGTAGGGGCGGACGCGGCGGGCGGATTTTTTCGTGTCTCCGGGTTTTCGATACGCGAATTCGACCTCGTGCTGGTGGAGGACGGCGGCGCTGAGGGTGTTGAAGACGGCGAGATCGGTTTTGCCGAGGCCGATATTCTTGAAGGAGACGGACTGGAGTTCGTCGGCGGGGGAAAACGAGATGCGATCGCGGAGCCCGCGGGAGAGTTTTTCGAAGGACGCTTCGAGCTGGCGGTGGAAAGGAGTGCCGCGGTATTGCTGCAGGGCGCGCTGGGCGACGAGAAGGGCAAGGAGTTCGCCTTCGGAGACGTTTACCGTGGGGAAGGCGGTGACGGGGTGGGTGTAGCGGTAGGCTTGGATTTGCGCGTCGAACTCGATGGGGAGTTCGAGTCGGTCGCGCATGAAGGCGATGTCGCGGACGATGGTTTTGCGGGAGACTTCGAGGAGGCGAATGAGCTTGGTGCTGTTGACGAGGGAGCCGCGGCGGAGCTCGTCATGGATTTTGAGCATGCGCTCGAGGGGAGGGCGGGAGAGTTGAGCACGAGGAACGGGCATGGGGGTGTCGCCAGATAACTGATACGCGGAAAAGCGGAGGATGGATGTTTTTGTGGGTGGGACAGGGAATGTCCCACCTGGCGGGCTAAGGTGTCGGCATGAAATCGCAACGCCGCCAGAAAAAATGCTTCGTTCCCCTCGCGCTGACGTGGTCGCACTGCGGCGCGCTTTACCGCGTCACGGCCTGGCCGGAGGCGCGTTTCGAGTGCTTGTATGGAGAGGATTGGATCGAGACGTCGCCGACGGAGGATGCATTGGCGTCGGCGGCGATGGAGTGCGACGCGCGGGCGTGGGCGGGGTATTTGGAATTTGTGCCGGCGGGGGTGCGCGAAGTGATCGAGCGGTTTGGCGTGGGACGGATGGAGGCGTTGCAGGTGGTGGCGCGTTGCCCGGAGTTGGTGAGCGAGGTGGCGGAGACGCCGGCGTTGTCGGCCTTTGTGGCGGCGCATGCGGCGCTACGAGGGACGGGCGGGGCGTGCTGGGCGGAGATCAATGCGGTGCACGAGCGCAACGGGCTTTTCGGCGTGCTGGAGTGGTTGGGGTTGCCGGCGTCGCGGCAGACGCTCGGGATTCTTCAGAGCATCGTGGAGCCGGATGTGCCGAAGCGGTTGTTGGAGCCGCTGCGGAACCTGTTGTGGGAGCCGACGGCGATTTTTGCGCTGCAGCGGATGCCGGCGATCACGGATCGCGATCTGGCGCGGGCGTGTCACGCGCTGGCGGCGTGAGAGGGAGTTGCGCGCGAGCGCGCAACCTACTCGGACGGGTCGCGGCGTTTGAGGGCGGCGCGGGCGGATTCGAGTTTGGCGCGCTCCTTGGCGGTGAGGCTGTCGATGCCGGAGGTCGCGATTTTATCGAGAAGCGCGTCGATTTCGGCCATCGAACTTTGGGTCGCGGGTTTGGGTGCCGCGGCGGGTTTTGTTTTCGAGGGTTTGGGATCCGGCAGGACGCGCAGTTTCGGGTTGCGCGAAGGTAGATTGATCGAAGGGAGAACGAGACGGCCCTGGAAGTAGCGGATGTAGGCGTGCGCGAAGCCGGTGGTGGCCCAAAGCGTGAGAAGGCGGGTGAAGTCGTTGGCGGCGAGCGCCATCAGGGTGAAAATGCCGACGAGGACGATGGCGACCCACTTGGCGAGCAGGTTGAACAGCAGCATCGCGTCGGGGTAGAGCGTCGCGAACGCGACGAAGATGGCGAGCGAGCCGGTCTGGCCCGCGAAGGCGGTGGGGCGCCAGAGGCCGATCAGCGTGAGCACGAGCGGGGTGAGGAAATAGAGACAAACGTAGAGCTGGAGGAACGAGCGACGGCCGATGTGGCGTTCGACCTCGCGGCCGAACCACACGAGCATCGCCATATCGATGACGAAGCCGAGGCTGGGCTGGTTGAGGAGACCGTAGGTGGCGAGTCGCCAGATTTCCCCGCGCAGCACGCCCTCGCTGGTGAACATCATCCAGGTTTGGAAGCTCGTTGCGCGACCGAACATCAGAAGGGTCGTGATGAGCATGGACGCGGTGAGAACCGCGACGACGATGTGAGCGGCGTAGAGGGGGTATCCGCGAATCCACGTCACGGGCTGATTTTCGTCGGTGTCACCGTAGAGGCTCATGATAACTCCTGCGAAGCTGCCCAAGGGGCCGGTGAACCGCAAGAAGTGAGGCGGGAAATATGCCCGGGTGGTGAAGTTACTGCGGGCGCGGCGTTTAGTTTTTCGCGCAGCGTGCCGAAATGGGCCCATGCACACGACCTTGGCTCCGGATCGCAGCGAGCACGACGAAGGGATCACGAAGCGATCCGTTCAGAGCACGAAGGTGCCGCTCTGGAGTGTGTCGCCTGGCAGCACGGATTATTACATCAACTCCGTTGCCGTGAGCGCGGATGGGAGTCGCACGATTGCGGGAACGTTTTTGCACACGTATGCGACGACGGGGCGGGAGCCAGCGAATGGCGCGTTGCCGCCAGGAGCGTCGGACACGGGATTGTTCGGCACGTATTGTTACGATGCGAAAGGGATGTTGCGGTGGAAGGATGAGTTCAACGGGTGGCAGGGCGTTTACTGGGTGGCGATTTCGGCGGATGGCGCGTTTGCGGCGTCGGGCGGATGGTTTACGAACACGCCGACTTATCAGGGATTCGTGCGAGCCTACGATGCGGCGACCGGTGCGATGTTATTGAACTACCCGACGTCAGCTCGCGTGAACCAAGTCGTGTTGTCGAGCGACGGCACGTGGCTGCTCGCGGCGACGACCACGCTGCTGCTGTTTCAGCGGGTGAACGGGGTGTATCAGTTGACGGGAGAGTTTAATCCTGGAGGCGCGAGCAACACGGTAATTGCGGCCGACATGTCGGCGGACGGGCGGCAGATTGTGGGCGCGGATTACAACGGGAGCTTGTATGTGCTGACGAACAACGGTGCGCAGTTGGCGCTGGGTCGGAGCTGGGTCTTGCCGATGAAGGGTTACAGCCATTGCGTGCGCATGACGCCGAGCGGCGCTTCGTTCGCGGCGGGCGGGGCGGGTGGATTCTTTTATTTGTTCGACGTGGGTAGCTTTCTGGCGGGTGGCGGGCCGGCGCTGCAGTATCAGGTGGCGAATGGCGGAAGCGTGTATGGCGTGGCGGTGGCAGACGACGGCAGTGCGGTGGCGGGAGTATCCAATTTAAATCCCGGCAGCGACGTAGGCGGGATGGTTTATTTGATCGAGCGACACGGCTGTCTCGCGGGACTGGCGTGGTCGTTTCAGACCGAACGGAATCCGAACTGCGTTTCGCTTAATCTCGGGAAAGGGATGCTCGCCGTGGCGGACGGGCATCCGGATGGACAGCCGGGAAATTTTTATCTGCTCGAAATGGCGACCGGAGCACTGCGGTGGAAATACCCCACGGCGAACATGAGTTGGCCGATTCAGGTCGCGGCGAATGGGTCGGCCGTGGTGGGCGGGAGCGACGATTCGAAGGTGTATTATTTCACGCCGTAGGCTCGAGCGGTCGGCGATCCTTCCTGTGGGGGAGGAGTGATTCGTGGGGTTGCGCTGAAGCGGTGGCGGTGGCACTCGTCAGCGCATGGTTACACGATGTGTTTTCGGAATCGTAGTCGCGGCAGCGGGCACGATGAGTGTGGCGGCGGGGAGTGAGACGATGAAGACGCCGGTTGATCCCGGCTTTAGTGTCAGCCGAATGGATACATCGGTGCGGCCGGGCGACGACTTCTCGCGATACGCGGCGGGCAAGTGGTATGAGGCGACGACGATTCCGTCGGACAAGTCGCGGTGGGGTGGATTCGACGAGTTGCGGGAGCGGAATTGGGCGGCACTGCGGGCGATTGTCGAGGAGGCGTCGGCGGAGCCGGGAGAGGACGCGACGGTGCGGCGGAAAGTGGGAGATTTCTTTGCATCGGCGATGGACGTAGAAGCGATCAATGCGCTTGGGCTGAAGCCGATCGAAGCGGAGCTGGCGGCGATCGAAGCGGCGAAGACGAAGGACGAGTTGTTCAAGCAGGTTGTGCAGCAGCAACTCGGGATTGGGGCGCCGTTTTTCAGCACGGCGTTTTATCCCGATCAGAAGCAGAGCGACGTGTATGGATTTTACCTGAATCAGGGCGGGATGAGTTTGCCGTCGAAGGAGTATTATTTTTCGGAGAAGTTTGCGCGGGAGCGGTGGGAGTTTGTGGGGCACGTGGCGAAGATGTTGGAGCTGGCGGGCGAGCCGCGAGCGACGGCGTTTCAGCGGGCGGAGACGGTGTTCGCGATCGAGAAGGCGCTCGCGGAAAGCGCGAAGCTGCCGGTGGAGCTGCGCGACCGGGTGGCGAACTACAACAAGATGACGATCGAAGAGGCGGCGGCGGCGTTTGATGGGTTTCCGTTGAAGCTGGTCGTCGAGGAGCTTGGGGTGCCCGCGAGCGTGACGGAGGTCATCGTGGGGCAGCCCAAGTTTTTCGAAGCGCTCGCGAAAGTGACGGCGGAGCGGACGCTGGAGGAGTTGAAGGTCTATGCGCGGTGGCAGGCCTTGCGCGCGGCGGCGCCTTATCTTGCGGAGCCCTTCGAGCAGGAAAGTTTTCGCTTTTATGGCACGGTGCTGAATGGCACGCCGGAGCAGGAGCCGCGGTGGCAGCGCGCGACGAAGACCGTGGATGGAGCGATCGGCGAGGGGCTGGGGCAGCTTTATGTGGAGCGGCATTTCCCGCCGGAGGCGAAGGCGCGGATGATGGAGATGATCGAGAACATTCGAGTCGTGATGCGCGAGCGGTTGGAGAAAGTGGAATGGATGACGGAGCCGACGCGGCAGAAGGCGCTGGCGAAGTTTGCGCGGTTCTCACCGATGATCGGTTATCCGGAAAAGTGGCGCGATTACTCGGCGGTCGAGGTGAAGCGCGACGATTATTTCGGCAATGTGAAACGCGCGGCGCTGTTCGAGTCGAAACGCGTGATCAGTCGCACTGGGCAGAAAGTCGACAAGCGCGAGTGGAGCATGACGCCGCCGACGGTGAACGCGTATTTCTCGCCGGTGACGAACCAGATTGTATTCCCCGCGGGGATACTGCAGCCGCCGTTTTTCGATCCGCAGTTGGACGATGCGGTGAACTACGGCGCGATTGGCGCGGTGATCGGGCATGAGATCACGCACGGATTCGACGACCAAGGTCGTCGCTACGATGCCGACGGCAATCTGACGGATTGGTGGACGCCGGAGGACGAGCAGCGCTTCCGCGAGCGGGCGATGGTGGTGGTGGAGCAGTTCAACGGATATCACGCGCTGCCGGGATTGGCGATCAATGGCCAGCTGGCGCTCGGTGAGAATATTGCGGACCTCGGCGGGACCTCGATCGCGTTCGAGGCGTTTCAACGGTCGCTGAAGGGAAAGACACCGTCGAAGATCGATGGTCTGACGGCGGAGCAGCGGTTTTTCATCTCGTGGGCGCAGCAGTGGCGGACGGCGTATCGCGACGATGCGATGCGGCTGCAGGTTGCGCGCGGGCCACATGCGCCGGGCAATTTCCGCGGGTTTGGGCCGTTGGTGAACCAGCAGGCGTGGTATGATGCCTTCGATGTAAAAGAAGGGGACGCGTTATGGCGGCCGCCAGAGAAGCGGGCGACCATCTGGTGAGTTCGAAGAAGCCGCGGCGGAGGCGCCGCGGTTTTTGTTTTCCGATTGTGAACGGCGCGTTGTGGTAGGGAGCGGCAGAGGCTGGCGGCGTTAGGGCGGGGTTCCAAGGGATGGGGCGGTGGTTTTCCTGAGGTCGAGGGCTGCGGCGGAACCGGGCGGACGCGGCGGGCGACCATGGTGGCGCTATGAAACCTTGCACCCCTTCCGCGCTCCGTTGCGCGCTGGTATTTTCCGCGGCGTCGATGTGCGTCGCGTTGCATGCGGATACGTCAACGTCTGCGGCTGGTTCAACCTCGACGGATCGCGATCGCGTGTCCGCGGCCAGCACCGCCACGGCCGGCGCTACGACGGCGGTGAAGTTAAGCCGGGCCGATCGGAACTTCTTCGAAAAGGCGGCCAAGTCCGGGATGAAGGAGGTGAGTGTTTCGAAGGCGACGCTCGATCGCTTGATGAACCCCCAGGCGAAGGCGTTCGCGCAGATGATGGTGAGCGATCATTCGAAGGCGAATTCGGAGCTGATGGAGCTCGCGGCCAAGAAAGGTGTGACCCTGCCGGCGAAGGACGACGCGTCGAAGCTGATGGAGAAGTGGTCGAAGAAAACGGACGACCTGGACGAAGATTACATGGAAGAGATGGTGGACGATCACCAAGAGGCGGTGGAGCTATTCGAAAATGCCTCGAAGAGCGAAGATCCGGATATTGCGGCGTTTGCGCGCAAAACGCTGCCGACGCTTCAACACCATCTGACGATGGCGAAGGATTTGAAGAAGGCGTTGGATTAAACTCACTCGGCGGCGTTGCCGCTGATCAACTTTGAACGAGCGGAGCTTGGCTCCGCTTTTTTATTCGATGGAAACGGACTCGATGCGCACGAACTTGTGTTGTTCGTCGAAGACGAGGCGGAAGCGACCGTGGATGCCGTCGGCAGCGATGAATTTGTGCAGCACGGAGGTGGGGAACTGAACGGTTTGTCCGTTGGTGGCGCGGGCGAGAATCCGGGGCGCTTCGCCGCGGTAGTAGGCGGCGACCCTCTCCGGACTAAGACTCACGGTGACGATGAGCTCGGGCACGCCGGATCGATAGCGATCCGCGTGCCAGAGGAGAAGCCGCGAGTGCGGTGTAGAATCAGGCGACGGGAGAGGGTTCCGGGACGCGGCTGAGCTTTGGCCGTTGGGCGATGCCGGCGCGACCTCCGGCCGGAGTGTAGCGCCAGCTCGGATCCACGTGACGCGGACGGGTGAGGGCGACGCTGACGGCGACATCGATGGCGGTGACGGCTGCGACGGCGGCGAACGCACCGACGGTGCGGCGGCGTTGGTCATCGCGAAAACTGCGGAACGCGGCGGGCTGGGAATCGTGACGGGCGAGGGCGGTCCCGAGGAGCGCGAGATCCATGATGTCGCCTACGACGCGAGACCACATGTGCATGGTGGGTTTCGGGCGGGCGAGCAGTCCGCCCCCGGCGGCCAGTTCGCGGGCGCCAAGGAGGCGGATGAGATTTTCATTTTCTTCCCCGACGCCGATGGCGCGGGCGAGAGGACGGGGGGCGAGAAGTTCAACGAGGCCGAGGCCGATGCTGAACCAACCGAGGTTCCGAGAAAGGGAAATGGCGTTCATGGGTTTATCATCGCCCGACTGAGTCGTTCGCGAAATGGGGAGAATCCTGCAAGGAGAGCACAGCAATTCGCATAGAGCGTGATTTTCGGTGCGAATCGCGACCTCGTGAGCAGGCGTAGAAATTTCTTGGCGATGGCTCAACTGTTGGCCCGGGCCATGCTATATACTCGATGTCTCGCCCGCATAGCGGGGGGACGTTTGGGGTAACATAGAAAGCAATGGGCGGACCGCTTAGGGGTAGGCGGTCCGCCCTCTTTCTTGGTTTAGAAGGTGTGGGGTTACGGCGTGGCGCGTAGGTTGTGGACGGAGGCGTTGCCGGGGGAAGCGCCGTAAGCGGGGGAGCCGGCGACGAGTTCGTCGTCGTGGAGGTCCACGGCGATGCCGAAGAAGGCGGTGTCGTGTGCCGGAAGGACGGTGCGGAGAGGAGTCCAGCGGCTCGAACTTGAATGGAAGAGCGTGACAGATCCCTGGTTTTCGGTCCCTGCGTAGGGGGCGCCGACGGCGAGGAGGAAGTCGTCGATCGAGACGGCGGTGCCGAACTCATCATCGACTTGGGGAGAAGGGGCGAAGAGCTTGGTGTGTGGCGTGACGCGGGTCGAGTTGAGGTGGTAGACGTAGGCGGCGCCGGAATTGAAACCGCGTTCGGCGTCGAGCGGCGCACCGACTACGAGCGCATGTTGATCGATGGCGACGGAGGCGCCGAAAGCGGTGTAGCTGGAACTGACAGTGCTCGCGAAAGGAGCCAAGCGGGCGCATTGGACGTAGGCGCTGTTTTGCAGCTTGAAGAGGTAGGCGGCCTGGGCGACGGGGGCGCCGACGAGGATGTGGCTTCCTTTGATGGCGACGGAGGCGCCGAAGAAGGCGAAACGGGAGGGGTCGGACGCGGTGAGTTTTGCGCGTTGGATCCAGCGATTTCCGGAGCGGGTGAAGACGTAGGCCGCGCCGGCGTCGCGTTCGTGAGCATTATCGAGGTAGGCGCCGATCACGATCGTCTCGCCGTCCATCGCGATTGCGGCGCCGAACTGTTGGCCGGGGGCGGCGTGGGACGAGACAATGCGTGCATCGAATGTCCAGGTGTCGCCCGAGCGTTTGTAGACGTAAACTGCGCCGGAAGCGTCGCCTTGAAGATTATCGTAGGGCGCGCCGACGGCGATGAAGTTGCGGCTGGTGGCGACTGCTTCGCCGAACGAGCTGTAGGCGCCTGCGGTTCCGGGAGGAGCGAGGAGTTTTGTGCGTTCGATCCACTGGTCGCCGTTGCGGGCGTAGACGAAGGCGGCGCCGGCATAGGGAGCGCGTTCGCTGTCGTCGGGTGCGCCGACGACGAGCGTGTCGGTGCCGATCGCGACGGATGCGCCCACGCGGGTGCCAGCTTGCGCGGAGGAAGGAGCGAGGGTTTGCGAGGCGACGGCGAAAGCGCTGGTGCTGAGAACGAGCGCGAGGGTGAGGCCGTGGTGCAGCCACGACCGCGAGGAGCGGGAGTTCATAGTTTTACGGGGTTGAAGAAACCGGAGGTGCACCCGGGGCGGGGTGGTTGAAGCTGCGGGAAAGAAGCGAGGAGAGGCTAGGGGCCGGTCCTATTTCGAACGGGGGACATGGACCGCGACATCGGCCATGTGAGCGGCACCCCAACCCCAAAGCGGTAAAGCGCTGCACGGTTCCCTTGGGAAAATGTAGCAGGCGCGCTCCGGTTCCGCGGGACAGGAAAAGGCTGTGCGGAACGCGTGCGTTTTCGGAAATGCGGCGTAAGGGAAAAGCGCAGTGGTATTTAGGCGAGCGGCGACGATGAAACGCGGCTCCTAGGCGGAATGACGCGGTCCAAGGCGGAGTGACACCGAAGGAGTATAAAGCAGTGCTGAGCGCGGTGGAGGAGGCGATCGCGATTTGCGACCGGTATGGAGAGCGATTGGATGAAGGGCGTCGCGGGGCTTGCGAGGAGTTGCGCCGGATTCGCGCGGAGCTGCGCCGGGAGTTGAACCTTCCTTCGTCGGACGCGCCGTAGCGGGTTCGAAATCCGGATGAGGAGGGGGGCGGGTTTTGACCGAGGTGTCAGAACGAACAATTCGTTCTCAGCGAGGTCGGGCAAGGGACGCCACTTTCAACGTTCATGACCGATCACGACGCACGCCGCATTATCGACTGGCTGGATTCGGCCTTGGAATTGTTCCGAGCGAACGAAGGACGTTTGACGGTGAGAGAAGTGAAGATTCTCAGCATGCTGGCGGTGGCCCGGCAGGAGTTGAGCGAAGAAGTGAGTTCGCGGCGGAATCGCGCGCGGGGCGGGGCTGAACCGGGGGAAGATTGACGCGCGGCGAAGTGGAGCGATCAGCGAGTGGTTTTCCAACGCTCGTAGCGGGCAATTGCTTCGCTGGGAGCGAGCGTATACCACGCGTAGCCGGCGATGCGTTCGGAAGAGATTCCGGAAAGATCGTAGTGAATGGAGCGGTCGCGGTCGCCGAAGATGGGCGTGGCGGTGCCGGGCTCGTAGAAGCGGGCCCAGAGTGGTGGTGCGCCCGGTGACGGGACGACGTGGCCGCGGAAGTCGTGCGGGGCCTTGGCGATGCGAAGATCGGGCAGGGCGGTGGCGTGGAACCAAGCGATGACGCCGTCGACGGCGGCGACCACTGCGGGGGAAGGATCGCGGACCGACATCAACAAGCGGGCGATGCCGGCGCTTTCGCGGGAGGCGTCGGCGATGGGTTCGAAGTTGCGTGCGGCGGCGCGGCGAAGGGTGAGCGGGTCGTGTTGTTGAGCCCAACACGTGAGGCGGCCGCTGGCGTTACGCTGCTGGGTGGCGAGGACGCAGTCGATGCCGCGGAAAAAGCGGGCGCTCGCTTCTTCCCGCAAAGCGGGTGCGATCCAGGTGTAGGATGATTTGGCGTAAGCGACGTCGCGCAGAACCTCGAGGATCTGGGTCATGGCGTCGTCGTTGTAGGTCACTCCATCATGATAGCCGCCGATGAGCGGGTAGACTTGGGGGAATCCGCCGTTTGGATACTGGGCGGCGAAGATGTAGCGGAGTCCGCGTTCGAACGATTCGCGCCATTCGAGGCGACTGGCTTCGCCCGTCGCGGAGATCACGCGGGCGAGGAAGCGTAATTCGGAAGTGGTAGCATTGTTGTCGAACGTGGGGCTGTCGCTTTGGCCGGCCGCGGGATCGATGGACTGCGTGTAGTCGGTGCCTTTTTTCCAGGCGCCGATTTTCATTTGGGCGGCGGCGACGTGGTCGGCGAGCCGGCGGGCTTCGTCGGACGCATACCACACGTCGGGTTCGTTGAGGCGAAGTCCCTTGCTGTGGACGCCGCCCTTTGGCGGGGTCGACATCGGCTTCAAGTTGGAAGCGTCGGCGCGCGGGCGAACGACGAGTTGTTGCAGGAAGGATTGGGAGCGTTGCCAGTAATCGGTCCAGGCGGGGCGAACGTCGTCGGGAAGAGCGGAGATGCGGTCGGCGGTGAGCGGTGTGAAAGCGTTTTCGGGCCAGGAGCGTGGCGGCGCGGCGGCGGTGGCGAAGGTGCAGGCGACGGTGGCGAGCGAGGCGGTGAGGAGGCGGCCGAGCATGGGGTGCGGGATGTTTGACGAAACGGGGAGGCGAACAGTTTCCAAAGGTCGACGATGAGACCGATTCGACGGATCAGTCTAAGATTGGAGCGGCGCGGGAGTCTGCTTCCGCGCGGCAATGAAGAAGCCTGCACGTTTCACGACATGAGCAGAACACCTCTCGTTTCCCACATCTATACCGCAGACCCGTCGGCGCACGTTTTCAACGGACGCGTTTACATCTATCCGTCGCACGATCTCGACATCGACGTGCCGGAAAACGATCTGGGCGATCACTATGCGATGGAGGATTACCACGTGTTGTCGCAGGATCATCCGGAAGCGCCGGCGACGGATCATGGGCAGGCCTTGCATGTGAAAGACGTGCCGTGGGCATCGCGCCAGATGTGGGCGCCGGACGCGGCGTATCGGGATGGCAAATACTACCTGTATTTCCCGGCGAAGGATAAAGAAGGCATCTTCCGCATGGGAGTGGCGGTGGGCGACCGACCGGAAGGACCGTTCAAGGCGGAGCCGGAGCCGATGAAAGGCAGCTTCAGCATCGATCCCTGTGTGTTTCGCGACGATGACGGCGAGCATTACATGGCGTTTGGCGGCATCTGGGGCGGGCAGTTGCAGCGCTGGGCGACAGGCCAATATCTGGCGGAGGCGAAGGAGCCGGAAGGCGACGCGCTGGCGCTGTGCCCGAAGCTGGCGAAACTCACGAGCGACATGCTGCAGTTTGCGGAAGCGCCGCGCGATGTGGTGATCAACGATGCGCAAGGGGCGCCGTTGAAAGCGAAGGACACGGAGCGCAGGTATTTCGAAGGGCCGTGGCTGCACAAACGCGGCGACACCTACTACCTGTCGTATTCGACGGGGGACACGCACCTGTTGGTTTACGCGACGAGCAAGAACGTGCACGGGCCCTACACGTTTCGCGGACAGATGCTGACGCCGCCGATCGGCTGGACGACGCATCACTCGATCGTGGAGCACAACGGACGCTGGTGGCTTTATTACCACGACGCATCGTTGTCGCGCGGCGTGTCGTCGAAACGGTGTGTGAAAGTGCAGGAGCTTTTCTACGATGCGGATGGCTCGATTCGCCTGATGCAACCGTAAGGCGCGAAGGCAAAGGCTGGTGAAAACGCCAGTTTGGCGGCCGTCCGGCGAGGTTGCGTCTTTACCCGGACGGACGCGTTGGTCGGGATGAGCATTTCATGCCTCACCGGATTCTTTCCGTCGTAGCACCCTCGATACGTGGGCGACTGTCGGCCTTGATCATGGCGATCTTGCTGCCGGCAGCGTTGCTGGCGGCGTGGTTGATCTGGCAGGTGTTTCACAACGAGAGGAAGGCGCGTGAGCGGCATCTGGCGGACACGGCGGAGGCGTTCTGTGCGTTGATCGATGCGGAGCTGCGGGAACGCGTTGCGGTGCTGCAGGGGTTGGCCTCCTCGTCGTCGGTGGTGACGGGAGACCTGCAGGAGTTTCGCGCGCGGGCGGAGCGGACGCTGGACGGCCGATCGGACTGGGTGATCCTGGCGGATGCGGACCATCGTCAGGTGGTCAATACGAGCCTGCCGAAGGACGCGGAGTTGCCGGCGATGACGCATGTCGCCGAGACGGACGAATGGTTCGCCACGCGCGGGGTGTATGTTTCGAACCTGGTGCGCTCGGATGCGACGCAGCGGTTGATCTTGCATATATCGAAGCGGGTGGAGTTGGGGGATCGGCCGGCGACGTTGACGCTGGCGATGTTGCCGGAGGATTTCACGCGGCCGGTGTTGGCGCGTCAGATTTCCGAAGCGTGGGTGATCGCGGTGATCGATCGTGAGTTGACGGTGGCGGCGCGGAGTCGGAGCCCGGAGCAATTCGTGGGAGTGAAGGCGACCTCGGACATGCAGAACGCGATGAAGAAGGCGTCGGTCGGAGTCGTTGAATCGGTGACGCTCGAAGGAGTGAAGAGCCTGGCGGCCTTTCATCGGTCGGAGGAGAGCGGATGGACAGTGATCGTGGGATCTCCGCGGGCGGAGCTGCTCGCTCCGGCCACGCGCGCGATGTGGCTCGCGTTGCTGGTGGCGGCGGTGGTGTGTGCGATCGTAATTCCGACGGCGTTATGGTTGCGACGAACGACGGTCGCGGCGGTGCAAACGCTGGTGGCAGACACGGAAGCGTTGGCGCTCGGACGACCTGTGGACAAGCGGCGGACGGGAATCCAGGAAGCGGATGAAGTTTCGGCTGCATTGGCGGACACCTCGCGAGAGCTGGCGGCACGGCAGGCGGCGTTGGCGCAGGCGCGGGACGAGGCGCTCGCGGCGTCGCGGGCGAAGGACGAATTTCTGGCGGCGCTTTCGCACGAGCTGCGCACGCCGCTGAACCCGGTATTGTTGTTGGCGAGCGACGCGGCGCGCGATGACGGCTATCCGCCGGCGGTGCGGGAAATATTCGCGATGATCGAGCGGAATGTGATGACGGAAACGCGGTTGATCGACGATTTGTTGGATGTGACGCGGATCGCGGCGGGGAAGATTTCGCTGCGTTTGGAGCGAGTGGAAGTGGATCGCGTGGTGCACGACGCTTGGGAGTCGTTGCGGGCGCGTGCGGGCGAGAAGCGCCTGGAGGTGCGGGTGCGGCTGGGGGCGCCGGGCGTGGCGGTGCGTGGCGATGCGGTGAGACTCCTGCAGGTGTTTGCGAACGTGTTGGGGAATGCGGTGAAGTTCACGCCCGAGTCGGGGATGGTGTTGGTGACGACGCGCGTCGACGCGGGCACGCAGCGCGTGAGAGTCGAGATTGCGGATAGCGGGATCGGCATGACCGCGGAGGAGATCGGGCGCGTGTTCGAGCGGTTCGTGCAAGGTGAGCACGCGAGCCACGGGCGGGGTTCGCGATATGGTGGACTCGGGCTGGGGCTTTCGATATCGCGGGCGCTTGTCGAGATGCACGGCGGGCAAATCCAAGCGACGAGCGGGGGATCGGGGCGCGGGTCGACGTTTACGATTTTGTTGCCGATGGAAATGCCGGGGTGAGGGCGGGGTTATTCAATGGCGGCGGGCGGCTGTGTCAGCTTCGCGGATACGTCGGGCGGAAGTTGGATGAGCTCGTAGCGATGGGGGATCGGCCGGTTGAGCTGGTGTAGCAGCTCGGTGAGGCGGGCGAGTTCGGACGACAAGGCGTCGGTCGCGTGGCGGAGAATGCGATAATCGGCGAAGAGGGGCTCGAAGTAATCCGCGCGAGAGTTTCCCGTGCGCGAAAGATGTTGGGAGAAGAACGCTTCGACGGCGGTGTCGTCGTCGGGGTCCAGGCGGGCGTTATCGAGGAGTGCGCGCACGTGGGCGAGGCGGCGCACTTGGATTTCGATCTGGCGACGTTCTTCGAGGAGTTCGAGGAGGGCGCGGGCCTGGCGCGACTGCGGTGTGTGTGTGAACGGCGCGAGGTTGATGCCCTCGCGGAGTTGGCCGGCGGGGAGGTCGGCGATGGTTTCGCCATCGATCACGAGGCGGTAAGTCGAGTCGTCCGACTCGCTGAAGGAGACGGTGAGCAACTGGCGGTTGAGTTGGTCGTGAAGAGGAAACCAGTCGAGGGCGGCACGAGCGGTGTCATCGATGGGGAACGGGAGAGCGAACTCTTCGCACGTGAAGGTAAGGCGATCGCTGTGGCGGGTGAAATCCGAGATGCGACCGTTGAGGGCGCGGGTGACTTTGCCGGTGGCGGGGTCGAGCGAGAAGTCGGAGACGGTGGTCGGAACGTTTTGGGCGAGGAGAAAATGGCAGGCGATGAGGAGATGACCGGCGGCTTCGGGATGGATGCGATCGGGGCCGATCACGGTGGCGTGAGGTGAGGAGGATTGGATGTCGGCGTTGAGGGCGGTGAGTGGCGCGTGCAGATCGATCAGGTGACCGCGATGTTTGCGGGCGAGGCGAGCGAGAATCGGGCGAGTGCGGGCGAGGGCGCGGTTGACGCCGTGGAAGCTAGGGGCTTCGAGCGCGGCGGTTTCGTCGTAGGGGGACGAGGTGACGAAGAGAAGCGTGGCTGGCGTCGGCTGGGCGGCGAGTTGGACGGAGAGGAAGTCGAGGTTCCACTCGAAGTTCTCGAGAGCCTGCTCGCGACGGGTGGGCAGGTCCGGGGTTGTGTTCGCCGGATCGTAGTAGCGGCGGCGAACGTCGTTCATGCCGAACATGAGGGAGATAACCGTCGGGGTATGCGGAAGGACATCCCAAGCGAGGCGGCGACGGGCGTCGCCCACGCTGTCGCCGGCGGTGCCGGTATTCACGAAATGGATGCGGCGGTCGGGAAAACGCGTCAGATAGAACGCATCGAGGTAGGCGATGAAGCGGCCGTCTTCGGTGATGCTGTCGCCGACAAAGGTGACGACGTCGCCGTCGCGAAAAGGGGCGGGAGCGAGGTCGTGGGCGAGCGCGATATAGCCCTGTCGATCGAGCCAGGCGGCGAGGCTTGCGCCGAGGAGAAGCGTGACGGCGAAAAGCGCGGGGCGCGCGAAGCGACGAAGAAGCGTGGAAAGGCGGCGGGACACGAAGCGGGAGAACGTGAAGGACGCGAAGCGCGGGCGACGTTGGACCGCGGAAATGGCGGAGAGTGCGCGACGCGTTTTGGCGAGCGGTGAGGCGTTCGCGGAATGCGCGGTGAGGGCACCGCGCCTCCAGGAGAGCGGCGGCCTATGGCAGCGCCGGGATCATTCCCACTCGACGTGGCCGAAGACGGTGAGGCGACGGCGAGGGACGATGCGGTGGCCGAAGGCGGGAGATTGGCGGGCGGATTTCAACTCGCGCATGGTGCGCTCGAAGAAGAATTCGCGTTCGCCGAAGGCGGGACGGAGGTCGTCGAGCCAGGTGGCTTTCTCGTCGAATTTCGCGAAGAAGGGGCGGCGGACCCAGTCGGGTTCGCGGGCTTGGACGAAGTGGAGCGAGAAGACTTTTTCGCCCATGATTTCGGTGATGCCGTCGACGATGACCTTGCCGGGTGTGGCGGACATCGACGGGCCGCGGACGGTGCGTTCGAGACCGGAGACGCGGCGATAGGCTTTTTGAAAGATCTCGTAGCAGCGGGCGAGGGGAACCTCGAAGTAGCCTTTGGGACCCGTGTCGCGTTCGACGAACATGTAGTAGGGGACGGCGCCGAGACGGACTTGAAGGCGCCAGAGATCGGCCCAGGTGTCGGCGTCGTCGTTGACGTGGCGGATGAGCGGAGCCTGGCAGCGGACGACGGCGCCGGTGCTCTTGATACGGCGAAGCGCGGCTTGCGCGGCGGGAGTCTGGAGTTCGCGCGGGTGGCTGTAGTGCGCCATGATGGCGAGGTGGCGGCCGGCGGACTGGACTTTTTCCATGAGCTCGAGGAGCTCGTCGGAGTCGTTGTCGTTGACGAAGCGATACGGCCACCAGGCGACGGATTTGGTGCCGATGCGGATGGTGGTGATGTGATCGAGTTCGGGGGCGAGGAGTGGCTCGATGTATCGGCGCAGGACGGCGGTGCGCATGACGAGCGGGTCGCCGCCGGTGATGAGCACGTTGGAGACTTCGGGGTGTTCCTTGAGGTAGGAGACGAGGGACTGCGCCTGATGGGTGGCGAATTTGAGTTCGTCGAGGCCGACGAATTGGGGCCAGCGGAAGCAATAGCTGCAGTAAGTGTGGCAGGTTTGGCCCGGGCTGGGGAAGAAGAGGACGGTGTCGCGGTATTTGTGCTGCATGCCGGGCAGCGGCTGGCCGTCGAGGTAGGGAACGTTGAGTTCCATTTGCCCGGCCGGGTGAGGATTCAGATGGCGCTGAATTTGGCGGGCGACGCGATCGATCGTGGCGGGCTCGGCTTCGTCGGCGATGAGACGCATGAGCTTCTCGAGATCGGCGGGGGCGAGCATGCCGGGCTGCGGGAAGGTGAGCTGGAACATGGGATCATTGGGAACGTCGTCCCAGTCAATCAGCTCCTCGGTCACGTAGTGGTTCACGCGGAACGGCAGCACGGTGGCGACGGCGCGCATGGCGAGGAGGTGGTCGCGAGGCAGGCTTTGGAGCTGGGGAATGCGCGGCAGATCGTGACGTTGATAGACGCGGAAGGTGCGGGGCTGGAGACGGGCGGGAGCAATCATGTGAGCTGAATTCCGAGTTGACGGTTGATGCTGGAGACGAGCCGCGCGCACGGAGCGGCCGTCGAGGAACCAGAGCGCGCGGCGGAATGACGCTGGATGCGGACAACGCGCGTCGCGGGCTGGTGAGAAGGAGGATTATTTCGAAGGGCGATTTGCGGTCCGTCGAGCGCAACCGTGCGCAAATCGGAAAAAAATTCGCGTGCGACGGGGAAGAATGCAGACGCAAAAAAGCCCGCCGATAACGGCGGGCTGAGTCTGACAAAATCTTCAGCTGATTCAGCTGAGCCAGAAGCTGAAGTAGAGGTAGATGCCGAGGACCATGCCGAGGACGACGATCGTGCCGAGGATGTCGGCCAGGCCGATGCTGCGGCGGGTTTCGTCGTGTTGTTCCTTGGTGATTTCGCTGTAGGTGAGACCGGCGATCGAGGCGGGCTCGGGTGCGGGAGCCGTGAGCGAGGCGACGATGACGACGATGACGCTCACGAGGAAGAGCATGCCGGAGTAGTAAAGGAAGTTGATCGTGCCGAAGGCGTAGAGGAGGCCGGAGTCGCCGAGTGCGCCGGAGCCGGCGGCGGCTTGAAGGCCGAGTTTCAACAGGCCGAGAGCGAACCCGACGACGAGGCCGGTGAACGCGCCGCGGGCGTTGATGCGCTTGTTGAAGAGGCCGAGGAGGAAGACGGCGGTGATCGGCGGAGCGAGGTAGCCTTGGACGGCCTGGAGATATTCGTAGAGGCCGCCCTTCGAGATGAGCGGCATGACGGGAATCCAGAGGATGCCGAGGACGACAACGACGCCGGTGGCGATGCGGCCGACTTTGACGAGCTCGCGATCGGGGCGGCCTGGGCGAAGTTTGCCGTAGATGTCGACGGTGAAGAGCGTGGCGCAGGAGTTGAAGAGCGACGCGAGCGAACTCATCAGAGCGGAGATCAGGCCAGCGACGACGATGCCGCGCAGACCTGCGGGGAGCAGCGTAGCGACCATCGTGGGGAAGACGGCGTCACCGCGGACGGAGCCGTCGGCGTTGGTGGCGAGCGGCAGCATACCCTTTTGGTAGAGCGCGTAGCCGATCATGCCGGGAACGAGGAAGAGGAAGACGGGAAGAACCTTGAGGAAGCCGCCGAAGATGGCGCCGCGGCGGGCTTGCTGGAGATTGCGAGCGGCGAGGGTGCGTTGGACGATGTATTGGTCGGTGCACCAATACCAGATGCCGATGATCGGCGAGGCGATCATGACGCCGAGCCAGGGGAAGTTCGGATCCGAGAGCGGGCGCCAGAGGGCGAACTGGGAAGGGTTTTCGCCGAGGATGGCTTTGAGTTCGCCCCAGCCGCCGAGTTTGCCGAGTGCGAAGAGCGTGATGAACACGGAGCCGCCGAGCAGGAGGATGGTTTGCGCGACCTCGGTATAAACTACGGCGCGGAGACCGCCGAAGACGGTGTAGATGCCGGTGAGGACGACGGTGGTGATGGCGCCAACCCAGAAGGCGTTTTCCGGAGAGCCGAAAGTGTCGGGCAGCAAAGCTTGGAAGACGACGGCGCCGGCGTAAACGGTCACGGAGACCTTCGTGAAGACGTAGGCGATGAGGGACACGATGGAGAGGGCCCAGCGCGTGCGGGAGTTGAAGCGGCGTTCGAGAAACTCGGGCATCGTGAAGACGCCGGAGCGGTAGTAGAACGGAACGAACACCCAGCCGAGGAGAAGCATGATCCACGCGTGGAGTTCCCAGTGCGCCATCGCCATGCCGCTGGTGGCGCCGTTGCCGGCGAGGCCGACGATGTGTTCGGAGCCGATGTTGGAGGCGAGGAGCGAACAGCCGACGACGAACCAGCCGATTTCGCGGCCGGCGAGGAAGTAGTCGGCAGTCGTGGCCTGCTTGCGCGAGGACCAATAGACAATGCCGACGAGCAGCAGGAAGTAGGAGGCGACGATGAACCAGTCGAGGGTAGCCATAGAGGTGGGGGTAGCGGAACCGGCGGGACGTTGAGCAGCAAGCGGCAGGATTGCGAGCGCGCAGGCGGTCTCACAATTGGAACATCACGGAACCGTTCGGTCGCGCGGGCGCGAGGGCGTTCGAAACCGGGGCCCTCGATGTGAACTGTCGGTCGAGATGGATGTCGATGACGCAGGCCGGCTTTGGCATTTCAATCAGCAACGGTCAGTCAACCCGAGGAGTCGTTATGAGCGTTCGAGTCAAAGTCGTTTTCTACAGCCTTTACGGGCACATCTACAAAATGGCGCAGGCGATCGCGGAAGGCGTGCGCGAGGTGCCCGGGGCGGAAGTGGAATTGCTGCAGGTGCGCGAAACCTTGCCGGACGAAGTCATCGAGAAGATGGGAGCGACGGAGGCGAAGAAGGCGATGGCGGGCGTGCCGATTGCGGATCCGAAGAAGCTTGGCGAGGCGGATGCGGTGATCTTCGGAACGGGCACGCGTTATGGCAGTGCGACGGCACAGATGCAGACCTTCTTCGATGCGACCGGCGGATTGTGGAGCAGCGGAGCGCTGGTGGGGAAGGCGGGGAGTCTGTTTACTTCGAGCGGGACACAACACGGTGGGCAGGAGACAACGCTGTTGAGCATGATGACGTTCTTGCTGCACCAAGGCATGGTCGTGGTCGGCGTGCCGTATGCGGAGAAAGGACTTTCGTATATGGAGGAACTTTCCGGGGGGACGCCGTATGGGGCGTCGACGATCACGGGGGGTGATGGATCGCGAATGCCCTCGGAGAACGAGTTGAAAGTCGCCCGATATCAAGGACGGCACGTCGCGGAGATCGCGGCGAAACTGGCGCGGAAGTAACGGGCGTGAATTGCGCGGTGAGGGCACCGCGCCTCCATCTGCGAAGGCGAGCTATCAAGCCGCGCGGAAGGGGGCGGCGGAGCCTGACGGGGTGGGCGCGCCGGTGAGCCAGCGGCGAAAGGATTTAATCTCGGAGAGCGTGCCGGCGACCAGGACGTTGTCGCCCGCGTGGAGGCGTTCGAGTCCGGACGGGGCGATGATCTTTTCGCCGTTGCGCTCGATGCCAACGACGCGCGTGCCGGTGAGTTGCGCGAGTTTGAGTTCCGCCAGGGTTTGGCCGGCATGCGAGCCGTCGGGAATGACGAAGGTCTCGAGAATAGAGCCGCGGAATTCGTCAGCCTGGTTGGCCAGCCGGGTTTGGGTATCCAGCAGATGGTTACACGCGGCTGCGATTTGTTCGTCCTGGCCCATGAGCAGGAGCTTGTCGCCCGGGTAGACGCGCAAGTCGGGGCGGATGGCGGTGATGACGTGGCCGTTTCTTTCGAGTTCGAGGACGGCGCAGCCGAAGCGGGCGGGAATGGCGAGATCGAGCAGGGTGGTGCCGGCGTAGGCGGCGTTGTCGGGGATGACGCACTCGGTGAGGCGAACATCCCATTGCTCGAGATCCTGCTGGCGTTTGCCGCGAGCGGCGTCAGCGGCGGCGGCGCCGGGGCCGCGCGGATCCTCGGCGAGGACTTCGCGCATGGTGGTTTGCCACTCGCTGTGCCAGTAGATGAGTTTTCGGGAAAAGATCGCCACGACGACGGCGGCGGCGATCGCGATCACGCCCCAGCCCCAGAGGCCAAGTTGATCGAACGGAACGAGGGCGTAGATCCAGACGCCGACGCCGATCGTCATCAGGCCGATCAGGGCATTGCGCACCACGGGGGCGGGAAGGAGGCGAGAGGAGCCTGCGAGGCTCTCTGCCACGATCATTGCGATCGCGGCCAGGTTGCGCCAGATCGCGACGATCGGGATGAGCGCGATGATGGCGATGATGCTCCAGAAAATCCAACCCGAGACCTCGCGTTCGAGTCCGGCGGCGCCGCTGTAATCGTCGAGGAAATCGAGGAGTTGAGGTGAGAATACCATGACGCCCGTGACGAACAGCACTTCCACCCCGGTTTGAGCGAGGCGGCCGCGGACGAGTTTCCAGGCGATGGAGTTGGTTGGCTGGGACTGCACCTGCTGGATCCAGTTGTGATACGCGTCGAACGTTCGCTGCAACCAACGCGGTTCGACCCGCTCGCCGAAGCGTAGGATGGCGTCCGAATGGCGGTTGATGAGCGGCATGAGCAAGACCGTCAGGATCGAAGCGCCGACGGCGACGGGGTAGTAGCTCGCGGGCAGCACCGTGGTGGAAACTCCAAGCTGCGCGATGATGAACGAAAATTCGCCCAGTGGGGTGAGTAGCAAACCGGAGCGTCGGGCTTCGCGCGGGCGCGCGCCGCAGATGATGAGAGCGGCGCCGGTGGCGATGGGCCGGAAGATCATCACGAACGCGACCAAGCCGACCACCATGGGCCAGACGGGCAGCACGAGCTTCAACTCGATCATCATGCCAATCGCGACGAAGAACACGCTGCTGAAGAGATCGCGCATGCCGGTGAAGGCTTTCTCGACGGCGGCGTATTGAGGAATCTCCGCGACGATGGCGCCGAGGAGGAAGGCGCCGAGTGCGAGCGAGTAGCCGGCTTTGACGGCGATGAGCGCGAGAAGAAACAACACCCCGGCGACGATGATCGTTTGAAGTTCGGGATCTGCACGGGCTTCGAGACGCCGCAAGAGGCGCGGGACCATCAGCAAACCGGCGCTGACCAGGAGCACGACGAAGGCGCTCATGCCGGCGACGACGCGGCTGACGCCGGCCTCTTCTCCCGTGCCGGTTTGCGAGCCAAGGACCGTCAGCATAACGACGGCGACGATGTCCTCGAGGACGGTGATGCTGAGAGCGACCTGGGCGAAGCGTTCGTGCGTGAGTTTGAGTTCGCCGACCACCTTGGCGATGACCGCGGAGCTGGAGACCATGAACATGGCGGCCATGAACGTGGCTTGAAGCGGGGACCAGCCGATGGCTTTGCCAAGCGCCTGGGTGAGCACGAGCATGAACACCGCTCCGACGCCGGTGGCGGCGAGAGTGGGCGCGCCGATCCGGGCCATTTTACTGATGCTCAAACCCAGACCGATGCCGAACATCAGGAAGACGAGTCCAACCTGGGACAGCGTTTGAATGCGGTCGACGTCGCGGAGAAAGGAAAACGGAAGATTGTAAGGGCCGATCAGGGTGCCCGCGACCAGATAGCCGACGATGACGGACAGACCGAAGCGCCGGCAAATGGCGCCAGCGATGCCTGCGGCGAGCAGGACGATTGCGAGATCTTGGATCAGGCCGATTCCATCCATGAGTGGCGTTGCCGCGGGCCGACATGGCGAGCGCGGTGCCGTTACCATTTCGGGCGATTTATTGGTGTCCAGCCTGCATCAGGGATTTGGCGGAGATTTGCGCGGGTGAAAGGCGACGAATCGATTCGCGGGAGGTAACGAAACAGGCCGCCGGCGGACCGGCGGCCTGTGGTGGGAAAACGCTGCCCGGGGATTCCTTACTTGAGGATCAGAGCGCCGAATTGTGACGGGTCTTGATAGGCGTTGCCGGAAACATCGTTCCAAGTGGCGACACTCGTGCGCGCGCCGTTGCCGCTGCCGTCGTCGTTGACTTGGAAGTCGAAGCCCAGGATCGAGCCACGCTTCGTCTCCGCGGAGTCGATACGGATCGCAGCCTCGACGACATAGCCGCCGCTCACACGGCGCGTGGCGCTGGTGATGTCGGCTGCGGACGTAGAGCCGCCGACGGAGACCTCGTTGTCGAAGTTCACCCGATACTGCGAGTCGTCGGCCTGGTAGGCCCTTGTCTGGGCGTTGTTGGGATCAACGAAGATCTCGACCGAGTCTTCTTCCCAAGGGTTAGAACTCGCTTTGCTCAGCGTGGGGTCGGCGACGGTGGCGTAGACGTAGAGGTAGCCGGCGTCCCAGAGCAGTTTCACTTTCGCCTTGGCGCCGGCCGTGCCGAACGCGAAGCGCTGGGTGGTGATCTCGGTGGCGTTTTTCCAGAGCTTATCCTCCTGGCCGTCGATCGTGGGCCGGCCGCGGCTGACCTGGACGACGAGTTTCTCCGGACGCAAGTGGAGCGTGCCGAGGGCGGCTTCGTCGGTGTCTTGTTGATGGCGGGTGTCGCTCCAGGATTGTTTGCGGCCGGTGGCGCCATCGGTGACGCGGATATCGAAGAGCAATTCCCCGCCGATGCTGAGGGCCGGCGAAACGGGAATGCTGGCGATGACCGCGTAGCCTGTGGCGGTGGGAAGCGTAAGGGCTTCGGCGCCGTTCGTGCGTTGGAGCCCGAGCTTCGAGAATGCGAAACGCTGGCCGCCTGCGAGGAAGATTTCGACGGAGTCGTTGCGCAGCCGGGTGGCGTCGGTGACCTCGACCAGCACGTAGAGATCACGCGCGCTCCAAAGTGCGCGGAACTGACCCCACGAGGCGGCGCCGTTGCCGGGGTTGAGCGGAGTGGGGGCGATGGCCGCCCACGCTTCCAGGTTGTTGATGATGCCGCGAGACGGACGCTGCGTGATATTGAGTGACTGCGGCAGCACGGGGAGTTGCGAAGGATCAACGATGCCCCAGTAAGCGGGCTTGGCCTGGAGGCGCTCGTCGAAGAGCAGCGGCTTGTCGTCGCGCGCGATCGGGAAGGTTTTCAACCAGGTGTTGTCGTCAGCCATGCCCCAGAGCGTGACGGAGCTGATCTGGCTGCTCTTGGCGCGGAACAGGTTGAACAGGTCGCGGTAGCGATAGCCCTGGAGGACGAGGGTTTCTTCGCTAACGGGCGACGTGTCGCTGTCGTTTGAATACGCGCTGATATCGAGCTCGGTGATTTGGTTGTCGACGCCGAGGGTGGTGAAGGTGTCGAGGCTCGTCGCGATTTCGGTGAGCGAAGGCCAGCCGATGCGGATGTGGGTTTGATGGCCGACGCCGTCGACGCGCACGTTGCGCTGCAGGAGCCCTTCGACGACGTTCTTCAACGCGGCGAGCTTGGCGGGCTCGTGGGTGTTGTAGTCGTTGATGAAGAGGCTGCCGGCGCCGTTCAGGATTTCGTCGGCGAATTGGAACGCGAAATCGATGAACTCGGGGCCGACGATCTGGAGCCACGGGCTGTTGCGCAGGCCGTTGGGACCGGAAGGATCGATGACTTCGTTGACGACATCCCAGTCGTTCACGACATCGGCGTAGCGTGCGACGACGGCGTGGATGTGAGTGCGCATGCGCTGAATGAGCAGGTCGCGATGGGCGGGGTTGCCCGGCTGGAGCGGATTGCCCGCGGTATCGCGGAAGACCCAGGCGGGGGTTTGGTTGTGCCAGAGGAGCGTGTGGCCGCGCATCTTCAGGCCATGGGTGCGAGCGAAGTTGGCGATCGCATCGGCGCGGGCCCAAGTGAACGAGCCTTCGACCGGTTGCAGCGCATCCCATTTCATCTCGTTGCCCGCGACGAGGGTGTTGAAATGCAGCAGGAGGAGTTCGGCGTGTGCGCCGTTGAGTTCGGCGACGGAAACGGCGGCGCCGACGTCGAAGTAAGGCGCGAGCACTTCGTGGACCGAAGGAAGATCCTGAATTTCGGGAGGCTCGATGAAGTCGAGGATGAAGTCGTCGATGTAGAACGACGGCGTGCCGTCGGCGGTTTCGACGTAGAGTTGAAGCTGCGACGCATCGATGCCGAACGTGTAGAGCGTGGAGAGATCGACCCACGCGGAATCGGTGACGGGCGTGTTGCCGATCACCGTGTGGAAGCTCGTGGCGCCGTTGAAGTCAGCTTGGAGGCTCACGCGGAAAGACGTGGCGGGTTCGCCGGGTGCGAGGCGGACGCGGACGCCGATCGCGTATTGGTAACCCTTGGACAGCTTGCCGAGGACGTTGATGGTTGGACCCTGCCATGACGCGGTGCGGCCGGTGACTTTGAGGCTGTAGATGCCGCTCGCGGCGACTTCGGTGGTCGGAGTCAGCGTGACGGGACCGCGGGGATTCCAGCCTTCGGCGGTGCCGGTTTCAAAGTCGGTGGCGAGGCCCGACGTATCGGGCGGGGGCGGCTCGACGTTGCCGGGACCGACGATGGTGAAATCGTCGAGATAATAGGCGGCCGTGGCGTCGTCGCTTTCGAGATAGAGCGTGAGGTTGTCGTTGGTGGCGGAGGTGAAACTGAACGTTCCCTGAAGCTGAACCCAGGCGCCATCGGTCGTGGCGACGGGCGGGTTGATTTGAACGTAGGAGTTGGATGCCGCGCCGGCGGCGCGCATTTCGACGGTGAACTTCAGATTGCTCGCGGGCTGACCGGCAGCGAGGCGGACCCAACCGGAGATCGTGTAAGTGGTGTTGGCGGTGAGCAGCGGGCGGAGGTCGAGCGCGGGGCCTTGCCAGGTGGCGGTGCGACCCGTGGTTTTCAAACTGCTGGCGCCGGTGCGGGCGACGTCGGATGAACTTGCGAGCGTGACGGGGCCGCGTGCGGTCCAAGTATCAGTGCCGGATTCGAAACCGTGCGCGACGACAGTTCCGGCGGGCGGCGGAGCGTCGGGGCCAGTGATCGTGAAGTCGTCCAGATAGTAAACGGCGGATGCATCGTCGCTTTCGAGGTAGAGCGTGAGGTTGTCATTGGAAGCGGAAGCAAAACTGAAGTTGCCCTGAAGCTGAACCCAGCCGGCGTCGGTAACGGGCACCGGACTATTGATTTGAACGTAGCTATTGCTGGCGGCGCCGGTGGCGCGGATCTCGACGGTGAACTTGAGGTTGCTCGCCGCTTGGCCGGCGGCGAGCCGCACCCAGCCGGAAATCTCGTAGGTGGTGTTGGCCGACAGCGTGGTCCGGAGATCACGGGCGGGACCGTTCCACGTCGCGGTGCGGCCGGCGGTTTTCAGGCTGCGTGCGCCGCTGCGCGCAGCTTCGGTGGTGCTGGTGAGCGTGACGGAGCCGCGCGGGGCCCAACCTTGCGTGGTGCCGTCTTCGAAATCGTTGGCGACGATTTCGGCGGCCGTTGACGCGGAGCAGAGTGCGAGCGCGGCGACAATCGAGCTGAGGCAGTGGGAGACGCGGAAGAACCGTGGGCGCGAGCAAGCAAAGCGCGCGCAGCCGACGGCGGCGAACAGGTGAATCATGGTGGGGTAGTTTTGGAGTAGGGAGAGGACGACCGCCGGAGGAGAGACGAGGGTGAAGACAGGGCGGCGGTCGTGGCGGTATTGGGGCGCGGCACGTTCCTGCGGAAAAATCCGCCAGCAAATGGACGCAGATGCTAATTTTAGAATCTGGCGGGGCGGTAGGTCGCGCGTGTTGAATGAGCGAGAGTTACGAGGACGTAGGGAAAAATCCGAACTCGCCGCCGCTGCGGCAGCAAGGCGCTTGGTGCGTGGACTCCATTCGCTGACGCGATGCGGGTGTTGCAGCAGTTTGCGGCGGTTGATGTGAGTGCGAAGGGCGGATGGCTCGGAAACTATCGCCGGTGGCTTGACAGAACGACGCGGGAGACAATTGGTGTGCGTGCACTGTCATGAAAGCCGTCATCAACACGTCCCGTTTGTTTGGAGTCTTGATGCGTGCGGTCTGCCCTACGTGGGCGGAGCCCGCTGACTAAGAGCGACCCCACACGGGGCGTCGAAGTCCCCGAGCTCCGTCGATCTTGAAGCAGACGATGTCTGCTCGCGCGCCATGTTTGGCATGGCCGTTTCACCCCGGACGTCGCGAATGCGGCGAAACCTCAACCCCGAAAAAACGACATGAAACCCCTTATCACCCTTGATCCTCCTCACACCGCACACGTTCGCAGCATTCTGGCGAAGAACGGATACACGTGCGCGATTGTTTCCCTCGAGCCTGGTGGGCCGTTGGCGATCGAGCGTTCTCTGCGCGGCGAAGAGCATCTCCTCTACGTGCTGGAGGGCAGTCTCACCGTGCGTGCCGACGATTTGAATACGATCGTCGCGAAGAACGAAGCTCACCTGCTGCCGAACGACGTCGAGTGCACGATCGAGGCCGCGGAAGAGCGGCCGGCGAAATTCCTGCGCGTCGATGTGCCGCCGCGGCAAGTCGTGGACGCACCTCTTTACACGTTGGAGGCGGAACGCAGCTAACGTTGCGCCCTCCTCTGGCACCTGCCCAACCCATTCATCAACCAGCTCGACTGCCAACCCAACCCTCCATGAACGACCGACCCATTTACATCGCGAACGACGATCACGCCAAGCTCCGCCTGCTGCTCGATTCGCTTGGCGCCTCCAGCCGCAGTCCCGCGGTGCAAAAGCTTCGCGGCGAACTCGATCGCGCCGTCGTGCTCGACGGCAATGCCGTGCCGCCGAACGTCGTGACGTTGAACGCGAAGTTTGAAATCGAAGACCTGGCGACGGGCGAAGTGGACGCTTACACGTTGGTGTTCCCGGACCGGGCAAACGTCGATCAGCAGATGCTTTCGGTGCTCGCGCCGATCGGGACGGCGGTCCTCGGCTATCGTGAAGGCGATGAAGTCGAGTGGGCGACTCCGGGCGGCATGCGGCGGTTCCGCATCCGGCGCGTGACGCGGCCGGAAGTGGCGGTAGCCGGCTAAGATTCGCGGGCACCGAGCGCCCGCTGTTGGAGAATTATCGTGGGCGGTCCGGCTATCCGGGCCGCTCCTGGTGGCGTCTGCCCAGACGCGATCAAAAACCCCGGCGCCTCGTCGCGCCACGCATCCCCAAAAATGATACAAAAACGACACTTGGGCCGGACCGGTTTGCGCGTCTCGGAACTTTGCCTCGGCACCTTGAACTTCGGTTGGAAGACGGACGACGCGGCGTCGTTGGCCATTCTCGACGCGTTCCATGAGGCGGGCGGAACGTTTCTGCAAGCGACGGCCGTTTCGCCGTCGATCGCCCTTCCGTCGGTTTCGACGAACTACTCGGAAGAAGTGATTGGCAAGTGGTGGACCTCCCGCGGTGTGGAGCGGCGGGACCTGGTGCTTGCGACGAGAATCGACGTGCGGCGCACGCGCACGCCGGGCGAGAGATTGACGGATGTCGTCTGCGCGAGGGTGCGCGAATCCATGCGTCGCCTGCAGACGGATTATCTCGATTTGTTGGTGTTGGAGTGGAGCGAAGACCTGCTGCCGATTGGCGAAGCGTTGGAGGCGTTTGGCGCGGTGGTGCATTCTTGTCATGTGCGGTATCTCGCGACGGCGAACTTTCCCGCGTGGCGCGTGATGGACTGCGTGTCGCGAGCGTTTCAGCGCAACGCGTGTCGGATGGAAGCGTTGCAGGCGGAGTATTCGCTGATGACGCGGGCGCGTTTCGAGCCCGAGGTGATGCGGCTGTGCGAGGAGCTCAAGCTGGGCTTCCTGGCGACGCTGCCATTGGCGGGCGGCTTTTTGACGCGGCGAGCTCCCGGGGTGTTTGGTTCGTTGGGCGGGCGCGAGTGGGTGCCCCAGCGTTTTGATTATGCTTATGGCGACGCGGCGCTCGGTGCGCTCGAGGCGGTGGCGGTGCGGCATGGAGCCACGCCCGCACAAGTGGCCCTTGCGTGGGTGCTGGCCAATCCGACTGTGGCGTCGGCGGTGGTCGGGGTGCGGTCGGTGACGGAGTTGCGCGAACTGGTGCAGGCGAGCGAACTCGAACTTGCGTCAGCGGAGCTCGAGGAACTCGCGAATGCCACGGCGGCGGAGGCTGTATTTATCCCACCACCGTCCGTAGGCCGTGAAGCTCGAGTTCCGAGCCCAAGCGGTGTTTGAAACGAGGAGTGCCGCCGTTGGGCGCGGCGGCGCTTATTCGAGCTGGATGATACCGCGTTTCACGGCGGCAAGAATCGCTTGAGTGCGGTCGCTGACGCGGAGCTTGGAAAGGATGTTGGTGACGTGGATCTTGATGGTGCCTTCGACAACGTGCAGCTCGGCGCCGATCTCCTTGTTGCTGAGGCCGCGCGCGACAAGTTGAAGGACTTCGATCTCGCGTGACGAGAGCTGTGAAAGCACGCGGCCGTTCATGCGGGTCGCGATTTCCGGGGGAAGATACTGTTCGCCTTGATGGACCTTGCGGATGGCCTCGAGCAGTCGGTCGAGCGCCATTTCTTTGACGACGAAGCCCGACGCGCCGGCGCGGAGGGCGCGATAGACTTCGTCGCCGCTGGCGTAGTTGCTGAAAACGAGGATGCGGATATCGCCGAATTCCTGCCGCAAAGCCGTAATGGTTTCGAAGCCGCTCATGCCCTGCATGCGAAGATCGAGCACGACGACGTCGGGGCGATGCTGGCGAAATGCGACGATCGCGTCGGCGCCGTTTTCGGCGTCGGCCACCACCTCCATATCGGGCTCGCCGCTGGCGGCGGTCATCAACCCCATGCGCAGGACGATGTGATCGTCGACGAGGAGGATGCGGATTTTTTCAGGATGCGTCGTGGCTTGCATCGGAAGCGGAAGGGACCTCGTCGGGCAGCGGCACGACGACGCGGATCGTGGTGCCGTGTCCGGGAGAACTGCGGAATTGAAGGTCGCCGGCGATCTTTTTGGTGCGCGTGCGCAGACCGCGAAGTCCGAAGTGGTGAGTGCTTTTCGCAAGCACGGCTTGGGGATCGAAGCCCATGCCGTCATCGGTGACCTCGAGTGCGGCACATCCGGTGCGATATTCGAGTTCGACGGAGATGCGACGGGGTGCGGCGTGGCGGACGGCGTTGGTGATCGCTTCCTGCGCGATGCGCAGCAGATGGTGTTTGATCGTCGGCGGCAGGAGCACGGGCGTGCCCGTGACGTGGATCTCAATGGCAGCTGCGCCGGGATTGAGGAGCGCGGTGAGTTTGCGAAGGGCCTCGCCGAGTTCGGTGTCTTCGAGCAGCGGCGATTCCATGTCCCACACGGCGTGCTGCACCTCGTGGCGGGTGAACGAGACCATGTTGCGAGCGACGTTGAGCCGCGAACGAACGTCGTCGGCGAGCGAAGGAAGTTTAAGTGTGGCGTCGAGCTGGAGCATGAGTCCGCTGAGACCTTGCTGGAGGCTGTCGTGGATTTCGCCGGCGAGACGGTCGCGCTCTGCGAGGGTGGCGGCGTGGCGCGTCTCGGCGTTGAGTCTTTCCATCGTCGCTTGTAGCTGACTGGTGCGTTCCTGAACGAGTTGCTCCAGGGCGGCGTTGCGATGGCGCGCGCGGTGTCCGGACCAGCGCACGATGCCGAACACCGCGCCGAAAAGCGCGAGACCATAGAGGCCGTAAGCGGGCCAGGTGCGGTGCCAGGGTGGAAAAATCTCGAAGTTGAAGGAAGCCGGAGACCCGACGGGCTTTTGATTCCCGACCATGCGCACTTCGATGTGGTAGCGGCCTTCGCGCAGCTCGGGAAAACTCAGGAACGAGCCGGACCCGAGCGGGGCCCACTCGCCCGTTTCGTTGAGCCGAAACTCGTAGAGCGGAGAGCGAGCCCAAGCGTAGCTGCCGGAAAAAAAGCGGAAGCTGAGATTGTTCTGGGAAAACGGCAGTTGGAGCGGCGCGGACGGCGAATCGGGAGCGAGCAGCTCGTCGTTGGTGCGTCCGTCCACCACGGAGACGAGCATGGGTTGACCGGGTGGCTGGGTCTCGACGGCATGACGCCGTTCGACGTGATAGAGCGAACGACCGGCGGAAAACCAAACGTCATTGCCGGGGAGGAGGTGAACGACGGGGTATTGCGCGTTGATGAGGTCGAACGTGGAGCTGTCGATTTCGTAGTCGTTTCCGTTCGGAGTGAACGTGACCACGCCCTGGTCGTGAGTGGCCCAGAGCGTGCCGGATTCGTCTTTTTGCACGCGTATGATCCAATGCGGCGAGCGGTCGAGCAGTTGGCGCAGTGAAGGTGCATCGACGAAGGTTTCGGTGCGCTCGTCGAAGAAGAGGCGCGGGCCGGGCGGGCTGGAGAGGACAATCGTGTCGTCGACGATTCCCACATTGAGCCAACGTGGTTCGGTCCAGGGGAAATCTTCAAAGATCCGGACCTTCAACGCGCCGCTTTCGAGGGACAACCGCCCGATGCGATTGGCACCCAGCTCGATCCAGACGGAACGCTCGGCCGCGTGGACCACGGTGGGGAAACCCACGCCCGCGATGCGCGGCGCGCATTCCGACCACTGGCCGTCGGACCAGCGCAGGACGGCGATCTGCTTTTCGCCGATGGCGAAGCAGAGATCGTCGCCGACCATGGCGAGGCTGGCGATGGAGGCCGTTTTTGCGACGTGCGTGTAAGTGCCGTCGGCGGCGAGGGAGAAAACGCCGTTCCCGTTGCCCACCAGCATGCGAGAACCCTTTGCAGCGAGGGCCCACGCCCCACCGGGAATCGGATGTTTCACCGGCGCGAAGTGGCTGGGCGTGTCAGGCGTCTCCGGCACGGCTTCGAGCAACTCGCCCGCCGAGGCGATGTAGAGGCGATCGTCGCAGCGAAGAACCGTCGGCCAGGAAAGCGAAAGCCCGAGCCGCTGGCCGAAAGCGGTCACCGCGCTGTGGTAGAGCACCTTTTCGATGGAGTCGTCCGTGGCGACCCAGAGCACGCCGGGTTCGCGTGTAGCAATATCCGTGATACGGAGGTATTGCGGGGTGGTTAGCGCCGTGAGCAATTCGCCCTCGGGCGTGAAGATGAAGAGGCCTTTACCGTTGATGGCGACGGCGATGCCGCCGTCGACGAGGTGCGCGAGACCGAGCACGCGACCGGCGAGACGATACCGTTCCTGCACAGGCCAGGGCGTAGCGTGATGGCCATCGAAGGTGAAGAGGTCGCCGTTGCGCATGGCGATCAGCACGTGCGTCTCGTCGAACTCAGTCGCGTGATCGACCGCAACACCCGCGATGGGAGTGCCCTCGATGCGGCGGAGCGTAGGGCTTGCGAGATCGATGTGATGAAGCGGCTGTCCGTGCGCTGACACGTAGACGTCGTCGCCGATCGCGAAGATCGTGCTGATGCCAGATAGATTGAAGTAGCGGGTTTGTTGTGACGCGAAGTCGTAGTAGACGACGCCATTCCAGCCGCTGAAATAGACGCCTTTGCTGGTGGCGAGGGCGTCGCTGAACGAAGTCGTGAGCGCCCACTTTGGTGCATCGGATGGCACCAGCGGATGTGCGCGAAGCCGGCCGTCCGCGGCGAGTTTTGCGATGCCCCACGAGCCTAAAGCGCTATAGTATGCGCGGCCATCAGGAGCTTGCACCACTTGGGCCATGTAGGCGCGGCGAGGCTCGTTCTTTACCGCGAGATCGAGCCACACGGTGTCGTTCAACACGGCGTAGAAACCGGGATAAATCACAGCGAGCCGGCCGAAAGTATCGAAACCCAGGCGTGCTCCGCGCGGAATCTCCCCGACTTCTTCGAGTGGATACGAACGAGTGAAAGGAAGGCCGCGGACGTTCGGAACTGTCTGGGCGGCAGCGGGAGCAGGAGGCGTCACGGTGGCGCATAGCGCAAACAGGAGCGCGCCAATGACGGCGCGACGGCGGGATGGACGTGGGCGCGGCGGAAAGCCGCAACGCGTGGGTCCACCGAACAAGTGGAGGTATTCGTCCCAGCGCATCGATCGGGTTGACCAGCGTGGCACCGTGCGCGGACAGGTAAAGTCGTTTTGCCGGCGTGGACGGTCGCGTCCCGTATTCATGAATACACGACGGCGCCGCGGGTCGCGGAGAGCTATGGCTTAGGTCATATCCGAGGTATGACCACTGCTGGATTGAGATGATCGGAGGCGTGGATCGTGTTCCCTCTGCTGTTCCGCAGATCGCTTTGCGGGCAGTTCTGGCCGACTTCGACCCCACTGTGTTCCAGCAGGAGCGACGACGGACAGGTGCTCGACCTCACCAATCATGAAGAAACGAATTCAGACCGGGATCGCCTTCGCGGCGATTGCTGTGCTGCCGGCGAAGGGGCGTCGCGTCTTCTCAGTCCCAGGTTGGGACGAACATTTTCTCGTTTGAATTGAATTACCACCCGGCGGAACCGCGGGGTGGTTTGCAGGGGCTAGTCAGCAAAGTAAGGGCGTCTCCGTTGGTTCCGGGGGCGCCCATTCTTTTTGGGACTGAATCCAGAGGCGAGCAGAGAGGTTTGCCAACGGCTGGAGGTAGCCGAGTCGGGCAACTCTCGTTGTGATCCCAGGAGATTGTCAGGTTGATACGGATACGGGTTTGCGGGCGGCGAGTTGAACGACGGCGCTCAAGCCGCGGTGTCCCGGTTCCTCGTTGATGTCGCGGACCAACTCGCGTGCGATCAAAAGCTCGAGGGCGGGGAACTCTTTTTGAAGATCGGCGCACCGAGCGAGAAGTTCGGGTTGGTCGATCGGCCCGCCGCTCCGATAGCGTGCCTGCTCGGGCGTGTAGGCTTCGAAGAGGAAAACACCGCGCGGGCGGAGACCAGCGGCGACGCGAGCATGGACTTGGCGGCGAAGCGCGGGCGGCAAATGCAGGAACGTCGCGACGATCGCCGACCAAGTGTTGGGCTGGATCGCGAAATGCGCGAGATCCGCAACGATGGTCGTGAGATGCACATGGTGCGTGGCGGCGAGCTGGGTGGCTTTCGCCAGGCCGATGGCGGACTGGTCCATAGCGGTCACGGCATGGCCGCGCTGGGCGAAGAAGACCGCGTTGCGGCCTTCGCCTTCGGCGAGGCAAAGGACGGGGCCGGTTGGCACGAGCGGAGCGGAGGCGGCGACGAAGGCGTTGGGCGCGGTGCCGTAGAGGTATCCGGGGTGAGAATACCGAGAGTCCCAAAACGACGCGTCCATGTTCGCCAACGGTTAGGGGGCTACGATGCAGCCGACTTGGACGAAGGGGTGGGGCAGCCGTAGGTAGGGCGTTGGGGCCAGCCGGCGGGGGAATCTTCCCAGTCCTCCTGGCGGCCGTAAGGGGTGACGTCGAGGAGGCTGTAGGCCTCGGTGAGGTTTTCGACGCCGCGGCCGTAGGTGGAGTAGGTGTGATACACGGCGTCGTCGAGGCGCAGGAAAACGCTAAGGCCGTGCGACTCGCCTTCTGTTTGGTTGGGTGTGCCGGTGGCGATCATCTCGTCGGCGGAGCGGTAGTTGTATTCGACGGGGCGAATCTTTGGATCGAGGGTGACGTGGAAGTCGTAGTTGAAGTCGCTGTCGAAGGAGGAAAACCAAGGACGATCCCAGCGACGTTGCTGGCGGTAGGATTCGAGTTTTGCGAAAGGCGCGCGCGAGATCAGAACGAAGCGGGTGTCGCGTTCGGCGAGAAGGGAAAGGTCGCCGAGAGCGTCGACGAAGCCGGTGCAGCCGGGGCAACCTTTTTCCCAGGCGGGATCGAACATGAAGTGATAGACGATCAGTTGCCGGCGGCCGTCGAAGAGTTCGACGAGCCGGCGGGGGCCGGAGGCGCCGTGGAAGATGTAGTCTTTGTCGATGCGGACCATGGGTAATCGACGACGTTCGGCAGCGAGGCGGTCACGAAAGCGGGTGACCTCTTTTTCGCGTTGGAGGAGTTGGATCCGCTTTTCACGCCATTCGGCGCGGGTGGCGATCGGCGGGTGGGGGATTGTCGAGGACATGGAATCGAAGTTTTTTCGAGTGACCTGCTGAATCGACGAACGACGAGTCGCCTGGCGGACACGGAGGCGAAGCATCGTCGGAAAGGTGAGTTGGTAGCTATGTTTGGCCTGCGAAGCTAAGGCGTGGGGTGCAAAAGGGGTGCGGCGGCGAGTTGGGCCTGGAGCTTTTTTGGAAGTTTCGCGACGACCCGATCGTAGCTTCGGCGGATGCGGCGTTCCAGTTCGGGCGCCGGCAGGGCGGCCAGATCGCTGACGCGAACCCAATGGCGTTTGGCGCAATACGGCGCCTGCGCGATACCGTCGATTTCGGTGAGCTCGTCGAATTCGTCCGGGGTGCATTTGAACACCACGCCATCGATCGTCTCGGCATCGAGCGCGAGGAGGAGGAACATTTTTCCTGCGACTTTGAACACGAGGCATTCGCCCCACTGCTTCACCACGGTGGCGTGGGGAAATGACAGCGCGTATTGGCGGAGGTCGGCGAGGCGCATGCCGCACATTGCGGCGATGCGCGTCGTGATTCAAGGAGCGGCCGTCGTCCTCGGGCGACGGCGCGGCGGGTGATTAGCGGTTCGACATCGGCGCCGGATCGCGAGTCATCGCTAGGACGCGGTGGCGGAAGGCGGCGCTGAATTCGTCGATCGAGGCGTGGCCCATGTTGAGCTGGAGGTGCAGCTCTTTCGGCACGGTGATGACGTTGTAGGCGGCATACATGCTGGTGACGGGGCAGGTTTCGTCGTTGTAGCCCCAGGCAAGGCTGATGGGCGCGTGCAGGCGGCGGGCGAAGTTGACGACGTCGTAGTAAGACGTGGTGCGGATGTTGGCTTCGGTCTGGTTTTCCTTGCGCGAGAGCGTGTGCGGCCAGCCGCCGGCACGACCATGGACGTAGCCCGTGACATCGCTGTAAGCGGGGTAGTTGGAAACGGTGCCGGTCACGCGGCGATCGAGCGCGGAGGTGACGATCGAGAGTTGTCCGCCCTGGCTGCCGCCGGCGACGACGAGGTTCTTGCCGTCCCAGTTTTCGTGTGTGGTGAGGAAGTCATTCGCACGCACGCAGCCGAGATAAACGCGCAGGTAGTAGTATTGCTCGGGATTATCGAGGTGGTAGGCGTTGTAGCTGCGCAGGGCGGCGGCGCGAAGGTCGTTGTAGAGGGCGTCGGGGAGATTGACGGGGATGCCGTGGATGCCGACCTCGAGCACGATGGCTCCTGTGGCGGCGAGTGAGGTATCACCCGGATAACGACGAACGCCGGCGCCGGGAACCTTGAGGATAGCGGGGTAGCGACCGGGCTTCGTGGGTTCGGCGAGCATGCCGTAGAAGCGCGTCGTGGAGCCGTCGGGGCCCCAGGTGTCGAGGCTGACGTGATAGACGTTGGCGTCGGGCGTGCACGATTCGGGCACGAGCGTTTTGGTGGCGCGAAGTGGAATCGCGGCGAGCGCTTCGAGGTGTTTGGCCCAGAAGGCGTCGAAGTCGGCGGGGTTGGTTTGCGTGGGCTGGATTTTTTCCGGGGCGAAGCCGGCGGTGGCGACGGCGCGGTAGGTTTTTCCGGGCGTTTCGAATTCGACGATGCAGCGGATGAAGCCGGGCTGGTTCAACGTGCCGCCGTCGATCCGCAGGCCGGTTGCGGGGACGGCGACGGGGGCTTGCGGGACTTCGAATTTTTCGGGACCGACGCGGTATTTGATCGTGGCGCCGTCGATCGGATGGCCGTCGCTGCGGACGGAGATGTTGAACGTGACGCGTTCACCGGGAGCGTAGGTCCAGTCGGCGCGATCGGGCGCGACGACGATCTGCGGGGCGAGGATGCGGGCGTCGGCGTGCGACGGGGTGGGGATTTCCGGCGCGGCGGCGTGCAGCGACCACGGAGCGCAGGCGAGCAACGAAGCGATGACGAGAACGAGGTGAGTGCGATGGGGTGATTTCATGAATTCGAAAACAAGAAGCACGAAGCGAGTCGGTCGGCGAAAGAACGGCAAGCGGCGAAGCGAGTGTGGGGAAGGGAGCGGCTTTGACAGGTGCGGGAGAGAAGCGTCTGGTGACGGCATGGAAACGCCGCGAAGCGCATACGACGAAGTGGGTGGCATCGTTTTTTTTGGGCGAATGCTGGACAAGATCCGGCTCAAGGCGGCGGGGACGTTGCCGGGTGGATACGCGACGGGGACGAAGAACTGGTTCGCGTTCGACTCGCGCTGCTGCCGGTTGCTCGGCGTGAAATATCCGGCGTTGCGGAAACGCGTGCTGGAGGGCGGATCGGATTTGGAGATTTTGAAGTGGGCGTTGCGCGAAGGACGGAAACCGGGCAAGGAAGAGATCGAGATCTGGAATGCGTTCATGAAGAAACGCGGGTGGCGCGACACGGCGGGTCTCGAGGAGGAGAAGAAGGCGGTGGGGCTTGGGGGGCGGAAGGATATCCTGACGTTCTTCGATTTGTTCGACGTGGAGGAGGGCCGGAAGCTGCGGCGCGGGCAGACGTGACGGTGAAGGCGGGCGGATTCGTCGCGCAGGCGAGTGGCGTGGGGCGGATGATTTGGCGGCGGGGATTCTGGCTGCTGTTGGCGTATGGGATTTGTGCGGGGGTGTTTCTCGCGTCGACGGGTGAAGTCAGCGCGAGCGACTGGCGGACGGCGAGTCGTGAGCCGGCGGGGCTGGCGCCTGATCCGGCGACGACGCGAGAGGCGGTGGTGCAGGTGTATGCGGCGCGCGCGATTCGATGGCGCGGGTATTTCGGCGTGCACACGTGGGTCGCGGTGAAACCGGCCGGCGCGAGCCGGTTCACGGTGTATGAACTTATGGGATACCAAACGCGGCGGACGGGGAATGGCGTGCGCGTGAGCCAGCGGCATGCGGATGGATATTGGTTTGGGAATCGTCCAAAGGTGATCGCGGATGTGCGCGGAGCGGGTGTCGACGCGTTGATCGAGAAGATCGATCGCGCGGCGGCGGAGTATCCGTATGCGGACAGCTATCACATTTGGCCGGGGCCGAACTCGAACACCTTTGTTGCGCACCTGCTGCGCGCGGTGCCGGAGCTGCGCGTGGATTTACCGGCGACGGCGATCGGGAAGGACTATGTCGGGCCGCAGATCGTCGCACGCACGCCGAGCGGAACGGGCGCGCAGGTGAGTGTGTTCGGCGCGGTCGGGGTGTTGGCGGGTTGGGAAGAAGGGATCGAGGTGAACGTCATTGGGCTGACGTTTGGCGTGAACCCGAAACGGCTGGCGTTGAAGCTGCCGATGCTGGGGAACGTGGGGCTGGTGGATATCGCGAAGCCGCGGAGGCTGGCGGCGGCGGGAACAAGCTCCTCGCGCGAATAGCGTGGCGGTGCGAGTGCCCGAAGGAAGGCGGGCGGGCGAGGACGAGCGAAGGGGCGGGAGGGCATCGCGGGGTGGAACGGCGTTTCGACGTTTCAACACCGGGCGGGCGCGAACCCTTCGGTGGGAGGGGCGTCGGGGCGTGAAGCCCCTCCCACGGCGATGAAGAGCGTCAGGCTTTCGCGAGGGCTTGGTCGACGTCGGCTTTCAGATCGGCGAAATCCTCGCAGCCGAAACTGAGGCGGACGTAGTCAGGCTGAACGCCGCTGGCGGCGTGTTCCTCGGCGGTGAGCTGGCTGTGTGTCGTGCTCGCGGGGTGAATTGCGAGGGACTTGGCGTCGCCGATGTTCGCCAGGTGGCTGAAGAGCTTCAACGAATTGATGACGCGTTTGGCGCCCTCGTAGCCGCTCTTCACGCCGAAGCCGAGGAGACCGCCGTATCCGCCCGTGAGATACTTGTTGGCGGCGGCATGGTATTTCGACGACGGCAAACCGGGGTAGTTGACCCAGGCGACTTGCGGATGGTCGGAGAGGTAGTGCGCCATGGCGAGGGCGTTGGCGCAGATGCGTTCCATGCGGAGGTGGAGCGTTTCGATGCCGATGAGCGTCTGCCAAGCGTTGAAGGGCGAGATGCAGTTGCCGGTGTCGCGGAGGAGCTGCAGGCGCATTTTCATCGCGAAGGCGATGTTGGCGTTGCCGGCGGGCGGGAAGGCTTTGAAGGCGTCCCAGTGCACGAGTCCGTGATAGGATGCGTCGGGCGTCGTGAACCCTGGGAAGCGGCCGGAGCCCCAGTCGAAATTGCCGCCGTCGACGACGATGCCGCCGATCGACGTGCCGTGACCGCCGAGATATTTGGTGGTCGAGTGGACGACGATGTTGGCGCCCCATTCGAAGGAGCGATGGAGGATCGGCGAGAGGCAGGTGTTATCGAGGATGAGCGGGACGCCGACCTCGCGCGCGATCTTGGCGACCTCCTCGACGGGGAAGATGTTGAGCGCGGGATTGCCGAGGCCTTCGCCGTAGAAGGCTTTGGTGTTGGGGCGCACTGCGCGGCGAAACGCCTCGATATCGTCGGCGTCGACGAAGGTGATTTCGATGCCGAGTTTCGGGAGGGTGTGATGGAAGAGATTGTAGGTGCCGCCGTAGAGTTGCGACACGGAGACGATGTGGTCGCCGGCGCCGGCGAGGTTGAGGATGGCGCTCGTGATGGCGGCCTGCCCGGAAGCGTGGCCGAGGGCGGCGGTGCCGCCTTCGAGCGCGGCGATGCGCTGCTCGAAAACGTCCGTCGTGGGATTCATGATACGCGTGTAGATGTTCCCGAGTTCCTTGAGCGCGAAGAGATTCGCGGCGTGGTCGGTGTCGCGGAACACGTAGCTCGTCGTCTGGTAGATCGGCACGGCGCGTGAGCCCGTCGCGGGGTCGGGCGCCTGGCCAGCGTGGAGGGATTTGGTGCCGAGACCGGTGGGATAAGGACGGATCGAGGACATAGTGGCTAAGGGTTGAAGGATGCCCGTGGGAAAAGACGAGCCCGGAAAATTCGAAGAAGGCAGCGCTGAAACTACGGTCTTCCCCTACGCCCGACGGATTGCTTGGTTGATCGATCCATGAACAAGACTCTTCGCATCGCAGTCGTTGGCTATGGCAATATCGGTCGGTCGGCCGTGGAAGCCGTGCAGGCCGCTCCGGATATGGAACTCGCGGGCGTCGTTCGCCGGTCCGCCGGACAGGCGGCGCCGGCGGAGTTGGCCGGAGTGGCGATTGTGGACGATGTGGCCAAGCTCGGGAAAGTGGACGCGGCGCTCCTGTGCGGGCCGACGCGCAGCATTCCGGAAACGGCGCCGCTGTATCTGAAGCGTGGTATCCATACGGTGGATAGCTTCGACATTCATGGGCAGAAGCTGTGGGATCTGCGACAGACGCTCGATGCGATCGGCAAGGAGCACGGGAGTGTGGCGGTGGTTTCGGCGGGTTGGGATCCGGGCAGCGATTCGGTGTTGCGGGCGTTGCTGCTGGCGATGGCGCCGCGCGGCATCACCTATACGAATTTTGGCCCCGGCATGAGCATGGGGCACTCGGTCTGCGCGAAAGGAAAGCCGGGCGTGAAGGACGCGTTGTCGATGACGATTCCGATGGGAACGGGCGTGCACCGGCGGATGGTGTATGTGGAGTTGGAGCCGGGCGCGGAGTTCGCGGCGGTGGAGAAGGCGATCAAGTCGGACGATTATTTCGTGAACGACGACACACGCGTGATCGCGGTGCCGAGCATCGAAGCGTTGAAGGATGTCGGCCACGGCGTGCGCATGGAGCGCAAAGGCGTGAGCGGAGTGACGCACAACCAGCTCTTCGAATTTCGCATGACGATCAACAATCCGGCGTTGACGGCGCAGATCATGGTGTCGTGTGCGCGGGCGGCGGCGCGGCGCTTGAAGCCGGGGGCTTATACGATGCCGGAGATTGCGCCGATGGATATGCTGCCGGGCAGCCGGGAGGACTTGGTGAAGTCGCTGGTTTGAGACGCGGGCATAGGGTGGTCGGCGGAGCCGCCGGCAAACGTCTTTGGCGGACGAGCGGGACGAAACGCTTACGCGTTCCGCTACGGCCGGGAGATGGCCTGCAGGTGGCGGGCGACCTCGACGACGGGGGCGGTCCAGATGGTGTCGCGCTCCTGGGCGAGCCACTCCATGAGCTGGCGATGTTCGGAGTCGTTGACGAAGAGGTTGTGCGTGCCGGCGCCGACGCCGTGAAACATGTAGATGATCCAGCCGCCGCGTTCGCGGGCGGCTTCGATTTCGGCGCGGAGCTGTGCGAAGGTTTTGCTGTCGCCGTTGAAGTGGCCAAGCCGGGTGAAGACCGGACGGGCAGGATCGACCGGTTGGTTCGTGATGGTGCCGCGAGCCGCTACGAACATCGGGGCGAGGATGGGATCCATCGGCTGTTCCTGTTCGCCGCGACCGATGGTGAGATGCGTGCAGTTGTTGCCGTAGGTCCGCGGTTTCCCGCCGTCGAGCAGATCGAGCACGAAGTTGGCGACGGCGAGTTCGTCGCGAAACCGCGCGGGCGTGTAGTCGGCGAGATCGTAGTGTTCGGCCAACCAGCGGGCGTTGGCGGGGTCACGACGGCAGGGGTGGAAGAGCGAATGATTGCCGAGCTCGTGTCCGGCGGCGGCGACACGTTTCCATGCATCCGGATTTTCGATACTCCGGACGAGGAGGTAAAACGTGCCACGCAAGCCATGCTGCTCCAGCAGCGGCGCGACATGCTGGTGATGCACGGGCACCGCGTCGTCGTAGGTGAGCGATACCGCGCATTGGGCTTTCTTCGGCCAGGGGGAAGTCACGGCGGGGATGGATTCGGCGGCGGTGGTGGGGGAGGCGGTCGTCAGCGCGATGAGCAGCACGAAGGCGAGGCGGCGGGAGAGCGTCCGAGTCGTGGAGAGCGGTTGAGGGGCGGCGGGACTCATCGGGGGCGGTTTAGCTTTTCGGATAGTCGTGCCAGACCCATTCGAGGGCTTGCGGGAGAGTTTGGGCGCGGGCGGGGCCCATGCTGTGGCCGACATCGAGGGCGAAGACGTATTGGTAACGATAGCCCTTCGCCGCGAGGACATGGGCCATGCGGTGATTGGCTTCGACCCAGTCGTGCATGTCGTCGCGCATGACGTTGGGGTTGAGCAGATCGCGGTCGCCGACGGCCATCCACAGACGGATGGGCTTGCGCGGACTTTCGGGAATCAGCTTCGCATGAAAGTCCCAGGCGCCGCCCGGTGTCTCGGGATTAAAAGGCCATTGCTGATTCACGAACGTGCCGGACGTGGTGATCACGCGCCGGTAGAGGTCGGGGCGATACCACGCCATGATGAGCGCGGCGGAACCGCCGGAGCTGTTGCCCATCGTGGCGCGCGCTTCGGGATCCTTGGTGAGGGTGACGCCGCAGTTTTTCTCCACGAGGGGGAGGACCTCGTTTTCGATGAACTCGGCAAAGAGGCCGGACATCGTGTCGTATTCGCGGCCACGCTGGTGGCCTTGAGCGTCGCCGCCGCCGTGGCGGACCATGATGGCGATCTGCACGGGGACGCGTTTTTGCGCGATGAGGTTGTCGAGCACGTGGGGGAGATCGAGGTTGGGCTTTCCGAATTCAGGGCCGTCGTGCACGACGATGAAAGGAGCGGGTGTGCCGGGCGTGTATTGGGCGGGCACATACACGGTGATGGCGCGTTCGTAGTCGATCGGATGGGTTTCGACGACCAGCGTCTTCGGGTTGTTGGGATCAACCCGGCCGAACTCCTTTCGCGCGATGCCGGGATTGTAATAGCGGCTGTCCTTCGAGGACATCGTGAACTGCGTGACCTTTCCCTGGGGCACGCCTTCGACGACATCGAATTCCGGCGGTCGGATGTAGTCGGGGCCGATGACGAAATTGCCGACGGCGTCGACGGGCGGGTTCACACCCGGCTGACCGTCGAGACGGATAAACGTGGGTGCGCCGGGCGCGTCGGGCGAACGCGTGGGAGGTTGCGGGCGTGAGACTGGCGGCTGCGCGGCCGATGTGGGCGAGGCGCTGGCGGGGGAAGTGTCAGCTGCGAAGAGCGGCGAGAGGAGCAGAGCGGTCAAGGCAGGGATGATGCGGAGCAGGGCAGTGATGAGCATGAGAAAGCGGAAAGGGATCTGGATTCACCACAGAGGCGCGGAGACACGGAGAAGAGGGCATTCTTCGTGTCTTCGTATCTTTGGGTTCAACGGGATCGAGGTCAGGTCTTGAGGCCGCGGAGGTCGACTTCGAGGCGTTTGTTTTCGCGGAGGATCGTATCCATCGTGAGCCGTTCGCGGCGGGCGGCGGCTTCGTATCCAAGAACGCACGTCAGCACGCCGTCGACGGCGCGCTGGCAGGTGTCGTTGGTGAAGTTGCCCGAGGTGACCTCGTCGTAGAAGCGGGCGATGTTTCGTCGGGCGCCGGCTTCGTAGAGGTTTTCGATTTCACCGCCGCCGTAGTGTTGGCGGCCGCCGCGGAGGTAGGATTTTCCCCAGTAATTGAGGACGGCGTGGGCTTCGGTGCCGTAGATCGCGGCGCTGAGCTCGAGAGGAGAATTGTTGTCGAGTGCCTGGCCGGCGTGGTGATGGATGAGACCGTCGGCGTATTCGTAAACGAGCGCGACGACATCGCGGGCGTCGCCGTGCGGATTGGGACGCATGATATTCGAGGCGCCGCTGGCGACGACGGGGCGCTGGCCGAGGATCCAGAGCGCGGCGTCGATCGCGTGGATGTCGAAGTTGCCGAGGTAGTCGCAACTCAGCGCGACGTCGTTGACCCAGATGAGGTGCTGCAGGCGGCTCTCGATGGTTTCGGTTTTCGGCGGATCTTGTTGGAGGCCGGTTTGGCCGGTGGTGACGATGCGCGCGATTTTTCCCAGAGCGCCGTTCTCGATGCGCGAGGCGATCTCGAGATTTATCGGATCGGTGGGCATCTGGTAATCGACGAGAAAGCATTTCTTCGCCTGGGTGGAGCGACGGCCTGCTTCCTGAATTTTGAGCGCGCCGGGGACGTCGGCGGCGACGGGTTTGGCCATGTAAACGTGGAGGCCGGCGTCGACGGCGGCGGTGACCTGTTCGGGAATGAAGTAGGGCGGAGTTTCGACGGCGACGGCTTCGACGCCGCTTTCGATGAGACGTTTGTAGCCGGATAACGAAGAGAAACGTCGCGTCGGATCGACGCCGAGATCGGCGCCGCATTTTTCGGCGACCTCGGGAAAGTAGTCGGCGACGGCCCACATATCGTAGCCGCCGTGTTCCTGGAAAAGTTTCGCGATCCATGCGCCGCGCCCGCCGTTGCCGATCACGCCGAGTTTGATTTTGCGGGAGTAGGATTTCGGGGCGGTGGCGGCGCGAAGTTGTGGCGTCCAATGCAGCGACGAAGCGGCGGCGGCGAGGAGGACGCCGCCGAGGAAACGCCGGCGCGAGAAGTCGGTGGCGCGAGGCGTGTTCATGGCGTGGACGGGTTGTGCGTTTGGATTTCGATGTCCTTGAACCAGACATCGACGTGTTCGCTGCCGTGGACCTGCAGAGCGAAGTGGCCCTCGCGGCGGCCGGGATCGTCGGAGAGCTCGGCGGATTTTTTGCCGTTTACGTGAACGACGATGTGACCGCCGCGGGCGGTGACGGTCAGGTCGTTCCATTCGCCCGGTTTGAACCAGCTCGCGACCTGTTCGGGCGTGGGTTGCGAGACCCAGGCGCGACCGTTGGTTTCGTAGAGACCGCCGACATCTTTGACGGCATCGATCTCGGCCTGGAAGCCGGTGACGCCGCTGAAACCTTCTTTGGCGACGCGGAAGTAGAGGCCGCTGTTGCCGGCGACGGCTTTGAATTTCAGACGGATGGTGAAATCGCGAAACGTGCGATCGGTGACGAGGTGACCGTAGTCTTCGACATTGGCGGCGTGCGTGCCGTGAATGGCGCCGTCTTCGATCTTCCACTCGCCGCGTCCGATGATGTGCCAGCCGTCGAGGGTTTTGCCGTTCCATAGCGGCGTCCATTTCTCCGCCGCGCGCGCCAGCGGATGGGTGCAGAACAAGATCGAAGCGGCGACGAGGAACGAGCACGGTTTCATGGCGCGAGGGGTTGGGGTGAACCGACGAACGGGAGAAACGTTCGTCGGTTTCGCTCGGAGCGCAATTTCCCCGATGTCCGTATTCCGCCCGCTTGGGCGGTCAGGCAGCGGGGCGCGTCAGGAGCTCGTGTTCAGCGCGGCGGCGAGATCGAAGCTGGCGGACGGAGCGATCGTGTGGCGGACGAAACCCTGGTCGGTGGCGGCGATCACGCGCAGCTTTCCGTCGTCGCCCATCGTGACGAAGCCGTGGTATTTCGGGAGCGAAACGCCGGGCGCGCGTTGGAAGTTGAAGGCGGCGACACGCTGGCCGTTGGCATAGAGAACCTGGTCGGAGCCGCGGCCGCCGGCGGCGCGTTCGAGGTTGAACCAGAAAAGGTGTTTGCCGTTTGGCGTGAAGAACGGATGGGAGCGCTGTCCGTTTTCGAAGGACCAGATCGGTTTCCCGTCGACGTGCACGTGGTAGTTTTTGCCCTCCTTGGTAACGTAGGAAAGGTGCTTGCTGTCGGACGAGAAGAGGACGGTGCGATCGTCGGACTGGGCGAAGGCGGGGGCGCGCCACGGCGCGGCGAGGTGGCCGGGGAGGTCGAGGGGTTTTCCGTCGATGAAGTGGGCGGCCTTTTTGGTGCTGCCGATGGCGAAGACGCTGCGTTTGCCGTCGGGGCTGAAGGCGAGGCTTTGTTTTACGACGGCGGGAATGGAGATCGCGTTGCCGGTGCGCCATTCGGGATTGGAATAGACCTGGTCGTCGATGATGGCGACCGACGTGTTGTCGGTTCGGGCAGCGACGCAGGCGAAGCGGTTGCCCTTGGGCGCGATGACGAAGTCGTCGACGAATTTGTAGCCGTCGGATTCCTTTCCATTGACCAGCGGGAAGTGAACGGCGCCCTGCATCGCGATGGACAGGCAAAGGGACGAGTCGGCGGTGAAGCGGGCGTAGCTGCGTTGCGTGGGATCGCCGAGGCTTTTGAAGCCCGAGTAGTTCGGGCTGCGTTTTCCGTCGAGCCACTGCCACATTGAAATTCCGGAGCTGCCGTGGATGACGAGACGTTTGCCGTCGGGACTGAAGAGGAGGCTGTGGGCGCCCTCGGTGTCGGGAAGGATTTTGCCGTCGAGCCAGGCGCCTTCGGCGGCGAGGCCGGCGATGCGGCCCGTCGAAGAGACGATGGCTTGGCGCACGCGTGGCTGCAGCGGTTTTCCGTCGAGCAACGTTTCGGAGTTGGAGACGGAGAGAAGTTTACCGTTGGGTAGAAAGGTCTGGGGATGCGCGGAGTAGCCGGCGTATTTGCCGTTGAGAATCAGTTCGCCGTGTCCGGGAAGCAGCGCGTAACGGGAGTCGTTGTCGCTGAAAACGAGCGGCGCAAAGTTGTGTTGAGCGAGGCGGAGCGGGACCGGTTTGCCGTCGACGAAGAGGCAGTGACCAGGCCGTTCGCCGCGGAGGTCGTGCTTGGCGACAAACCAGTGACGCTTACCGGTGGGAGAGAATTGGATCGTCACCGGATTTGCGACGAGCGCTCCGGTTTCGAAAGGGCCGCGGTGAACTTCCTTTCCGTCGACGATGACGACGAACTCTTCGCCGACGAGACCGGCGTAGGCGTAGCGTTTGCCGTCGCTGCTGAAGATGACGGGATGATCCAGTTTGTCCTGCGAGGTGAGGGCGGGGAACTGGTTGCGGCCCAGCATGGGTTGTCCCTTGACGTTGAGCAGCCGGTCGAAGGACGGACCGATCTGACCGTCGACCGAAACGGCGTAGCGGCTGCCTTGGCGAACGACGGCGGAAAGGCGACCGTTGGGTTCGATTTGAACGGAAACGGCGTCGAGTGGGGCCAGGACCTCGGTGTCGACACGCGGCTCGGCGTGAACGGAGATTGCGAGCGAGACGCCGAGGAGGGCGACGGCGGCGAACGCGTTTAGGCGGGTGCGTGGGTGGCGGAGTTTCGACAAGGCGAACATGGCATGTGGCGGGATGGAGGGTTCGGAGATGAACGAAACAAGCGCGCTGACGGAAAAGCCGGCGGCTTCGCGGCGCTTCCGGCGCGTCGTTCGTCCGAGGAGCCGCGAGCGCGGTGAGATCCTCGTGTTCGCGGCACGTTGTGGCGAATGGCCGCGCGAGTGGCGAACCCAGTCGGCCGCGCGATGCCTGGGGCGTTCCATCGGGGGAACACTTACGCATCCGCGGTTCGGTCGCAGAGGCGCAAGCGTCCGCTTCAATGAACGGGAGCCGTTCGAGAGACGGATTGCGCGAGGCGACCGTCGGAGCGATCAGCGAATGGCTACTTGTTTTCCGCCTTCCGCGACGGAGCGGTAGATCGCTTCGACGACGATGGTGTCTTTCAGGCCTTCTTCGCCGGGGACGAGCAGAGGTGTGTGGTTGATGATCGCGTCGGCGTCGTCGTCCATCTGCTTCGCCTGTTGATTGGGAATGGTGGCGTTGAGCGCGGTGCCGTCGCTCGTGGTGCCCTTGACGCCGTTGTAGGATTGGAAGGGAGCGAGCTCATACCAGCCGTCGGTGCAATCGACGTGGAGCTTGTTCATGTTTTTGCCGAAGCTGACGTCGCCGATGCCCTTCACGCCGCCGGGGAATTCGAGTTCGAAGTGCATGGTTTCTTCGACCTCGGAGTAGATTTCGGGACGCGTGGTCGATGCTTGCGCGCTGACGGCGATCGGTTCCATGCCGGTGCCGTAGCGAAGGGCGTTGAGCGGATAGACGCCCATGTCGCCCATGACGCCGCCGCCGAGTGCCTTCTTTTGTTTCCAGTGGTTGGTGCGGCGTTCGAAGTAGCCGGCTTCGGCGGTGGCGGAGACGACTTTGCCGTATTTCTGATCCCGCGCGAATTTCATGACGGTGCGGGTGTTGGGCTCGTGTTGCAGGCGATAGCCGATCGCGAGCTTCACGTTGTTGTCCTTGCAGGCGCGGATCATGTTTTCGCAGTCGCGGACGGAAGGCGCCATCGGTTTTTCGCACCACACGTGTTTGCCGGCCTTGGCGGCGCGGATCGTGTATTCGGCGTGCATGGACGGCGGCAGCACGACGTAAACGACGTCGATGGCGGGGTTGTTGGCGATCGAGTCGAAATTCTCGTAGGTGTAAACGTTGGCGTCGGGGATCGAATACTTCTTCTGCCAGGCTTCGATCTTGCTGGGGGTGCCGGAGACGATGCCGGCGAGGTGGCATTTCGAGGTGAGCTGCAGCGCGGGCGCGAGCAGGTCGGTGCTGTAGTAGCCGAGGCCAACGAGAGCCACGCCGAGTTTTTCTTTTTTGGCGGGCACGTTGATGGCGGCGAAACCGCTGCGAGCGAGGGCGAGTCCGGCGGTGCCGACGGCGAGATGACCGAGGAATTTTCTGCGAGTGAGGGTGGGGTCATTTTGTTTCGGGGGGATTCCGCGGATTGAGTGCGGGATCGGAACGACGTCAAAACATCCGCCGACCTTGTTGGCGGCGATGATCCGTGAATGCTGAGCGATGCGCGGAGCTGGCGGAACGGACGAGCGACGTTCGCGTTATTGCAGCGGCATTCCGGTGGGAAGGGGGGCGGATGGCGTGGGGCTGAGGCGTTCGATTGGTTCGCGGACGAGACGGCCGTGGGGAACGAGGTGGCTGGTTTCGCCGTGGCGCAGGCGAAGGACGGTGGTGCCGATCGATTCGACCTGGCCTTCGATTGCGCCGACGCGAATGCGGTCGCCGATTCTGAATTCGCCGGCGACGAAGTTGCGCGCGAGCAGGTTGCCGACGAGGTCGCGCGCACAGACGGCGAACAACGTGCCGGTGGCGATGAAACCGAGCGCGATCACGGCGAGGCCGACGAGCAAGGTCTGGCGCGATGCGAGGCCGAGGTAATCGAGCGAGACGATGACGGTCAGGACGATTCCGCCGATGCGGACCAGAGTGCCGATCATTTCGTGGAACGGAACGCCGGCGAGACGCGCGGCGCGTCCGAGCAGTCCGCCGATCCAGCGCGAGAGCCATACCCCGAGCGCGAGCAGGAGCACGACCACGAGGATCTTCGGGATGAAACTGGCGACGTCGGTCAGCAGCCGGCGGCCGGCTTCGAGGCTCATGCGTTCGAACGCCATGACCAGGGCGGCATAGAGGATCACGATGTAAACGAGCCATCCGGCCATCGCGGAAGGCGCCATTTTGATTTCACGATCCTGCAAGTAGCGGCGGGCGCCGGTGCGTTCGGCGACGACGTCGAGGCCGAACGCGCGTAGCAGTTTTGTCACTACATTGCGGCCGATCGCAGCCATGAGCCAGCCCAGCAGCAGCACCAGCAAGCCGGAAAGGAAACCGGGCGCGTAGAGCCAGACGGTTTCGCGGGTCCAGGTGAGGATCAGGCCGATCATTTCGCCGACCGTCTGTCCAATCTCGTTCCACAGGCTCACTGATTCCATAATTCGTCCTTTCCGGTGAGGGTTCTGAAGGCGCGGAGGGGGCGCTCGAGCGGCTTTTCGAGCCGGTCGAGCCATGCGGCGATCGCGCGTTCCGAGCGGTCGGCCCAGTCGTCGGTGTGCCGATCGAGCGTGCGCAGGAAGCCGGTGGTCTCGCCGGCTTTGACGGTCACGAAATCGGTGGCGCTCGCGAGGCCGGTCTGCGGATCGAGGTCGTTGCGCAGTTGCATGATGACGGCGCCCGGGGCGACCGATCCGACCTCGTGGACGCGAATGATCGCAAGCAGCACGATTAGTTGCAGCGATCCGGAAATGAGAAACAGCAGGTGCAGGTTGGTGAGGCGGAAGTCACCGGCGACCCAGGAGAAATCCTTCATCCACTCGAGCAGCCAGCCGCCGGTGATCGGAGCGACGGCGACGGCGAGACCGATCGCGGCGTTGAAGACGGCGATGTAAACGGAGCGCCCGGATTCCGGGGCGAGTTTGATGAGGATGTTGATCTGCGCGAGCGTGAGCGCGCAGTAAAAGACGCCGGACAAGACGTGTGCGAGGACGAGCGGCCAGTAGTAGCCTGCGGGTTGGGCGATGACCCATACGAGAGGGATGAGCGCGTGCGCCGCGCCGGCGACGATCATCACGGGTTTGTTGCCCATCTGGTCCGAGATGGGGCCCCAGATGCGCAGCATGAAAAGCGAGGCAACGGTCGCGAATGTGATGAACCAAGTGATCGTGGCGAAATCCACGCTCAACTCCTCGATCATGTAGACGGAGTAGAACGGTCCCGCGAGTTGCGTCACAAACATGAACGCGCCGACGTAGATCACGAGGCTGAGAAAATTCCGGTCGCGAAACGGACCGGCGAAGGTTTGCAGGCGGAAAGGTGGCCGATCGTCTTGGCGGCGATCCTTGGGATCGGGCACGGCGATCAAGAACCAGGCGGACGCGAGGCCCAGTGCGAGGCCGACGGCGAAGAGAATGATGTAGCCCCAGGGATCCTGTTTTCCGTTTTGCTGCTCCCACGCGTTGAGGAATGCGCCGCCGGCGAGGACGACGACCATGCCGGCGGCGGCGCAGACCATGTTGCGACGACCGAGGTAGGAGCCGCGGATGTTCGACGGGATGACATCGCTCATCCATTCGAGCCACGCGACGCCGCTGACGGCGCCGAGCAAACAGGACAAACCGACCATGAGCACCAGCAGCCACACGCGCAGGTCGCTCCACGCGTCGAACATCGCGAGCGGCAGCAGGATGACGGGAATCCACATCAGGCGTCCGGCGATCACGGCGACGATGCACAGCAGCCGCCGGCGCCCGAACATCTCGATGAAGATCGAGCCGAAGAGTTGGGCGAGATTGGCGGACACCGGCAGGGCCGCGAGTATGCCGACCTGCACGGTGGTGGCTCCGAGCACGTTGAGCGCGAAGCCCACGAGGAAAATTCCTCCGGCGAGCGAGGCCATGATGGTCGCGAGTGCGCCATCGATGGTGGACATGCGCAGCGCTCGCGCGGTTTGCGTTTCGGTCAACCCCATCGGGCGACCTTAACGCACGTGTCAATCCCCGTCAGGGCGCGGCTGTCAGAGATGTCAGAAAATATTTTGGCGTGCATTGGGTCGCGCGGACGGCGACGGGTTGTGGGGCGCATGTCTCGATTGCGTTCGCGGTTCGGGGCAGGTTCTTTCGACGCACCCCATGCGCTCACTGCTTTTTTTCATCGGACTATGTTTCGCGTTAACGATCGGCGCATCTGCCGCCGGCTCGCCGCCGATTCGCGTGCTGATTGTCGATGGGTGCAGCAATCATGACTGGCGGCTGACGACGCGGTGCATTCGCGCGATCTTGGAGCCGACGGGGTTGTTTGATGTGGATGTGTCGACCTCGCCGCCGACAGCGGACGCGGCTGGATGGGACGCGTGGCGTCCGAAGTTCCGCGAGTATGATGTCGTGATTCAGACGTATAATGATCTCGGCGGCGGAGCACCTTGGCCGGCGGACGTGCGCGAGGAGTTCGAGGCCTTCGTGCGCGGCGGCGGTGGAGTCTATGTGTGGCACGCGGGCAACAATGCGTTTTCGGATTGGCCGGCTTACAATCGCATCATCGGGCTCGGCTGGCGGAAGAAGCATCAAGGCGATGCGTTGAAGATCAGCGATGACGGAAAAGTCGTGCGAATTCCGACTGGTGAAGGGCTCGATACGAATCACGGCAAACGCTTCGACGCGGTGATTCACCGGAGGGGCGATCATCCGATTCATCGTGGCATGCCGCGCGTGTGGAAGGCGGCGGATATCGAGGTGTATTATTTTGCGCGCGGGCCGGCGGAGGAGGTGGAGGTGATTTCGTATGCGAACGACATCGTGCACACGAAGCTGAATTGGCCGATCGAGTGGACGGTGGAATTTGGTGAAGGGCGCGTTTACACGTCCACGTTTGGACATGTATGGAAAGGTGACGTGCAGCCGGTGACGGTGCGCGATGCGGGCGTGCAAACCTTGCTCGTGCGAGCGCTGCAATGGCTCGCGAAGCGTGAGGTCACGTTTCCGGTGCCGGAAGATTTTCCGACGGCGACGGAGACGTCGGTGCGCGCGGAGTTGGTGTTGCCGGCGGAGTAGGCGCGATCGGCCGCGCGTCGGCACTTGAGTGTCCTGCGAAACTTCTCTCGCGCGGAAAGTGGCGGGAGGAAACGGTGCGACCATGTTTTGGTCGCGCACCCCACTCGACGGAGACATTCTTTCTCCGCTGGCACGTTCGATGCGATTCCGGCCGCGTTGGGCTTTCTTTCTACTGGCGATCGTGGTCACGGCGGCGCGGGCTGATTATCCGATCGCGTCGCATCGTTATCTGGCCGATCCGGCAGCGTTCGTGCACGAAGGCCGTGTTTACCTTTATTGCTCCAACGACGACGAGAATGCCGTGGGCGGCGGCTACGAAATGAAGTCGCTGGTCTGCGTTTCCAGTGCCGATCTGAAGAATTGGACGGATCACGGGGTGGTGTTTCGTGTGCCGGCCAACGCCAGCTGGGCGGTGCATTCGTGGGCGCCGGCCGTCATTGCGCGCAATGGCCGGTTCTATCTTTATTTTAGCAACAACGCTTCCGGCATCGGTGTCGCATCGAGCACGAGCCCGACGGGTCCGTTCACCGATGCAAAGGGCAGGGCGCTGATCGACGCGAGCACGCCGGGCGTGCTGCCGGCGGCGAACATGTGGATCTTCGATCCGGCGGTGTTCCTCGACGACGACGGGCAGGCCTACCTGTATTTCGGCGGAAACGGCATCAACAACGCGCGCGTGATCCGGTTGAACGAAGACATGATCAGCACGTCGGGTTCGGCGGTCGCGATCGCCACGCCGAATTTTTTCGAGGCGGCGTGGATGCACCGGCGGGGCGGAGTTTATTATTTGTCCTATTCCGCGAATCCGGCGAGCGGGCTGACGATTGATTATATGACGAGCGCGGATCCGATGACCGGCTTTGTCCATCGCGGGACCGTGGCGGGCCAGCCGCCCAGCAACAATAACAACAATCATCACGCGATCTTCGAACTCAACGGCGGTTGGTATCACGCTTTCCACAATCGTTTCGTGGCCACGCAGGCGGGCATCCCGACGGTGTATCGGCGCAATCTCGGCATCGAGCGGCTCAACTACAACGCCGATGGCACGATTCAACCGATCAGCTACACGACGGACGGCGTGGTCCAGTTGCGAAAATTCGATCCCTACACGGACGTGGAAGCCGAAACGATGATTGCGCAAAACGGGATCGAGACCGAAGCGTCCGACGGCGGTGGCATGCATGTGCATTTCACGGCCGACGGTGCGTGGACGAAAATCGCGGGCGTGGATTTTGGGAGCCAAGGCGCAAAGCGATTCAGCGCGCGAATGGCGAGCGCGAGCAACGGCGGCAGCATCGAGATCCGGCTCGATAGCGCGAGCGGCCCGCTGGTGGGCACGTGTGAAGCGGTCAGCACGGGCGGGTGGCAGACCTGGGCCACGAAGTCTTGCGCGGTCGCGGGCGCGACGGGTGTTCGCGATGTGTATTTGAAATTCAACGCCGGGGGTTCGACCGGGTTGAACGTCGACTCGTGGCGGTTCGAACGCATGGATGCCGTAGCCGAGGAGAAGGAAGCGAAGTTCATGGGAATCGCGGCGCGCGCTTATTGCGGTCCGGACAATGGAGTGACGATTGGCGGCTTCGTGATCGCCGGTTCGCAGCCGAAGCAGGTGCTCCTGCGCGCGGTGGGGCCGAGTTTGACCGCGCAGGGCGTCAAGGCGGAGGAAGTGTTGGCCAATCCGCGGATCGATCTGCACGACGCGTTGAACGGCAATGCACTGATCGCGAGCAACGACGATTGGGGAAGCAACGCCAATGCAGAGGCTATCCGCACGACGGGGGCACGAATTGGGGCGTCGCCGTTTGATGCGTCGGACACGAGGTCCTCCGCGCTGCTGGTGACGCTCGCGCCGGGCGTGTATTCCTTTGTCGCGCGTGGACAAGGGAGCGCGGGCGGGATCGTGCTGATTGAAGTTTACGATGCCGATCTGGAGCCGTCGGGCGCGACGCTCACGGGCATTGCGGCGCGGGCGCTTTGTGGCGCGGGGAACAATGTGACGATCGGCGGCTTCGTGATTTCAGGCACGCAGGACAAACGCGTGCTCCTGCGCGCGGTCGGGCCGACGCTGACCACGCAGGGCATTAGCGCGGGCGACGTTCTGCTCGATCCGAAAATCGATCTGCACGACGCGCGGCGTGGCAATGCGCTCGTGGCGAGCAATGACAACTGGCGAGACAACGCGAATGCGGCGGAGATCAGTGAGACGGGAGCGCGCCTCGGATTGGCCAACTTCGAGATTGCGGACACGACCTCGTCCGCGCTGCTCGTGACGCTCGAGCCCGGAGTTTACACGTTTGTCGCGAGCGGGAAGGCCAGCACGGCGGGAGTTGCGCTGATCGAAATCTATGAAGTGGGAAACTCACCGCCGTGATGCGAAAACGGCTCGGGCGATTGGGGCCGCTCACGAGGCTTGGTAGCGGCGGCGTTCCGCGAGTGGGATGCGCCGGAGACGCCAGCGTTGATGGCTCCCGACAATGAAACCCGCGCAGCGCGGGGCGCCGCAGCGGCACGGATGCAGGTGCCATTCGCGGAAAGGAAAACCGTAGTCGTAGGTGAGTTCCTCGCCCTCGGCGATATCACGCCGCGCGATGATCCAGACGCGTCCGCGGATGATCTCCGTGCGGCAATTCGGTTTGCAGGAGTGGTTGATAAACCGGGCGACGCTGCCGCCTTTGCGGCCGTCCAGATCGTAGCGCTGGTTAAGCACGAAGAAATAGACGGAGTCATCGCCGCCGCGCCGCTGTCGCTCGAGCCGCTGCGCTTCACGTCGGAAGGTTTCCGCTTTGGTGATGCGCTCGCCGGTGTATTCCAGGATGCGCGTCCCGTCGGGGATGGCGCGGCGGGCGAAAACGCCCCGGCCATGAATCGCGGAACGGCGATGGATCACCCAATGGGCGTCGGACGCGCTGGGATTTGTTTGTTTTTCAGGAAGGGAGGGAGAGAGGGGGGACAAGGACTCATAGAATCCTTCACGATGGCGGAATGACAAGAGGGGTGCAGTTGCAGCCACTGCCGCCGTCATCGGACGGCGTGGTGGGAGAAGCGTTTCCAGAAAGCTTCTTCGGCGGCGAGGAGACGTTCGATGTAGGCATCGTCGCGGCAGATTTCGAGGCGGAGGGGAAGGTGCGGCGGAGAGTAGCACCAGTAGTCGATCGACGGCAGCCCGGTGACTGCGAGGATGTGTTGCAGTTGGGCCATGTGGTGGGGTGGGGGACGGCCGCGAGAGGAGGCGCGCTGGTAGGACGCGAGCCCGCATTTGATTTCGACGACGCGTCCGCCATCGGTCGAAAGACCGTCGAGGCTCGCGCGCTGCCATGGACGCGCGAGACTCTGCACGCACGTGGGGTGCGCGGTGATTTGGAGTGCGGCGCAGTAGTGCGCGCGCGCCGCGCGCTCGAGAGCGGCGCCCTGCTCACGCGTGAAGTTTCGCGAGTAGTCCTGCGGCGGCTGTTGTTTTTCGAACAGAAGGCGTTCGGCGCTCTTCGCGGGCTTGATCCCGAGGATCGTGGCTGCATCCGAAGAACCAATACCGTTTCGCCGCCACTCCCACCAGGCGATCGTGCGTTCGGTGAGAGGGACGATTTCGTAAGCGCGCGGCATGGAGCGAAACGGATGGCGGGAGCATTGTCGCGATACGGGGGGCTGGAGCAATGGATAAGGTTCCGCCCCCATGCGCCGGCTGGCGGTTTTACGTAAGACCAAACAATTGACGCACGGCGTCGCGGATACTCAGATATCTGACGATCTAACCACTGACCGTCTGCGAAGTGACGACCCAGGATGAGCAAACAGGCAAAACGTAGATCTCCTCGCGAGGCCGGCGGTGCTGACGCGAATACGCCGTTACACCACGCGCCCATCTCGCTTTTTCGCCGGCTCTATCAGATCGCGACGACCGCCTCGGCTGAGGTGGTCGCGGCGGAGGATTTGATCCCGCTCGAATATGGCGTGCTGCTCCGGCTTCATGCCAACCCGGGCGTCGATCAGAACACCCTCGCGAACTTGCTCGCACTGGATCGCACCACGACCAGCTCGGTCGTTTTCAAACTCGAGCAGCGAGGGTTGATCGAACGCGGCATCAATGGTGCTGACCGTCGCGCGCGCACGTTGCACCTCACGGCGAAAGGTGAAGCCATTCGCGCCCGACTTCGGCCGGCCACGGCCGCGGCGCAGGAACGCATCTGGTCCGTGCTGAGCGCTTCCGAGCGCAAACAGGTCATCGCGATGCTCCTCCGAGTGCTCGAGGCCAATCGCGATTACATGCGCCTGGGCGCAGGCCGCCGCAAACGCTCGAGAAGCAAATCTCCGACTTAGGAAACCGCCTCGCTCAACTCGTGAACCCGATGCGCGCAACGCCCCTCATTGTAATCGCGTTGGCTGCCGCCGTTGTTGGGGGCACGATGCTCCTCAAGAGAGAAGCGCCCGATGCGCTCTGGCCCCGGAAAACGGTCACGCTGCTCGTTCCCTTCGGCGCCGGATCGGGTCTCGATTTGAGCGCGCGGTTGTTCGCCGAGGGGCTCGAGAAAACGTGGGGACAACCGGTGATCGTGGACAACCGTCCTGGTGGCGGCGACGGCATTCTCGGCTTCTCGATATTTGCCGCGCGCAAGGACGACCACACGCTGCTGTTCACGGCGTCCGGGCCGATCACGATGGATGCGCTTATTCGCGATGATCTTTCTTTCGATGCGCGCACGGACATCGTTCCGATCGCATCTGTCGCGCAGCCCACGATCGTGATCGCCGCATCGTCGACGCTGCCGGTTACGTCGCTCAGCGAGCTGAAGGCGTTGGTGCGGGAGCGTCCGGGAACGTATTTCTGGAGCGGCATCGGGCAGCTCGGGAGCTTCTTCGAAGCGTTCTTGAAGTTGGAAAAACTCGAGATGAACCGCGTGCATTATCGGACCACGCCGGAAGCGGTTCAGGATCTCGCCGCCGGGCGGTTGCATATCTGGATGTCTTCCATCGCGACGGTCGACGCGCCTTTGCGAGCTGGCAGCGTGCGTATTCTTGCCGTTACGAATTCGAGCCGGTCAGGGGCGATCCCGAACGTGGAGACGGTGAGTGAAGCGGGATTTCCGAATCTTATGTTTGATGGGAACTGGGGCTTTTACGGCTGGCGCGACATGCCGGATGTGTTACGGCGAAAAATCGCGGAAGATGTCCGCCAGGTCGCGGGCGATCCCGAGCTGGCTGCACGCATGACCTCGCTGGGGTTAACCGTCGCGCCGAGCACGCCGGATGAGTTGGCGAAGCAGTTGGACCAACAACGGGCTCAGTTTGGAAGCGTCATCGAGATATTGGGGCTGAAACCAACGAAGTAGACACATTTAGAATATAGCTGCGGTCGTTTGTTCTATCATTCTGAGCGAAGGATAAACCCAGTGTGCAGTGTGGGACGGCTGCCAGCATCGAAACTCAAACTGGATTCTTCGCTTCGCTCAGAATGACAAAGGAACTTCGAACGCCGGAGGAGCAGCGACTACGGTCCCACTGAATACTCTCTGCCAGATTCCCATGTATATCTTGGACAACGCAGCGATCCAGACGCGCGAGCGACTCAGTGCGCTCTCCGCCGTCTTCGATCCGGGGACGATTCGGCATCTGGAGGAGCGCGGATTGAGTCGAGGTTGGAACTGCCTCGAGGTCGGAGGTGGCGGCGGAACCATTGTGCGATGGCTCGCGGAAAAAGTCGGACCGACCGGTTCGATCCTGGCGACCGACCTGAATACCCGATTGCTGGATGACCTTGCGCGGGCGAATGTGGAAGTTCGGCGCCACGATATTTGTGCGGATCCGTTGCCGGAAGCGGCTTTCGATCTGGCTCACGCGCGTTTGGTGTTGGAGCACGTGGCGGACAAGCAAGGCGCTTTGCGCCGAATGGCCGCAACGATCAAGCCGGGGGGATGGATCGTGATCGAAGACTTCGAGGTTCCTCCGTTGCACGAAGCATCCGAGCACGAAGTTTACCCGGAGGTCATCCGGGTGATGCGCGACGTGCTTCACGCCGCGGTCGCTGATTCCCGCTTTGGTCGCTCGTTGGGGGCGCGTCTGCGTGAACTCGGTTTTGACGAAGTGAATATGGAAGGCCGTCTCTTCGTTTGGCGAAGCGGCAGTGCCGGCGCTTCCTTGATGCGGTTGAACTGTGAGCAACTGCGGCCCGCCATTCTCGCGACGGGGCAGATTACGGAAGCCGAGTTCGAGGCTGATCTGAAACGACTGGATGATCCGACATTTGATTTTGCTTCGCCCATTTTGTGGGCGGCGTGGGGGCGCAAGGTGGATCGGAGAGCTTGGACTCCGTAGTCCCATGAAACAGGTCCTTTCGAGTCGCGACGTTTGGGCAGGGATTCCATGGGTCGCGCTCGGGGCGCTCGGGTTTTATTTTTCTCGAACGGGTGCGTCCGTCGATCCGGCGGGAAATCTTTTTCCGCGCGTGATCGGCATCGGCCTGATCGTGGTGGGAATGGTGATCACGCTTCGCGGCGTGTTTGTTCGCGGTGAATCCTTGGCGGCGTTTTCGATTCGATCGTGCGCAGCGATCACGGGCGGCGTGTTGGGGTTTGCGTTGTTGATCGAGCGCGCGGGGCTCGGGCTGGCGGTGATCGCGGCCGTGCTGATTTCATCGCTTGGATTTCGCGGATCGCGGTTTGGAGCGGGGCTTATTTTTGGCGTTGGTCTGGCGGCTGCGACTTACGTGTTGTTTGTCGGTCTTCTTGGTCAGCCGATCAAACTCGTGCCGGGTTTTTGAGATGGGCGCATTGAATCAATTCGCGCTCGGTTTTCAGACGGCGCTCCAGCCGGAGAATCTGCTTTTCTGTTTCATCGGCGTTCTGATCGGCACTTTGATCGGCGTGTTGCCCGGTATTGGGCCGGCGTCGTCGATCGCGTTGCTGCTGCCGTTTACCTTTTCTCTCTCGCCCACGTCGGCGCTCATCATGCTCGCGGGGATTTACTACGGATCGCAATACGGCGGGTCCACCACGGCGATACTCGTGAATCTGCCCGGTGAAGCCAGTGCGGCGGTGACGGGGATCGATGGGCATGCGATGGCTCGGCAGGGTCGGGCGGCGCTGGCTTTGGCGCTGGCGGCGATCGCGTCGTTTATTGCGGGAACGATCGGGACGTTGCTGATCGCGACGCTCGCGGGGCCGCTCGCGCGCGTGGCGGCGAATTTTCAGGCGGCGGATTATGTGGGTTTGATGATTTGCGGGTTGGTTGCCGCGGTTGTGCTGGCGCAAGGATCGCTCTTGAAGGCGATCGCCATGGTCTTGGTGGGACTTTTTCTCGGAACGATCGGCACAAGTGTGGTGACGGCCGAAACGCGATTCACGATGGGCGTTCCCGAGCTGATCGATGGCATCGGTTTTGTCCCCCTGGCGATCGGATTGCTCGGATTGAGTGAGATCATCGATGCGCTCGCGTCGCCGCAGGATCGCACGTTGGTGGCGAACCGAGGCCAGGCGCGTATGAGGAGTGGGGAAGCGCGGCGGTCGTGGATGGCGATCTTTCGCGGCACCGCCTTGGGAGCGGCATTTGGAGCGCTGCCGGGTGGGGGGCCGGTGATCTCGTCATTCGCAGCCTACGCTTTGGAGAAGAAGCTTTCGCGTGTGGCGCCGCGCGTGGGCTCGGGAGCGGTCGAAGGAGTCGCGGGGCCGGAGGCGGCCAACAACGCGGCGGCACAGACGTCGTTTATTCCTCTGCTCACGCTGGGCCTGCCGGCGAATCCCGTGATGGCGATGTTCATTGGAGCATTGATCATTCACGGGATTCAGCCCGGGCCTGACATCATCGTGAAACAGCCCGCGCTTTTCTGGGGACTGATTGCGAGCATGTGGATCGGCAATGCGATGCTGCTTGTTTTGAACCTCCCCCTGGTGGGTTTGTGGGCGAAGCTGCTGCAGGTTCCGCAGCGCTTCCTCTTTCCGGGGACCGTCGTGCTTTCCTGCGTCGGCGTTTATTCGCTCAATCACAATTCAGTCGAGTTGCTGGTGATGGCGGCGTTTGGCCTGGTGGGTTTTCTGCTGCGTCGGTTGGCGTTCGACCCGACTCCGCTCCTGCTCGGCTTTGTGCTGAGCGGACCGATGGAGGAGAATATTCATCGCGCGCTCGTATTTGCCGGGGGCGATCCGACGACATTTCTGCGCCATCCGATCGGCGCGAGTCTCCTCGCGATCTCTGCCATTCTACTGGCGATCGCTTCGCTGCCCTATCTGAGGCGGATTCGAGGCGGGCAGCGGTGATCTCGAGAGTGTAGAAGATATGGCTGTAGCCACTTGTTCTGTCATTGTGAGCTAGGCGAAGAATCCAATGTGGGATGCGATGCGGCTGCCGGCACCGGAGCTCAAAATGGATTCTTCGCTTCGCTCAGAATGACAGAAGAGAATTTCTAAGGTTATTTCTGGGACACCATACTAGAACCGATACGTCAGCGCGGCGCGGTAGCTGCGGCCGAGGATGGGGCGGGCGAGGTAGTAGCGGGCGCCGGCGTCGCCGCTTTGGAATTGGCCGGAGCGCGGATTGCCTTCGGTGAGACCGATCGAGTTGTCGATGTTGTCGATGTTGGCGTGCAGCGTGAGCTGGCTGTTGATTTCGTAGCGAAGCGCGGCGTTGAACACGTAATAGCTCGGAAGCTCCACGCTGTTGGCGGCATCGGCGTAGCGGTCGCTGTAGTATTCGATCGGGAACTGAATGCGCAGTCGTGTGCCGAGGAGATTGAAGCCCGGGACGACGCGGAAACTGATTTCGGGCACGCGCAGCAGTTGATTGCCGGTGAAGTCGAACGGCACGGGCTGGCCGTTGACGTTTTGCGTGATGCGGAAATCACCGAACTCAGCGCGTTGGAAAGTGGCGGTCGCGGAGACGTCGAACCACGGCGCGGGGCGAATGTTGCCCTCGATCTCGACACCGTCGGTTTCGGTTTTGATGAACACGGTGCGCATCGTGAAGCCGCCGGTGTTGGGATCGAATACGGTGTCGGTGAACGAGAAGTTGTCGAACGTGGTGCGGAATGCCGTGACAAAGACGCTGAACGGCTGGCTCACGTATTTGTAGCCGACTTCGTAGAGGTCGGTTTTTTGGGTGACGGGCGTGGCGTTGGGATTTGTGATGAAGCTGCCGACGCTCGGAAGACGGAAGGTCGGGGTGTAGCGCGCGAAGAGGCCGCTGTCGGGCGTGAATTGCCAATCGGCGCCGACAGTCCAGCTCGCGCGGCTGAAACGGCGGTCATACGGGTCGAAAACACCGGTGCCGGAGAGAACGTTGGAGGTTGAAGGCGTGCCGAGGTTGACGCCGGCGAAACGTTCGGTGCGGCCATCGGTTTCGATCTGTTCCCAACGAACGCCGGCATCGATGCGCAGCTTGGGGGTGACCTGCCATTCGTCGGAGAGGTAGAAGGCGGTGGTGAGCGAGTCGCCGAGTCCGTTGGCGAAATTGGAGCCGTGGCGGAAAATGCCGTTGTCGGTGACGGTGCCGACGACCGCGCCGGCGTCGTCGACAGCGACGAGATCGAGGAGGCGGGCGTTGTCGCGGACGTCGGTGAAGAGCGTGGCGCGGAGGTCGCGAAACGTTTCGTCGAGGGCGGCGAGATAGAAGCCGAGGGCGATGTCGTGGGTCTGTTCGCCGAAGGAGAATTTCTTCATCAGGCGCAGATCGTTGAGGATTTCGTCGAGCTCGACGCCGATGCGGATGGCGGTGCCATCGAGGACGAGGCCGGTGCCGTTTTGGTTGGTGGGATTGAAGGTGACGTTGGGTGTGGTCGCGTAGCGGAACTGGACGTCGGTCGCCGTGGGAAAAGCGGCGAGCGCGCCGGCGCGCAATTGATTCAGGCGGGTCGTGCCGGCCGTGAGGTTGTTGGGAAAGAAGTTTTCGCGTTTCGTGTCGGAGGTGCGGTAGCGGAAGCGGTTTTCGAGCTTCCAGTCGCCGGGCAGCGGGAGTTCGAGGTTGGCGGTGATTTGGGTGAGCTTCACGTGGGTGCCGCTTTCGACGTCGATGATTTGCGGACCACCGGGCGTTTGCACAGCGACGCGTCGCGTTTCGGGGCCGACGACGGTGCCGAAGTTGGGGTCGAACCCCGGGACGCCGGTCGGATCTCCATCGCTGTCGAAGGTGAGCGGGATCGGCAGGTAGAAGATCACGTGGTCGTCGAAATGTTTGATGTTGGCGTCGAAACGGCCGCCGTTTGGCAAATCGCGGCCGAGTGAGGCACGCAGCTGGTATCCGTCGTTGGCGCGGAAGCCCGGATCGCGGATGCCGTCGCTGATGCGCCAGAAGCCGCCGATGCCGTAGCGCCAGGGGCCGGCGGGACCGCCAAACCAGGCGTCGACGCGGTGGTGATTGAAGTCGCCGATCTCGTATTTTACGACGCCTTCCGGAGTGTCCCCGCCGCGGCGTGTAACGAAATTTACGATACCGCCGGGAGCGTTGGAGGCGAAGACGGAGGCGGGGCCGCCGCGAACGACTTCGAGACGCTGGATGGTTTCGTCGAGGCGGAAGGATTGGTCGGCGTTGAGCCAGCCGAGTCCGCCGTCGTGTTGGATGGGCAGGCCGTCTTCTTGAAGAGAAACGGTGGAAAATCCGTCGGCGGGAATACCGCGCGCGCGGATGTTGTTACTCGCTTCGCCGCCGGATGCTTCGATCCAGAAGCCTGGGACGGCTTTCAAAGCTTCCGCGACGCCGATCGGCGCCTGCAGGCGAAGTTGTTCGGCGGATACATCGGTGAGAGCGTAGCTGGTTTCCGCCTTGGTGCGGAACTCGGTGCCGGCTCGGCCGGTGACGACGTAGTTGTCGAGGCGAACGATGTCGTCGGTGGTTTCGCGTTGGGTGCTGGGTGGAGCGGCCTCGGCGGCGAGAGCAGGAGTTGCGGCGACGAGGCCGAGGAGCGCGGAGATCAGGGAAGTTCGAAGGCGGCAAGAGCGATGATGGGAAGGGGAACGTTGCGAGGCGGGTGCGGGGCAGCGGTGTGTCATGTGTGTGTTGGGTGTGTGTTGGGTTTTGTCCGGACGTAGGCCGCTGGCGGAGCAGAAGGAGCGGACGTGTTATTGTTAGCGCGTTCGCACCCGCTTGGGCATCGTCGCCCTTGCGTGATCGCGAACGGAAAAACCCCCGATGCGGAGGTCGGGAAGGCGCTGTATCCGTCACGTGGTGACACCGTTCCGAACGCAGCGAACGCTTCTCTGCAGTTACAGCGTGGGCAGGGACGGCAAAGCGTTCGCTGGATGTCGAGCCTGCCTTCGGCTAGACTTCGCTTGGCTCAGAATGACAACGGATGTTGGCACGCTCGCGCACAACGTGGCGCGACGAGCGCGCCACCTACCCCTGAATGCTGTTCGCAGGGATTCTAGTTCTCCAGGGAATCGCGTGCGGCGGCTTCGCGGAGGCGGTCCTTCTTGCTCTTGCGTTTGCCCTTGATGCCTCCGGTTGGCGGCGGACGGACGTCGGTGTTCAGGGGTTCGAAGCCGGGGATGTGTTCGCGCGGCAGGGAGAGGCGGTGGCGTTTTTCGATGAGGCGAAAATGCGCGTGGGTTTCCGCGCTGATGAAGCTGATGGCAACGCCGCTTTGGCCGGCGCGACCGGTGCGTCCGATGCGATGCGTGTAGTCCACGGCGGAGCGCGGAAGGTCGAAGTTTACGACCGCGGGGAGTTGCGCGATATCGATGCCCCGCGCGGCGAGATCGGTGGCGATCAACACCTGCACGCGACCGGCTTTGAAATCGGCGAGGGCTTGGGTGCGCGCGGCCTGGCTGAGTTCGCCGTGAAGGGCGGCGGCGGTGAGGCCGGCGCGGCGGAGTTTTTCGGCGACGTGTTCGGTGGCGTATTTCGTGGCGACGAACACGAGCACGCTGGGCCAGGCGTTTTCCTGGACGAGATGGCGAAGCAGTTGAGTGCGGCGCGGCGCGTCGACCTCGATCGCGCGCTGGAGAATATCCGGAGTGGTGGCAGGCGCCGCGGGCACGTCGAGCCGGATGGGATTGCGCAGCAAGGCGGAAGCGAGGGTGGTGACGGCGGGTGGGAACGTGGCGGAGAACAACAGACTCTGGCGTTGCGCGGGGAGAAGAGAAACGATCCGGTTCATCTCGGCGCTGAAGCCGAGGTCGAAGAGTCGGTCGGCTTCGTCGAGCACGAGGACGGAGGTGTTCGCGAGCGAAAGCGCGTTGTGATCGATGAGGTCGAGCAGGCGTCCGGGGGTGGCGATGAGGATATCGGCTCCGCCGCCGAGCGCCATCATCTGTGGGTTGATGGAAACACCGCCGTAGACGACCAGGGTTTTCAGTGGCTGCGTGAGGAAGCGGGAGAAGCGCCGGACTGCTTCACCGATTTGCAGCGCGAGCTCGCGGGTCGGCACGAGGATGAGCGCGCGGGTGAAACGGCCGCGGGGGCGGGTGTTGCGCGAGAGCAATTGGAGGACGGGGAGGGCGAACGCGGCGGTCTTGCCTGAACCGGTTTGCGCGGACGCCCAGACATCCTGACCGCGCAGGATGGCAGGGATGGCGCTGATCTGGATCGGCGTGGGATCGGTGTAGTCGCGTTCCGCGATGGCGCGCAGCAAGGGAACGGAGAGGCCGAGGTCGGTGAACGTCATGGCGGGAAATGGCCGAACCCCAAGGTCGGCTCAGGCTAGTTCGACGAGGAGAGTCTGGCCGTTGAGGGACACGCGGTCGCCGTCGGCAAGCTTCTTGCGTTTTTGTTTTTCGATGACGCCGTTGAGTTGCACGCTGCCTTCGGCGACCAGCTGCTTGGCCTCGCCTCCGCTGGCGGCGAGCCCGGCGAACTTGATGAATTGGCAGAGTTCGATGGGGGTTTGCCGCACCTTGACGGGGCGGGCGGAAGGAAGGGCGTTGGCCATTTCGCAAGGTGGGGTGGGGAGGGAAGCGAGTCCACTTCCGCTTTTGGGGGCGGGGGGGTCGGGAGACCCCGCCCTACATCTGACCCCTGGGCGGCAATTGCATGCGGGATAAAACCGAGTTCCGTTCGCTGCGTCTTGCCAGGTGTCGTTTCCCCCCACCCACCATGAAATTCGTTCTCGTTGCCGGCGCGCTCTGCGCTCTTTTCACCGCCACAGTGTTTGGCGCTCAGTCTAATGCTCTCGACAAAGATGGAAACCCGGCGGGGTTTCGCACGTTGGCGATCGGCGATCGCGCGCCGGATTTCACGCTCCCGGGAATCGATGGTCGGGACTGGTCGCTGAAGGATTTTGCGGAGCACGACATCCTGATGGTGTTGTTCACGTCGAATCATTGCCCGACCTCGCATGGCATCGAGGAACGGTTGAAGAAGCTGCGGGCGGATATGCGGGGAAAGAGTTTCGGGCTGGTGGCGATCAATCCGAATCATCCGGATGGGCTGCGGTTGGACGAACTCGGGTTTGGTGAGTTCAACGACTCGTTCGAGGAGATGAAGCCCTACGCGGAGCAACAAGGTTGGGATTTTCCGTATTTGTATGATGGAGACAAACAGCTGATCGCGCGGGCGTATGGCTGCTTGGCGACGCCGCATGTGTTCATTTTCGACAAGGAGCGGCGCCTGCGCTACGCGGGGCGTTTCGACGATTCGCGCTTTGCGGATGAGTCGACGGTGAAATCGCCGGATGCGCGCAATGCGTTGGAGGACCTTTTTGCCGGGCGGCCGGTGCGGACGGCGCTGACGCGGCCGCATGGCTGCTCGACGAAGTGGCGCGAGAAGAAAGCGGAGAATGTCGCGATCGAGAATTCGTGGAAGAGCCTGCCGGTGACGTTGGATCGCATCGATGCGAAAGGCGTGGCGGAGCTGCGAGCGAACGCGACGAACAAGTATCGGTTGATCAATGTGTGGGCGACGTGGTGCGCGCCCTGCGTGGAAGAGTTTCCGGTGCTCGTGTCGTTGTCGCGGCAGTTCGACATGCGCGATTTCGAGTTGATCACGCTCACGGTGGATGACGTGAAGCAGGAGGCGAAAGCGAAGGCGTTTCTCGAGCGGATGCACGCGGGGTTGACGCGGAATGGGAAGCGCTTGTTGGAGCGCGAGGGGAAGGGCCGGACGACGAATCACTATCTGGTGACCGAGGCCAGCAGCGATGCGCTGTTCGCGGCGCTTGACGATCAGGCGCCGGGCCCGATTCCGCATACGGTGTTGGTGGCGCCGGGTGGCGAGATCGTGTGGCGGCACAACGGCGTGATTGACCGGGACACGACCGTGAAGGTGATCGCGGATGCGATGACGCGGTATTATCAGCCGGAGCCGGAGAAGAAGTAGGTTTGGTGCGCGACGGCGGAGCGGGCGGTTACGCCCCCTCGTGATCGCCTGCGAGCCGGCTCCTACATAGCGCGACCGCGTGGCACGGTTTTTCGCACGCGGTGCCAGCGCTCCTCGACGCCGGTGACGGTGCCGGCTTCATCGAGGAGGAACTCGATGGTCATCTTGCCGTTTTCGGAAACAAAGAGGCGGTCGCCGGCGGGAAAGAACGGACGCGGATCCTGGTCGCGATATTGCCAAGTGAACGAGCTGCCGTTTCGCGCGAAGCGGTGTGTGGTTTCGGTTTTCTCGGCGTAGTTGCCCAGGAATGTGTCGAAGGCTTCGGGATTGAATTCGGCGAGGCGGGGCGGGCTGATGAACGGATCTTTCGCATACTCGATGTTGGCGAGCTTCTGGGCTTCGATCGCGGCGACGGCGCGGTCATGCGCGCTGGACTCGTTGAACTTGAAGTCGGGCATCAACACCTGCGCGTAGGCGCGGGAGAGTTCGGCAATATCGTCGTCGCTGTAGGAGCTGCGCGCGCGAAAGACGGTGAAGAAGAGCATGCCTTTTCGCAGGCTTTCGACGCCTTTGCGGATGGCGGGGGCGAAGACGACCACGGCGCTGCGCATGGCGGCGCGCTTCATGGGGCCCATCTTTTCCTTTTTCATGATCACGGGAACGACGGCTTTCATCACGTCGCGAAAGGCGTTGCGCGGAGGAAGGTAGAACACCCAGTCGAAACGTGAGAGCTGATCGTTTTCGAGGTCGGCGGGGGTGAGTGAGCGCAGCTTTGCCTCGAGGCGACGCGGCTCGAAACCTTCGGCCCAGGCGATCTGATACAATTTCGAAGCGGTGCCCTCGAGCGGAAGCGGGAGCGCGTTTACGAAGGTTTCGGTGGGGAGACCTTGTTTCGCGGCTTCGTCGAAGTTGAGCCGGCGCTCCCAGGCGCGCATCGCTTCGGTGAGGTCGGCGGCGCGGGCGGCGACGGCGGGATCGAGTTGGTGGGACTTGGCGAGTGCGAGGAATTGCCGAAAGACGACGATCGGGTGAGGTTCGCCTTCCTCCCCGATGATCACGAGGCCTCGGCCGGGAGAGTTCTCGAGGGTGGCGTAGACGACCTCGATCACGTCTGCGGCGAATTTCTCGGCGTAGCGATGGTCGGATTTGGTGCGGGCGAGGATGGAGATGGAGAGCCGCTCGCCGTTGACGACCATGGGCTCCAGCACGACGGGTGTCAGGAAGTCATCGCGCGGAGTGGAGGTGGGCAGAGTGGATGGTGGCAGAGTTTGAGTGAGCGCGCGGGTGACGAGAAGGAGCGCAAGGAGCAGAAATGCGGACGGCCGCGGGACATGGCCGATGCAAGGGCGAGCGGGAGACATTTTTGGGGGAACGCGTGAGGGAGGAGCAACGGTGGGCGAGGATGTTACACGCGGGAGGGAAAATAGTTTCAGTGAAACGGATGCCAGATGGAGAACAAAGGCCGACGGGGGGGCGCGCGGGTGCAAGAATCAGAAACGTGCAGACTCACGCGGGCCGGAGTGCGTGTGACGAGAGGCGTGAAACTTTAACTTGCCATTGGTGAGTCAGAGGGAAGTTTCGCCGGCCTTCTGATGACACTCACTCCACCCTGACCGTTGACTCGAGTTGAACCCGTGCCGCCGCTTGGCGGATGCGGTCAGGTGCTACGCGTCGGTTTCCGCCGCGGTGCAGTGGCCAATTTTTTAGTCCCGCGTGTCCGGTGCGGTCGCCGCCGGCGTGGTGAGCCAACGTTTCGCGATCTCCCGTTTTTCATGACAGTCTCCACCTACAAGCAAGAATGGTTCGGCAATCCCGCCCGCGATTTGATCGCGGGAACGGTGGTCGCTCTCGCGCTCATTCCCGAGGCCATCGCTTTCTCCATCATTGCAGGCGTCGATCCCAAGGTTGGTCTCTACGCGTCGTTTTGCATCGCCGTGGTCATCGCTTTTGTCGGCGGGCGGCCGGGCATGATCTCAGCGGCGACGGGCGCGATGGCGCTCTTGATGGCGACGCTCGTGAAGGAGCACGGAATCCAATATCTTTTCGCTGCCACTTTGCTCACGGGCGTTTTTCAAATTGTGGCCGGCTTTCTCAAGCTCGGTGATCTCATGCGATTCGTGGCCCGGTCCGTGGTGATCGGATTCGTGAACGCGTTGGCGATTCTGATCTTCCTCGCGCAGTTGCCGGAATTTCGCGGGCAGGGCGCGCTGATGTATGGATGTGTCGCGGGCGGACTTGCCATCATCTACGGCCTGCCGCGGCTGACGAAGGCGGTCCCGTCTCCCTTGGTCTGCATCGTGGTGCTCACCGGTCTTTCCATGTGGTTTGGCTGGGGCGACAACGATCTTCTGCGCACGGTCGGTGACATGGGCACGCTACCTTCGGCCCTGCCGGCGTTTTCGCTGCCGGATATTCCGCTCACGTGGGAAACGTTGCGCATCATCCTGCCTTATTCGTTGCCGCTTGCCGTGGTGGGCCTGCTCGAATCCCTCATGACCGCCACGATTGTGGACGACTACACCGACACGGCGTCGGACAAGAATCGCGAGTGCAAGGGGCAAGGCATGGCCAACATCGTCGCCGGTCTGTTCGGAGGCATGGCTGGTTGTGCGATGATTGGACAGACCGTCATCAATGTGAAATCGGGTGGCCGCGGGCGGCTTTCCACCTTCTGGGCCGGACTTTTTCTGCTCATCCTCGTCGTGTTGCTCGGCCGCTGGGTCTCCCAGATTCCCATGGCGGCGCTCGTGGCGGTGATGATCATGGTTTCCATCGGCACCTTCAGTTGGGCGTCGATCAAGAACGTCCGCGTCTATCCGTGGACGGCGACCTTCGTTACGTTCACCACGGTCGCGGTGGTGGTCGGCACACACAACCTGGCGCTAGGTGTCGGCGTGGGCGTGCTCCTCAGCGCGTTGTGCTTCGCCGCGCGCATCGCTCGTCTGCTGCACGTCACCTCGCGTCTCGTTGCCGAGGGGGCCGAGCGCATCTACCACGTGCGCGGCCAGCTTTTTTTCGCGTCGACGACGGCGTTCACCGCTGCGTTCGATTTTCGCGAGAAGCTGCGGAAGGTGACCCTCGATGTGACGCACTCGCATTTCTGGGACACGACTTCGATCAACGCGCTCGACAAGGTGGTGATCAAGTTCCGCGAGCAAGGCACGGCGGTGGAGATCGTCGGGCTGAACGCCCAGAGCAAAGCCATCGTGGAGCGCTTGGCGATCTACGACAAACCCGACGCGGCCGCGGTGGTGTCGGGGCATTGAACGGGAGTGGAGTCCGTTTTCAGCGAAGTAGCTTCAGCTGCATCTTCACTTCCAGAAAAAGTTTTGCGGAGAAAACAAAGGGGACGCTTTTGGTCGGCCCAGCGATCAACCAGCGCGCCGGTAGTGCATAGCGACCGCGCCGTTGCGGAGCAGGTTGGCCGAGACCAGCTCGAGCCGTCGTGTGCCGGTCAGCCCACCTTGGTAGAGAGTTGGACCGTGGCCAGCGATCTGGGGGTGGATCAGGAACTTGTAGTCATCGATCAGATCGAGTCGGTCTAGTTCCGTAGCGAGTTTGCCGCTTCCGAGGAGCACGCCGGACGGGGTCGCGTCCTTGAGCTTCTGCACGCTCGTGCGCAGGTCGCCGGCGAGGTGATAGCTGTTGGTCCACGGAAAATCCTTTCGCGTCGACGACACGACGTGCTTCGGCTTGGTCTGCAGCTTGATCGCCCACTCGCGCATTGCGCTGGGCGCCGCTGTGTCGCCGCGCGCGACCGCGGGCCAGTAGCTCTCCATCAATTCGTAGGTGACACGGCCCCACAGCATCGCGCCGCTCTCGTCCATGAGGCGGGTGAAGAACGCATGCGTCTCATCGTCGGCGATTCCCTCCTGGTGATCGACGCAGCCGTCCAAGGTGACATTGATGCTAAAAGTTAGGAGTCCCATGCGGCGAATCTAGGCGGCGCCTTCTGGGCCGTCCAGGAGCGCAGGAAAAGTTGCCGGAGAAAACAGACGAGGAGCTACTGGAGTTCGAGGGTTACTCGGTTGCGTAGATCGTCGCGTGCCGTAGCACGAGCTTCCAGCCTTGAGGCGTCTCGGTCCAAATGTCGGTGAAGCGGCGGTGGCGGGTCTTGCCGTTTGGGTCCGAGTCGCGCGGCTTCGCGGTCTCTTTGCCCATCAGGATTACGTCCTGACCTCGCTCGGCGGCGTATTCGATCGTGCGTTCGAGGCTGCCGTGGGTGAGGCGGCCGGCGGCGACGTTTGCAAGGATCGACGCCTTGTCGTTCGTGCGGTTGTTCGGGCCGTTGAGGATCATGTCAGGAGCGAGTGCCGCATCGATCGCGGCTGTGTCACCGGCGATCGCAACGACGTCCATTCGTTCGCGGGCGGCGAGCACGGCGGCAACGCGGGGGCGCTTCGCGGCTTCCGCGGCGGTCGGGGCAATCACGTTCGAGCCGGCTGCAAAGGGCACAGCGAGAACGAGGGAGAGCAAGGATAGCGTGAGGGAGGGGTGCATGGGCGTCTTTCCGGTGGGGCTGAACCGATGGTTGACGCTCTGCAGCGGGCAGCAAAGGAATCGCGATACGCGATACCCTGATAGGGTCTAAGGTGATCTTGCCGCGCCTGGGTTAAACGGGGTTCGCAGCTTTCTATCTCTGGATGCGCGGAAGCCGATGGGTATTCTCGGGCGAAGGATTGCGCGACTAGAGACTGCGCCCAGCGCGCAGTCCCGCACCGTAAGCTCTGAATACTAGGCTGATCTGATCTCGGACCCGACGAAACTCCGATAGGACTTCAGCTTCGGTGCCTGTCGCATGTGCCGGGTCGTCAAATTCCCAGTGGTATCGATTCACCTGCCCGGGATACCTGGGACAGGCTTGGTCGGCGTTTCCGCAGACCGTGATGACCGTGTGGACGTTCTGAGCGAGAAACTGGTCCATGTGCTTGGAGTGGTGATGGGAGATGTCGATACCCACTTCCTTGAGCACCTCGATCGCTTTCGGATGGACGTAGCCGGCGGGTTTTGAGCCCGCACTGCAGACATCGACGAGATCACCGACTTCGGCGCGGAGGATACCCTCGGCCATGTGGCTGCGGCAGGAGTTGCCCGTGCAAAGGATGAGGATTTTGGGCTTCATGAGGCACCCGAACCCAAGGTTCTAGGAAACTTGATGCGTGCGGCGTGGCACGCGCGACATACTAACAACATAACTGAGCCGAGGCGCTTCGTCGCGGAGGGCATTGGCTTAGCAGCAACGGACCCCTGGCTCCCGAACGCACTCGGGAGTGCTCGGCCCAAACGAATCACGCAGCTTCTTCAGACGACCGGAGTCCTCCCGAAATATCTTCTCTTCCCGCGCGCACTCTTGGAGGCATGCGAGATTTGCGGTGAGCGACGTCGGCGGCTCGTCGGGAAGACGATAGACGATCATGTTGCCGCAACGCTCCGTCCCCACGAGTCCGTGCTCCCTGAGGTAGCGGAGGTGTTTCGAGATTTTTACCTGCGGCTCCTTCAGGACCGTTTGGAAATGACAGACGCACAAGGGGCCGCTGAGCAGCAGGTGCAGGATGCGCAACCGCGTGCGATCGCACATGCATTCGTAGATCGTCACCAAGTCCATAAGGCTTACGTCAGCAACAGCTGCCCGCCTTAGCCTCGCTGCCACAGCAGCCGGAGGACTCGATGCCGCAAGCCTCCTTCGCCAAGCAATCCGTGTGCTTGTCGACCAAGTGAAACCGAATCACCCCGTCGCCCTGTTCGGCCCGACAGACGCCGAATTGGGACACCACACAGCCCTCATACTCGATTTCAACATCCAAGTCGCGAGGCGGAAACACGCTGTCGGCAGCAATGCCCAGGATGGAGGTCAACTTGGCTGCAGTTAATCGGTGTTCGGGGTCATTCGGCGAGACCCACGTCTGCAGCTGCACGCTTTCGGTGGAGCGCAAAGTCCCTCCGCAGTCGACGAACCGCTTCGTCACGTGACCCACTTCAGTGATGTGGAATTCGGCGGGAATGATGTCGCCGTCGTCGAACACGAATTCGAGGGCGGCCGCGGGCTGGGTCGAAAGGGCGGTTTTGAACGCCGAAATCTTCATGCCGAAGGAGGCATATTCCTAAAGAGGGATATAGCAAGCATTGACTGGCCTCGAGGGTGCACAAGGCTTTCTATCATGAAGAATCGGCCGGTTTCCTTTCGGGCAATGATTGCCGCGGATCTGCCCGCCGCGCGGGAGCTTTGGGCTGCGTGTGACGGTGTTGAACTGGCGGAGGGGGATTCTGAGGGCGAGTTGATCGCGTATCTGGCAAGAAATCAGGGAATGAGTTTTGTCGCGATCGTGGAGGGCGTTCTTGTTGGCGCGATTTTGGCAGGCCACGACGGACGCAGAGGTTTGATATATCACCTTGCCGTGGATCCGCGTTGTCGCGGGGTTGGAACGGGGCGGGGTTTGGTGGACATGGCGCTTGCGGCTTTGCGGCGCGCAAGGATTTCCCGAGTGCTTATCTTGGTGGCGATGGACAATGGGCTGGGCCGGCGCTTTTGGACGAAGAGTGGATGGGAGGAGCTGACGTTTGCGGCGCCGATGGCGTTCGACCTGACCGCTGGAGGCAGTTGAACGCTGCGAGGAGATGTTCTCTGTGCTGCCGCTCGAGGATTGGTGGCCCAGAAAAGCCGCCGGCGTGGAGCGCGGCGGCTTTGAGGAGAAAGAGAAAGCTCAGCGGAATTATCCGCGGGTGAGGCGGCCCGCCTTCGCCAAGGCTTCGGCGGGCGGGCTTAGCGTTACCGGTATTCTTCGCCTGTTAGGGCGTTAATGATTTTAAAGTTTTCCACGTGATAGTTGAGGTCCGCCCGGAAGGCCAACTTCACACCGTAGAGCTTCTCCATGCGGACGAGGAGCTCGGCGTCTTCGCTGCGAAGGCGTTCGAGGATACTCGGGTGCACGAGGACGCGGAGCGAATACTCCTTGCCGTCGTTGCGGAGTTGAAGACGACGGACGACGGAGCTCAGCTTGCGCTGGAGCTCGACGGACATCGTTGTAGCGGATTTTACAATACCGCGGCCGCGGCAATAGGGGCAGTCGGTGTAGAGATTGGACGACAAGCTCTCCTGCTGGCGCTGGCGAGTCATCTGGAGGATGCCGAGCGTCGAAATCGGGAGGATGTGGTTCTTCGCTTTATCGGAGGCCATCTCCTGCACCATCTTCTCGTAGACGGCGTTGCGGTGGCGGCGCTCCTTCATGTCGATGAAGTCGATGATCACCAAGCCGCCCAAATTGCGGAGGCGGATCTGGCGGGCGATCTCGGTGGCGGCCTCGAGATTGACGGCGTAGATGACGTTTTTCTCGTCGCCGCCGCGGCTCTTGTGGGAGCCGGTGTTCACGTCGATCGAGATGAGGGCCTCGGTTTCGTCGATGACGATTTCGCCGCCGGACGGAAGCGGGACCTTCCGTTGTCCGGTTTGCTCGATCTGGCGCTCGATGTTGAAGCGTTCGAAGATCGGAATGCTGTCCTTGTAGAGCGCGATCTTGGACGCGGAGCGTTTCGAGATTTGGGCGACGAGTGACTGGGTGCGCTGGTGGTCTTCCTTCGAATCGATGAGGACGCGGTCGACTTCTTCGGTGAGGAAGTCGCGGACGGTGCGTTCGACGAGATCGGGTTCCTGGTAGAGGCAGGACGGCGCGCGCTCGGACTGCATCTTGTTTTGGATGTCCTGCCAGGTTTTCAGCAGGATGTGCAGGTCGCGGACGAAGTAGCGGGATTTTTTGCCTTCGCCGGCGGTGCGGACGATGACGCCCATCCCCTCGGGAATGGTGAGCTCGTTGATGAGCTGCTTGAGGCGTTTGCGCTCGTTGGGGTCTTCGATTTTGCGCGAGATGCCGCAGCCGTCGGAGAACGGCGTAAGGATGAGGTAGCGGCCGGGGATCGAGAGATTGGTGGTGGTGCGCGGGCCCTTGGTGCCGATGGGGCCCTTTGTGACCTGGATCACGATATCGGTGCCCGGCGGATACATCTGGGGGATGTCCTTGACGGTGGGCTCGGCGGGGCGGGGCGGGGCGTTTTTGTTTTTTTTTACGCGGACGACGT
>JAEWBF010000137.1 GCA_023391285.1 Verrucomicrobiota bacterium
GCTTATCCCCCGGGGGGGGGGGGGGGGGGGGGGGCACCCCCCCCCCTACATCGGAAGGATCGGGTGAAGCGAGATCGCGGGCGTCGACGAGTTGGAGGCGGGCGACGCGGAGGTAAGGGCCGGGAACTTTCATGAGTTCCTCGTGGGTGCCGCGCTGGGTGATGCGGCCGTCTTCCATGACGATGATGAAGTCGGCGCGGCGCAGGGTGCTGAGACGGTGGGCGACGATGAAGGTGGTGCGGCCGGCGATGGCGCGATCGAGCGCGGCGAAGATTTCGTGTTCGGTTTCGGAATCGATCGCGGCGGTCGGGTCGTCGAGGAGAAGGATGGAAGGCTCGAGGAGAACGGCGCGGGCGATGGCGAGGCGCTGGCGTTGACCGCCGGAGAGGCTGCTGCCGCTTTCGCCGAGGATGGTGTCGTAGCCTTTGGGGAGGGCGGCGATGAACTCGTGAGCGGCGGCGATGTGGGCGGCGCGTTCGATTTGGTCGCGCGTGGCTTCGGGGTGACCGAAGGCGATGTTGGCGGCGATGGTGTTGGAGAAGAGGAAGCTTTCCTGGAAGACGATGCCGATATTGCGGCGGAGGTCGTCGAGATGGAGGCGGCGGGCGTCGATGCCGTCGATGAGCACGGCTCCGGACGTGGGATCGTAGAAGCGCGGGATGAGGCTCATCAGGACGCTTTTGCCGGCGCCGGTGGCGCCGAGGATGGCGACGCATTGGCCGGGTTGGACGTCGAGGGAGACGTCGTGCAAGACGGGTTGGGGCTGGCGGAGATCGGGCGCGAGTGAGGGGAGCGGGTGATAGATGAAGGAAACGCGGTCGAAGCGAATGTGGCCCTGGAGGCGCGGGCGGCGGACGGCGTCGGGCGCGTTTTGGACCTCGATGGGAGCGTCGAGGATTTCGAAGACCCGGCGGGCGCCGATGAGCGACTGCTGAATGCTGTTAACGATGGTGGCGATGTTGTTCACCTGGCCGGAGAATTGTTCGAGCAGGCCGGCGAAGACGATGAGGCCGGCGCCGAGCGGAAGCTGGTCGTGGATGACGAGCCAGCCGCCGTAGCCGAGGAGAACCATCATGTTGATGCGCGTGAGAAAGCCGACGGCGGGGGAGAAGAGACTGACGCGCCAGAAGATAGCGTGTTGTTGTTCGAGGCAGGCGCGGTTGGCGGCTTCGAATTTCTCGCGGTTTTCGGCTTCGCGGCCAAAGCCCTTGGTGACGGCGATGCCTTGGATGCTCTCGGCGAGATACTGGACCATTTTCTCGACGAGTGTTCGGTTGTGCGCGTAGGCGGGCTGAATTTTTTTGGAGAACCAGGCGGCGAGGCCCCATAGGATCGGCGTTGTGGCGAGACAGGCGACGGTGAGTGCGGGGCTGAGGCTCACCATGTAGGCAATATAGACGGTGAGCGAGATGACCATGATCACGCTCTGGATCAGGACCTGGTCGACGAACATGCGGACCGACTGAACGTCGCTGGTGACGCGCGTGATGATGGAACCGGTGGTGTTGGCGTCGAAGAAGCGGAAGGAGAGGCTTTGGAGTTTGTCGTAGACCTGTCCGCGGAGATCGACGACGAGCTGTTGCTGGACGAGCTTGTTGACGGAGACGAGGTAGGTGTAGTTCAGCAACGCGCGGGTGAGCGCGAGGACGAGGATGAGGCCGGCGAGGAGGCTGAGGACCTGTTGCCAGGGCCAGTCGCTGGGAAGGGCGATGTGGAGAGGGTTGGGCGAGAGGGGGACGCCGGAGACCTTGTGGCGGATGTAGTCGATGCCGACGCCGGTGAAGCTGAGGCCGCCGATGCCCATCGTGAGCAGGACGAGCTGGATGGAGAGGACTTTGACGCAGCCGGTGCGGTAGCGCCAGGTGAGCGCGAAAAGCCGCCGGATGAGCTGGCCGTTGGTGGGGCCGGTGGCGGTGTTCGGTGGCTCGGGTGCGCGCATGCTTAGGGTCAGGGTAGCGCGCGAGTGGAGTCAGACAAAAATTTATTTTGCCGGCGCGGTGGTGAGCCGGGCAGGCGTGACGATGCTGCGCGGTGAGGGCACCGCGCCTCCGTGGGCCGAGAGTGCGGCTCAGCGTTGCTGAGGTGGCGGCGTGGCGCCGGGAGGCAGGCCTTGGGGAGGCTGGCCGGCGGCTTGGCGGCTGGCTTGGAGGGCTTGCTGGCGAAGTTGACGGCGGCGGTTGACCTCGGCGGCGATGGCTTCGAGGCGGCGTTGTTCGTCGGCGGGAGTAGGATTTAATACGACGGGGCCGGTGACGGGTTGAGGGACGTTGGGCGCGACGACGACGGGTTGTGGCGCGGCGACGGGGGCGGAGGCGACTTTGGCGGTTTTCAGCGCGAGGGTGATGGTGCGGCCGTTGTGATCGACGGTGATGGTGTCGCGGGATTCGTCGTAAGCGCGAACGATGAAGGAGCCGCCGGTTTGGTTGAGGCGAACCCAGGAGCTGCTGCGCGTGGCGGTATCGTAGATGCTGAACATGACGTTGTCGCCGGCCGTCATGATGCCGCGGAGTTCGATCGGAGCGTCCTGCGTGGGAGCGGCTTCGGTGGTCGTCTCGGGCGGCAGGAAAGGCGACGGCGACGATTCGGCGGCGGAGGCACCCGAGACGAATCCGAGCGCGACGAGCATGGCGACGGAGAGGAAGCGGAGACGCGGCGCGGGAAGCATCGGAGGACTCAACATCGTGACGGAAGCATCGTCAAGAAACGGGGGCTGCGCGAAGGGTTGAGGCTCGAGGCATTCGTGAACGCGGCGGGGTCGGGAGACCCCGCCCTACAGTGCGGGTGTCAGGTCGCGGGGAGATCGGGACGGTCGGAGCGGGCGGCGATTTTCTGAATGGCCTCGCCTTCGAGGTGGAGGGTTTGCGTGGGGAACGCGAAGGAGAGGCCGCGGGCTTTGACGGCGCGCATGATTTCCAAATTGATGCGCTGCTTCGTCGAGATGGCTTTGATGAAGTCGGGATCGGGGAATTCGTAAACGATCCAGATGTCGAGGGACGAGGCGCCCAGATCGCGGAAGAAGACCATGGGGTTGGGAGCGACGCCAGGTTGAGAGGTGATGATGCGGCGGATTTCCTGCACGATGGCCTCCATGTCCTCGGGCTTGGTGGTGTAGGTGAGGTTGATGACCTGCTCGAAGCGGCGTTTGATGAAGCGGGAGAGGTTGGTGATGGTTTCGCCGGCGACGGTCTTGTTGGGCATCACGAGGAGGGAACCGTCGGTGAGGCGGAGGCGGGTGGAGCGGACGCCGATGTCTTCGACGGTGCCGACTTTGCCCTGGATGTTGACGACCTCGCCGTGCTTGAAAGGCTGGTCGACGGCGACGACGAGGGCGCCGAAGACGTTGGCAATCGTGTCCTGGGCGGCGAGAGCGAAGGCCAGGCCGCCGATGCCGAGGCCGGCGAGGATGGCTTTCACGTCGTAGCCGAGGCTTTGGATGGTGAGCAGGGCGGCGAGGACGACAAAGATGGTCATCACCGACTTCCGGATCCATGGCATGAACGTGGCCATGGGGGATTTTCGTTCGACGGCGATTTGGGTGGCGTGGGCGAGGACGGCGCCGATGGCGCGCCAGAGTCCCCAGAAGACAACGAGCGAGAACGCGACGCTGGAGCCGTAGGAGATGGCGACGTCGGCCGCGGGGCTGAGGCGAAGGACCTTCAGCGCGGAGAACATGCCGATCAGCATGATGAACGCGGCGACGGGACCCTCGAGGGCGGCGAAGAGCTTGTCGTCGATCGTGGTGCGCGTGCGTGAAACGATCTTGGCGAGGAAGGGAAAGACGAGGTGGACAACAATGCGCCGGGCGAGCAACGAGAGGACAAGAAGAAGGGCGGCGATCGAGTAGTGAACGACGGTGTTGCCGCTGCTGCGGACATTGAAGACCTCGAGCAGACCATCGACCAGGTGGCCGATGAAGTCGGGGGGTGTGGGGTCGGCGTGGCCCGAGGCGACGGCGGCGGCGGCCTGGGTGGTGGTGTCGGGCGAGGCGGCCGCCTGGGTGTTGGTGGCGGGGGCGGACGAAGAGGAGGCGGCGCCGGTTTCGCCCTGAGCGAACGCTGCGGCGGGCAAGAGACACACGAGGAAGAGCGAGATGAAGGCGGAGAAGCAGCGCTGTTTCATAGTGAAAAGTGGGCGAACTAACGTCGTGGCTTTCCCGATGTCAAAGAGCGGGAATGGGGCGGCGGCGCGAGGATGGAACAGGTTGCGGCGTTTCCACTCTGCAACTCGCCGCTTGCTCCCGCGGGCGCGGCTCCCTTTTTACGCAGCCGATGCACTTCGCGACCTTTTCGCCAGTATTTGCGTTAGCCGATGCCATGCCGGTCTGGGCGTGGGTGGGCTTTTTCATTTTCATTGCGGCGATGCTGGCGCTGGACCTCGGGGTATTTCACCGCGGGCAGCACGTGGTGCGCATGAAGGAGGCGCTGGCGTGGTGCGGCGTATGGTTCACGCTGGCGCTGACGTTCAACGGCATCGTGTGGTATTGGCGCGGGGCGGAGTTGGGGCAGCAGTTTCTCGCGGCGTATCTGATCGAGCTGTGCCTGAGCATCGACAACGTTTTCGTGTTCATCCTGATCTTCGCCTATTTCAAGGTGAAGCCGGAGTGGCAGCATCGGGTGCTGTTCTGGGGGATTATTGGGGCGGTGCTCATGCGCGCCGTGTTCATTTTGGTCGGGGTGAGCGTGATCCAGCGGTTTCATTGGGTGCTGTATTTCTTCGGGGCGTTCCTGGTTTACACGGGCATCAAGATGGCGTTGCCGAGCAAGGAGGAGGTGGACGTCGATCCGGACCACAACCCGCTCGTGCGGCTCTTCAAGAAGTTCTATCCGGTGGCGCCGCGGAACGATCAGGGGCACTTCTTCACGCGGCATGAAGGCCGGAGGATGGCGACGCCGTTATTCATCGTGTTGTTGGTGGTCGAGACGACGGATGTCGTGTTTGCGCTCGATTCGATTCCGGCGGTGCTGGCGATCACGAAGGACGGGTTCATTGCGCTGACCTCGAACATCTTTGCGATCCTGGGGCTGCGTTCGTTGTATTTTGCGTTGAACGGAATCATGCAGCTTTTCCGTTATTTGAAGATCGGTCTGGCGGTGATCCTGTGCTTCATCGGCGTGAAGATGCTGATCGAGCACTGGGTGCATGTGCCGACGACGGTGTCGCTCGGGGTGATTGGAGCGGTGCTGACGATGTCGGTGTTGTTGTCGGTGTTGATCAAGGATCCGAAGAAAGCGGCGGAGTTGCCGCAGCCGCCGGTGGGGGGTTGAGGTGGAGAGGGCGGCGGCGGGGCGGCGGTAGGAGCGGCGGGGTCGGGAGACCCCGCCCTACAGGTGTTGGAGTGGGCGGGGCTTGAAAGCGAGGGGCGGGGTGGCAGGATCGCGCGATGCTTCTGCTGTTGTTGATCGGGATTGCGGCGGGGTTGTTTGTGGTGGAGCGGGTGTGGCCGGCGCGGGAGCTGCCGAAGGTGCACAATTGGTGGGCGCGAGTGATTTTCGTGAATGTGGTTCAGCTCGGGATCGTGGTTTTCGCCGGACTGACGTGGGACCGCTGGCTGCAGGAAGTGTCGTTGTTTCGGCTGCAGGATCACGTGGGCGAGTGGTGGCAGGGGGCGATCGCGTATTTCGTGTCGACGTTTGTTTACTACTGGTGGCACCGCTGGCGGCATGAGTCGCAGCTGTTCTGGCGGTTGTGCCACCAGCTGCATCATTCGCCGCGGCGGATCGAGCTGGTGACGTCGTTCTACAAGCATCCGGTGGAGATCGCGATCAACTCGCTGCTGAGCGCGGGCATCGTGTATTTGGTTCTTGGATGCAGCGTGCAGGCGGGGGCGATCTATACGTTTCTGACGGCGATCGCGGAGTATTTCTATCACCTGAATCTGCAGACGCCGCGGTGGGTCGGGTTTCTCGTGCAGCGGCCGGAGTCGCATCGCATTCACCACAAGTTCAGGCATCACACGCAGAATTTCGCGGATCTGCCGTTGTGGGATTGGATGTTTGGGACGTTCGACAATCCGAAACAGGCGCCGGAGGAGTGCGGCTACGAAGAGTGGCGGGAAGACAGGTTCGATGACATTCTCGCGTTTCGCGACGTGCACGCGAAAGGAATGGAGGAGCGGACGCCCCTGGGATTTTTGCCGACGTGCATCGGGTGTCGGAAACGGTGGGGGTGTGCGGCGCAACGCGTGGGCGCGGGCGAGGCTACGAAATGAAACGATTGCCCCAGCTCGGGTCGGGGAGAGGAGTGGGGACGTATTCCCCGAACAAGGCGTAGCGGGTGCGGGCGACGAGCTTGTAGAGCGGATCGCGGAAAGCGCGAGGGAGGAGGCGGAGAGCGGAGAGGACGCGCCAGATGCCGCCGATTTCGGCGCAGGCGGCGAGGACCCCGTCGGTGCGCAGACGGCAGGCGCCGGGCGCGGGGTTGGCCCAATCGGGAACGAAGACGATGCTGTCGAAATCGGACGTCGGCAGATTTTGGATACGAAGGTAGGCCTGGCCGAGCGGGCTTTGGAGGGGCGCGAAGTGGAGGCGGGCGGACGTGTCCTCGCGGAGGAGGAGGCGCACGGCCGCGTTGCAGAGGCCGCATTCGCCGTCGAAGAGGAGGACGGGTTGGCGGGCGTCGCGACGGGCGGGGAACCAGCGCGGGTCGAAGGTGAAAAGGTGAATCATCACCATGCCGAAGCTGAGGTCGGCGAAGTCGACCGTAGTTAAAATTCCGATATGCATCGCGAGCATCGACGTCCACGCGATGAGCCGGCCGGTGCGGAAGAGGCAGAGCGGAAGGAAGAGGAGTTCCATCGCGAGCACGAACCACGTGAGCGCGGCGTGCACGGAGGACGGCGCCGCGACGAGGAGATCGCGGACGAAGCCGGGACGGGCGAGCGGGTTCTCGATCAGGTGGAGAAAGGCGGTGCCGTTGACCCAGCTGGGGCTGTCGAGTTTGATGAGTCCGCTGGCGGTGTAGCCGGCGGCCATGAGCAGCCAGGCGCCCCAGAACGCGAAGGCCGGAAAATACCACGAGGACGGCGCGGGGCGGCGGGCGCGGAAGCTCCACGGTTCTCCCGGCGGAATGACGGCGCAGAAAAGCAGGATGAGTCCGACGTAAGGGAGTGAAGGATTCGCGATGAGGTTGTTGCGGTTGAAGAGGGCAGCCCAACCGAACCAGAGGAGCAGGCTCGCCGTGCGGCGAAAAAAACCGGCGGTGAAGGCCAGGCTGAGTCCGACGAGTGCGGAGATGAAACCGAGGATAAAGGCAGGCGAATCCCAGGCCGAGAGCGGGTTGGGGAAGATGCCGTGGAGAGGGTTGAGCGCAGGATTGGGGAGAAGGCCGCGGTGGGAGAAGAGTTCGACGGCGTGTGGAAGTTGCGTGGCGAAATGGATCGCGAGATACGCGCCGAAGAGGATGCGGAAGAGCGCGAACTGCGCGGGAGAAACGGGAGCGGTGCGGTTCATGGCGCGCAGTCGGGACGGAGAACCCAGACGTCGGAGCGGCCGCGCGTTTTGGTGCGGATTTCGACGCTGAGCTGGTGGGCGCCGGTCGGGAGGTTGAATTCGCGGTGGAGCGGGCCGCCGGGATTCAAGCCGTAGCAGAAGACGGCGGACCAGAGCGGCTCGGGCATGCGGGGTGCGTAACTCAGGGCGGCGCCGTAAACGTTGCGGCGGTTGTAGCAGCCCTCGAGGCGCGCGTAGACTTCGGGAGTGATCGCGAGTTCGAACGGAGTGCCGTCGGCGTCGAGGCCGCGAAGGGTGAAGGCGGACGCGAAGGTTTCGAGCCCGTCGACGTCGGAGAAAACTTTCGGAAGCGGCGAAGCGACGGAGGCGAGGCCGATGCCGCGAAGAGCGCGCGAGCCGGTGAAATAACCGAGCATCTGCGTGCAGCCGAGAGCGGTGATGAGGAGCGCGAGGCGGTTGGCTGTTTTGGGCGACAAGGAAGGGGGCGTGTCGGTTTGAACGTGGATCAAGGCGCGCGTTTTGAAGCTTTCGTGCGCGAGGTGGTTTGAGCGAAGACCTCAGCGACGTCGGCGAGATCGCACAAGACTTCGGAGACGTGCACGAAACGATCGCGGCGGGCGTCGCTGTTGAAGTCGCCGGCTTCGACGTAAACGATGTGCGAACCGTCGAGTTTGAGCGAAGGCTGACGAGGATGCGGCCGGTTATGAAAGGCGGCGGTGAGGCGGGCGCGCAGTTCGGGCAGAAAAGCGGCGGCGAAAAATTCCGGGCGATTGGTTTGGATGAACCAGGCTTTGTCGAAAGCAGGATCGCCGACGTTGATTTCGCGCGCGCCGAACAGCTCGGCGAATTTGGAGCCGATTCCTTGAGGCGTGAGCGAGAAGGTGAGACCGCCGTGTTCGTGAGGTTGGATTGAAAGCGCGGACCAGACGGTGCGGCTTTTGCCGCTGCCGGTGGTGTAGCCGTAGAGCCGGGCGGGTTTGCCGCGGAGGAGGCCGGTGGCCTCGCCTTGGGGCCAGAAGCCGCCGAACTTCGGTTGAACGGGACGGGGGGTGAGACCGAGGCGTTGAGCGAGCGCGGTGAAGTGCTGGTGGGCCTTGCGGCTTTGCGCGGCGACAAGCTTGAGAAGGAAGAGGACAAAAAGTCCGAAGCCGATGAAGACCAGCGAAGCGGCGAGCGCGGGGGCCATGGCGCGCCAAGCTGGCGAAGCCATTCGTTGGACAAAAGAAAAAAGCCGGATGCGCGAGGCATCCGGCTTGTGAGAGGGGAAGGGTTGCGCGGCGAGCGCGCAACCTACGTTAGTTGATGGTGATTTTGCGCGGTTTGACCGCCTCGGCTTTCGGAAGGGAGACGCGGAGGACGCCGTCGCGGAGTTCCGCGGCGATCTTGTCGGCGTCGATTGCGTTGTCGTGGGTGAGCACGAGTTCGAAAGCGGCGTCGGTGGACTCGCGGTAGAGCGCGGTCCAGTTTTCCGGCTGCTTCCACTGGCGGCGTCCGACGATCCGGAGCTCGCCGGCGTCGGCGGTGAGTTCGAGGCCGTCCTTGTGAACGCCGGGGAGGTAAACGGTGACGCCGAAGGCGTCGTTGGTTTCCTTGATTTCGTAGAGCGGTTTCACGGTCGGGCCGAGGTCGGATTGACCGTTGGAACGCTCACGGCGCACGGGAAGGCGGTTGAGCGAAGGAATGAGGGTGTTGAGGAGAGACATGGTTGTGAAGGTTGAGAGTTTAAAGATGAGGGTTGGGCGCGCTGACCGTTATTTGACGGCGACGCTGATCTTGCGGGGCTTGGCCTCTTCGCGCTTTGGCAGCGTGACGGTGAGGACGCCGTTTTCGTAGCTGGCGCTGACCTTGTCGGCCTGCACCTCGTCCGGAATGTTCACGGAGCGGCTGAACGAGAACGACTGTTCGGCCTGGCCCTCGTTCGCGGGAGTTTTGCGCGTCGCGTTGATGGTGAGGTAATCCTCGACCACCTCGACGTTGATCTCGTCGCGGTTTACGCCCGGCAGCTCGGCGCGGACGTAGGCGTTGTCGTTGTCTTCATAGATATCGACCGGGAAGTGCGTCGAGGTGCTCGCGTCGGAGAAACTCGAGAGCGCAGTTTCAAACAAGCGGTCGATTTCACTTTCGAGGCCGGACCACGGCGATTGGGACCAGCGGCCCAGAGCGGTCATCGGCTGACGATAGGAAGGATAAGTGTAACGAACGATTCTCATGGTAGTGATTGGATTGTGTAGGTTTTCGGTTTTGGTTTCCGCCGGAGCGGAGTTATTGGATGCCCGCCTAATCGCAGAAACGATGCCGTTCGGGTGGATGCGCAAAAGGCCGACTGATCGGAATTTAAATTCCTCGCGGGAAGAGCGGGTGTGAACGTTCGACCCGGCGTGTGACGCGGGCGGGAATTTTTTTCACACGGCTCGAATCGCGAAGATGCCTCGTCTTAGCGATCGGCGGACTTGCGGTCGTGGCGCTCGGCGGGTGTTTCGCTTTCGCGATGTTCGACGGCGTCCTGGACGGCTTCGGCGGCCTGCTCTTCATCGGTGGGGTCCGACTGAGGAGTGGGAGCTTCTTTGGCGGTTTCGGGCTGCAGGACGAGTTCGATGAAGATCGGGAAATGATCGCTGCCGACGTCGGGGAGACGTTGAAGCTGGGCGACGGCGAAGTGTTCCGAGTGGAACAAGTGGTCCAGTGGATAGCGCATCCAGCGGTGACGCGTGTGGAAGGTGGCGAAGATACCGCGTCCGATGCGCGGATCGAGGGCGCCGACGATGCGTTGGAAGAGGTGGGTGGTGTGGCTCCAGGCGACGTCGTTGAGGTCGCCGGCGACAATGAAAGGAGAATGGAAGTCTCGGACGATTTGGGCGGCGCGCACGAGTTCGGCGTCGCGGAAATCGGAGTCCTGGCGGATGTCGGGTCGCGGCGGTCGAGGATGGAGGACGACGCAGCGCACGCGATCGCCGGACGGCAGCATCAAGGTGGTGAAGACGCTGGGAACGTCGTTTTCGATGAGGTGTTCGATCTTCGAGGATTCGAGCGGGAAGCGCGAATAGAGGGCGACGCCGTAGGTGTTATCCTGGGGGCAGAGAATGCGATGCGGGTAGTCGGCGTGGAGCGGTTCAAGAGCGTCGACCCACGCGCGGTCGATTTCGACGGCGATGATGAGATCGGGGGCGGGTTCGCGCATCACTTCGAGCCAGCGGTTGAAAGCGCGATTTTGCATGCAGACGTTGGAGATCACGACGCGCAGCCGGGGGGCGTCGGCGGAGGCCGGCTTGGCTTTGGGCGACTGGTAGCGCCAGCAGCGCGTGTAAGGGAGCATCTGCGCGGTTTGGATCGCGACGGAGAGGCCGAGGAGGGCGAAGAGGACCCATTCCCAAGGTTTGGCGTCTTCGAAGCCGACGTTGGCGAGGCCGAACGCCACGAGCAGGAAGGCGCTGAGTGCGGCGATTTGGGCTCGCGGAAAATCGAAGATGCGCACCCACCACGCCCGGCTGCGGACGAACGAGAGCGCGGTTTGCAACACGACAACGAAGCTCAAAACCGCGAGCGCAAGCTTGAGCACGATCATGCGCGGCAGACACGCGCCAGCGCGGGGAGTTCTCAAGAGCGGGCTGGCGGCGGAGGAGTTCGGGAAATTGACGGAGCCGGTTCGGAGGGGCGGCACGAAGCGGCGTTGCAGCTGAGGCTCGTGCGTGGGGCGCTCGATTAAATCGCTGAAGCGATCAGGATAGCGGGAAGATATACGATCGAAGCGAGGAAGAGGCGGCGGGCAGCGACGTCGCGCGTTTCCTTGGCGGCGCGGAACTGAAGGGCGGCGCGCATGAACCCGAGGCCGCCGATGGCGGCGGTGGTGGCGTAGAGCGGGCCGAAGAGACCGAAGACGCACGGCGCGAGCGAGGCGGTGATGGCGAGGGCGGTGTAGAAGCAGGACCAGGCTGCGGTGCGCGCGCCGGTTTCGTCGATCGCGGGGAGCAGTGGAAAGCCGGCGGCCCGGTAGTCGGCGCGGTGCATCCAGCCGATCGCGAAGAAATGCGGCATTTGCCAGAAGAAGAGGATAGCGGACAAGGTCCACGCGTGCGGGGAGCCGAGATGGCTGGCGGCGGCGGCGCCGAGGAGTGGCGGCAGGGCGCCGGAGAGCGAGCCGATTTCGGTGGCCCAGCGCGTGCGGCGTTTGAGCGGGGTGTAGATGACGCCGTAGAGAAGGATGGTGGCGGCGGCGATTGCGGCGGACGGCAGGTTGAGAGCGGAGGCGAAGAGAAGAATGCCGGCGAACGAAAGGAAGAGACTCCAAAGCAGCGCGACGGGTGGAGAGAGCTGCGCGGAAGGAAGCGGCCGCTGGCGCGTGCGGCGCATGAGAGCGTCGGTGCGACGTTCCCACCATTGGTTGAGGGAGAGGGCGCCGGCGGCGGCGAGTGTGGTGGCGAGGAAGGCGAGGGAGGCGAGGGTGGGAGAGATCTCCGGAGCGGCGACGATGTAAGCGGTCATCGCCGTGAGGACGGAAAAGAGGGCGAGCCGCGGTTTGGTGAGCGCGATGAGGATGGACGCGAATGCGGCAGCGGCTTGAAGACGGGATTCGACGGGCAAGGCGGTTGGCCGGCTGCAGGCGGTGGCGGGGAAGCTGGTCACGGCAATGTGACGAGCGTAGCGGAAGTTTCGCGTGGGAGCCTTGACGCGGATCAAGGAAAGGCGCGGCGCGAGCGCGTATAACCGTCGCAGCCCCATGCCGCCTCCAGCGACTTCAATGGTTTCGACAACGTTTGTGCCGGTCGTGATGCCGCGTTGCAGCGCGACGCCAGCAAGCGTGGTGCCGGCGGCGATGAGCGTGGAGGCGAAAAGTTGGACGGTGCTCGCGGTGGGAAGCCTGGTGGTGGCGGGGCTGTTGTCGTTTGCGGTGGTGGTGGGGCGGCTGCCGGTGTTGTCGCGGATCATCGACGATCCGTTGTTTTTCAAGCGGTGCCTCGTGGTGCACGTGGACCTGGCGCTGGTGGTTTGGTTTTATGCGTTTCTCGGCGCGCTGATGGCGATGCGGGCGCCGGCGAGCGGCGGTGCGTTGGCGCGCGGGGCGTTCATCGGGGCGGTGGTCGGCGTGATGGCGATGCTGACGGGGGCGTTGATGCGCGGGGCGCAGCCGGTGCTGGCGAATTATGTGCCGGTGATCGATCACCCGTTGTTTGGCGCGGGGCTGGCGGTGTTCTTTTTGGGGATGCTGGCGTTTCTGTTGCGCTCGCTGGCGGAGCCGACGGCGAAGCGGAGCGAGTTGCCGGCGGATGCGGCGATCGGGTTGCAGGCGGCGACGGTGTTGGTGGCGATCGCGGCGGCGACATGGGTGTCGGCGCGCGCGGGTTTGCCGGCGGGCGTGGACGCTTACACGCGCGCGGAGTTTCTGGCGTGGGGGCCGGGGCACGTGCTGCAGGCGGCGAATGCGAGCGCGATGCTGGCGGTGTGGTTGTGGTTGATCGCGCGGGCGACGGGCGGGCCGGTGTTGAGCGTGCGCGCGGCGCGAGGGGTGTTTGCGTTGTTGGTGCTGCCGCAGCTCGCGATGCCGCTGCTGACGATGCGCGGGACGCTCGACACGTTGTATCACAGCGGGGCGACGCAGTTGATGCGGTGGGGAATTTTTCCGGCGGTCGTGGTGGTGTTGGTGGTGGGGGTGAGGAGGGTGTGGAGGAGAGGCGAAACGCTCACCCCGACGAGTCGGGGGAGGCCGCGTTCCGCTACGGTAGGGGTGGTGGGGTTTGGGGCGAGTGCGGGGCTGGCGGTGCTGGGGATGATCCTGGGGGCGTGTATCCGTGGATCGACGACACTCGTGCCGGCGCATTATCACGCGTCGCTCGGGGCGGTGACGATGGCGTTCATGGCGGCGGCGTTTTTCGTGTGCGAGGCGGTGCGGCGGGATCGCGGGGAAGGGTTGAGCGAGCGGACGTGGGCGCGGGCGAAGTGGCAACTGGCGACGTTTGGCGTGGGGCAGACGGTGTTCGTGCTCGGGTTTGCGATCGGCGGGGCGTATGGGCTCGGGCGGAAGGCGTATGCGGCGGAGCAGCACGTGCGCAGCGCGGGCGAGCTGACCGGGCTGATCGTGATGGGCGTCGGCGGCTTGATGGCGGTGGCGGGCGGGCTGTGGTTTCTGTTCCTCGTGTTGCGCGAGATGCGCACGTGGTGGGGACGGACGGCGGCGGTGCGGGCGAATCTCCCAACATGAAAAACGAAAACCAAGAACCATGGCTGAAGCGGCTCATGGACAACCCCTGGCTCCTGCTCGTGCTCGGAGTCGTTATCCCGTTTCTGTCCTACACCGTGTGGGGTTGGATCGAACTTGGGTTCGTGAAACCGGCGACGCTGCCCTGAGGGAAATTCTATGAGCCTCTCTGTTCCTGAAACTGGCTGGTTCAAGGCGCCGGCGGGCGCGGAAAAACTCTGGATCGGCCTCGCGCTGCTCTGGTGTTTCGTGATGAGCCTGATGATGCCGTTCTGGCATTTTCGGGGGAAACAGAACAGCCGCGGCGAGGCGTATGCGGTCTCGAACGAAGCGTTCATGGCGCGCGTGGAGCAGTTCACGGCGGCGAACAAAGTGGGTGAGCTGAACGGCGTGCCGATCGCGGAGCCGGCGCCGGGCGGCGACGCGTATCTGCTGGCGCGGATGTGGTGGTGGACGCCGGTGTTGAAGCTGCGGCAGGGCGAGACGTATCGGCTGCACCTCTCGTCGTTGGATTTGCAGCATGGGTTTTCGCTGCAGCCGTTGAACATGAATTTCCAGGTGCTGCCCGGCTACGATCATGTGCTGACGATCACGCCGACGTCGAAAGGCGAGTTCACGATCGTGTGCAACGAATTCTGCGGAATCGGGCACGACAAGATGATCGGGAAGATCCTGGTCGAGTGAACGCAACGTAAACGAAGGAGTTTTCCAACATGTCCACTTCCGCCACTCTTCCCGCGCCGACGGCGCTGAATGCCGACGGCGCGCAAAGCCGGCGCTGCGACACGACCGGGCTCTCGGTGTGTCTTGCGGCGCAGCGATTCATCAAGCTCAACGCGGTGAGCGCGGTCGTGTTCCTGCTGCTCGGCGGGATTGCGGCGATCCTGCTTGCCCTGACGCGCTGGCAGGCGGTGCACCTGCTGCCCGTCGATTGGTTTTATCGGATCCTGACCTTCCACGGGCTGAACATGCTTATTTTCTGGATACTGTTCTTCGAGGTGGCGGTGTTGTATTTCGCCTGCACGGTGCCGCTGAATTCGCGGCTGTATTCGCGGAAGGTGGCGTGGGTGTCGTTCGGCTTGATGCTGAGCGGCGCGGTGATGGTGGATTACATCATCCTGAAGGGGCAGGCGGATGTGTTGATGACGAGTTATCTGCCGCTGCTGGCGCATCCGCTGTTTTATCTCGGCATCATTCTCGTGGCGGTGGGAACGCTCGTGGGCGTGTTCAATTTCTTCGCGACGCTCTACATCGCGAAACGCGACAAGACGTATGAAGGGTCGATGCCATTGGTGACGTTTGGCGCGACGGCGGCGGCGATCATTGCGGTGGTGACGTTGTTGCACGGGGCGATCGTGATGATCCCGACGTTCACGTATGCGATGGGCTGGACGGCGCAGCCGGATCCGATGTGGTATCGGATGATCTGGTGGGGGCTGGGGCACCAGTCGCAGCAGGTGAACGTGTGCGCGATGGTGGCGATCTGGTATTTGATCGCGCATTTATCGACCGGCGCAAAGCCGGTGAACGAGACGGTGTGCCGCGGGGCGTTTGTGCTGTATGTGTTGTTCATCAATCTCGCGTCGGCGCATCACCTGCTGGTCGATCCGGGCGTGGGCTCGACGTGGAAGATCTGGAACACGTCGTATGCGATGTATCTGGCGGTGCTGGCGTCGATGATCCATGGGTTCACGGTTCCGGCGTCGGTGGAGATGGCGATGCGGGAGAAAGGTTATATGAAAGGCCTGTTCGGCTGGGTGACGTCGGCGCCGTGGCGGAATCCGGCGTTCGCGGGCTTCGTGCTCTCGCTGCTGATCTTTGGGTTCATTGGCGGGATCACGGGTGTCACGCTCGGCACGCAGCAGATCAATATCATCGCGCACAACACGCTGCGGATCACGGGTCATTTCCATGCGACGGTGGTGGGCGGCACGACGCTGGCGTTCATGGCGCTGACGTTTTACGTGATCCCGCTGATCTTCCGGAGGGATTTTATTTGGAAGAGCGCGGCGCGGCTGCAGCCCTGGTTGTTTGGCGGCGGGATCCTGCTGGTGTCGCTCGGGATGTCGTTTGCGGGTTCGCTTGGCGTGCCGCGGCGCGATTACGACATCGAGCCGGCGGGCGTGTTTGGGCCGGCGGCGCATTTGTTTCTCGGGGCGATGGGGATAGGCGCGATCCTGGCGGTGATCGGATTGCTGCTCTTCGTGGTGTTGTGCGTGGGCACGATTCTTTTCGGCGAGAAGAACGAAGGGCGGGCGATCTTCGATTGGGGCACGGCGAAGGCGCTTGGCGGGGCGAAGGAAGGATCGCTCGCGGAGGATCACTGGGCGATGAAAGGGACGATCGCGCTGACGGGCGTGTTTCTCGCGTGCTTCGCGGTTTACTATTTCGCGAACTGGAAGGCGCTGGCGGATGTGTGGCCGGTGCGGTGAGGGGTGAATATGAGGATGAAAGCAGATCCTGTGGGCCGCTCGCTTGCGGGCGACGCATCGAGCGCGAGCGAGCCCGCGGCCTTCGGATTTCAGGAGCGTCGATGGGCCGCGGAGCGAGGAGACGGAGGGGTGAAGGGGTTCTTCACGGGGGCGGGGCTGCCGCTGTTTCTGGTGGCGGCGGTGGTGGTGTATGAGGCGTTTTTGCTGGCGGTGGTGTTTGCGCCGGAGAGCACGGGGGCGTGGGGCGGGTTTGCGCGCGAGTTCAAGCAGTGGTGTTTCCGTTACGATCCGCGGACGGGAGGGATGGAGTGGGCGGCGGTGTGGGTGATGCTGGTGGAGCCGGCGTTTGTGGTGGGGGTGGCGGTGTATTTGTGGCGCCGCGGGCTGCGGCGATTGCGGACCTTCGCGGGCTGGGCGCGGCATTGGAACGCGGCGGCCGCGGGCGTGGTGGCGGCGGCGCTCGCGATGAGCGGGCTGTATCTTTATGGGAAGCCGATGGAGGAGACGGATCTGCTGCCGCCGTTTCCGGGGGAGCGGATTCGGACGCGGCTGGCGGTGCCGGCGGCGGAGTTCGTGGATCAGAAAGGAACGAGATTTTCGCTGGAGGAACTGCGCGGACGCGTGGTGCTGGTGACGGGGGTGTATGCGTATTGCTCGACGGCGTGCCCGGAGATCTTGCGGGAGACGAAGGCGTTGATCGAAACGCTGCCGGCGGAAGCGCGGGCGCGGGTGGCGGTGGCGGCGCTGTCGTTGAATCCTGAATACGACACGCGCGAGCTGATGGACCGGGTGACGGAAGGCTACGGGTTCGCGTATCCGGAGTTTAGATATTTGAATGGGGCGCCGGAGGCGATGCACGCGTTGCTGACGGGACTCGGCTTCGCGCAGGTGCGCGATCCGCGGACGGGGGTGGTGGAGCATGCCAACCTCTTTCTGGTGCTCGATGCGCGCGGGGAGATTGCGTATCGATTCACGCTGGATGTGCGGCACCGGCCGTGGTTGCGCGAGGCGCTGGTGACGTTGGCGGAGGAGGCGGGGAGGTTGTGAGCGTGGTGGAGGAGGAGATCAGGCGGGAAAACCCGCCCGGAGGCGTGGTTCCACCGGCGACCAGGATGGAGGCGGTGCTGGTGCGGATCGATCGGGCGGGTGCGTGGGCGGATGCGGCGATTCAGCGCTGGCTGCCGGCGGAGATGAATCCGCTGGCGCAGACGGGAGCGGCGGCGAATTTTGCGCTGGTGGTGGCGGTGGTGTCGGGCGTCGCGCTGCTGGGGTGGTATTCGCCGAGTTTGCAGTTTGCGTATCCCTCGATCGCGGCGCTGGTGGGACCGACGCTCGGCGGGTGGGTGCGGGCGGTGCACCGCTACAGTTCGGATTTGGCGATGCTGTTCATCCTGGCGCATGCGGCGCGGATGTTCTTTGCGCGGAAGTTTGGCGGAGCGCGGTGGCTGCCGTGGGTGAGCGGGGTGGGAATGATGGCGCTGGTGTGGTTCATTGGCTGGACGGGCTATTGGCTGGTGTGGGATCAGCCGGCGCAGCAGGTGGCGATGACCTCGATGCGCGCGCTGGACGCGGTGCCGATTTTCGGGGAGCCGATGGGGCGGCTGTATGTGACGGACCGGCTGGTCCCGAGCTTGTTGTTCTTCGTGGTGTTCTTCACGCACATGCTGTTGCCGCTGGGAATTGCCGTGGGGCTGGCGGTGCATTTGACGCGGGTGAGCCGGGCGAAGCTGTTGCCGAACCGATGGCTCTCGATGGCGATGTTGGTGGCGCTGTCGGTCGCGGCGGTGGTGGTGCCGGCGCCGCTGGACGCGCCGGCGGAGATGGCGGTGAAGGCGGAGAGTTTCACGGTGGATGCGTGGTATCTGGCGCCGCTGGCGCTGGCGTTGCGATTGCAGGGGGCGGGGCTGTGGGTGGTGCTGGGCGGAATGTTGGTGGGCGCGATGGTGGTGCCCTGGGCCTTCGGGCGGCGGCGAAAGGCGGAGACGTATCAAGCGGTCGTGGAGGAGTCGCGGTGTCACGCCTGCACGCAGTGCGTGCAGGATTGTCCGTTCGACGCGATTGCGATGGTGCCGCGCACGGACGGAAAGCGGTTTCCGGCGCGAGCGTGGGTGGATCCGGCGAAGTGCGTGGGATGCGGCGTGTGCGCGGGCTCGTGCGATTCGGAGGGGATTTCGCTGCCGTGGTTCGACACGCGGGTGGAGGAGGCGCGGCTGGAGAAGGAAATTTTGGATACAGCGAGCGGCTGGGTGGCACTGGTGGCGGCGGATATCGATGGAGGGATGAGGAAGTTCGCGGCGAAGGCGTGGCGGGAGCGGTTGGAAGGATTTCAGGTCCTGGCGGTGCCGACAGGATCGTGGGTGCGGCCGAAATTCGTGGAACGGTTGTTGGGGAAGATCGGCGTGCGAGGAGTCCTGGTGGTGCGCGATGCGCGGAGCGAGGCGGCGGCGCGGGATGGGAATCGCTGGGTGAGCGAGCGGTTAGAGGGGAAACGTGAGCCGATTTTCCGACCGGAGCGGGCGGGTGGAAGCAAGGCGTGGCGCGTGGTGGATTTCGATCCGGTGCGGCCGCGGGAGCTGGCGAAAGTGGCGAAGGCGTTTCGCGAGGCGGGGAAGAGCGGCGTTGGTGTTGTTTTGTCGGGCGGGTGGAAGGCGGCGGCCGCGGGGGTGGTGCTCGCGGTGGGATTGTGCGTGGCGGTGATAACGCCGAGCCGGATGCGCGTGACGAATCCGGCGCCGCCGGGGCCGGAGCTGGTGTTTTCGTTCAAGGCGTTGGGTGATTTAGTGATGGCGGCCGAAGCCGATCCGGAAGCGGAAGCGGCGAAGCCGGTGCACATGCGCGGGCGGTCGACGGCGAAGCCGCGGCGGGCGGCGGTGGAGGTGCGGTTGACGATCGACGGCGTGACGGAGACGCGGAGTTTTGCGGCGAAAGGGATCGGGCGCGACGGACCGGCGATCGACGAGTGGAGGCGGACGATCGCGGAAGGCGTGCATGAAGTGACAATCGACGTGGTGAGCGGGCCGGGCACGGAGCCGCAGCGGTGGAGCGGGACGATCGAGGCGCGGGCGCGGCGGATGAACGTGATCACGTTCGAGCCGGCGGCGGGATTTCGGGCGGAGTGACAGTCGCGAGCCGGAAATCCCGGCGGGTGTCGGCTCGCGAGCCGAGAGATTGGTTGCGGGGCGGGCGTCGGGGTGGACAGTGTCGGCCTTTCATGAGCTTCGATTTCGATCATGCGCCGGAGCGTGCCGGCACCGATTCGCAGAAGTGGCAGAAGTATGCCGGGCGCGACGTGCTGCCGATGTGGGTGGCCGACATGGATTTCACGGTGGCGCCAGCGATCATGAACGCGTTGCACCGGCGGGTGGATCATGGGATCTTCGGCTATGCGCGGCCGGTGAAGTCGACGGTGGACGCCGTCGTGGAGATGTTTCAGCGGCGGCATGGCTGGGCGATCGAGCCGGAGTGGATCGTTTGGTTGCCGGGCTTGGTCGTGGGATTGAACGTGACGGCGCAGGCCTTTGCCGAGGCGGGCGACGAAGTGATCACGCTCACGCCGGTGTATCCGCCCTTCATGAGCGGCCCGAAGAACAGCGGACGCGTGGCGGTGAAGGTGCCGTTCGCGTATCAATCGTCGGCGCGACGGTGGGAAATCGACTGGGACGCTTTGGAGCGGGCGGTGACGCCGCGGACTAAAGCGTTTTTCCTGTGCAATCCGCACAACCCGCTCGCGCGCGTATGGCGACGGGAAGAGCTGGTGCGGCTGGGCGAGTTCTGCGTGCGGCACAATCTCGTGCTCTGTTCGGACGAGATCCATTGTGATTTGATTTTGGATACGTCGTTGCCGCACGTGTGCACGGGCACGCTCGGCGGAGAGATCGCGCAGCGGACGATCACGCTCACGGCGCCGAGCAAGACTTACAACGTGCCGGGGTTGGGCACTTCAATGGCGGTGATTCCGGATCCGGCGTTGCGCGCCCGGTTTGTGCGGGCGACGGCGGGGATTGTGGCGGAAGTGACGAACCTCGGTTTCGCGGCGTGCGAAGCGGCTTATCGCGATGGCGAGCCGTGGCGGCAGGAGCTTATCACTTATCTGCGGGGGAATCGCGACGAGCTGGTAAGTTTCGTGAAGCGCGAGTTGCCCGGCGTGGAAATCGAGGCGCCGATCGAAGCGACCTATCTCGCGTGGATGAATGTGTCGAAATTGGGGCTCAAGGACCCGATTGCGCATTTTGAAACGCACGGGGTGGGATTGAGCGATGGGGCGTTTTTTGCGTCGCCGCAGGGGCGGCACGTGCGGATCAATTTCGGGTGCGCGCGAGCGACGTTGCGCGAAGGTTTGGCGCGGATGAAGCGAGCGGTGGAGGCGGTCGCGCCGCGTTGAGGTGAGGGAGCACGGTCAGGTTGACCGTGCTACTTTGGTGGCGAGGGCGTCCTGGACGGCCGCGGTGAGGGCGGCGCGCGTGATGGGTTTGGCGAGCAACGGAACACGGAGCTGGCGGGCTTTTTCGTCGTATTGGCCGGAGCCGGCCATGCCGCTCATCACGAGGATCGGCAGATCGGGGGAGTGGTGACGAAGGTCGGCGGCGAGGGCGAAGCCGTCGCCGTCGCGCATCATCACGTCGGTGAGAACGAGTGAGATCTCCGAGGAGCGTTCGCGGTAGAGCGTGAGCGCTTCGTGGGCGGAGGAGGCGGGAACGACGTTGTAGCCGGCGGCGGAGAGCAGGGATTGGAGGATATCGCGGACGCTGTCTTCGTCGTCCACCAACAAGATGCCCTGGCCGCGTCCGGTGGAAGGCGTGTCGATGGCTGGGGTCGACGGCGAGTTGGAGGGTGCCGGTGTAGCGGGAATGAGGATACGGAACCGGGTGCCGCGGCCGACCTGGCTTTCGACCGTGATGACGCCCTCGTGGCCTTTGACGATGCCGCGGACGGCTGCGAGTCCGAGTCCCGTGCCTTTGCCGTGACCCTTGGTGGTGAAGAAAGGATCGAAGACGCGTTCGAGGACGGAGGGCGGCATCCCGGTGCCGTTGTCGGAGACGACGATTTCCGCGAACGGTCCGGGTTTGATTTCGTGGAAGAGGCTGGCTTCGGCTTCGTCGACGAGATGGTTGCGCGCGAAGATTTCGATGTAGCCGCCGTTGGGCATGGCGTCGCGGGCGTTGAGGCAGAGGTTGACGAGAACCTGTTTGAGTTGGACGGCGTCCCCGCGGATGGAGCGAAGGTCGGGAGCGGTGTCGAGCGTCACGGCGACGGACCGCGGGAACATCTGGGTGACGAAGCGGGTGAAGTCCTCGAGGAACGGAGTGAGCGGGATTTCCGTTTGTTGGCCGACGGCGCCGCGCGAGAAGGCGAGGAGCTGGCGAACGAGAGCGGCGCCGTGCTGCGCGCTGGAGCGGATCGAAGACAGGAACTGGCGGCCCTCGGTGTCGGTGACAACCGGCTCGAGCATCTCGGTCGAGCTGAGGATGGGGACGAGGACGTTGTTGATGTCGTGTGCGACACCGCCCGCGAGGAGGCCGATGCTTTCGGCGCGCTGGACGCGCAGGAATTGGGCCTCGAGGCGTTTTTTTTCGGCGATGTCGGTGTTGATGACGAGGAAGCCGATGGGCTCGCCGTTCTTGTCGTGCACGAGGCTCCAGCGGCTTTGCATGACGAGTTCGGCGCCGGTGCGGGAGCGTTGTGGGATTTCGCCCATCCATTCGCCGTGGAGGAGGGTGGCGCGGCGGGCGGTTTCGACCTGAGCGGGATCTTCGTTCCAGAGAGCCGTGGCTTCGCGACCGAGGGCTTCGTGGGTGCTCCAGCCGTAGATGCGGGCGGCGCTGCGGTTCCAGTAGGTGATGCGATCGTGCAGGTCGCGCATCAGAATCGCGTCCTGGGCGCGGTCGAGGAGCTCGGCCTGGCGTTCGATGCGTTCCTGAGCGGCGCGGCGTTCGGTGACGTCGCGGGCGACGATGATGACCTGATGGACGTTGCTGGCGGCGTCGCGGACGACGGTGTGTTGAGCCTCGAGATGGCGGATGGCGCCGTCGGGGCGGCGCAGGCGGAATTCGACGCGCGGATGTTCGCCGGTGCGCAGGGTGGTTTCGAAGGCCTTGCGCAACGTGGCGCGGTCGTCGGGATGGGCGTCGGCGAAAACGTCGTCGCCGCTGCCGGCCGTTTCGCGGCCGACCGCTTTGGCGTAGGCGGGATTCTGATACACGCAGCGGCCGGAACGATCGAGCATGACGATGAGGTCGTCGACGTTTTCGGCGATCTGGCGGAAGCGTTCGCGGTTTTCGCGGAGGGCTTCCTCGGTGTGTTGGAGCCGGCGCTCTTCGTCGGCGCGGGCGAGAGCCTGGCGGATGGCGGGAATGAGGCGCGACGGGCGATCCTTGATGACGTAATCCGTGGCGCCGCGCTGCAGGGCCTCGATGGCGCGTTCCTCGCCGATGGTGCCGGACAAAAAAATAAAAGGCGTGTGAGGGCGCCGCTGGCGCGCGAGTTCGAGGGCGGAGAGGCCGTCGTAGCCCTGCAGCGTGTAGTCGCAGAGAATCAGATCGTAGTTGGCACGAGAAAGAGCGGTCTCGTATTGCTCGCGCGAGAGAGCGTGCTCGATCTGGCAATTGGGCCAGCTCGCGGAGAGCCGATGAGCGACGAGTTCAGCGTCGGGTGGGGAGTCCTCGAGGTGCAGGACGCGCATGGTTGAAGGCAAGCGCGGGAGCGATCAGCGGCCGCCGCCGTTACTGGGTTGAGGGGGCGGCTCGTTGTGGATGGTCCAGAAGGTGCCGAGGTGTTTGACGGCCTCGATGAACGAGTGGAAGTCGACGGGCTTGACCACGTAGGCGTTGATCCCGAGCCGGTAGCTGCGAACGATGTCCTGTTCCTCGCGGGAAGAGGTGAGCATGACGACCGGCATGGTCCGGAGTTCTTCGTCTTCCTTGATCGTGCGGAGAACCTCCAGGCCATCGACCTTGGGCATCTTGAGGTCGAGGAGGACGAGGACGGGATTGCCGGCGGGGCGGTCGGCGTAGGGCCCGCGACGATACAGATAATCGAGCGCTTGTTCGCCGTCGCTCACGACGACGATCTCGTTGACGAGATTGTGTTCAGAGAGGGCGGCGAGAGTCATCTCGACGTCCTGGGGGCTGTCTTCAGCGAGAAGGATGCGTTTCGGCGCGCTCATCGATCGGAGTTGGCTTGTCGGAATCTACAATTACGGGCCCCGGGAGCGCTGGAGAGGCCGAGTGCCGCTGTGCGTCCGAGAGGTGCGGGGGAATGCAACACTGTCAATGCAGGTAGCCAATGGAGCGAGGGATGAGGCGGGATTCGCGACTATTTTACAGCCGCGCCCGGGGGCGGAGAAGCTCGCCGCGGAACGATCCCGGGTGAGGGTGCCGGCTTGAGGTTGTGGATGAGGCTGACACGGTGAACGGCACGCATGCGCATCGGTCAGCACCAGTTGTCGTCGAATCTGTTTCTTTCGCCGCTGGCGGGTTATACGAACCTGCCGTTTCGACTGACGCTGCGGGAGTTGGGCGGCTTGGGATGGGCGACGACGGATCTGGTGAATGCGCGGTCGCTGCTGGAGCGGAATGCCACGGCGATGAAGTTGGTGGCGAGTGGGCCGGAAGACCGGCCGCTGGCGATTCAGCTATTTGGCAGCGTGGCGAGCGAGATGCGGGATGCGGCGCGGATGTGCGAAGAGCTGGGCGCGCAGTCGGTGGACATCAACATGGGTTGTCCGGTTCGGAAGGTGGTGAAGATTGGAGGTGGCTCGGCGATGATGACGGAGCTCGGGAAAACGGCGGAGCTGGTGCGCGGGATGGTGGAGGCGGTGAAGATTCCCGTGACGGCGAAAATGCGGCTGGGCTGGGACGACGAGAATCTGACGGCGCCGGACCTGGCGCGGGTGCTGGAGGAAGCGGGCGTGGCGGCGGTGTTCGTGCATGGACGGACGCGGGCGCAGGGGTTTGCGGGGACGGTCAACCTTTCGGGTATCCGTTCCGTGGTGACGGCGGTGCGGGCGATTCCGGTGATCGGAAATGGGGACGTTACGACGCCGGAGGCGGCGAAGCACATGATCGAGCAGACGGGGTGTGCGGGAGTGAGCGTCGGGCGCGGGGCGTTTTACGATCCGTGGATTTTTCGGCGGACGGCGCATTATCTGCGGACGGGTGAATTGCTGCCGGAGCCGGATTTTGCGGAGCGCGTGCGCGTGTTGCGGCGGCATTTCGAGCGGTATTGCGAGTTTTACGGCGAGGCGCATGGGGCGCGGTTGTTTCGCAAGGTGGCGCCGTGGTATGCGAAGCGGTTTGGGCCGGCGAAGCTGTTCAAGCAGCGGATCATCACGATCTCGTCGCGGGCGGATTTCGAAGCGGCGTTGAAGGAGTATATGGAGTGGCGGGCGGCGTTTTGTGATGAACGCGGGGAGTTGAAGCCGAAGTTCGCGCCGGCGCCGATGGTGGCGACGTTCATGCGACCGGAGAGCGAGCGCGGGGCGTTGGAGCGGGAGTCGATACCGGTGCCGAAAGGGCCGGTGGAGGTGTGGTAGGCGCGGCGGTTCTGGGTTTTGTGTTTTGGGTTGGGAGGGAGCCAATTTCTCATGCAAACGATCGCGGGGTTTCTGGAGTTGGTGTTGGGGACGATCATCGCGCTGTTGCCGGTGATTAATCCGCCGGCGTCGGCGCCGACGTTTCTGACGATTACGGAAGGCGACACGCCCGAGCGACGCTTGCAGCAGCTGCGGATGGCGTGCGTTTACATGGTGGGAATTTTGGTGAGCTTCCTGGTGGGCGGGACGTTCATCATGACGTTCTTCGGGATTTCGATTCCCGGGTTGCGGATTGCGGGCGGGTTGATGGTGGCTGCGATCGGCACGCGGCTGGTGTTGGGGCCGCCGCCGACGCGGGTGGACGAAGCGGCGAATGCGGCGGCGCGGGCGAAGCAGGACGTGTCGTTTTCCCCGTTGGCGATGCCGATGTTGAGCGGACCGGGGTCGATTGCGGTGACGATTGGGTTGGCTTCGCTGGCCGAGGATTGGGTCGATTACATCGCGATCGTGGTGGGGATCCTGGCGGTGTCGGCGATTACGTATGTGACATTGCGGCTGTCGGAGCGCGTGGTGTCGGTGGTGGGAGCGAATGGTATGAACGCGCTTTCGAAGATGATGGGGTTTTTGCTCCTTTGCATCGGGGTGCAGTTCATCGTGAACGGCCTGGTGGGGGCCGTGACGGATCCGGAGGTGATGCGGATGTTGCGGGCGGCGATGGCGCGGCCGTGAAGCGAGGCGGAAGCGGGAAAGCTCTGCGGCGGAGGGGGCGAAACGCTCACGCGTTCCGCTACGGTCAGAAACGGCGGGTGACGATGGCGCCGGAAGCGTCGCGGAAGACGATCGATTTGGCGTCGTCGGTGAGTCCCTCGAAGACGATGCCGAGGTCGGGATCGATGATCTGGCCGGCGCGGAAAGTGCGACCGTTGATGAGCGCGCGCGGAGGAGTGCCTTGGAAGACGCCGTTGATGCGGGCGTTGGCGACCCACGAGCGGAAAGCGGGGGTGGCGGCAGCGGCGGAGTCGGTGACGTGGGACGCGGCGGTGGTTGCGGTGATGCCGGGCGCGAGTTGCGATGTGGACGTGACGGGCGGGGGAGTGTTGGACGCGGCGGGGGAGGAAGGTGGCGGGTTGGAGGCGCGGCCGCTGGAGGGATCTTCGCCTTCGACGATGGCGTCGACGCGGTCCTGTCCGTTGGCGCGGCGGGCGGCGACAGCGTCTTGCGCTTTGCCGATCGCTTGGCCGGGGAGGGCAGCGATTTTGTTGAGGGAGTCGGAGGGGGTGGCGGCTTTGGGCGTGGACGACTTCGTGACGACGGGCGGGGGCGGAGGTTCTTCGCGAAGGAGGAAGAAGTAGGCGCCACCGGCGGCGAGCAGAACGAGGCCGAGGAGGGCGGCGAGGAGAGAGGTGCGCGATCGGCTGCGCCGGGGCAGGGGGCGGGGAGGAAGGAGATCCTCGGCGGCGGCGTTGACCGGGGCGCGGACGTGAGGGACGGCGGGAGGAGGCGGCGGAAGTTTTCGCGACGACGCGGGAGCGGGGGAGTCGGCGACCAGAGGAAAAGG
>JAEWBF010000052.1 GCA_023391285.1 Verrucomicrobiota bacterium
CCCTACATGACTACAGGCGACGGTAGGTGGCTAGGTAGCGGTGGGAGTTGGCGGAAGTGGCGAAAGCGGTGGGGGTGGTGCCGTCGAGGCCGAAGCAGAGGCGGAGGCGGTCGCCGACGAGTTGGAAAATGCACGGGATCGTGCGGCCGGCGTTGGGGCCTGACTCGGCGTGAAGTATCAGGAGTTTGGATTCGCCGGTTTCGTTGAAATCGAAGCTGCCGCGGTCGGCGGGCTGGCCGGCGAAATGGATCGCGTAGTGCGTCGCCGTGAAACGGATTTCGGTGCGCTGGAGGATGAGTTCGGGAGCGGGTTGGCCGTCGAACTCGGCGCGGATCATTTGCCAGCGGCCGGGGAAGGGGGGCACGGGAGTTGAGAGTTGAGAGATGAGAGATGAGAGATGAGATGGCGGTGGGACCGAGAAAGAGAACGATGCGTCAGGCGCGTTTGGTGAGGTCGCGGGGGGTGGTTTCGATGGCGGGGGGCTCGGAGAGTTCTTTGGCGCCGCGCGCGCCGAGTTCGGCGAAGCGGCGGGCGCTGGGAAGGATGGAAGATTCGAAGGAGCCGACGGCGGAGTTGTAGCCCTTCAGAGCGTTGTCGAGGGCGCGGCCGACTTTTTCCAGGTGTTCGGCGAAGGTGACCATGCGATCGTAGAGCTGGCGGCCGAGGAGGCTGATTTCCTCGGCGTTTTTTGAAATCGATTCCTGACGCCAGCCGTAGGCGGCGGCTTTGAGGAGGGCGATGAGGGTCGAAGGCGTGGCGAGGAGGACGCGTTTGGCGATGGCGCGGTCCATGAGTGTCGAATCGGCGTGGAGGGCGGCGCCGAGGAATTGGTCGCCGGGGAGGAAGAGGACGACGAATTCGGGGGCGGGTTGGAATTGCTCCCAGTAGTTTTTAGCGCCGAGGGAATCGATGTGGCCGCGGACTTTCTGGGCGTGTTCGAGGAGGCGGGCGGCGCGGACGGTTTCGTCGGTGGTTTCGGACGCGGCACGGAAGGATTCGAGGGGAGTTTTGGCGTCGACGACGATGCGTTGGCCGCCGGGGAGACGGACGACGAGGTCGGCGCGGAGGGAGCCGGCGGTTTCCTGTTCGCAGAAATCGCAGTAGCCGAGCATGTCGGCCATTTCGACGACGCGGCGGAGTTGGAGTTCGCCCCAGGAGCCGGCGTAGGTGGTGGAGCGAAGGGCGGTCGAGAGACGGGAGGCTTCGGTTTGGAGTTGGAGCTGCGCGGTGTTTAAAGAACGGAGCTGTTCGGAAAGCGTGCCGTAGGCTTCCTTGCGGGCGTTTTCGATGGCGCCGATCTTGGCGTCGACCTGCTGGAGGGATTCGCGGAGGGGTTTGACGAGGGCGTCGATGGCTTGCTGGCGTTTTTCGAGATCGCCGGAGGATTGTTGCTGGAGTTTGCCGAAGGTTTCGCGGGCGAGTTCGAGGAAGGCGGTGTTGTTGCGAGCGAGGGCGTCGGCGGAGAGGGCCTTGAATTCGTTGGTGAGGCGGTTGTGGGCGTCGGTGAGCGCGGAGAGTTTTTCGGCGGCGGCGGCGCGTTCGGAAGCGAGGGAGGAGGAGAGTTGAGTGTTGAGGGTTGAGAGTTGAGAGAGCTCGGTGCGCGAGGCGGCGAGTTCGGCGGTGAGGCGTTCGGTGTCGGCGGTGATGCTCCGCAGCCGTTCGCGGAGCGGGGCGTGGCGGGCGGAGAGGAAGAGCCACACGAGGAGACTGGCGAGGGCGGCGGAAATGAGGGCGGTGATGAAAATCACGTCAAAAACGTCGGGCCTGATCGGACACGGTGCAATCCCGGATGCGTTCCTTGACAGCTGGCGGCGTGACCTGCAAACACGACGGGCAATTGAGCGAGGTTTGGCCGGCGATCAACCGGAGAACGACGCTCTTCCCAGCGTCCGCCGATGCTCACTGAAAATCCTCCTGTTCAACCGGTCACGGCTAACAAGCCGCTTGTCCTGGTGGTTGATGACGAGTATGGACCGCGCGAGTCCATCGCGTTCACGCTTTCGGCTGAGTTCACGGTCGATACGGCGGAGCGGGCGGCGGAGGCGCTGGCGAAGTTGCGGTCGAAAATGTATGCGGTGATCGTATTGGATATCCGGATGCCGGAGATGGACGGGATCCGGGCGTTGGAGGAGATTCGGAAGATCGATCCGCTGGTGTCGGTGGTGATGTTGACCGGTTATGGGACTTTGTTGACGGCGCAGCAGGCGATGCTGGCGGGGGCGAACCAGTATCTAAGGAAGCCGCCGGATATTGCGGAGTTGATCGACGCGGTGCGGAAGCAGTCCGAGGCGTCGCGGGTGCGTCGGCAGCAAGCGAAGCTCACGAACGAGGCGCGGGAGATGAACGCCGCGTTGAAGCGTGAGATCGAGCAGAAGGAGCCGCATATTTGGCAGGGGCGGGCGTCGGTCGAGCTGGTGCACGATTTGAACAATCCGCTGACGGTGGTGGTGGGTTACGCGGCGTTGCTCGTGGAGGAAGCGCGGGCGGTGGCGGCGCAGGATGCGGAGCGGGGGCGGCGGCTGCGGGATTACGCGGGAATCGTCGAGAAGGCGGCGGAGTATTGTCACCATCTCTCGGAAAACTGGCGGATGGCGTCGAAACAGGCGACGGAGTTTGCGCGGCTGGACCTGGTGCAGGTGGTGCAGGAGGTGCGGCAGGTGGTGTTTTTCGGGGAGATCTCGGTGCAGTTCACCGGGTTGTCGTCGGCGTTTATCCGCGGCTCGAAGTTCGAGTTGATGCGGGTCTTCCAGAATCTGTTCAAAAACGCGCTGGAGGCGGGCGCGAAGCAGCTGTCGGTGTCGGTGGTGCGCACCGGAGACCGGATTGAGCTGACGGTGATGGACAACGGCGTGGGGATGGACGCGGATCACGTGCGGCGGGCTTTGAAGGGTGGATTCAGCAACAAGGAAAACGGAACCGGATTGGGGTTGAGCATATGTCGTCATCTGTTGGGAACGCATGGGGCCACGCTGGCTCTGGAATCTGCGCCGGGGAAGGGAACGACCGTGCGCATGAGTTTCCCGGCGGCGACATGATGGCGAGATGAAGCGCCGTCGCGTTAAGATCACAGGCATCGGGCCGGTGACGCCGGCGGGAATTGGGCGGGAAGCATTCTGGGAGGGGATACTGGCGGGGCGGAGCTATGTGCGGCCGTTCACGAAGTTGGGGCCGGAGTTGGGCGAGTTTGTCGCGGCATCGATCGATCGGTTTCAGATCGGCGAGTATGTGGACCGGGAGAGTCTGCCGAAAGGAGTTGCGCGGCATACGTTGTTCGCGTTGGCGGGAGCGTGGCTGGCGTTGCGGGACGCGGGCTTGGAGATCGACGAAGTTGCGAAGATGAACAGCGTTGTGGTCGCTGGCTCGTCGTTGATGGATTTCGAGGGAATCGGCCGCACGATCGGAGGGTTCGAGGCGAAGGGCTTGCGGGGTGCGGTGCCGCGCACCGTCTTCACGACCAACGCAGCGGTGATTCCGGCAACCATTGGGCAGGTGTTTCGGTTGAACACGCGGACGATCGCGATCCAGACCTCGTGTTGTGCCGGTTTGGATGCCATCGGGCATGCCGTCCGATTGGTGGCGGAAGGTGCGGCGGAAATCGCAATCTGCGGTGGAACGGAGGCGCCCCTGTTTCGGTGTCCGTTGGTGGAACTTCGCAGCACGGGACTGACGCCGGGCACAGCGGACAATGCCAAAGGCATCGACCGGCCGTTCGATTTGTGGCGAACGACGGGCGTCGTCAGTGAAGGGGCGGCGATGTTGGTGATCGAGCCGGAGTCGAGTCCACGCGAAGGCTATAGTTTCATCACCGGCTATGCGGCTGCCAACGATCCGATGGAGGATCTATGCGGGGGCATGGCGATCGCGATGAGGCATGCGCTGGCAGAGGCGCGACTGAAGCCCGATAACGTGGACGCGATCAATGCCTGGGGGCCGGGGCATCGCATCATCGATGCCGCGGAGTCGCGCGCGGCGGCGAAGGTATTTGGAGACTCGCTGAGCAGTATCCCCGCATTCTCGATCAAAGGCGCGGTGGGAAATGCCCTGGGCGCTGCTCCGGCGATTCAGGTGGCGGTCAGCGCTTTGTCCCACCGCCATGGCGTGATTCCGCCGACTGTGAACTGGCGGTTCGCGGATCCCGAGTGTCCGCTGAATTTGTCGAGCAATGCCCGGATGATCTCGCATGAGCATACGCTGGTCAACGCGCACGGGCTATCCGGGGTGAATGCGAGTGTAGTGATGCAGAGATGCTAGCTTCCCCGCCACTGTTTGCCGCCATAGCCGTGGTGGTGGTCGGTATCTTGATCCTGTGGTCGAATCCCCGCAGGTGGGTGAACCGCACGGTGTTTACGTGCTCGTTGCACATCGCTCTGTGGTTGTTGACGACGTATCTGGCCACGGCGTTGAGAGATGTCTTCTGGTTGAAATGCTCGACCTCGATATCGGCGCTCATTCCGCTCCATTTCTGGATCGTAAAAGAAGCGATCGCATCGGAGCTGGTGGAGCTGCGTCGGGGGATGTGGAAGAGCTTCTGTATCTGGGGAGCGGTGACAGTCAGTCTCGCGATCATTCCTTTCACGCCCTACTTCATCCCAGCGCATTCGACTGCAGCGAACCGGGTGTATGGCAGCGGATACTACGTTTATATCGCGGGCGTCTTAGGCCTGTATCTTGCGCTGGGGGTGGACGGCTTCCGGCGAATGAGGCGTCTTTCGGGCGGCCAACGGTTGACGTTGCAGGTCTGGCTGGGCGGAGGATGTGCGACGGCCGCGACCGTTTTGCTGCTAATGGTGGCAAATGCCCTCACGAAGGACATTCGCTATATCCAACTCCAGCCGATCGCGGTTCTCGTTTACTACGCTGCAACCACCTTCGCGATTACGACTCACCGTATCTTCGATGCGCGGCAGTTGCTGGTCGTGGGATTGGAAAAGATCATTCTCGTGAGCGTGATCGCCGGAGCGGCGTGGCTGTTGCACTCATCGACGGTGGCCTGGATGCCGCAGGGACTCGCCCTGCTCGTCACGACAGCGGGGTGTTTGTGGCTGGCGGCCTTTTTGAACGGCTGGCTGGATCGCTGGCTGCGTTTCTATCCGCAGGCGACGAACGCGCGACAGGCGGCGTTTCTGGCGGCGCGGCGCGAGACACGGATCGAGGATCTGGAGAAGGCGTTCATCAATGTATTGAAAGGTTGGGGACACGCGGGAAAAGGCCTGGTGATGATCGGCGGCCGAGGTTCCGTAAGTGGGAGCGGGCTCGATCTGGCAGAAGATTCGGCGGTCATTCGATCGATCCGGCATCTACGCTGGGCGACGCCGGAGCGGCTGGCGCGTGAGCGGATGACGCCGGATCGGCAGGAACTCGCGACGTTCTTGCAGGCGAATGAACTTGGCGCGCTGGTGATCGGCGAAGGACCGGCGCTGAGCGCGTTGATCGGAGTCGGCATTCCGGTGTCGCGGCGGCCGTTCACGTATCCGCAGATGACGCAATTGCTGGAACTCGCGTCGATCATGGAGAGCGCGTTGGAGCGGGCGCATTTCTCGGTGAAGGCGCAGCATGCGGAGCAGCTGGCGACGGTGGGGTTGTTGGGCGCGAGCCTTGCGCACGAGATCCGCAATCCGCTGGTGTCGATCAAGACCTTCGTCCACCTGCTGCCGAAGCATCATCACGATCCCGTGTTCCGGCAGAAGTTCTTCGGGTTGATCGGCGACGAAGTGACGCGCATTGACCGGCTGACCGAGCAGCTGCTCGATCTCGCGTCGCCGCGCGTCTACAAGGCGGAGCCGATGGACCTGCATCCGGTGCTGCGGACGAGCCTCGAGCTGGTGGCGGCGAAGGCGACGGACAAGCGGATCGAGTTCCTGACCGATTTTCAGGCGAATCCGGATCGAGCGTTCACGGACGGTTCGGCGGCGAAGCAGGTATTGCTGAATCTGTGCTTCAACGCGATCCAGGCGGTGGAAGGGCAATTGGAGGGACCGCGATGGGTGAAGGTAGCGACGCGGAACGTCGCAAAAGGGATCGAGATGACGGTGGAGGACAGCGGGCCTGGTATCTCTCCTGCCATTAGACCGCGTTTGTTTCAGCCTTTTCAATCTACGAAGTCGTCGGGCTTCGGATTGGGACTCGCCATTTGCAGCGACATTCTGGCAGGTCTCGACGCCACCATTTCGGTGGATCCGTCGGTGCCGGGACGAGGTGCCCTTTTTCGCATCGTCTTCCCTTGTCCGACGTAGCCATCTTCGTGATACATGCGCGTTGGGGACAACGCGTTCCCTCCCTCATTCATGTCCAGCCTCGTAATCCTCGCCACGACCGACTCCGGATTGGCCGATGCTTGGGAGCGTCAGCTGCCGGCGGGAAGCACGGCGTTGCGTCTGGGACCGATGATGCTGCCGGGGGGATCTTCGCCGGGATTTTCGGCGGTGGTGGTGCTGGACGCGACGGCGGACGAGACGCTGCCGCCGTCGTTGGCGAAGTGCCCGACGATTTTTGTAGGCGAGCCGCGGAGCCTGCCGTTCGAGCAGGCGCGTTTGTCGGGACGGGCGCGGGTTTATCTTTCCTACGAGGAGAGTGCGACGCGGTTGCGGGAATTGTTGCCGCTGGTGATGGAGCTGGCGCAGAAGGAATCGATGGTGGAGCTGCTCGCCGAGAAGGCGAAGCGAGTGGAGCCGGTGCGGGCGGCCGCGCGTGGGGGAGCGGGAGCGGATGCGGCGGAACTGTGGGACTTCATCGAAGGGGCGATTGAAAATCTGGATACGCGCGAGCGGCTGATCACGGAATTTCGCCGGGCGTCGAGGTATTTGCTGCGGGCGTCGCACGCGGTCTTTTTCCTGCGGGAGCCGGATGGATTTCGCGCGGATCGCGGGACGTCTTTCTTCGCGGTGGACGATCCGCTCGTGCGCTATCTCGAGACGCATCCGGCGGTGATCGACGGGCCGTATTGGCATAGTCCGACGGATCCGATTGCGGAGCTGGCGGTGCGGAATCGTCTCGCCTTGTGGGGCGCGCGTTTGCTGGTGCCGGTGCACGACAACGGACGATTGCTGGGGTTGATGGCGTTTGGCGTGCGGGACGACGGGCAGCCTTACGACGACGCGGATCATACGCGGGCGGTCTTTTTCGCGCGGCTGCTGCGGCATTTTTTGGGGAAGTCGGCGCAGTTGACGCGCCTCAACCAGATGGCGGAGCAGGCGCGGCTCGGCTCGAAGTATTTGCCGAGCACGCTGGTGTTGGGGCCGGACGAAAGCGTGCCGCGGCATGTGCCGTTGGTGGTGCGCGATCTGATCGGGCAGGCGCGGCGGTCGCGCGAGGTGTGCCGCGCCTGGCCGTGCGCGGGACAGCCCTTTCGCGCGAGTGCGGGTTTGGTGGGCGAGACCGGTGGCGTGTGGGCGTTTTGGGAGGAGGCGAGTGCGGAAGTGCACGATGCGGCGGTGCGCGAACGCGCGAGCCGGCGGACGCTGCTGCATGAACTGGCGCTGACGTTGAGTCATGAACTGGGGAACTCGCTGGTGTCGCTGGCGACGTTTCGGCAGGCGACACCGGAGCAACCGTTGCCGGCGGCGTTGATCGAAACGGTGAAAGGCGACGTCGGGAAACTGGAAGGTTTGAATCGCAATCTCGCGCTGATGCAGACGCTGCATGAATCGCCGGTGGAAGCGGTGGACGTGCGGGAGATCGCGCAGGCGATCGGCAGTGCGCTCGGGATTCGCGTGGAGGTGGGACCGGATCCGGTGGTGTTGTCGGCGAGCCGCAAGCTGCTCGAGTCGGCGCTACGCTCGATTATCACAACGATCACGGAGAATCGCGGCGAACTTGGACCGAAAGATTTGTCGTTGCAGGTGCGTTCGACGGGGGCGCGAGCGGAGTTGACGGCGCTGTTTTCGATCAAAGGGAAGCAGTTGGAGCTCGAGGGGATTTTGCCGGAACCGACGGAAGGTGCGGTGCCGAATCAGGGGCGCATGGGCGTGTTTCTCGCGAAGGAAGTGCTGCGGTTGCATCGCGGTGAGATTCACGCGGGCCCGGGGTTGGAGGGGACGGAGATCTTGATTTCGTTGCGGAGCCAGTGACGCGTTCGTCGTGACTACTTGGAGATGAGTTTCGGCGAGAAGATCACGAGGTGGGCAAATGCGGAGCCGACGGTGTCGGGGCTGGTGTTGATCGGTTCGCGGGTGCGGGAGGAGCGCGACGCGGTGTGGCGGGCGGATGCGCAATCGGACTGGGATTTTCAGGTGATTGCGAAGCGGCCGGAGCTGTTTGCGGATGCGACGTGGTTGAGGGCGGCGGGCGTGGAACCCGACGTTTACGCGGTGCGGCGGGCGGCGATTGGCGGGGTGCCGAAAGTGGCGATACTCGCCCCGGACGTGGAGGCGGATTTGGTGATCGTGCCGCAGCGGTCCTTGCGACTGGCGCAGTGGGCGATCGGGCTCGGACTGCATCATCGCTCGGCAAAACTGCGGCGATCGATGCAGGATCTGGCGGTGGTAATTCGGCCGGGCTGGCGATTTTTGAAAGGGGCGCAGACGTGGGGCGGGCTTTATCGGCAAGTGGTGAGCGAGGTGGGCGATCCACGGTTGAGCGACGTGGAGGCGCGGGCGCTGGCGGACAGCTTCGTCTGCGATCTGGTGTGGACGCGGCGGAAGATCGAGCGGGGAGAATTGGTGGCGGCGCAGCGGATGCTGCATCGGAGTTTGGCCGAGACGAATCTGCGGCTGCTGCATGAATTAAAACTGCGGCGCGGTGAACGGAGTTTTCCGGAAGGGCGTCGGATCGAACGCGTGGCGGAGCCGGATGAGCTGCAAGCGATCGCGGTCAGCGCGCGATTGAGCAAAGTGGAGGTCGCGGCGGCGGTGGATCGGTGTGCGGCGACGATGCGAAAGTTCATGCGTGAACTGGTGGGCGAGAGCTGGCGATCGCCGGAGTTGCACTCGGCGGCGGATTCGGAGAGATGACGACGCGATGAAGTTGGTGAATCTCTGTCCGCATCCCATTTCGCTGCGGCATCCCGACGGGACGGAAACGGTGATTCCTTCGGAAGGAAATGCACGGGTGTCGGTGAACTATCGGCAGGCGAGGACGATCGAACTCGGCGGGCATGCCGTGCCGGTGATCGAAGGACAATATGGCGAAGTGGCGGGATTGCCGGAGCCGGCAGATGGTAGTATTTACATCGTGTCGCACATGGTGCGAATGGCGCTGCCGGGGCGGGCGGACTTGTGGTCGCCGGCCGATATGATTCGCGACGCGAGTGGAACGGTGGTGGCGTGCCGGATGTTCGAGGCGACGATGCGGGCGGAGGGGGCGGCGTGATCGAGGCCGCGGAATGGGAGACCTGGGCGTCGGGTCTGGCGAACGTGCGCGGCGGCGAGCTCGTGCGGCGCGCGATCGAGGCCTTGTTGAAGGAAGCGAAGGTGGTGGCGCTCTGGGTGTCGGGCAGTCGCGCGGTAGGTGCGGCGGACGAACACAGTGACGTGGATATTCGGATACACGCGCCGGGTTGGGTGGAGGAAGATTTTGGACGGTGGAGGGAAACGCTGCAGCGCGAACCGCGAGTGCGGTGGCGATTGAGCAAGCTGGGGCCGACCGTGTGGAACTATGAGTGCTTGTTCGCGGGGGACGTGCCGGTGGACCTGCTGGTGTTTGCGGCGCCGGACGCACCGGTGGTGTCGTTGGACTCGGTGGTGTTCAAAGGTGGCGCGGCGTTGAAGCAAGCGGAAGGATCGCTGCTGGTGAAGGAGACGCCGGTCGGTGAGCGGGAAACGCAGGCGTTGTTGGATGGAGCGGAGATCGACCTGCAGAAATTCGACAAGCTGTTCGCGCGCGGAGAGCGGCTGGGGGCTTGGTTTTTGTTGGAAGCGGTGCGGTTTTCGGTGCTGCGGCTGGCTTACGTCGCTGTGTGCGGAAAGGACTGCGGGCCGAAGCCGCTGCATTCGCTGGCCAGTGTGAAAGCGGTGCGGGCGGCGATCGGGGAGAAAGGCGGCGCTGCGGGAAGGGAGTGGCTGGGGCGAATGGAGGCGGAAGGGACGTTAGAGGAGACGGTCGCGACGATGGAGGGATTGGTGCGGGAGATCGCGGGGCGGCTTACCGAAAATCGCGGTGAGCGCGGCTCGGCGGGGACGCCCCGCCCTACCTGAACGTAGCGGCGCGTTTGCGCTGGAAGTGGAGTTTGGTTTCTCAACACTGCGTCGACGATGTGCGGGATTGCTGCGGCGGTTTCTGATCAACGAACAGTGAGCGCGGAAGCGTTGCGGTCGGCGGTAGCGAGCATGCGGCATCGCGGGCCGGACGAATCGAGCGTGTGGCGCGCGGATGATGCAAGCGGCGGGCTGGGGCATGCGCGGCTGAGCATTATCGATCTGACGACGGGGCAGCAGCCGATCGCGAACGAGGACGAAACGCTGCGGATCGCGGTGAATGGAGAGTTCTACGATTTCGAGCGGATTCGCGGAGAGTTGGAGCGGCGCGGGCATCGGTTTCGCACGCGGTCGGACAGCGAGATCGCGCTGCACCTTTACGAAGAACGTGGCGTGGAGTGCTTCCAGGAGTTGCGGGGGGAGTTTGCGTTTGCGGTGTGGGACGCGAGGAAGCGGCGGATGTTCGCGGCGAGAGATCGATTTGGAATCAAGCCGCTGTTTTATGCGCGGAGCGGGGCGACGCTCTGGATTGCTTCGGAGGTGAAGGCGCTGGCGGCGGCGGGCGTGCCGTTGCGCTGGGATCGAGAGGCGGTGTATGACAGCTTGTTCTCGAACCTGTCGCCGGAACGGACGCTGTTTGCCGGCGTGAAACAGGTGCCGCCCGGGTGTTATTTGGAAGCGAAGGAGGGCGGCGAAGTGAGGATCGCGGCGTATTGGAAAACCGATTACCCGAAGATCGGGGAGGAGTCGCCGTGGGCGGAAGCGGAGTGGATCGAACGGTTGCGGGCGGAGGCGGCGGAGGCGGTGCGGTTGCGGCTGCGGGCGGATGTGCCGGTGGGGTGTTTGTTGAGCGGAGGATTGGATTCATCGGCGGCTCTGGGTATGGCGCGAAAGTTTTTCGGCGGGGAGATGAAGGCGTTCACGATCGCGTTCGATCATCCGGATTTCGATGAGAGCGCGGTCGCGGCGGCGAGTGCGGCGGCGGCGGGCGTGGAGTTTTTTCCCATTCGCGTGACGAACGCGGATTTCGCGCGGGTGTTCGAGGATGCGGTCGCGCAGGGGGAATCGATTCAATACAATGCGCACGGAGCGGCGCGGTATCTGTTGAGCCGCGGGGTGCGCGAGGCGGGCGTCAAGGTGGTGCTGGCGGGTGAAGGTGCGGACGAGATTGCGGCGGGTTATAGGTTTTTCGATCGGGCGCTCGGAATCGGCGGAGCGATGCCCGCGGCGGCGTGGCCGGCGGCGGTGTTGGGTGCTTTGAAAATGGATACAGCGCCGGACGCGGAGATCGCGGCGGCGCTGGCGGCGCAGGCGCAGGCGCTGGCGTTTCCGGCGGCGAGTGCGGCGGCGGTGGCGGGGCGGCGGGCGTTGGAGAACGGTGTCGTCAGCGCGGAGTTTGCGCGCGAGCAGGCGGGGCGAAATCCGTTGTGGGAATTTTATCGGCGCATGGACGTGGCGGAGCAGATGGAGGGGCGCGCGCCGGTGCGGCAGGTGATGCACCTGTGGATGAAATCAGGGTTTGCGAACTACGTGTTGGCCGGCGAGCGACTGGACATGGCGCACGCGGTGGAGCAGCGGCTGCCGTTTTTGGATCACAAGCTGTTCGAAGTCGCGCGGGCGGTTCCGGTGGAATTACTGCGACGAGACGGACAGGAGAAATGGGTGCTGCGCGAGGCGATGCGGCCGTTTGTGACGGAGCAGGTGTATCGGCGGAAGAAGCAGCCGTTTCTCGCGCCGCCGACCTTGTTGCAGGAAGGGAGTGCGATGTTGAAATTCGCCGAGGAGAAGCTGCGCGGGGAAGCGCTGGCGGCGACGGGCTTTTTCGGCGGGGCGGCAGTCGAAGCGTTATTGACGCGGATGCGGACGATGAGCGGGGCGGAGCGGGCGCCGCTGGATCCGACGGTGCTGATGATGTGCTCGCTGGCGGTGTTGCAGGAGCGGTATCGGTTGTGATGTGAGGCGTCTGGGAGCGCGAGGGAGCCCGCGGCTTACCGCAAGGGCGGCTCGCCCTACCTCAGGATTGGGCGGAGAAGAGTTCGGCGATGACGTCCTCGAGGGGAACGTCTTCGATGGTGATGTCCGCGACGGGGCCGGTGCTGAGAATTTCCTGGGACACGGTGACGACTTTGTCGCCGGGAACGGTGAGGGTGAACTTGCCGTCGGGTGAGCGGGTCGTCGACGCGTGTTGCGATTGCCAGGTGTCGGGGAACGCGCGAGCGGCGGTGCGGTCGCCCTCGTCGAGAGCGGGCACGAAGGAGATGATTTTCTTGCGCGCGCCGGAGGAGGTTTCGAGGCGCGCGAGGGCGCCGTCGTAGATTTTCGAACCCTTGTGGATGACGATCACGCGTTCGCAGAGCTCCTTGATGTCGGCCATGTAGTGGCTGGTGAGGAGGATGGTGACGCGGTGGCGACGGTTGTAATCGCGAAGAAAGCTGCGGACGGATTTTTGCGAAACGACGTCGAGGCCGATGGTGGGTTCGTCGAGGAAGAGGACACGCGGGCGGTGGAGCAGCGCGGCGATGAGCTCCATCTTCATGCGTTCGCCGAGCGAGAGCTCGCGGACCATGACGTTGAGCTTGGCGCGGACGTCGAGGAGGTCGACGAGCTCGTCGAGGGTGGTTTTGAACTGGTCTTCGGGCAGGGCGTAGATGGCGCGGAGGAGGTGGAAGGATTCGATCGCGGGGAGATCCCACCAGAGCTGGTTTTTTTGACCGAGGACGAGCGCGAAGATGCGACGGTAGGCGTTTTCGCGGCGCGTGGGATCAAAGCCGGAGACGCGCGCTGTGCCGCTCGTCGGGTAGATAAGGCCCGAGAGCATTTTCAGCGTGGTGGTTTTGCCGGCGCCGTTGGGACCGAGGAACCCGACGAACTCGCCTTCCGCGATGTCGAAGGAGATGTCTTTCGCGGCGGCGGTTTCCTCGAATTTGCGATGAAAGAGGCCTTTCACGCCGCCCCAGAAGCCGGGTTGCTTTTTGTAGGTGCGGAAGACGCGGGTGAGGTTGCGGACTTCGATCATCGGGAAGGTGGAGAGAAGTCACGAAAGGCGCGAAATCGATACTGAAAAAAGGCGCAGAGGTGCGGCGAAACGCTCGCGCGTTCCGCTCCGAGGGGCGGCTCGCCGGGGACGGCTCGCCCTACCTTATGTAGCCAAGTCGATTCCGTTTCTGGGGTTAACCAGTTTGGCGGAGCGGGGCGGTGGCGTGAGCGACGGCGGAGAGGAAAGCGGGAAGATCGCTGTAGTCGGGGAGAACGTGCGAGGCTCCGAGGGAGCGGAGTCGGTCCGCGTGGGCACCGGTGCCGATCGCGACGAGAGGCCAGCCGAGATCAAAGCAGGCGCGGACATCCCAGGAGGCGTCGCCGACGTAGACGATGCGATCGAAGGCGGAGCGCTGGTAGTGTTGTTTCGCGCGCTCGAGGGCGGTGCGCATGATTTCGGTGCGCGCGTGCGAGCAGTCGCAGAAAGCGTGCGGGAGATCTTCGAACGGAATGCCGGCGGAGGTGAGTTTGTGGCGGGCGGTCATCTCCCAGTCACCGGAGGCGATAGCGACGGCGATGTTGTTGTTGCGAAGGTGTTGGAGCGCGGCGGCGGCGCCGGGGATCTCGCGGGTGCCGCGGCCGCGGGTGCGCTGGAGGTCCGACATGATCTCGACCATGCGGGTTTGGACGGCGCGGGATTCCTCGGCGGAGGGCGTGGTGCCGCGGGAGGCGCGGACGATTTCTTCGAGACAGTAGGATGAACTCGTGTGCGTGTAGGTGTCCCACGCCGTGACGACCTTGGACAGGTTGAGCGCCTGTTCGATCGCGAGAACGTAACAGTTTTCGTCGAGCGAAAAGCTGTCGGTGAGAGTGCCGTCCATGTCGAACATCACGAGCTGCATAGCTGGAAGTTCGAGAGAAGGAGCAGCGCGTGTGCCTGGCAAGTGTGCGGGGGCGGAATGGTGTTAAAGGAAGGTGATTTGCGAGCGCGTCGGCTTCGCTCAGGAACCGAGTTTGGAGTAGTCCAAGACGGTGTGGCTGATCTCGCCGGCGTCGAGGGCGGCGCGGTCGGTGAGCGGGCCTGCAGGCGAGAGGTCTTCGCCGAGGCGGAAAACGAGACGGTGGGTGCCGTCGTCCTCAGCGGGACTGAACAGGCCGGGAACAACCACGCGTGCGGGAATGGTGCGGCGGACGGGGGTGTCGGGGCGGCAGCGGAGGGGAAAGTTGACGTTGTGAACGATGAAGCTTTGACGGGACGTGCCGGCGAGGAGTTCGGTGCTGAGACGCGCGGCGTGGGCGGCGGAGGTTTTGAGTGTCGTGTGAAGTTCGGCGTCGGGGGTGTCGCGGTTGGCTTTGAAGCGATCGTAGAGCTCGGTGGTAAGGTCTTGCGAAAACGCGATGGAGGGAAGGCCGTGGAGCGCGCCTTCCCAGGCGCCGGCGATCGTGCCGCTGGCGATGATGAAACCGAGGGAGGCGTTGCGGCCGGTGTTGATGCCGCTGACGACGCCGTCGACGGGCGTTTTGATGAGGTGGCCGAGACCGATGTTGACGCAGTCGCTGGGCGTGCCGTCAACGACCCACGTGTCGCACTCGAGGCCGCGATCGCTGACGCAGGCGTGAACGGGGCGGTTGCGGGACTTGGCGGCGCCGATCCAGCTTTGTTCGGATTTGGGAGCGACGACTGAAAGGGTGTGACCAACGGCGCGGAGCGCGTGGACGAGTTCGTGAAGGAAAACGCTGTGGATGCCGTCGTCGTTGGTGACCAGGAGATGCATGGGCGAAAACCCAAGGTCATCGCACGGAAGAGCGGTGGAGGGGAAGCGTGGAATGCGGGCGTAGACGCTTACGCGAGAAGATGGCGTTCGCCGGGTGTGAAGAGTTTCAGCGGAACACGTTTGGCGGCAGGGTGAGAGAACCAGGCGGCGGCGAATTGGGCGGGAGTGAGACCGTTGTTGGGGTAGAGATCGAAGTGCATGGGCACGACGAGGCCGAAGCGGTGGCGGTCCGCGAGCGTGAGGGCGGCGGCGACATCCATATTGCCAACGATGTCGAGCTGGCGACGGGTGTCGTCGGCGCCGTTGACGGGGAGGAGGCCGATGTCGATGCGTTCGCGGTCGAGGCGGGCGGAGAGTTGTGGCGTCGCGATCGTATCGCCGGCGTGATAGAGCGTGCGGTGGTGCCAGCGGATCAGGAAGCCGAGAAAGCGGTGATGGCCGTCGGCGTTGACCTCGTAGTCCTCGTGTGCGGCGGCGATGGGTTCGATGGTGGCGTCGTGCCAAGCGAACGGCTGGTCGGCGTCGACGACAAAGGTGCGAGCGGGATCGAGACCGATTTGGTGGAAGAGGGCGACGGTTTGATGCGGGCCGGCGAAACGGCAGTGTGGCGAAGCGGCAGCGAGACCGAGGAGCGATTCAGGGTCGGCGTGATCGAGGTGATCGTGCGAACAGAGGACGAGGTCGACGTTGCGCAGTTCGGAAGGCGCGACGGGTGGCGGGTAATTGCGTATCCAGAATTCGGGTGCGAAGCCGGGAAGGTTATCGACGGAGTAGGAGAGATACGGATCGATGATCAGGGTATGCGCGCCGTCGGTGAGGAGGAAGCCGGTCTGACCGAGGTATTGAAGCGTGAGAGGCATGAGTAAGTTGAAGCGGGAAGGCTGGGGGAAAGTGTCATACATTATATGACACTTTTGAAATGCGGAATTACGGAGGGTTGAGGCGGGTGAGGAGAGCGGGGGAGGGGTTTTGACCGGAGAGCTGGCCGCCGTCGATGACGAGGGTTTGGCCGGTGATGAAGGCGGCGGCGTCGCTGGCGAGGAAGAGGAAGGCGGGCGCGATGTCTTCGACGCGTCCGGGGCGGCCGAGGGGGATGTAGCGGTCGACGAAATCGCGGACGAAATCGGGGGAGTCGATTTCCTGCGACATGGGCGTCTGGATGTAGCCGGGGCAGATGGCGTTCACGCGGATGCCGAGGTGTGCGAGCTCGAGGGCCATGGTGCGGGTGAGCATGAGGACGCCGCCCTTGGAGGCGTTGTAGTGGGCGTAGCCGGATTCGCCCTCGACGGCGTTTTTGCTGCCCATGTTGAGGATGACGCCGCGGCGGCGGGCGGCCATGAGGCGGGCGGTGGATTGGGCGACGAAGAAGAGGCCGGTGAGATTCACATCGAGGATCTCGCGCCACTCGCGTTCGGAGATGTGGAGAAAGCCGGATTCGCGGGCGATGCCGGCATTGTTGACGAGGATGTCGATAGGCGCACGGCTGTCGGCGGCGGCGACGGCGCGGTCGACCTCGTCGCGGCGGGAGACGTCGACGCGTGTTGAAAAGATGGATACGCCAAGCGGGGTGAGCTGGCGGGTGGCGTCGGCGAGGAGGGATTCGTCGATGTCGAAGAGATGGAGCGTGGCGCCGGCGCGGGCGAAGTGGCGGGCGATTTCGAGGCCGAGGCCGCGGCCGGCGCCGGTGACGAGGACGGTTTTGCCGGCGAAGGAGGGAGGAAAGGAGGACGTGTCGGTGGTGTTCATCGCGCGAGCGGGTGGCGTTGTTCGAGGCGGTCTTCCCAGACCGTGACGAGGAGTGTGCTGGCGAGGACGAGGAGGCCGCCGGCGATGGCGGGGGGATTGAGACGTTCGCCGAGGAGGAGCCAGGCGACGAGGACGCCGAACATCGGAATGAGATAATTCGAGAGCGCGGCCTGAGTGGCGTCGAGGCGTGTGAGGACGGTGAGGAAGACGATCATCGACACGCAGTATTGGAAGACGGCGAGGAGGAGGAGGCCGGTCCAGCCGCGGGCGGAGAGTTGAGAAAGTTGAGCGAGGCCCTCGGGTTCGGCGAGGAGCGCGGTGGGAACGAGGAAGAGGCAGGCGAAGACGTAGCTGCCGAGGAGCACTTCGAGCGGGGTGAAGCGCAGGAGCATTTTTTTGGAGTAGACGTTGTAGAAGGCGCTGCCGAGGACGCCGAGGAAGACCATGAAATTTCCGGAAAGATAGCTGCGGGCGCCAAGGTCGGCGGTGCGCAGATCCTGGCCGGAGGCGACGAGGACGCCGGCGATCGCGAGCGCGAAGCCGAGCCAGCGGAGATGCGTCATGCGTTCGCGCAGGAGGAGGAAGGCCATCAATGCGGTCGCGACGGGGAGGGCGAGGGAGATGAGCGCGGCGTTGGAGGCGAGGGAGCGTTGGGTGCCCCACGTGGCGAAAAGTTGGGCAACGACCTGGCCGCAGAGACCGATGGTGAGGAAACCGAGGAGGTCGGTGGGGCGGATGCGCGAAGGCGGTTGGATGACCGACGTGCTTTCGGATGTCGCATATGCGACATGCGAGAGCATGGCGCGGCGGTGGCGGTGGTGGAGGACGAGCGGGGTGAGGAGGAGGGTGGCGAGGAGCAGGGGGAAGGCGGTTGTGAAGAGAGGACCGACTTCGTCCTGCACGAGTTTCACGAGGGCGAATTGGGAGGCCCAGATGAAATTGCAGAGGAGCAGGAGGCTCCAGTCGCGGAGTTTCGCGGTGGTGGGGGCGCCGGCGGCGGGCATGGGGAGGGCCCGCGTGGGCGGGTCACCGGACCATGACCGGGGAGAGGACGCGGGTGGAGTGCGGGCGAGGTGAACCCGTTTTTTCGCGGAATGTGGTTAAACCGCGGAGGGACGCGAAGGAGCGCGAAGATGCTGAAGTCGCCTGCGAGCAGGCGACCTACGAGCGGATCAGGCGGGGCGGCAGGTGGAGCGCTGGCGGCCGAGATGATCGATTTCGAGGGTGACGACGTCGTTGGCGCGGAGATAGCGGGGCGGCTTCATCCCGAGAGCGACGCCGGGCGGGGTGCCAGTCGTGATGACGTCGCCGCCTTCGAGGGTCATGAATTGAGAGAGGTAGTGGATCAGGTGCGGCACGTTGAAGATCATCGTGCGCGTGTTGCCGTTTTGGCGGGGTTCGTCGTTGACCCAGAGGCGGAGGCCGAGATTTGCGGCGTCCGGAACTTCGTCGGGCGTGACGAGCCACGGCCCGAGCGGGTTGAAGGTGTCGCAGGACTTTCCTTTGGTCCACTGCCCGCCGCGCTCGAGTTGGAAGGCGCGTTCGGAAACGTCGTTGGACACGCAATAGCCGGCGATGCAGGCGGCGGCGTCGGCGGGCGAGGCGAGGTAGCGGGTCTCGCGGGAGATGACGACGCCGAGTTCGACTTCCCAGTCGGTTTTTTCGGAGCCGCGGGGGATGAGGATATCGTCGTTGGGGCCGACGACGGTGTTGGTGGCTTTGAGGAAGACGATGGGTTCGGCGGGGATGGCCATGCCGGATTCGGCGGCGTGGTCGGCGTAGTTGAGGCCGATTCCGATGAGTTTGCCCGGTCGCGGGACGCACGAGCCGAGACGGGCATCGGCGGGAGCGAGGGGAAGCGTATCGAGATTTACGTTACGGAGTTTCTCGAGGCCGCCGGATTGGAAGAAGGCAGGCGTCCAGTCCGCGGCGAGCGACGAGGCATCGCGCAGGCGGCCTTGGGAATCGACGAGGGCGGGTTTTTCCTGGCGGGAAGGGCCAAAGCGGGCGAGGCGCATGGGTCAGTTGAAAGCGTGCGGGTGAGTGTTTTTCAATTCGGCAATCGCTTCGTCAAACGCTTCGAGCGTGCGGGTGATATCGGCGTCGGTGTGAGCGAAGCTGAGACTCGCTTGTTTGGCGGGGATGGGAATCTGATAAACGCCGCGCTGGATAAGGGAGAGGCGAAGGGCTTTGTCGGCGGCCATGTCGTGGCGCGTGGCGATGTCCCACCAGTTTTGGGGCAGGCGATCCATGAAGTAAATGCAGCTGGCGCTGCCGAGGCGTGAGATCTGGGCGCGGAGGCCGTGGCGGCGGAAGATTTCTTCTTGGCCATGCTGGAGCTTCGCGCCCATGTGCTCGAGTTGTGAATACACGTCGACGGAGCGGTCCATGAGCTTCTTCAGCGTGGCGAGGCCGGCGGCCATGGGGATCGGGTGGGCGTTGTAGGTGCCGGCGAGGAGGACGCGTTTCGAAGGATCGGAGTGGAGCACGAGATCCATGAACGGACGTTTGCCGGCGATGGCGCCGAGCGGGATGCCGTTGGCGATGGCTTTGCCCCAGGTGGAAAGGTCGGGCTCGACGCCGCAGAGCGTTTGGTAGCCGCCGAGACGGGCGCGGAAGCCGGTTTTCACCTCGTCGAAGATGAGGAGGAAACCGTGTTCGTTGGCGAGACAGCGCAGGGCTTCGAGATAGCCGGGCTTGGGTCGGACAACGCCGATGTTTTGGAGAGCGGGCTCGAGGATGATGGCGGCGAGCGGGACGCGCTCGGCTACTTTGGCGACGGCGGCGGCGTCGTTGAATTCGACGGCGTGGATGAGCGCGGCTTCTTCGGGCGGGATGCCGGCGGTGATGGGAGCGAGAGGATATTCGTCGCCGACGATCTGTTTGCCGCCGAGCTGGTCGGGCGGCGTCATGAGATTGGCGGCGACCATGTTATGGTGGCCGTTGTAGCCGCCCTGAATTTTCAGCACGTGCGAACGACCGGTCCAGGCGCGCGCAATGCGGATGGCCTGGGCGGTCGCTTCGCTGCCTGTATTCATGAATTGGACACGCTCGGCGAACGGGACGCACTGGAGGAAACGTTCGGCGAGTTCGCCTTCTTCGCGGGTGGCACCGGAGCCGAAGTTGGAGAGGCCGTTTTGGAGGGCGGCGGCGACGGCGGCGTTTACGTCGGGATCGTTGTGGCCGAGGATGTAGGGGGCGAAGCCGAAGTGGTAGTCGATGTATTCGTTGCCGTCGAAATCCCACACGTGCGAACCCTGGCCGCGGGCGAAGGAGATGCACGGATCGGCACGACGGTTGAGCGACGCGAGGCCGCCGGGGATCCACTGTTCGTTGCGGGCGAGGACGGCGCGGGTGCGGGTCCAGTCGAGAGGAGCTTTCATGAGGAGGCGGGTTGGTCGGGCCAACTGGAGAGCACGGGGTGGTTGCCGTGGATGTGAGCGATCAGCGCGGCGACGGCCGTGGGGCGATCGTTGTCGAGGATGGCGCGCAGGATGATGCGATGTTGCTCGCAGCTTTGGCGGGCGGCGGTGGCGTCGTGGTCTTCCCACTTGAACAGTGCGGTGAAGAAAGGCGCGTGCTGAGTGAAGAAACGTCGGATGTAGCGGTTTTCGGAACGCTCGATCCAGTAGTCGTGGAGGCGATTGTCGGGCTTGGCGGCGCGAGGATCGTTGCGGCGGTAGAAGGTTTCGAGGTCAGCGCGATCGAGGCGCGGCCACGCGAGCGTGAGGGCGCGGACCTCGAGGACTTCGCGAACTTGAAGGAAGTCGGCCATGTCCTGGCGCGAGAATGGGCGGACGCGCCAGCCGCGGCGCGGCACGTGTTCGACGACGCCCTCGGCGTGGAGACGTTGAAGGGCGTCGCGGGCGATAGCGCGCGAGACGCCGAAATGGGCGGCGGTGGATTCTTCGCGGAGGAAGGTTTCCTCGCCGCGGAGGCTGAGGCGAACGGCGAATGCGGAAAGACGGGCGTGGAGATCGTGTTTGGCGGGATCGCCGGGAGGGAGTGGCCGCGGTGATTTTTTGATGCGCGCGGAAGGAGGCGCGGTGGGGTCAGAGCGCGCGGGGCGAGCGGGAGGGCGCTCGGGATTCTTCAACACGCCTTCGCGGCGGAGACGAGCGAGAGCGAGGCGGATGGGCTGGGTGCTGACTTGATAGGCCTGCGCGAGCGCGGCGAGGCGGAGGTCGATGGAGGCGCCGCCGGCGGAGGCAAGACGGCGACGGAGATCGTCGGCGATGTGATCGGTCAGGGACATTTCGTAGTTTTGATCTTGTCGACAATATCACGACAGGTAGCGTGGCAAGCGTTTTTCAAAATGAAGATCACCGCCATCAACGCCCACGTGTGCCATGCGCGCATGCGCAATTGGATTTTTGTGAAGGTTGAAACCGATCAGGCGGGTCTGTGGGGTTGGGGCGAAGCGACGCTGGAGTGGCACACGCGGGGCGTGGTGGGCGCGATCGAGGATCTGGCGACGCTGCTCGTCGGCGAAGATCCGCGGCGAATCGAGCACCTGTGGCAGATGATGTATCGCCAGCATTTCTGGCATGGGAACGGGATCGTGCGCGGGACGGCGATCAGCGGAATCGACATCGCGCTGTGGGATATTTTGGGGAAGATCCATGGCGTGCCGTGTCATGAATTATGGGGCGGGCGCGTGCGCGATTACGTGCGGCTTTATTGCCATCTCGGCGGCGGGAAGATGGAGGATTTTTATGAGACGTCGCCGGCGGATGCGGCGCGGTTTGCGGATTTGGCGCGCGCGGCGGTGGCGGACGGTTTCACGGCGTTCAAGACGATGGCGGTGCCGGAAACAATGCCGTTGGAAGGGAACCGGCCGGTGCGTTTCGCGGAAGCGTGTGTGGCGGCGATGCGGGAGGCGGTGGGGGCGGACGTCGACATCATGGTGGATTGCCATGCGCGACCGTCGCCGCGGATGGGGATGAAGTTCGCGAAGGCGCTCGAGCCTTACGGGCTGTATTTCTTCGAGGAGCCGTGTTGGCCGGAAACCATGGACGAGATCGCGGCGATTCAGCGGGCGGTGACGACGCCGATCGCGACGGGAGAGCGGCTGGTGGGGTGCCATGCGTTTCGCGAGCTGCTGGAAAAACGCGCGTGTTCGGTGTTGCAGCCGGATATCACGCATTGCGGCGGGTTGACGGAGGCGAGGCGGATCGCGGCGCTGGCGGAGGCGCATCGGGTGTCGTTGGCGCCGCACAATCCGCAGGGGCCGGTGAGCACGGCGGCGTCGTTGGAGCTGGGGTTTGCGACGCCGAGTTACATCATTTGCGAGGCGGTGCACCAGGACGTGCCGTGGCGTGGTGACGTGGTGAAGGAAGGGTTTACCGTAGAGAAAAAAGGGCGGATCGTGCGCCCGAACCGAAAGCCGGGGCTGGGGATTGAACTCGATGAGGCAGAGATTCGGAAGCATCCGTTCGAGCAGGAAGTGTTGCAGCGGACATTTTACGCGGACGGAAGTGTGGGGGATTGGTGAGACGGTTCTCTGGCGAGGCCGAACGGCTCGGGGGCGGTCGCCGCCGGGGAGGGGTGGGGCGAAAGTTTTGTTTGCTTTCACGAGAGGCGCTGTATGAGCTCGCACCCTTTTCCATTACGCCTGCCCTCAATTCCGGGGCGACAGGTGGAACGAAACCATGAGCCAAAAATTCGAACTGAACGTCGCGCATCGCGCCCAAACTGGCCGCAGCGCCTCCCGTCGCCTTCGCAAGGCCAACCGTGTTCCCGCGGTTCTCTACGGCAAGCACACCAGCCCCGAGTCGCTCTCGATCGATATTCCTGAACTCACCCGCTTGGTGAAAGTGGTCGGCGGCCGCGCGGTGCTCGTTGAGCTGAAGCGCGAGGACAAGCCGGAACGTTCGCTCTCCTTTCTTCAAGAAGTGCAGCGCGATCCGATCACGGATCGTTATGTGCATATCGATTTTCAGGAAGTTAAGGCGGACGAGAAGTTCGAGATTCGCGTCGCGGTTCGCCTGACGGGCGAGTCGTTCGGTGTGAAGAATCAGAGTGGCGTGTTGGAACTCGCGTCCCAGCAGCTCCGCATTCGCACGCTGCCGAAGGATTTGCCGGAAGCGATCCTCGTCGACGTGACCGAATTGAAGGTCGGCGAGACGATCAAGGTCGGCAATTTGAAGCCGATGCCGGGCGTCGATTTCCTCGATACGGCCGGTCAGCCGGTGGTTTCGTGCGTTGAGCCCGTTGGAGAAATCGCGAGCGACGCCGCCGCTGCCACGCCGGCCGAAGGTGCCGCCGCTGCTCCGGCAGCGGGTGCCGCCGCTCCGGCGGCCGCTGCTGCCGCGCCTGCTGCTGCGGGTGCGAAGCCGGCTGCTGGTGCCGCTGCCGCGGCGAAGCCCGCCGCGCCGGCCAAGAAGTAAGTTTTGCACGCCGGGTCCGTCGCTTGACCGCGACGGGCCGCGGGCGTTGTTCTTTGAGTCATGTCCATTTCGCTCGTTGCCGGTCTCGGCAACCCGGGCCGCGAGTATGCGGAGACGCGTCACAATCTTGGTTGGGTCGTGATCGACGCTTTTGCGGCCAAGCTCGGGTTGACGTGGAAAACTGCGTCGCAGTTTGACGCGCAAGTCGCGCGCTGGGATCGCCCGGGCAAAAGCTCGTGTTATCTGATGAAGCCGCAGACGTTCATGAACGACAGCGGCACGGCGGTGGGTGCGCTGGCGCGGTTTTACAAGATTGCGCCCCAATCGATCGCCGCGATCTACGACGATCTCACGATCGATCTCGGCCTCGTGAAAGTATCGGTCGCCGGCAGCGCTGGCGGTCATAACGGCGTCGCCAGTCTGCTCGAGCACCTCGACAGCGGTTTCGTTCGTTACCGGCTCGGCATCGGGCCTAAAGATCCGCCGCAAATGGACCTCAAGGATTTCGTGTTAGGAAAGTTTACTGCCTCGCAACTCGCCATCGTCACTCAACAACTCCCCCATTATCTCGCTGGACTCGACCTGCTGCTCTCGCGCGGCGTCGATGCGGCGATGAATCAGCTTAATCGCAGAGATCCAAAATGAACGCCACCCAACGCAACTACCGCGCCTCCTTCATCCTCGATAATCGCGGAAAGGAAGATTCGATCGACCAGATCATCGACGGCGTGAAAGAAGTAATCGCCGCCGTCCAAGGCGAAGTCACCGGGGTCGAAACCCTCGGTAAAAAAGACTTCGTGCGCGTGACCGACCGCAAGTTCACGAGCGGCGCTTACGTGCACATCGACTTCAAGGGCCCGCCGCAGGCGCCGTCGCAGCTCAAGGAGAAGCTTCGTCTGAACGGCAGCGTTTACCGCACGTTCGTTCAGAGCGTTTGACCGTTTGACGGTTTGACGCAGCGGCGCGGCGGTTTATGAACCGCCGTGCAATCCTCTCCCGGCGTCGTCGAACGCCGGGAACTCACAGCCTCACATCACCCGCAACGACGCAGCTCCTTCACTCCCCATGGCCAACTTCAACAAAGTTTATCTGATCGGGAATCTCACGCGCGACCCGGAGCTGAGAGTCACGCCGAAGGGCACGGCGATTTGCCAATTCGGCATCGCGGTGAACCGCCAGTTCAAGGACGAGTCGGGCGCGATGCGCGACGACACGACGTTCGTGGACATCGAGGCGTGGGGAAAGCAGGGCGAGACGATTTCGAAATATTGCACGAAGGGCCGGCCGCTTTTTGTCGAAGGGCGTTTGAAGCTGGATCAGTGGGAGGACAAGACGTCGGGCCAGAAGCGCAGCAAGCTGAAGGTGGTGCTCGAAGGCTTCCAGTTTCTCGGCAGCGGTCAGCGGGAAGGAGGCGGTGGTGGCGGTGAATTCGATCAGTCGCCGGCGCCGGAGCGGCATTCGCCGCCGCCGCGCAGCGGCGGTCCGAAGCCGGCATCGACCGAGAATCTCGACGAAGACGTGCCGTTTTGAGCTGGAGTGCGTTGGCACGATCGAGGAACGAATATTCGACGCGGGCGTTTGGCCCGCGTTTCTTTTTTGGGGTAGGCAGATCCAGCGGGCGCAGGCAGTTCTCGGCGCCATGCTTAACGTTGTGAGTCCCACCGGGATTGTCATTTGGAAAGGAGCGTGAAGGTATTTTCGCGATGAAGACGTTGATGATGTTCCTAGTTGTGGCGGTGGCGGGGTTGTCGGGTCTCACTGCGGCGACGACGCCGATTACGCCCGTGCCGCCGCAGGCGGATTTCCGGGTGGCGGCGGTCGAGGTGCAGGTGGTGCTCGATCGGCGGGACTGGACCTATCGGCTGGGAGAGGTGCCCAAATTTCGGATACGCGTGACGGCGGACGATCAGCCGATCGACGACGCGAGCGTCACGTATGCGATCGCGCCGGATCTGTTTCCGGGCGAGAAGAAGACGGCGGCGGTGCCGCTCGACGGCCTGATGGTGGAGGGCGGGACGATGCAGGAGCCGGGGTTTTTGCGCTGCATCGTGACGACGGAAGTGGCGGGAAGGACTTACCGTGGAATCGCGACGGCGGCGTTCGAGCCGGAGAAGATCAAGGCGGTGGCGCAGGAGCCGGCGGACTTCGATGCGTTTTGGAAGAGCCGGCTCGAGGAACTGGCGAAACATCCGGTGGAGCCGGTGCTCACGCCGATGCCGGAGGCGAGCACGGACAAAGTGAATGTCTATCACGTGAGTTTCCGCACGATCGGCGCGGGTGGGATGCGCATGGTGCCGCGGATCTATGGCATCCTGTGCGAGCCGGTGGCGCCGGGAAAATATCCGGCCGTTTTGCGCGTGCCGGGTGCCGGGGTGCGTCCGTATTCGGGCGACAGAGGCACGGCGGAGCGTGGCGCGATTGTGTTGGAAATCGGGATACACGGGATTCCCGTGAATCTGCCGCAGCAGGTGTATGACGTGCTGGGGGCGGGCGCGCTGAACGGTTATTGGACCTTCAACTCGGACAATCGCGAGACCTACTATTATCATCGCGTCTATCTGAGTTGCGTGCGCGCAAACGATTTTCTGACCTCGCGGCCGAACTGGGATGGGAAGAATCTGGCGGTGACGGGCGCGAGCCAGGGCGGGCAGTTGACGATTGTGACGGCGGCGCTGGATCCGCGCGTCACGGCGGTCGCGGCGATTCATCCGGCGGGTTGTGATTTCGAAGCGACCCTGCACGGCCGCGCGTCGGGCTGGCCGCATCCCTTCCGGGAATGGGCCACGGGGCTGCGTTCGGAAGCGGCGACCGAGAAGCGGATCGAAACGCTGCGATATTACGACGTGGTGAACTTCGCGAAACGGCTGAAGGTGCCAGGGTATTACTCGTGGGGATACAATGACGAAACGACGCCGCCGACCTCGGTGTATGCGGCCGTGAATGCGATTACCGCGCCGAAGACGATCGGGCTCACCCTGAAGATGGGGCACAGTTACAACCATGAGCAGAACGACGCGTTGCGCGGATGGCTGGCGCAGCATCTCGGATTGAAGTGAGCGAGGCGCTCGGCTGAATTCGACGACTCAACTCCTATGGCATTCCCGAAAAACTTCACCTGGGGCGCGGCAGCAGCGGCTTATCAAGTCGAAGGCGCTTGGAACGAGGATGGTCGCAAGCCGTCGATCTGGGACGTTTTTTCGCAAACGCCGGGAAAGACCTTCGACGGGCATACGGGGAATGTCGCGTGCGATCATTATCACCGCTTTCGCGAAGACGTCGGGATCATGCGCGATCTGGGGCTGCAGGCGTATCGCTTGTCGCTCTCGTGGTCGCGGATTCTGCCGGATGGCACAGGTGCGCCGAACGAGAAAGGGCTGGCCTTCTACGATCAGCTGATCGACGCGCTGCTCGCGGCGAACATCACGCCCTGGGTGACGCTGTATCACTGGGATTTGCCGGAGGAGTTGCAGCTGCGCGGCGGGTTTTTGAATCGAGAGATCGTCGATTGGTTCGGCGAGTATGCGGCGCTGGTCGCGTCGCGGCTGGGCGATCGCGTGAAGCACTGGATGACGATCAACGAGCCGCCGTGCGTGATCGGGCTTGGACATCAGGATGGCGTGTTTGCGCCGGGGTTGAAACTGCCGTTCGGCGATTGTTTGCGTGGGGCGCATCATTTGTTGATGGCGCACGGGCGCGGTGTGCAGGCGCTCCGGGCGGGGTGTCGCGGACCGGTGAAAATCTCGATCGCGCAAACGAGCCGCGAGCGTGTTCCTGCAACGGATACGCCGGCGGATATCGAGGCGGCGCGGAAGGATTACTTCAGCTGTCAGGCGAAGACCATGTGGAATCTTTCGTGGTGGTCCGACCCGATTGCGTTGGGACGTTATCCGTCGGAAGGGTTGAAGGCCTTTGAGGCGGATCTGCCGGAGATCGCGGACGCGGACATGGCGTTGATCGGGCAGAAGATCGATTTCCTCGCTTACAATTGTTACTCGGGCTGGCCGGTGCGGGCGGGGGCGAACGGCGAGCCGGAGAAAGTCCCGGGCGGGTGGGGGATCGGCAATCCGCGCGGCACGCTGCCGTGGTTGGAGATTGCGCCGCTCGCGCCGTATTGGGCGGCGAAGTTTCAGACGGAACGTTATCAGCTGCCGCTGGTGTTCTCGGAAAATGGATACTGCAACACGGACTTCGTGCATCTGGACGGGGCGGTGCACGATCCGCAACGGATCGATTATGTGCGGCGGTATTTGCGCGGGATCAAGCGGGCGATCGACGAAGGCGTGCCCGTCGAGGGCTATTTTTACTGGTCGATTCTCGACAACTACGAGTGGGCGGAAGGTTACAAGGACCGCTTCGGGCTCGTGCACGTGGACTATGCGACGCAGAAGCGCACGCCGAAGGATTCGGCGGCGTGGTATCGCGAGTGCATTCGCACGAGCGGTGCGAACGTGTGACGCGGGAGTGATTCGGGCGGGAGCGGCTCGGCGGGACGCCTCGCCCTACCTGAGCTTGCGGTTGGCGCGGATGAGGGCGAGGCGCTGGTCGACGGACTTGCGCGTGGTGTAGGCCTCCTCGGGGGTGTTGAGGCACCAGTCGACGAGTTTTTCGACGGAGCTGCGCGCGACGTAGCAGCGGGTGTCGGAGGCGCCGTAGTAAATGAGCACGGTGCCGTCGGGGAGTTCGACCCAGCCGTTGGAGAACGTGACGTTCGAAACGTCACCGACGCGTTCGCCTTCGTAGGGCGCGAGGAAATGTCCGCCGGGGCGAGCGATGACCTTCGAGGGATCCTCGAGCGAGGTCATGAACATGTAGAGCACGTAGCGCAGGCCGGCGGCGCAGCCGCGGACGCCGTGGGCAAGGTGGAGCCAGCCTTGGGGTGTCTTGATCGGCGCGGGGCCCTGGCCGTTCTTCACTTCCTTGATCGTGTGGTAGGCGCGGGAATCGATGATCTTTTCGGGGCCGGTGACGCCGGTTTCGATATCATCGCAGAGCGTCCAGCCGATGCCGCCGCCGGATCCGACGTCGATGAAGCCGTCCATGGGACGCGTGTAGAACGCGTATTTTCCGTCCACGAATTCGGGGTGGAGGACGACATTGCGCTGTTGGGAGGCGGGCGTCTTCAGATTGGGGAGGCGTTCCCATTTCTTGAAGTCCTTGGTGCGCACGACGCCAGCTTGAGCGACGGCGGAGGAGAGATCGCCGGGGGCGGCTTTGGGGTCTTTCGATTCGGCGCAGAAGACGCCGTAGATGTTGCCGTCCTCGTGAAACGTCACGCGCATGTCGTAGACATTGGTTTCGGGCTCGAGCTCGGGCAGGTCGACGGGTTCGTCCCAGAAGCGGAAATTATCGATGCCGTTGCGTGATTCGGCGATGGCGAAGAAGCTTTTGCGATCGTAGCCCTCGGTGCGGACGACCATGTGGACCTTGCCTTTCCAGTAGAAAGCGCCGGGGTTGAGGGCGGCGTTGATGCCGAGCCGCTCCATGAAGAACGGATTCGTCTTGGGATTGAAGTCGTAGCGCCACTCGAGTGGGAGGTGGCGATCGGTGATGACGGGGTTCGCGAAACGCTCGAAAACGCCGTTGTCCCAATTGCGGTCGACGGGATTTTTGCGGCGGAGGAAGGCTTCGTGGGCGGCGCGCACCTGCTTTACGCGGGCGGTGAACGCGCGGGGAGCGGCGGCGGATTTAGCGGCGACTTTGCGGGGCGCGGCGGACTTCTTGGCGGAAGGTTTTTTCTTCATGGAAGATGAGGGAGAGAGGCGAAGCAGATATGGTTCGATGAAGTGATAGACACAACTGAATGAGTGGGAATGCTCCTCGCGTTTAACCCGGTATTCAGGCGCGTGCTTCCGAGGGAGCGGTTGCGGCCAAATGGCGCAAATGGAGGGGAGCGAGGAGGCCCATGCGGCCGTTGTGATAAGGACATTTCCAGAAACCGACTTTTAGCTCCGTCGCCAAGACGGCGCCCTCACGGGTGACGCCGCGAAGCCATTCGCCGTGGGTGCGATCGATCAAGCGATGCTCGATAAAGTCCCAGCAATGCAAGGCGGCGGCGAGGTGGTGTTCGTCGTGAGAAACCGAATACGCGTGAAGGAACCCGAGGACGGCTTCGGCTTGAGGCCACCATTCCTTGTTGGTGTCGGTGACGCGGTCGAGTTCGCCGGCGTTGAAAATACCGCCGTCGGTGTCGGTCCCCTCGGCGAGGGTGACGTCGGCGATTTTGACGGCGAGGCGGCGCACGCGCTCTTGAAGTTGCGCGTCGCCGAGAACGTCGGCGGCTTCGCCGAGCAGCCAGGCGGCTTCGATGTCGTGGCCGTAGGAAACGGCCGAGGAACGCGGCGACCAATCCAGCGCGAAGAAGAGACCGAGGTGGCCGGTATCCGGGTTCACGATGCGGGTGAGCATCGTGTTGACGAGGGTGGCTTGGGTGCGGCGAAGCGAGGCGTCGGGCCAGGCGCGGAGGAGGTTGGTGTAGGCCTCCATGACGTGCAGATGGGTATTCTGCGATTTGGGCTCGTTGAGATCGACGGCGCTCAGACGCATGTCGGCAATCGGCGTCCAATCGCGGGAGGTCGCCTCGAGGTAACCGCCGTGCAGGGGCTCGCGCGCGTGGGCTTCGATGAGGCGGTGAAGTTCGATCGCCTGATCGAGCGGAGCGGATTTTGCCGTTGCGAGGTGATACTCGGAGAGCGCGTAGATCGCGAAGGCCTGGCCGTAGGTTTGTTTGCGCGGTTGGAGAACGACCCCGTTGGGCGACGCGGACCAGAAGAAGCCGCCGTTTTCGCGATCGTGGAAACGCTCCATGAGCGCGGTGTAGGCGTGATCGGCCATCGCGAGCAATGAGGCGTCACCAAAACGTCGATACGCGGCGGAGAACGTCCAGAGAATCCGCGAAGCGAGCAAAGCGCCGCGCTCGGCGGAGGGTTGGAGCTCGAGTTCGTTGGTGAGGGCGCCGTGGAATCCCCCGTGCTCTTGATCGACGGCACGCTCGATCCAGAACGGCAGCACGTTGTGCCGGAGGTCGGACTCGATGCGGTCGGCGTAGCGGCGCAAGACGTCGGGAGTCATGGGCGCGCACTTTCGCGGATCGAAGACGGGACAGGCAATCGTGCGAAATTGAGTTTGGTTGCATGCGGGATGAGGCGTGTTTCACGCACCGCAAACAGACTCAAGGAAGGCGCAACCACTCTTCGCCGACATAAATGGTCTAAGGTGAGAGCGTTCGGCCTGCTTGCGCGAATTCGCGACGAAAGCCCGAGTGAACGCAACGAGCGAGCTGTGCGCGTGTGCAGCGTCTCCGATCCCCGAGCCGTCCGTTTCCATGAAGTTAACGATTGTTGGTCCTGCTGTTCCCAACCTTCCCTGGCAGCCGCGTGCGGCAGGGAATCCCGACCTTGTCTGGCGTTACGATGGCAATCCGGTGATCGGGCGCCGGCCGTTGCCGCGCGTGACGGGCATTTATAACAGCGCGGTGGTGCCGTGGCAGGATGGTTTCATTGGCGTCTTTCGGACCGAAGGGATGGACCGCGTGCCGCATTTGCACGTCGGGCGAAGTGCCGATGGGATCAAGTTCACGTTCGATCCGAAACCGATCGATTTCAGGTGCGAGGACGAGGAGGTGCGCAAGCATGAGTATGCATATGACCCGCGGGTCACGTTGATCGACGGCGTGCACTATGTGACGTGGTGCAACGGATACCACGGTCCGACGATCGGCGTGGCACGGACGACGGACTTCGTGAAATTCGAGCAGCTCGAAAACGCGTTCCTGCCTTACAATCGCAATGGCGTGCTTTTTCCGCGGAAGGTGAACGGAAAGTTTTTGATGCTCAGCCGGCCGTCGGACACGGGGCACACGCCGTTCGGCGATATCTTCACGAGTGAGAGCCCCGATCTGATTCACTGGGGAAAGCACCGGCACGTGATGGGCCGCGGATGGCCGTGGTTTCAGGGGGTGAAGATCGGGGCGGGTCCGTCGCCGATCGAGACGAGCGAAGGCTGGCTGTTGTTCTTCCATGCGGTGACGCAGACGTGCAATGGGTTCGTGTATTCGATGAGCGCGGCGCTGTTGGATCTCGAGCAGCCGTGGAAAGTGATTGCGCGGTGCCGGGAAGCGCTGCTGTGCCCGGAGGCGCCGTATGAACTGACGGGCTTTGTGCCGGGCGTGTGTTTCCCGGTCGGGGCGGTGTGCGATGCGCCGACGGGACGGATCGCGATTTATTATGGCGCGGCGGATACGTTTTCGGCGCTGTGCTTCTGCGACGCGCAGGAAGTGGTAGAATTCATCAAGGCGAATCCGCTGAAATAGTCATCGCGCCGCGGGGCGGCTCACATGCGGACATTTTTTCTTTCCGAAGCGACGTGGACGTTTCGCGATGCGACGGCGGGTTCCCGCTGGCGGGCTGCGAAGGTGCCCGGCTGTGTGCATCGCGATCTGCTGCGGCAGGGCGCGATTCCAGATCCGTTTTGGGGCTGCAATGAAGCGGAGCTGCAGTGGATCGGAGAGCATGTGTGGGAGTATCGGGCGGGGTTTGCGGTTACGCGCGAGATGCTGACGGAAGACGTGCTGGAAGTGGTGGCGGACGGGCTGGACACGTTTGCCATCGTTTCGGTCAACGGTCGCGAAGTCGCACGCACGGAGAACATGTTCAGGGGGTATCGCTGGAACGTGAAACGCTTCCTGCGGGCGGGACGGAACGAGATTCTGATCCGGTTCGAGAGTGCGATCGACGTAATTGCGCGCGAGCGGCGGGAGCATCAGCCCTTTGAATACAATGATCCCGTGGGGCGGTGTTCGACGGTGCGCAAGCAGCAGTGTCAGTTTGGCTGGGACTGGGGGCCGCGGCTGGTGACGGCGGGAATCTGGCGCGACATCCGCATCGAGGCGTGGTCGGGCAATCGGCTCGAGAACGTGCGGCTGACGCAATTCCACGAACCGGACGGAAGCGTGCGGTTGGTCTTCGAGCCGGAGTTGGCGACGCCTGATGCGGCCGTGAAGCTGCGCGGGAGGATTTCGTTAAACGGCGGGATCGTCGCTGAAATCGAAAATCGAGAATCAAAAATCGAAAATCCCGAGCTCTGGTGGCCGAATGGGCATGGCGCGCAGCCGTTGTATCGGGTGGATCTCGAGGCGGTGGACGCGAGCGGGCGCGTGCTGGGAGTGTGGTCCCAGCGAATCGGGTTGCGGACGATCGTGCTCGATCGCCACGAGGATCAATGGGGCGAGTCGTTTCAGTTCGTGGTGAATGGGCGCGCGATTTTCGCGAAAGGCGCGAATTGGATTCCGGCGCACAGTTTTGTCGGCGGCTTGAAACGCGCCGATTACGAGCGGGATCTTTCGAGCGCGGCGCAAGCGCACATGAACATGATCCGCGTCTGGGGCGGCGGGATTTACGAGCACGAGGCGTTTTACGATCTTTGCGACGAACTCGGGTTGATGGTGTGGCAGGATTTCATGTTCGCGTGCACGATTTTTCCCGGGGACGCGGTGTTTTTAGAGAACGTCCGGTCGGAGGCGGAGGATCAGGTGCGGCGGTTGCGGCATCGGGCGTGCCTCGCGTTGTGGTGCGGTAACAACGAGATTGTGCAGCTGAATACGGTCGGTCGCGACCAGGCGGATTTGTTGAAGAACGACAAACTCCGGCGCGATTACGAAGGGGTGTTTCACGGAGTGTTGCCGGAAGCGGTGGAAACGATTGACGGTGCGACGAGCTATTGGCCGACGTCGCCGTGGCGAGGAAGCTTCGAGAGTTCAGCGGGAACGCCGGCGGCGCTGGCGGAAGGCGAGAAGCGCGGTGACACGCATTATTGGGATGTCTGGCATGCGCGCCATCCGGTGAAGAGTTACGAGCGGTGGCGGTTCCGCTTTTGTTCGGAGTTCGGGATGCAGAGTTACAGTTCGACGGAGACGAACGCGACCTTCTGTCCGCCGCACAATGACAACATCTTCGGGCAGGAGATGGAGAATCATCAGAAGAACCGGGCGGGGAATCAGATCATCCTGGATTACGTTTCACAGCATTACCGCTTCCCGAAGAACCAGGATGCGTTGATCTATCTTTCGCAGTTGAATCAGGCGCGCTGCATGCAGGTTGGCGTGGAGCATTGGCGGCGCAACATGCCGCGCTGCATGGGGGCGTTGTATTGGCAGCTGAACGACTGCTGGCCGGCGGCGTCGTGGAGTTCGATCGAGTTTACGGGACGCTGGCGGGCGCTGCATCACGTGGCGCGGCGGTTTTTCGCGCCGGCGCTGGTATGTGCACACGTGCCGGGAGAAGAGACGCTGACGATCGGAAATTACCGGCAGAGCACGGTTCGCGACGTGCATGTTTACACGATCTACGATGCGCCGAAGGAAACGCGGGGCGTGGTGTCGTGGGACTTGTTTCATTTGGATGGGCGGCGATTGAAGCGCGGTCGGAAGGCGGTGCGACTGCGGTATGGCGAGAGCGTGCGGCAGATGACGGTCGATCTCTCGTCGTGGATTGCGCGATACACGCGGGACGCGCTTTACCTGCGAATCGGGCTGGACGTCGGCGGCGAGCGCGTGAGCGAGGAGACGGTGTTTCTCACGGCGCCGCGTTTTCTGAATCTGCCCGAGGCGCGCACGCGGGTGGCGATCCGAATGATGGGGGCGAAGCGGGCGGAGATCGTGTTTCGATCGACGGCGTTTCAGCACCGGTTCTCGTTCGACTTTCCGGGCGCGCGATTCCGGTGCAGCGATAACTTCTTCGAATTGTATCCGGACGAGCCGAAGCCGGTGAGGGTGGAGTTCGAGCGGGCGCAGACTGCGGCGAAGTTGAAGCGGCTGCTGACGCACGAATCGCTGGCGGATACGTATTGAGTTTGTTGCTACAGGTCGCCGAGGGGCGTCCGAAATCTGACGAGGGACGGAGGGGACGTGTAACCTAATAGGTTACACTTTGGTTGGGGAGGGGCGGAGGTGGCGTGAAAACCCTCGCTTGCCAAGGACGGGGCGAGCTGGTGTGCGTGTCGGCGTGAAGCCCCATGTGTTGTTGGTGTTCATGACCCGACTGGAAGAGTGCGCCGAGATGTTGAAAGGGGTGGCGCAATACGAGCGATCGCATCGTCCCTGGGCGACGTTCTTCGACGATGAGGCGCGGGCGGAAAAGGATCCGCAGTGGTTGCGGAGCAAGAAATGGCATGGCGTGATCAGCCGTCATACGTCGCCGGGTTTGGTGCACGGCTGTGCGGAGTTGAGGCTTCCGCTGGTGGATCTCAACGACACGCCGCCGTTTCCGGGCGTGCCGAAGATTCGGCCGGACAACGTGGCGATGGGGCATCTGGGCGCGGAGCATCTGCTGGAGCGCGGGTTTCGGCATTTTGGGTTTTGCGGGTTTGCGGATGCGGGATGGTCGAACGAACGGCGTGACGGTTTCGTCGAGGCCGTCCGTTTGGCGGGGCATGAATGCGACGTGTTCGACGTCGACGATCCGATCGATCTCACCCCGTTTTGGGATGCGAAGCAGACGGCGGCGTTGAGCGCGTGGTTGAAGCGCTTGCCGAAACCGGCGGCGGTGATGGCGTGCAACGATATGCGGGCGCTGCAGGTGTCGAGCGCCGCGCATGCGGCGGGATTGCTGGTGCCGGAGGAAGTCGCGGTGCTCGGAGCGAACAACGATCCGATTCGCTGTGAGCTGGCGGAGCCGCCGTTGTCGAGTGTGGCGACGAATGCGTTTCAATCCGGCTATCATGCGGCGGAGCAACTCGCGCGGATGATGAGCGGGGAGAAAGTGATCCCCTTCGATCGACGGATTGAGCCGATCGGCGTGGTGACGCGGCAATCGACGGACATTCTGGCGATGGGGGACAAGAACGTGGCGGCGGCAGTGAGCTATATCCGGGAGCATGCGTGTCACGGCATTGGCGTGGGCGAGGTGTTGAAGCACGCGTTTGCGTCGCGGAGCCAGTTGGAGAAGAAATTCCGCCGATATCTGGGACGGTCGCCGCAAGCCGAGATCAGGCGGGTGCAGGTGGAAAAGATCAGGCAACTGTTGTTCGAGACGAATTTCCCGCTGAAGAAAATCGCGGAGCTCACGGGGTTTGAGCACGTCGAATACATGTGCGTGGTGTTCAAACGCATCACGGGTGATTCGCCGGGAAGCTACCGTCGGAAGGTGCAGGCGAAATCCGGCGCCCGGCGGTAATCGGACTCAAATCAGGCGCTCGCCACGTGGGGCGCAACGAGACGCACGCGGAATTTTACCTCTGAGCGGGGCGCGACGGCGCGGAGCGGGTTGCAGCAAAATACCTCAAGCAAGGTGTAACTGAACTCATTCCCAGGATCGTAATGTATCGCTATATTCGCGACGCCTCCGCGGCGGGCTCAGCCCGTGCGCGAGGTGGCCCCGACAGGCGCCTCTTTCCCCACACCCCCTGACACCAACCATGCTAATGAAACGCACACCTGCGTTGACGCGTGCCGTAATGGCGACGTCAGCGCTTTGCTTCGCAGCTGCTCCGGGACTCCGGGCGCAGGCTGTTTCCGAGGCCGGCGACGCTGGCTTGGGGCAGGACGAGCCGATCGTCCTTTCGCCCTTTGTCGTCGACGCCACTGAGGACTCCGGCAGTTACCGGGCCGACTCGACGTTGGCCGGCACTCGTATTCGCACTGATCTGCGCGACTTGTCTTCGGCGATTTCGATCGTGACGAAACAGTTCCTCGACGACGTCGGCGCGAAGAGCAACACGGACCTCCTCGTCTATACGACGAACACCGAAGTGGCCGGTCCGCGCGGCAACTTTTCCGCGGTGGCGGGCGGGCAGAACTACAACGAATCGGTGGTGCGGCCGCAGGCGAATACGCGTGTGCGTGGCCTGGATCGCGCCGACAACACCCGCGACTACTTCCTCACGGAGATTCCGTGGGACAGTTACAACGTCGATCGTATCGACCTGCAGCGGGGGCCGAATTCGATTCTCTTCGGTCTCGGTTCCCCGGCGGGTATCATCAACGCGTCGGTGAACACCGCGGGTTTCAAAGACTCGCGCAAGGTGGAGAATCGCTTCGACGAATACGGTTCGATCCGCACGTCGCTCGACATCAACCAAGTGATCGTCCCGAACACGCTATCGATCCGCGTCTCGGCGCTGGAGGATCACGCGAAGTATCAGCAGAAGCCGGCTTATCGTGACGACCGCCGCCAGTTCGCGGCGCTGCGTTACGAGCCGAAGCTTTTCGGAGAGGAGAATCCGACGTCGTTCCGCGTGAACTTCGAGCGGGGCGAGATCGATGCGAACTATCCGCGGTCGATTCCGCCGGTGGACACGATCACACCGTGGTTCAATTCGCTGAACAAGATCACCCTCGATCCCAATGAAGCGCGCGCGAGCTTCGGGACGGCGGGTGGCGCGCAGGCGTGGTTCCCGAACGAAGCGTTCATGGGGAATCAATTCAGCGCGGATGTGGTGGGCTATTATCCGAACACCAACACGGCGAATCCGAACTTCGCGGTGATCGCCACGAACAATTACATGGGCTTCGGCCTGGGCACGGATGGCGCCATCGATCGCGGTATCGGCGGCATCTATCAGTATCGCCCGTTCAACATCGCGGTGTTCAGCCAGTATGCCCGCACGGCGGAAGCGGGTATCCCGGGTGGCGCCTTTTACGGCGACTACTCGATCATGGATCCGACCATCTTCGATTTCTACAACAACCTCCTCGACGGTCCGAACAAGCACGAGTTCGAGGATTGGAACGCGGCGAATTTCGCGTTCTCGCAATCGTTCCTGAACAACCGTTTGAACCTGGAATTGGTTTACGATCGCCAGCGCTATGTGAATGGCGGACGCGGCGGGTTGGGCGGCCGGGCCTACGGCATTTCGGTCGACTTCAACGAGTATCGGGCTGACGGCAGCGCGAACCCGGATCTGGGTCGGCCGTATGTAGCGGCTGGATACGGCGGCGGAAATTTCAACGAGTCCGATCGCGACGTGTATCGCGCGACGCTCGTCGGCGAGATCCGGGCCGATGATTTCCTCGAGAAGAGCTGGCTCACGACGGTCCTTGGTCGCCATTTGATCACCGGCCTCTACACGGATGACACGCGCAAGACGGCCAACGTGAATTGGAAAGGATCGGCGCCGGAGGCGGCGTTGCTCGAGCAGGTGCACAACATCGTGCCGGGGGTGCTCAACTCGAATGAGCGAAACTACGAATGGGTGACCTACATCGGTCCGGATCTCCGCGGGGCTTCCAGCGCAGCGGGTGCGAACCTCAGCCGTCTGACGACCTTCATTCAACCGCCGCAGGACATCTCGTTGAAGTTCTTCGATTCACACTGGAATGCGCAGGGCGTGGATCCGAACGCCCCCTACGTTTATTTGAATCCCCTGGGTGAAATTCAGACCTCCACGCAGTCCGAGAACCCGGACAACTATGTGGGCTGGCGCACGCAGACCTTCCGGATGCTGAGCGGCGACGATCCGGAAGATCGCGAGTCGCTTTACACGGGAGCGCAGCGCAATCGCGTCACCACGGACTCGCGGGCGATCACTTGGCAAGGTTACCTGCTCGACGGCAATCTGGTCGGCACGTTCGGCTGGCGTCGTGACGAAGTGAAGAACGTCGCGAACAACGCGACGCGCGACACGCTCGGTGTCTCGAGCCCGCATTTCAACTTCGTCGAAAACGCCGGCAACACGCGCGTCGTCACGGGTGAGAGCAAGACCTGGGGCGCGGTCGCGCACCTGCCGAAGCAGTGGTCGGAAAAGCTGCCGCTCGGCACGACGATCAGCGCGTTCTACAACCGCGGTCAGAACTTCAAGGCGGACGCGCCACGCGCGGACGTTGAAGGCAAGATCCTGCCGAATCCCACCGGTCGCACGAAGGATTACGGTTTCGTGATCCGAACGTTGGACGACAAGCTGTCGCTGAAGGTGAACTGGTATGAGACGCAGGTCGGCAATGCCACGCTGCAAGCGGGCACGAACGGCGGCTTCGGCTCGACGGCTTATTACCTCTGGGCTGTTCCGTCGTGGGCGGTTACGCACGCGATCGCCGGCTACGAATACATCAACGGCCGCAATCCGAACGACAGCTGGATCGGCAACTATGCCGCACAAGCGGCGGGTGCAGACGCCGGTGACACTAACTGGCAGCCCGGCACGCCAAACTTTGAGAACAGCCCGGCCACGGCGGCGCAGCGTGCGGCCTACCAGGACTTCTTCCAGAACCTGCCGCTCGATCAGTCGTTCTTCGATGCCTACGGCATGCAAGTCAGCGTGGCGGGTTTGAAGTCCGGCGATCCGCGCAATGGTCTCGTGCCGGCGTGGCAGGCGGGCTACCGGAATGACATTCAGCCGAGCGGCAACGGAAACATCCTCTCGGTCGGTGCTCCGCCGGTGACGGCGACGGATACGTTGTCCAAGGGTGTTGAATACGAGCTCGTCGCTCAGCCGACCAAGAACTGGAACGTCTCTCTGAATGCGTCGAAGACGTTCGCGAGTCTGACGAATGTTGGCGGCTCGATCCGCGACTACATTGACCGCTACACGGAGTTTCTCGCGGGTCCTGCAGGTGACGTCCGGTTGTGGGGCACGGATCCGAACAACAGCTTCCGCAACTACTGGCGCGACAATATTCTCGCGCCGTATAACGTGATCCTGAGCAACGAAGGCCGCATGGTGCCGGAGCTTGCGAAATGGCGCTTCAATGGCGTCACGACGTATCGCTTCGACGAAGGTGCGCTGAAAGGCTCGTGGATTGGCGGCGCGGTGCGTTGGGAGGGCAAGCGGATCATCGGCTATGCCTACAGCAGCCAAATCGGCAGCCTTGATGTGACATCGCCGTTCTACAGCCCGGAGGAGATCCACTACGACATGTGGGTTGGTTATTCGCGAAGGCTTACGCCGAAAGTGAACTGGCGAATCCAGCTGAACCTGCGGAACGTGGGCGAAGACAATCACATTGTCCCGATCAGCAAGAATCCCGATGGCTCGACCAACTTCGTGCGCATCGTGGAAGGCATGAGTTGGCAGATCACGAATACGTTCCAGTTCTAGCGAGCTGAACGAGACTTTTTCGAACAGCGTTCGAAATGCGAAGCCCGGTGGCCAAAAGCTGCCGGGCTTTTTTTGTTGGTGATTGTTGGCCGCAAAGAGGCGCAGAAGGCGCAAAGAGGGCGCAACGAAGGAACGGTGGGCTTTTCGCGCGTCTGGGCATGATCTTGATTAACAGCGGAGACGATCAAAGAGATGCTTCACCTTTGCTCGGCACGACGCCGAGGAGAAGCGGGTGCCGGTCGGCGATGGGAAGGCTTTGCGCGGTGGGGGCACCGCGCCTCCAATGGCGTTGGCCGGTTTAGAGCCGCTGGCGGAGGGCGGCGGGGAGGAGGTCGCGGGCGAGGGTGCGAAGCGACGGGTCGGCGATCTCGAGTTCGAAAGCTTTGGTGAGCACGAGAAGCCGGTAAAGCGGGGCGGTGGTGAGCGAACGGAGACGCTGCTCGTTCAGATCGTCGAGGCAGCGCTGGAGTTGGGTGCGCGAAAGGTCGGCGCGTTTGCCTTGGGCGAGAGCGATGGCGAGGCTGACGCGGCGGTCCCACGCGACGTGGCGATCGGCGCCGGCATCGAGGAGCGCGATGAGCGGCTCGAAGGCTGAAGCGTGAGCGGAGGCGTCGCCGGTGGCGACGGCGACTTGCGCGCGGGCGACGAGGGCGCTGATGTCGGATTGGAAGCGGGTGAGCGAACGCGCGACCTCGGTGGCGAGCTGGGGTTGTCCGACTTCGACGAAGTATTCGGCTTGGCGGCTCAGCGCGAGGACCTCGCTTTGAAGTGGGACAACTTCGAAGATGACGACGGACTGACCTTCGAAGCCGGCGATCGCGGGGAGTTCGAAAGGAATCGGGCGGAGCCAAAGCGGTTGAGCCCAGCGTTTGAGTCCGGCGACGAACGTGTTTTGCGGGTGCGCGGCGCCGAGGCGGGCGAGCTCGTCGAGAAACGGATCCCACGTCGGCACGATAATGTGAGTGACGCCACGTTGCTCGACGAGCGCGAGGGCTTCGTCGGGCGAGTAGGCGCTGACGATGCGACCGGCGGCGGCCATGCCGTCCTTGTTTTCCCAGCGGAACGTGGCGAGACCGCGGAAGCCGCCGTAGAAGCTCAACGTGGTTGTGACGGCGGGCGGAGCGAGAACGACGATTTCGTCGGGGGGACGGCGTTGGGCGAGCCAGTGGGCGAGGTCGCGTTCGATGAGCCCCTCAACCTCCATCAATGTGAGCACGTGATTTTGATCCTGCACGCGTCGGGGGAGCAACGGAGCGAGGGAGAGGCCGAGTGCGACGAGAAGGGCGGTCCACCAGGAAAGGCGTCGCACGGGTTTCGCGGCGGCGTGGAGTGCGGCGGTGACGACGGCGAGGAGCGCGAGGAGCGTGGCGCCGAAGATATTCCACCACCACAGGCGGGCGAAAGAGAAGGCGAACGCGAGCGAGATGGGGCCGATTGCAAAGGCGAGTGGGAGGCGGAAACGGAGGTCGGTGGAGCGCGCGAGTGTGAGAGCTGTGCCGGCGAAGAAGAGGAGAACCGAAGCGAGGAGAGCGGTGGCGGGGGTCGAGAGGCCCTCGCGGGTGAGCCAGGTGGCGAAGTTCTCGGCGAACGCGCCGTCGAGGAGGTTGGTCAGACGCGAGACGAGGGGATCGGCGGCGGGGTATTCGGTGCCGGACTTGAGCAGCGGCACAAGAGGGACGGAAGCGACGGCCAGGACAGCGAGGGCGACGATCGCGAGGTCGCGGGGCGACGTATCGAACCGGCGCTGTTGGATCCAGCGAACGAGACGAACGAGGAGTTCACCGGCGCCGAGCCAGGCGAGGCCGAAAAGGGGATGGATGATTTCCAGCCGCCAGGATCCGAGGTGATGAGGGAAGTATTCGATGAGGTGTGCGGCGAGGACGGAGAGCGCGCCGCCGATCGCCCATGCGCGCCACGGTGGGATCGGGAGCAGGGCGGTGGGATTTTGGGAGGAAGGACGCGAGACCCAGGCGGCGAAAAGTGCGCCTGCGATAGTGCCGACAAGAATGGGCCAGTGGCCGGAAACGCTCACCCAAAGACCGAAGCCGCCGGCAACGCCGCCGACGAAAAACGCGCGCCGTGATGCGCGAGCGTCGCCGAGCGCGGCATATCGAAGTCCGATCACGAGCGGTAAAACGCTCGCGATGGCGCAGACCACGACGAGCGTGTGGTCATCCGGCACGCCGGGCAAAAACCCGCCGGCGAGAGGAAACAAGCCCGCGAGCCCGACCGCGAGAGCTGCGGCGGCGGGGCTGCCGAAGACGCGCGCAATGACGATCGTGGCGATAATCAGCAGCAAGGCGTGCAGCAGCGGATCGGCGAGCAGGGCAGCGCGTTCGACGGACAAGCCGAGTGGACGGCCGGTGAGTTGGTGATCGATCCAGGCGATGGCACCGAGCCACCAGCGATACGGGGAGGCGAAGTGGACGGGACGGCCGAAGGGGGCGTTGTCGTAATCGACGTGGCGGAGGCGCCATTCGCCGGTGGCGAGCATTTGCTGGGTTTGGGTGATCCAGTGATAGCTGTCGTTGTTGCGCTCGGGGACGATCAGTTGGCGACGATTGCTTTCATAGCCGGTGAGCGAACTGGCGTTGAGCGGGATGTCCTCGCGTGCGATGGCGGTGATGGCTTCGACGCGGGCGATGCGGGCGCGCGTGGTCCAGAATTGGAAAGCGAGGGCGCAAACGAGGACCGCGATCCAGAGGAACGAAGAGGGCCGGAAACGGGATTGCATTCGAGGGGCAGCGCCGCGGCGCGACGGAGTTGACGCAATCGGAGGAGACAAGCGGTGCAAGCAAAGTCTGGGAGGCAAAGGGACGATGGCTTCCTTGACTCGATTCGGAGCGATTTCTGTATTGAGCGCACATGCTTTCGGCTGTGTTTCCCCTCCGGTTTTCGGTTTCGCGGAGTTTGAGTGGTGCGATCACGGTGGCGCTGATGGCGGCAGCGATGGGCGCAGAATCGGATGGGTTCTCGAGTGCGGAGTTTGCGGAACGATCGAGACCGACCGGCGCGACGATGTTCACGGAGATGTCGCCGCAGCAGACCGGGATTGTGACGGAGAATCGCTACGCCGATCCGAAGATGTGGGCGGAGCGGAATCGAGAGTTCGACATCGGCGGAATCGGGACCGGTGTGGCGATCGCGGATTACGACGGCGACGGGCGGCCGGATGTGTTCGTGGTGAGCAAGACGGAGAGCGGCCGGTTGTTTCGGAATCTCGGCGGATGGAAGTTTGAAGATGTAACGGAGAAAGCGGGGGTGGCGGATCGGGGGGCGGACGCGGCGGTGTGGAAACAGGGGGCGACGTTTGCGGATGTGAACAATGACGGATGGTTGGATTTGTATGTATGCCGCTTCGGGGCGCCGAACCAGCTGTATATCAATCGCGGCGATGGAACGTTTTCGGAGGAGGCGGAGCGACGCGGGCTGGCGTTGAGCGATGCGAGTGGTGTGGGGGCGTTCGCGGACTACGACCGCGACGGCTGGCTCGATGTTTATGTGCAAACGAACCTGCTGGACTCGGAGACGGCGCCGAAAGGCCAGCGGGATCGACTGTATCGTAATGTTGGTGACGGGCGGTTCGAGGATGTGACGGACCGAGCGGGCTTGCGGACGGAAGGCACGCAGGGGCATGCGGTGGTGTGGTGGGATTTCGACGAGGACGGCTGGCCGGATCTTTATGTGGCGAACGACTTCGCGGTGGCGGACTACTTGTATCGAAACAACGGAGACGGGACGTTCACGGAGATGATCGATGCGGCGGTGCCGCACTTTCCCTTTTCCTCGATGGGCGCGGATCTGGGTGATGTGAACAACGACGGACGCGTGGATTTCCTGGCGACGGAAATGGCGGCGAGCACGCCGCAGAAGGACCATCGCGGGATGTCGGAGGCGCGGGCGCGCGGGCAGATGGAAGATCCGACGCCGGGAAAGGCGCAGCATTATATGCGGAACGCGCTGTATGTGAACACGGGGACGGGCGTGTTTCAGGAGGCGGCGTATCTGGCGGGAATCGCGGCGACGGATTGGACGTGGTCGGCAAGGTTCGAGGATCTGGACAACGACGGCCGACTGGATCTGCACGTGACGAACGGGATGTATCGGGAGATGAACAATGCCGATCTGCTATACCGGCAAATGACGACGGAGAGTTTACCGGGGCGGGTGCAGTTGGTGAAAACGAGTCCGGTGTTTCGGGAGAAGAATTTTGCGTTCAGGAATCGCGGTGAGTTGGAGTTCGAGGACGTGAGTGCGGCGTGGGGGTTGGACCATCGCTCGGTGAGTTTTGGGGCAGCGTTGGGCGATCTGGACGGCGACGGTGATCTCGATCTCGTTTATGCGAACTACGAGGCGGGCGTGACGGTGTTGCGGAATGATGCGATCGGCGGGAATCGGGTGGTGTTTGCGCTGCGCGGGACGTGGTCGAATCGGTTTGGGATTGGGGCGACGGTGAGGATCGAAACGGACGCGGGGGTGCAGGTGAGGCCCTTGACGGTGGCGCGCGGGTATTTATCGAGCAGCGAACCGGTGGCGCATTTCGGCTTGGGCGAGGCGGAGCGTATTCGAAAAGTGGAGATACGTTGGCCGAGCGGGGTGGTGCAGACGTGCGCGGACTTGCCGGTGAACCGGCGGTTTGTGGTGACGGAATCGGCGGAGGGAGAGCCGGCGCGGGGCGGGGGTGGGCGAGCGCAACGGCGGATGTTTGAAGACGTGAGCGAGGCGGCGGGTTTTGCTCTGAGGTCGCGGGAAGGCGACGTGGATGAGACGTCGGCGCAGCCGTTGTTGCCGATGCGGCACAACCGGCGCGGGCCGGCCCTGGCGCTGATCGATTTCGATGGAGACGGAGCGGAAGACGTGGCGATCGGAGGAACGCCACGGGATCCGTTGCGACTGCTGCACCGGAGCGGACGCGGGAAGTTTTCTTTGATCGGAGCGATCGGCGAGGCGGGTGAGGCGCCGTTGAATGACGGGCCGATTCTGGCGTTCGATGCGAATGGCGACGGGCGGACGGATTTGTTGCAGACGAAAGGAGGCGCGGCGCTGCCGGCGGGGCTGCCGCCGTATCAGCCGCGGCTTTTGATCAACAGTGGAGCGGGGCTGGAAATCGCGGCGGCGGAGGTGCTGCCGGTGTTTCGGAGCAGCGTGGGCGCGGCGGTGGCGGCGGATTTCGACCGCGATGGCAGAGTGGATGTGTTTCTTGGCGGGCGGGTGTTGCCGGGCGAGTATCCGTTGCCGGCAAAGAGTGCGTTGTGGGCGAATCGGGGCGGGCGGTTCGAGGATGTGACGGAGCGAGTGGCGCCGGGATTGAGGGAGGTGGGGCTGGTGACGGCGGCCTTGTGGACGGATGTGGATGGCGATGGCTGGATCGATCTGCTGCTCGCGCTCGAGTGGGATGCGGTGCGTTTTTTCCGGAATGTGGAAGGACGGCGGCTGGAGGACCGGACAGAAGGGGCGGGGTTTGCGGCGGCGGGGACGGGGTGGTGGAGCTCGCTGGCGGCCGCGGATTTCAACGGCGACGGGCGGATCGATTATGTTGCGGGTAATGTCGGACTGAATACGCAATACCGGGCGAGTGCGGAGCGACCGGTGCTGCTGTTTTTTGGCGAGTTTGCGGAGGAGTTGGCTCCGCAAATTGTCGAGGCGGGGTGGGACGGTGACCGCATGTTCCCCTGGCGGGCGCGGAAACAGTTGGGGGCGCAGATCCCGTCGGTGTTGCGGAGATTTCCGCGGAGCGATGTGTATGCCCGAGCGCCGTTGGCCGAGATCGTCGGGGCGGAGAAATTGAAGGCGGCGCGGCGGTTCGCGGCGACGGAGTTACGGAGCGGTGTTTTTCTGAGCCAAGCGGACGGGACCTTTCGGTTTTCGCCGTTGCCGCGGATCGCGCAAGTCGCGCCGCTGCAGGGGATGGTGGCAGGGGATTTCGACGGGGACGGGTTTGCGGATGTTTATGCGGTGCAGAACTCCTTTGGGCCGATTCCGCTGGTCGGGCGATTCGATGGGGGGATCAGTCAGTTATTGAAGGGCGACGGACGCGGCGGGTTCGTGGCGGTGGCGGCGAGTGAGAGTGGACTGGTGGTGCGCGGAGATGCGAAGGCGCTGGTGGCGACGGATATTGATGACGATGGTTGGGCGGATTTCTTGGTGAGTCGGAACAACGACACGACGCTGGCGTTTCGGAACGCGGGGACGGCGGAAGGGCGGCCATTGCGGGTGAGCGTGCGCGGCGGCGGCGTGGGGGCGCGGGTGGCGGCGGAGATGGAAAATGGCGCGAAGCAGACGAGCGAAGTGTATGCGGGATCAGGATACTACAGTCAGTCGTCGGCGGAGGTGTTTTTCGGGTCGCCGGGATCGAATCGGGTGAAGCGGCTGCGCGTGCGGTGGGCGGATGGGAGCGAAACGGTGCAGGAGGTCGCTGACGGCGCGACGCGGGTGGAGGCGCGGAGGCGTTGAACGCGGGCGGCGGGGGGGGGGGGGGGGCCCGCCCCCCCCCGC
>JAEWBF010000078.1 GCA_023391285.1 Verrucomicrobiota bacterium
GGCGGGCGCAAGCAGCGCCAGGACTACCTTGCGGCAATCCCGGGCTGCTCGCAACGCGGCCGAACTCCATTTTGCGATTCCGTCCGGCCGCATTGCGAGCAGCCTCGGAATTGGTATCAGCGAAGAATCCAGTGAGCGTTTCGCCGTCACTGCCCCCGCTGTGCGCAGAAAGCTTTCGCGCTGCGCTCAAAATCTGAAACGAGGATGGAAGCGACTCCGCATTCCGCCCCCCGTCACTCCAACTTCACGCGCGCCCGATAAAACGCCTCGCACTTGGCGTAAACTTCCCGTGGCGACGTCATCTTCAACGCTTCTTCCGCCAGCGCCCGCGCATCGCTCATCGTCATCGAGCGCACGATGTATTTCACCGCCGGCAACCACGGCGGCGCCATGCTCAGGCAATCGACGCCCAGCCCCAGCAACAGCGGCGCGAACACCGGATCGCCCGCCATCTCGCCGCACACGCTCACCGGCAGCCTCTGCCGGTGCCCTTCGTCGACGATCCGCTTCAGCGTCCTCAACACCGCGCAATGCGTCGGTTCGTAAAGATGCGCGATCCGATCGTTCACGCGGTCGATCGCGAGTAGATACTGGATCAAATCGTTCGTCCCGATGCTGAAGAACGCGCAGTCCGGCGCCAACAAATCCGCCGACATCGCCGCACTCGGCACCTCGATCATCGCGCCCACCGCGATGTTCTCGTCAAACGGCACGCCGCGTTCCTTCAACTCCGTCATGCACTCGCCGAGCACCGCATTCGCGCGCGCCAGCTCTTCGTGACCGCTGATCATCGGATACATCAGCTTCACCTTGCCATACGCACTCGCCATCAGGATCGCGCGCAGCTGGTCCTTGAAGATCGACAGGTTTTCGAGGCAAAACCGAATCGCCCGAAATCCCATGAAGGGATTGTTCTCCTTCGGAAACAAATCCGGAATCCCCGCCATCGGCTTGTCGCCTCCGATATCCAGCGTGCGAATGATCACCGGATTCGGCGCCACCCCTTCCGCCACCGCCTTGTAAGCGAGAAACTGCTCCTGCTCCGTCGGGATTCGCGACGAACTCAGAAAAACATACTCCGTGCGAAACAGCCCCACGCCCGTCGCATTGTAGTCGCGCACGAGTTTCACCTCGTCCGACTTCTCGATGTTCGCCATCAACATCACCTCGACGCCATCCAACGTCACCGCCGGCTGCGCATTCGCCTTCAGCAGCCGCGACTCCAGCGTCTTCTTCTGCTCCTGAATCTTCCCGTAGCGGAAAAGCGTGCTCTCCGACGGATTGATGATCACCGCGCCGTCGTAGCCGTCGACGATCACCCAATCCCCATGTTTCACGCGCGAGGTGAGATCCCGCAATCCCACCACCGCCGGGATCTTCATCGAACGCGCCACGATCACCGCGTGACTCGTCTTGCTGCCCGTGTCCGTCACGATCCCCAACGCCGCACTGCGGTCGATGCTCGCCGAATCCGAAGGCGACATGTCGTTCGCCACCACGATTCGCTTTTCCGCCAGCCGCGTCAGCGAGTTCTCCGCCTGCCCGAGCAAATTCTGCAACACCCGCTGCGCCACGTCGCGCAAGTCCGCCGCCCGCTCACGCAGGTATTCATCATCGATCTCCGAAAACGCCTGAATGTAGCGCTGCGAAACCTTGTTGAAGCAGGTCTCGATATTCCTCCCCGTCGCTTCAAACTCACGCACCGTCTCCCCAATCAACGCCTGGTCCTCCAGGACCAGCAGATGCGCATCGAAGATCAGCGCCTCCTCCTTCCCGAGATTCTTTTCCACCTCCGCCTGGATCTTCGCGATCTGCTGCCGCGTTACCAACAACGCCTTATCCAGGCGCGCCACCTCCGCCGCCCGCCGCTCCGGCTCCACCTGATAACTCGGCACTTCGACGTTGCTCTGGATATAGACAAAGACCTGGCCATACGCGATGCCCTGTGAGGCGGCGATGCCTTGGACGATAATTTCGTTCTTTGCGCTATGATCCATTAATGAAGGCCAAATACCGACGGCTTAGGAAAGCCGGCGGCGCCGGACGTTAACGCGTCCCGCAGCCAGCGGGTCAATGCGGATTTATCAGCCAAATTGCATCTGCTCCACAAATGCACTACGCCCCCACGCTTCCCGAATTCGCGCCGTCATTTTTTCTACCGGGTCGCCCTCCCTCAGCAGCGCAAAACACGCGCTTCCACTCCCGCTCATCCGCGGCAAAACCCGAAACTCGTCGCGCAGCCGCTCCAACAGCACCGGCAGCGCCGGAAATTTCCCAAATGCCGCCGCCTCCATGTTGTTGAAAAGCAAATCCTCCGCCGGCGCGCCCCCATCCCCCAACCAAGCCGCCAGCCGCGCCTCCGCCAGCGCCGCCGGCAAATACAATCCCGGCGCCGCCGCCGCCATCCGCCCATACGCCCACGCCGTCGAAATTCCAAACGCCGGCTTGAACACCAACACCTTCCGCCCGCGTATCCGCGCCACCGCTCGCCCCTGTAGGGCGGGGTCTCCCGACCCCGCCGCCAACGCTTCGATGCGCTCCCCGCGCCCGCGCATCACCACCGGCCCGCCGTGCAAAAACAACGCGCAATCCGACCCCACCCCCGCCGCCACTTCCGCCAACTCGCGCACATTCAACAACCCGCCCGC
>JAEWBF010000090.1 GCA_023391285.1 Verrucomicrobiota bacterium
CCCCCCCCCCGATTCTAACCGCATTCCACAACCTTGTGGGCGGGGGGCACCCCCCCCCGCCGCCCCCACCGTAGCACGGGCAACCTGCCCGTGCTTTTTTATCCCCGTCCGCCCCTCCCCCTCCCCCATTTCCCCCTTTGCAGCGTCGTAGAGTGCCGGCCGCGAAAACCGCCGGCGAACCAACCTACCCAACTGCAAATGAACCCCACACCACTCGGAGCGACGCTTCGCCGTCGACTCGCCCTCTCCGGCCTCTGCGCCGCGATCGCAACCGCCCCCATCTTCGCCCAACCCGCGGCGTCGACCCCTCCAGCCGGAGCCGACGACGAAATCGTCCAACTCTCCCCTTTCACCGTTTCCGGCACGTCCGACGATCGCTACCGCGCCGGCGATGCCATCTCCGCCGTGCGCGTCCGCGCGTCACTGCTCGACACCCCAAGTTCCATCTCGGTCATCACGCGCGACATGATCGATGACCTCGCGCCCAACCGCGTCTTCGATGCCGCCCGTTACATCGCCGGCGTCCAGGAAGGCCGCGGTATCCAATTCCAGGATCGTCTCATCATCCGCGGCTTCGAAACCCAGAACGGCGCCCGCACCGTCGATAACTTCCTCCAATCTGCCGACGCCGATAACATCGAGGAATCCATCATTGATCGCATCGAAGTCACCAAGGGCCCCAACTCCATCCTCTCGCCCGCCGGCGCCCCCGGTGGCTCGCTCAACATCATCACGAAGTCCCCGACGTTCCAAAAGCACGCCTGGATTCGCGCTCAAGTCGGTCTCTTCGATTCCCAGAAAGCCACGCTCGACATGGGCGGACCTTTCTCGCCCGGCAGCTCGCTCGCCTACCGTCTCGTCGCTTCCGGCCAGGACACCGAGCGCTACTGGAGTTCCGACGCCAAGATGCGCAGCTGGGCCATCGCTCCGATGCTGTCCTGGCGCATCAACGACACGTCCATGCTCACCGTGAAAGCGATCATCTCCGATCACTGGATCTTCCGCGAACCGCTCCTCATCCTCGACCCGAGCACCACCGCCACCAGCGGCGAACCCAAACTCCTCCCGGGCATCGATCCCAGCGGACTCAACGGCATCCAACCGTGGAGCAATGTCGGCACCCACAGCGAAGACCTTTTCGCCGTCTACACCACGAGCCTCAACGATCACCTCGATCTCCGCATCGCCGGAAATCTCCGCAAATACCAGGAAGACTCCGACCAAAACTTCCTCTCCACGCCCGGCCTGAGCAGCCGCTACAACCCGATGACCGGCGAACTCACCCAAGACTACACCTGGGCTCTCGCCACCGCCGGCCTCCCCTACAACGCCACCACCAATCCCTACGTCGCCACGTTCTCTCCGTGGATCAACCCGCTCAACATCCCGAACCGCGGCGACATCCAGGAAACCGAGCGCGAAACCCAAAGCCTCCAGGCCGACCTCGCCGCCAACTACCAGTTCGGCGCCATCAGCACGCAGACCATCATCGGCGCCGCGTTCTCCTTCCAGGAAGCGTTCAACAACAACAAGAGCGCCAGCCTCCCCGGCATCAACCTGCTCAACCACGCGATCGCCTACCCGAACTACCCGTCGAACTGGACCACGATCAACAGGAGTTCCTACAACAACCAACAGTTCTACATCAGCGAGCGGATCGGTCTCATCGACAACCGCCTCTTCCTCACCGGCGGCCTGCTCCACTACTACAGCCGCCTCCGCAATTGGAACGGCCTCACCAACGTCACCACCGGCAAGCTCGACGACGCTAAAAACATGTGGAGCGCCGGCGCTCTCTTCAAAGTCACCGATCGCCTTTCCGTTTACTACAGCCACTCGACCAACGGCAACCCGACGATCGTCAACCAAACCCAGGCCCTCTGGCGCGACGGCGTTCAAGACGAGGTCGGAGTCAAAGCCGAGTTCTTCGACAAACGCCTCTCCCTCGCCGCGTCCTACTTCGAGATCTCGCAGACGAACGTCACCGTCCCAAACCCGGCCTACCAAACCGATCCCACCCAACCGCAAACGCTCGTCTCGGATCTTAACAACAAGGGCTACGAGCTCGAGCTCATGGGCCAGCTCACGCCCAACATGTCCATCGTCGCCACCTACTCGCACCTCAAGATGCGCGACGCGCTCGGTCGCATGGTTCGCGCCGTCGCCGATCACAACGCCGCCGTCCTCCTCAATTACCGTTTCCTCGATGGTCCCGCCCAAAATCTCTCGCTGAGCTTCGGCGTCACCTACAGCGGCAAGCGCGCCGGCGACATCCCCGACGGCAACTTCACCCAGCTCGGCGTGGTGAAACAAGTGAGCTTCTACCTCGAACCCCAATACCTCACCACGTTGATCGCCAACTACCGTCTCAACGATCGTTGGTCCTTCCAAGCCAACATCGACAACCTCTTCGACGACGCCGACTACATCTCCGTCGCCGGCGGCCGCATCACCGGCACCGGTCTGACAACCCAACCCGGCATCAACTTCCGCCTCACCACCCGCTACGACTTCTAACCTCGAAAAAATGCAAATGGAGGCGCGGTGCCCCCACCGCGCCATCGACTCAGCCCCGGCCAAAACGCCGGGGCTTTTTCATTCTCTCAACCCTCAACTCTCATCTCTCAACTCATCAGAACCCCGCATTCCCCGGCGTCCGCGCAAACGGAATCACATCCCGAATATTCGGCACCCCCGTCACAAACATCAGCATCCGCTCGAACCCCAACCCAAACCCCGCATGCGGCACCGTCCCATACCGCCGCAAATCCAAATACCACCCATAATCCTCCGGCCTCAGTCCGTGCCGACGCATATTCCCCTCCAACACCTCCAACCGCTCTTCACGCTGACTCCCGCCCACGATCTCCCCAATCCCCGGCACCAACACATCCATCGCCGTCACCGTTTTCTCATCATCATTTAGCCGCATATAGAACGGCTTAATTTCCTTCGGATAATTGAAGACCGTCGTCGGACACTTGAACACTTCCTCCGTCAAATACCGCTCGTGCTCCGACTGCAGGTTCGCGCCATACTCGATCGGATACTCGAACTGCTTCCCGCTCTTTTTCAGCAGTTCCACCGCCTCCGTATAACTCACCCGCTGAAACGGCCGCTCCAGCACGAAATCCAGCCGCTTCAATAGTTCCTTATCCACGAACTTGCTGAACAACTCCAAGTCCTCCGCGCAGTTCGTCCGCACGTCGCGAATCAGATACTTCACGAACTCCTCCGCCAGATCCATGTCGCCCGCGAGATCGCAGAACGCCACCTCCGGCTCGATCATCCAAAACTCGTTCGCATGCCGCGATGTATTCGAATTCTCAGCACGAAACGTCGGCCCAAACGTGTAAACCTTCCCCAGCGCACACGCGAACGCCTCCGCCTCCAATTGCCCGCTCACCGTCAAATACGTTTTCCGCGCAAAAAAATCCTTCGCCTCGTCCACCAGCCCGTCCTCGCGCTTCGGCGGATTCCCCACGTCGAGCGTCGTCACGCGAAACAACTCCCCCGCCCCTTCGCAATCGCTGCCCGTGATAATCGGCGTGTGCACGTAAACGAAACCGCGTTCCTGGAAGAACCGGTGAATCGCAAACGCCAGTTTGCTCCGCGTCCGAAACACCGCGCCAAACAGATTCGACCGCGGCCGCAAATGCGCGATCTCCCGCAAAAACTCCGGCGTGTGCCCTTTCTTCTGCAGCGGATACGTCGCATCCGCCGTCCCGATCACGTTCACCTCCTCCGCCGCGACTTCCCACTTCTGCCCCGCGCCCTGCGACGCCACCAACTTCCCCCGCACGCTCACCGACGCCCCCGTCGTCAAATGCTGCACCGCCGCATAATTCGCCAGCGCCGAGGGCGCGATCACCTGCAGGTTCTTCAAACACGAGCCATCGTTCAGCTCGATAAACGAAAACGTCTTCGCGTCCCGCCGGGTCCGCACCCAGCCCTGAACGAGAATCTCATCGCGCGCCGCCTCACTTCGCAGCGCATCCACCACCGAAGTCGGTTTGACCATCCCGCCATCGAACGCGTCCGCTGCACGCCCGCAAAGAGATTATGGCATCCGCGATCGGCTAGAATCCTTCTTCATAGCCTGCCTCACCGCCACGACTTTTTCGTCGTGCTTCGCTCCCGACGTAATCAACGCCAGCTCGCTGACCCGCCCGTCCTCGAACCGCACCAGCAACGCCCCGCGCTTCTCCGTCCCCGCCACTTTCCGATTGCGGTAAATCCATGCGCCTTCCGCCGTAACCGCATTCGGCCGGCCCAGCTTCGTCGCCACCTGGATTCGCATCGTTCCGCGTTCCACATAGTCACCCGCTGCTTGCACCGGAATCACTTCACCGCCGCCCACGCCATCCGCCGCCAAACCGCTGATCGGCAACACGCCTGCGACCGCCGCCGCCCACGCCAGCCACGAGATATAAGGAAAGGACTTCGTTTTCATTTTGAGAGATAGGTTTCGGGTTCTCCGCGCACCCTGCGCCGCAGTCCTTCCTCTCGCGAAGATTTCCCAGCCAACCGCTCGCTGCATCCTTCATCGGTTCAACCCGCCGAGCCAACCGCTCGCCCAGCAAGTGAACGGCTCGGAAAACCCATCGACGCTTCGCCGCGGCCCATTACCTTTCCCTCCAATGCACGTCTCGCTTCGGCGAATCCTGGTCTTCGCGCCCGCCTGGCTGGTCCTTTTCAGCCTCGCCGCCTTCGATCTTCGCGGCTCCGAAGACCCGAGTTCGCCCGCTGTCGCCGAAGCGAACGCGCGATTCATCTTCCGATTCCAACCCGGCGACGATCCCGCTTGGGCTGCCCCGGACCACGACGATTCCTCCTGGCTTCCGATCACCCGGATGCAGCTGCCTTCGCGCGAAGGGATTTACTGGGTGCGCTGGCGGCTCCAGCTCCACGACACCGACACACTCCCGCTGCGCGACGGCCTTCTGCTCAAAATGGTCGCAAGCTACGACCTCTACTGGGATGGCCATCTCGTCGGACGCAACGGCCGCCCGGCCTCGTCGGCCGCCGAAGAAATCCCCGGCAACGTCGACGCCCTTTTTCAAATCCCCGACGATCTCCTCGGCCCCGGCGAACACGTCGTCGCCCTTCGTCTCTCGAGTTTTCACACCGGGTTTAGCAGCGCGAACTATGGCCTTTTCTTCCGCTGGGCCAATTTCCGCGATCTCCTCGTGGAACGTTCCCGCACCGCCATGCTCTCCGTCATGGCCGTCGGCGCCGCGCTGGTCGTCGCTGTCGTCTTCGGTCTCATGTGGCTCATCGCCGGACGCCGGCTTCCGCTGCTGTTATTCTCCCTGCTCTTCCTTTGCGCCGCCATCATGCAGGCACTGCAAGCCTGGCGCTGGCTCTTCGATTATCCGTATCACTGGCACTACCCGCGGTCAGTCGCCACCGCCGGCTTCGTCACCGCCGTCGCCGCGCTCCTCCCCATTTTCGTGCTGCACCACTTCCGCGTCGGACAACCCCGCTGGCTCTACGCCTTTGTCGCGATTCCCATGATCGGCGTGTGGCTGGGCAACTCCTACTACAACATCATCGGCTTTCACGCCTTCGCCGTCGGTTTTACCGCCGCGTTATTTCTGTCCATTCTCGCCATTGTCCGCCGCAAACGCGGCGCCGGCTTCGCCACCGCCGGTCTCGCCGCCTCGCTCCTCGCCCTGCTGTTCGCTCCGTTCGAATTTCTCGACCACGCGTTTTTCATCAGCGCCGGGCCCGCCGCCTTCGGACTCCTGCTCGCCCTCGTCCTCCAACTCCGCGACGAACGCAAGGAGGCCCAGCAAGCCAAGCTCACCGCCGCTCGTCTCGAGATCGAGCTCCTCAAGAAAAACATCGAGCCGCACTTCGTCCTCAACACCCTCGCCGCCCTCGTCGAAATCATCGAGCAGCAGCCGAAAACCGCCGTCACGCTCATCGAAGCCCTTGCCGACGAATTCCGCCTGCTCAATCGCATCTCCAGCGAGAAACTCATTCCGCTTTCCCAGGAATTGGAGCTCTGCCAGGCCCACCTCCACGTCATGAGCCTCCGCAAGGGCGCCCACTGCTCGCTCGTCACCGCAGGCATCTCGCCGCGCGCTCAGATTCCGCCCGCACTTTTCCTCACGCTGATCGAAAACGGACTCACTCATCTCCTCCCGCGCGACGGCGCCATCCGCTTCCATCTCGCCGCCGAATCTCACGGCAGCTCGACCACCTACACCTTGCGCGCCGACGGTCTCCGCCAATCGGATACGCCACCCGCCTCGCCCGCCGAAGGCACCGGCCTCCGCTACATCAAAGCCCGTCTCGAAGAAAGCTTCACCGCCGCGTGGTCGCTCGCGAGCCACCCGTCGCCTTCGGGCTGGGAAACCATCATCACCGTTCCGTTCGTCTCCGCTCCACCCAACGCACAGCTGTCCACCCCCGACCCGTCCGCCCACCTTCTTCGTCGCGCCCCCAAAACCGCATGAGGATCCTCATCGCCGAAGACGAACCGCTGCTCGCCCAACGCTTGGAGCGCTTTTGCCGCGAACTCCTTTCCGACAAAATCACGTCCATCCGCATCGCCTCCTTCTTCTCCGAAGCCAGCGCCCGCCTCGACGAATCGCCGATCGATCTGCTCCTGCTCGATCTCAATCTTCACGGTCGCGATGGCATGCAGCTCCTCGCCTCCTCCGTCGCCGGTTCGTTCCACACCATCATCGTCTCCGCCAACGTCGACCAGGCTCTCCGTGCCTTCGAATACGGCGTTCTCGATTTCGTCCCGAAACCTTTTTCCCGCGAGCGCCTCGCCGCCGCCCTGCAACGCGCCACCGAACGCGACGCCCGCGCCGTCTCCGCCGCCAAATTCCTCGCGATTCGCAAGCACGGTCGCGTCGAGCTCGTGCCCATCGATCGCATCCTCTACGTCGAGGGCGCCGGCGCTTACGCCGAACTCGTGCTCGACGACGGCCGACGCGAGCTCCACGACAAAACCCTCGAGAAACTCCACGCCATCCTCCCGCCCGTTTTCGAGCGCATTCACAAAAGTTACCTCGTCCGTTTCGACGCCGTAAAAGCCCTCCACGCCCAGGAAGGCAGTCACTACGAAGCCGAACTTCACAACGGCCTCCGCCTCCCCGTCGGCCGCACGCGCTACAAAGAGCTCCGCGAAAAGCTCGGGTAGGGCGCGTTAGCCTGCCCCGACGCGTCGGGGTCCCCAACGCGCCGTTCCATTCTCCCCAACGTCTCCCTGCTTGCCTCGCCAGCCGGACCTCCCGTTCACTCTTCGTCCAGTGAAACAAAGCATCGTCACCCTCGACATGGAGGGCGTCCTCACCCCCGAAATCTGGATCGCCGTCGCCGAACGCACCGGCATCCCCGAGCTCCGCCGCACCACGCGTGACGAACCCGACTACGACAAGCTGATGCGCTACCGCATCGATATCCTCGATCGGCACGGCATCACCCTCTCCAAGATCCAGGAGGTCATCGGCACCCTGTCGCCCCTTCCCGGCGCAGTCGATTTCCTCAACGCCCTCCGCGGTCGCGTTCAATTCATCATCCTTTCCGACACCTTCGAGCAGTTCGCCATTCCGCTTATCCGCCAGCTCAATTGGCCCACGCTTTTCTGCCACCGCTTGGTCGTGGAAAACGATCGCATCACCGGCTACCAACTCCGCCTCGCCGACCAGAAACGTCACGCCGTCGAAGCTTTTCAACGCCTCAACTACAACGTCATCGCTGCCGGCGATTCCTTCAACGATACCGCGATGCTCTGCCAGGCCGACACCGGCATCCTGATCCATGCCCCCGAAAACGTGATCGCCCAATTCCCGCAGCTCCCCTCCGTCCACAGCCACGAAGAGCTCCTGAAGCTCATCTCCGCCAAGCTGTAGCCCGCCAGCTCGCTCTACGCCGCAACTCGCCATTGTAGGGCGGGGTCTCCCGACCCCGCCGTCAACACGCCGCGCCTTCCGGCACCTTCCCGAGGTCGCCCCCAAGCCCCCCCCAACCGAAGCTCCCCTCTAGAGAGGGGCGGCGCAAAGCGCCGGGGTGTGTCTCCGGGTGTGTCGCCGGAGTGTGTCACCCCGCCAACAACTTCCCGAACCTCGCGATCACCCGCTCCTTCCCCATCACTCGCATCATCCCCGTAATACTCGGCCCCACATTCGTCCCCGACAACGCCAGCCGCGCCACCGGCTGATAATCGCCAAACCCAAATCCCTTCTCCGCCGCGAGCCGTTTGATCCCGTCCTCGATCGACACCTCACTCGCAAAATCGATCTGCCCGCTCTTCACCGCATCCGCGAGTTCCCGCAGCCGCGCCTTCGGATCGCCCTTCGTCATCACCTTGTCGCGCACTTTCGCATCCACCGCGAAATCCTCCGTGAAGAAATAAGCCGTATACGCCGGCAATTCTTCCACGCCTTTCACCTTCGGCTGCGCCAGGACCATCACCTCGCGAAAGTAATCCGCCTCGGCCGCGAGCGCCGCGCTCACATTCCCCGCCGCCGCATGCGCGACGAAATACTCCCGCGCTTTCGCCACAAACGTCTCCGCCGGCAACTCCAGCAGATACGCCATGTTCATGTGCGCGAGTTTCTTGTCGTCGAAACGCGCATTGCTCTGATTCACGCCCGGCAAATCGAACAACCGCACGATCTCCTCGATCGGCATCTTCTCCCGGTCGTCGCCCGGATTCCATCCGAGCAAACTCAGGAAATTCACCAGCGCTTCCGGCAGATATCCACGCCGCTGATACTCTTCGATCAACGCTCCCTGGTCGCGCTTCGACATCTTGCCCGGACCATTCTGCTTCAAAATCAGCGGGATGTGCGCGAACTGCGGCACCGGCGCACCCAGCGCCTTGAACAACTCCACGTGCTTGCTCGTGTTCGACAGGTGATCCTCGCCGCGAATCACATGCGTGATGTTCATCGCGATGTCGTCCACGACGTTCACAAAGTGAAACACCGGATTCCCATCCGACCGGAAGATCACGAAATCCTCGTCCTCCACCCGTTCCACGCGCCCGCGTATCCGATCTTCAATCACCGTCGGCGCCACTTTCACCTTCGTCACCGTTTTCTTCCGGTGATCGTCGAACACCTCATGGCGCTCGCCCAGCAGCTTGAACCAGATCGCGCCGTCCTTCTCATACGTCCGCCCCGCGTCGCGCAGCTTCTGCAGATACTCCGCATAGACATGCGCCCGCTCGCTCTGCCGGTAGGGCCCAAACTCGCCGCCCACTTGCGGGCCTTCGTCCCAATTCATTCCGAGCCAGGTCAGCGAATCGTAGATCACGTTGAGGAACTGCTCGCTGTTCCGCTCCTTGTCCGTGTCCTCGATCCGCAGGATAAACGTCCCGCCCGTGTGCCGCGCATAAAGCCAGTTGAACAGCGCCGTGCGCGCACTGCCGATGTGGAAGAACCCCGTGGGACTGGGAGCAAAACGAACGCGAACAGAAGACATTCGCCCAAAAAACCACGAAACACACGAAACACACGAAAGTTTTTACTCGTCCCGTTCAGCCGAGCTTTTCGTGTGTTTCGTGTGTTTCGTGGTTTCTATTCCGATTTGTGAATCCTAGCGCCGACCTTCCAGCGTTCAACCCCTCCGACCTCGTCGCCCGTTTCGAACACGCCGCGCGCGCCGCCAAATTCCGCGTCGAACCCTTCGGCTCCATCGCCGGCGTTCCTCTCCTCGCCCTCACCAAACGCACCCCCGGTCCCCGCCCCCGCCTCTATTTCTCCGCCGGCATTCACGGCGACGAACCCGCCGGCCCGCTCGCGCTGCTCGACATGCTCGAATCCGGCATCTTCGACACCCGTGCCAATTGGTTTCTCTGCCCGCTCCTCAACCCCACCGGTTTTCTCCGCGGCACCCGTGAAAACGCCGACGGCCTCGATCTCAACCGCGACTACAAACACCTCGCCTCCTCCGAGATCCGCGCCCACGTCCGCTGGCTCCAACACCAGCCTAATTTCGATTTCACGATCTGCCTTCACGAAGACTGGGAGTCCAAAGGCTTCTATCTTTACGAGCTCAACCCCACCGACCGCCCCAGCCACGTCGACGCCATGCTCGCCGCCGTCGAGAAATGCTGCCCGATCGAAACCGCCGCGATCATCGATGGCCGGGAATCCGTCGCGCGCGGCCTGATTCGCCCCACCTCCGACCCGCTTCAACGCGACCAATGGCCCGAAGCCATCTACCTCCTCGCTCACCACACGCCGCTCACCTACACGCTCGAATCTCCCTCCGCCCTCGACCTCCCCACCCGCACCCGCGCCCTCCGCGCCGCCGTCGAAGCCACGATCCATCATCAACCACAAAGACACAGAGCCACAGAGAAACCCTAATTTCCGTCCTTCTCCGTGCCTCCGCGCCTTTGTGGTTCAATTCGGCCGGGTTTTCTCCCCCCAAAACCGCCGCATATCCTCCGCCAGCGGCGCCACGAACACCCGCTCCACCCCCGCCGCGCGCAAATCGATCTCCGCGCAATGCAACGCCTGACGCGGTAGCAGCAACTTCTCCGCCATCGCCGGCGTCCAACCGCCATCGATGAACTCCAGATACAACCGATCATCCGGCCCGTAGATTTTGTCTCCGACAATCGGATACCGCAGCCACTGCGCGTGCGCCCGGATCTGATGCTTCCGCCCCGTTTCCGTCACCACGCGCACCAGCGAAAACACCTCCCCGCCCCCTTCACCCCCTCGCTTCGCTCCCCCCGCCACCGCCTCCGGCGCAAAATGCGTCACCGCCCGCTGCCCGCCTTCCTCCACCACCGCCGACTTCACGAACACCGGACTGTTCACGTCATCTCCCAGCGCGCGATCCACCGTCACCGCCTCCTTCAACTCGCCCCACACGATCGCTCGATAAACCTTCCCGACTTTCCGCTCCTGCATCGCCACCTGTAACCTGCTGGCCATCTTCGCATCTTTCGCAATCACCACCACGCCGCTCGTCTCCCGATCCAATCGAAAAACGAGATGCACCGTCTCCAGCCGCGTATATTCCCGCGCCGCCCCGACCAAACTCGACCACGGCCCCGCCTTCGAGGGATGACACACCACGTCGCCCGGCTTCCCGATCACCAGCAGCCGCTCGTCCTCGAAAAGGATCCACGACTTCAACTCCTCCTCCGCAATCAACCTTGCCGGTCCCTGCGACACCCGCCTCGGCCACGCACACGCCCGCCGCGAAAACCCGTCGAATTCCTCCTTGTTCATCGGCTCGGATTCTCCACCCGCGACATCCGATACCGCCCCACCACCTTCTCCGCCGCCCAAGTCGCGAGCCGCTTCGGCGCCATCCCACCCACCATCGCCGAAAGCTTATTCTTCCACCCGGTCACCACCAAGCTCTTCCCCTGCCCCATCGCGCGCAGCGATTCCTCCACCACCACCTCCGCGGGCATGCTCAACCCGTCCGCCACGCTCCCTTTCTTCAACCCCGCCCGCCGGAAAAACTCCGTCTTCGTCGGCCCCGGACACACCGCCATCGCCCGCACCCCGCTTCCTTTCAACTCCGCATCCAGCGCCAGCGTCCAATGCAGCACAAACGCCTTCGACGCCCCATACGACGCCATATACGGCGTCGGCTGAAACGCCGCCGTCGACGCCACATTCATTACAACCCCGCCCCGCCGTTTGATCTCCGGCAGCAACCGTCCCGTCAGTTCCACGAGCGCCCGGATGTTAACATCTAATAGTTCGAGTTGATGGCTTAAGTTGGGCTCAGGAAATGAGCCATATGCGCCGAAACCACTGTTGTTGATGAGCAGCACCCGCCCCGCTGGCACATCGCGACTTAGCCACTCCCGCACGGCCTCCGCCCCGTGTTTCACGGCCTTCCTGTCGCTTAAATCGCAGATCACATGGCGTAGCTTAAGCTGCGCTAGATTTATGGCCGGAGTTGTCCGAGACAGGTTGCAAAACACGAGCTGCGGCCGCAGTGTCCCGCACCGTTCGATGAACGATTTTCCAATACCGGAAGATCCGCCCGTCACAACGACGGCCGAGAAAGTTTGGAGCGCTTCGCGTGGCGAGGACACAGACTTCGAACAGGTGGAATTTCAGCCAGAGCCCTCGCTCTGGTTTTCTGAAAACCAAAACAAACGGAGTATCATGAACAGACAAAACAACCACGAACTCATCGTCTCAGGCATTCATCTCGAGCTCACTCCTTCCCTTAAAACGTTCGTGCGCGAGAAATCCGAGCGACTGTTTCGTCACGAGGATCGGATCATCCGTATCCGCGTGGAGTTGGAATGCGACCGCAACGCCGCCGTCGCCAACCGGTTCACGGCCAAAGGCCACATCGAGATCCACGGCCCCGACATGAACGCCACCGTTCAAGCCGACGAGTGCCACAAAGCCATCTCTCTTCTCATCGACAAACTCGACCGCATGCTCGGCAAACGCCACCACCTCCGGAAAACTCGCCGCCACCAAATCGACACCCAGGTCGAACACCCCGCCCTCCTCAAAGCGGTCTAAACTCCTCCGCTTCCTCTAGTCCGCAGGGCGGGTCTTCCGACCCGCCCTTTTTCATGCCCCTCAGCGTAATGTAGGGCG